>JBHPEY010000077.1:0-2127 GCA_042576705.1 Nanobdellota archaeon | reverse complement strand
TCAAGGACCATTCCGACCTCTTTTTATTCTATTGCCCTTCCAGTGAGCTTTCCTGTCTTGTCATGCGGCAGCTCTGAATAACCGACATAAGTGAACCGAAGCTCCCGGTCGACAGCCTTCTCTGCAGTGCCGCAGTTGAACACATAATCTTCCTTTGTGTTGGGCCGTATGTAGTTGGTGACGATGTGCGGGCAGTTCTCGATCTGCACAGTCACATTCATGGCTTCTTTCAGCAGGTTATGCACCTCAAAGCTGATGCTCTCACCAGTTATCCGCACATTCTCACAGTTCAACCCAGGCATGAGCCCGCATCCCTCTTTCACAAGTATCTCTGAATTGTACACAAGATAACCGAAGACCACAACAGTCACAAAGATCGCGATGACCACAAAGACACGGGAATAAGGATTATCAGACTTCTCAACCTTCCGAAGAAGATTCTCACTCTCAAGCTTATCCTTGATAGATTCAAGCCTCTTCTTTTCACGTACCTTCTTACGAGCCATAAGGTCCATGACCCTTTTAAATAGGGTTTTTTATTATAAATGTTTTGATAATAAACAGTCAAGTATGAATAGCGCCGCCCACAAGACCGTCCGTGCCTCGAGAGCGAGCTGTTGCTGCAGCGTTAGCGTAAGCAACGGTTCGCGGGGCTGGCCGTAGCTTTTGCGTAGTGAAGCGCAGCAAAAGCGGAGGAGAGGCTTGTGGGCGGCGCGTCCCATGAAGTAGTACTGGCGCCGGCGTTTCAGGTAAATGAACGATATAGAAGGGGGAGGCCTTCGGCCAGAACGATAGTCAAAGAGTCTGCAGCGGCCTGGTGCGTGGTGGGAGCATGTTCGCGGTTTTTCAGCACGCTCATTCTTGCCTAAAACCACCAATCAAACAACCGAAACCTTTATATACCACCAATAATTAACTTTTACCTATTTAAATGGGGGAATAAGCACTTCTGGGCTTCTAAAACACCAGTTTCCAGAACGTATAATCACGAGGTAAAAACAAAATGACAAGAGAAATGCAACCGATATTCATCCTGCCGGAAGGCACCCAGCGCTCCACCGGACGGAACGCACAAAAGAACAACATAATGGCAGCCAAACTGGTAGCCGAAACAGTAAGAACCACATTAGGCCCAAAAGGTATGGACAAGATGATAGTAGACTCCCTGGGAGACGTCACAATAACAAACGACGGCGTAACCATATTAGAGGAAATGCAGATAGAGCACCCTGCAGCAAAGATGATAGTAGAGGTAGCCAAGACCCAGGAAGACGAAGTAGGCGATGGCACAACAACAGCAGTAGTCCTGGCAGGAGAGCTCCTAAAGAAATCAGAAGACCTCCTGGAGCAGGAGATCCACCCGACTGTAATAGCCAAAGGATATAGAATCGCAGCAGACAAAGCACAAGACATACTCAATGGAATGGCAGAACCAGTCTCAATGAAAGACACATCTACCCTGAAGAAGATAGCCATGACAGCTATGACAGGCAAAGGCGCAGAATCCTCAAAAGAACTCCTTGCAGACATAACAGTGACAGCAGTCAAGAACGTATCAGAGATGTTTGACGACAACCTATTCATAGATACCGAAGACATAAAGATCGAAAAAAAGGTGGGCGGCAGTGTAGAGGACACAGAGCTTATCAAAGGAATAGTATTAGACAAGGAAAAGGTCCACTCTGGCATGCCAAGGCAGATCACAGAAGCAAAGATCGCACTGGTAGACTCAGCCTTAGAGATCAAGAACACAGAGATAGACGCAAAGATCCAGATAACAGACCCGAACCAGCTCCAGAAATTCCTGGACATGGAAGAGAAGACCCTAAAAGACATGGTAGTGAAGCTAAAATCAGCAGGCGCCAACGTAATATTCTGCCAGAAAGGAATAGATGATCTGGCCCAGCACTACCTCTCAAAGGAAGGCATCTACGCATGCCGAAGAGTCAAGAAATCCGACATGGAAAAGCTAGCAAAAGCAACAGGCGCATCTATTGTAACAAACCTGTCTGATCTCTCAACAAAAGACCTCGGAAAATCCGGAGTTGTAGAGGAATCAAAGGTAGGCGACGAGGAGATGACATTCGTAAGGGAATGCCGGAACCCGAAGTCAGTCACAGTCCTTGT
>JBHPEY010000076.1:0-2237 GCA_042576705.1 Nanobdellota archaeon | reverse complement strand
AATGAATCTCAACCTTCTGATCCATTTATTGACATAATAATCTCTAATGAATCCTTGACCTGATAATTAAAATTCACAGCGCCGCCCGACTCATTCACCACAGTGATATTCAGCCTGGTAGCCTCCTGAAGATAAACATCCAACGGGCTGAGAGGCTCAATTTCCGGATAATATAGAAGAGGCATAGGCTTGGAAATGAACATATGCGTACTATTCTCCAAGGCAAAACCCGGAGTGTAAGTAGCAGTCCAACTGTTGAAACCAGGTAGGGTCTGGTTGTACCACCCAGTGCCGTTCGACGTCGTGTTATATGTATAGATAGGAGGTCTCTCTTCAAGACTGTAGTTATGAATCTCTATACTGACATTCACACCAGACAAGACCTGCGTCCCGTCTGAATTATACACTGTGCCGTTGAATTCAAAATAGAAATCCCCGACAAGTCCTCCAGAAGGAGGAGCTGCCGCAGCAGTAATCTCAAGGTCTGCATCATCAGTATACAAAGTAGCCATCGTAGAGTTCTCAACCAGGGCCTCGTTAGTAGTATTACCAGTAGTCAGGGTCGAGAAATTGACCAGGATAGAAAAGGTCGAACCAGTGGTCAGACTGAATTCCCACCATATCTCTCCCTCAGTATCATTGAACTCATCATATGAGACGTTCGACCAAGAATAATCCAAGAAAGATGTATTGTAAAAATCCCCTACAAAAAAATCAGTCGCGTTCTCACTACCAATATTAGTTACATTCAAGATAAACTGAGCAATATCACCATTCTCGACACTCGACTCTACAGCAGTCTTCGAGAAAGTAAGGTTGAGACCAGGAGAAGCCGCAGGAGCGGTTATCTCAAGATCAGCAGTATCAGAAGCAATAGTATCATCACTCTCATTCACCACTTCAGCAGAATTGGTCGTATTGCCGATAGTCAAGGTCGTGAAATTTACTGTGACAACAAAAGACTCGCTGATATTCAGGTCAAACTCCCAATCAAGCTCACCCTCAGAATAATTCACAGTATCCTCAGTAATACTCGCACCGCTGTAGTTCAGCAGTGTGGTGTTATAATCATCCATCAACACATAACCTGTGACATTCACACCACCAACATTCGTGACATTCAGGATGAACTGAGCAGTATCACCATTCTCAACACTGGACTGCACAGCAGTCTTTGTGAATGTCAGGTTGACGACATCAGGAGCAGCAGCAGTTATCAAAACCCAATCAGAATCAACATCCAGATCATCATACGTGCTGTTCAATACATTAGCGAAATTAGTCGTGTTCCCTTCCTGAAGCGTCGTGAAATTCACAGTCAAAGCAAGAGAGCTGCCCACTGTCAGATTAAAGTTCCAATCCACCTCTCCCGCAGTATAATTAATAGTACTGATCGCTATGTTTGGCGAAGCAGAACTGAAACCAGAATAATTCAAGTGACTTACATTATAATCATCACTAACCTCTACTCCTGTCAGATTAGCCGTTCCTGTGTTGGTGACATTGATCGTGAACTGAGCAATACCTCCGACAGTGACTGGTGAAGAAACAACACTCTTTGTGATTGTTGCGTTCTCAAACAATGTTTCTGATTGTCCATGTATTTGAGGAGCAACACCTGAGAAGTGCGGAACATTTACCCATATAAAACCAGTCATGTTATCCAAATAACAAACACCAGAAGCCATATCTGAATTGTTTGACATACAAGGTATTGTTAATGAATTATTATTAGCATCAAAATACTCAGGACCGTAATCTTGATAATCTTCAGGAAGATCGTCGCCATCATTCCAAACAGTACCATTAAATTCATCTTCATATAGACTGTCAAATTCAATTGAAATGTCTTCAACTCCTAGTAATTCTACTGAAAGTGGCATTGAAACAATTGTTTTTTCATAAATTTGTGGACCTTCACTTCCAAATCTCCACCTTTTACCACCTGTAACATTTTCAGGTTCTGTATCAAACAAACCATTTGTTGGACCGCTAGCTAACAAATCAGTATTCACATATATTATCGTAACATTAGTATTATAATCTCCCATAACAAAACTTAAATCTTGCCCCCTGACCAATACTTTACTCATCTCATTCTGTAACGTGGAATCACTCATGTTAAGAGATCTTCTTCCAGAACTTAATATGGAACAGCCAGAATCATAATTAGGAACATCACAGGATTCATTAGAGATTATTATGTCAATAAATGGATCAGAAGGTTGAGATTCATT
>JBHPEY010000075.1:0-2297 GCA_042576705.1 Nanobdellota archaeon | reverse complement strand
CATGAATGATTGGCCAGCACTTTCTCAGGCAGGCAGCTCTGGCAGCCATACTCGATGCAATAACGTATGTCCTGCTCAATACCCCGACCGATAGCATCAGAGAAGCCGGTGATCATCTTGCTGTTGATGAAGGTAGTAGGCACCCCTCCGATCTCCCCGCCGAACGCCTCAGCCATGTGCTGGAGCTTTTCCCGGTTCTCATTATTGGAATAGACCTCAAAAGACTCAATCTTCAGCGTGGGATATTTCTTCTGCATCTCCTCAAGGAACGCTTCCTCTGCTGCACAGTGCGGGCATCCCTGCCCATAGAAGAAAGCAAGATCGACATCAGATGATGTTGTATAAAGTGTTGGCACAGCAGCAGTCTCCTGCGCGCTGACGACTACCGAAAACATGAACACAAAAACAAACAGCAGTATCGGTAGTTTTTTCATATATCTAGCACCTAATCAGTTCTAATCAAGTCCTTTTATATAACTTTTAAAGCTTTCGGTAGTTTCAGCTGTTTTTGTATTCTTAAATTTTATGAATTCTGGATCTCTTTCAGCCTTTTTTCAATCTCCTGCCGTTCTGCATCCATCTCCTTGAGCTCGTTCTCAAGCACAGCTTTCTCCTCTTCCTTGCTGGTCTGCCTGAGTCCTGACCTGAAACGATTCATATGTCTTCTACAGAAGCCAATCATCGGCTTGTTCCCGCCGCATGCTCCGAAACCTTTACCTGTCAAAGGGCCTTCACCCCTTGGACCTTTCCTATCGTATCCTGGCATCTTATTTACCCCCGGGCATTACGCCCCTGCCTGCAGCCTCTACCCTTGCCTTTGCCACGGCTGCCACACTGGCCCTTGCCGCGCACCTGATAGACACCACCGACAATCTTTATGGCAAGACCCTCGACAAGGCCCTTCGCAACCTTCCGACGCGCTTCTGAATAGAGCCGATGGAAAGTAGGTTGTGATACGCCCATCTTCTCAGCAGCAGAGTTCTGGTCAAGCTGTTCATGGTCCTTGAGCCGCAAAGCCTCAAACTCATCAACACATACCTCTACTTCCTCAAGCTCGCGCATTGGTACTCCTTTCGGCTTGAAGTATGACACTTCAGGTTCGCCCTGCACAAACCTACATCTTCTTGGTCTTACCATAATGAATATATATTCATAACTAATATTTAAACCTTTCGTAAGACTATCTGTCCCGTATTTATCTGCACCTGCCAAGAACGCTTCAGACCCTACCGCTCATACCGCACATGCGATTTCAGCAGCTCATGGTTATTTGTAAGCGCTGCCATGAGAGAAAGCTCCCCTGCCAGCACTGCAGCACCGATGATCTCAGCAAGCTTCTTAGAGTTTGACCCGATAGGCTCACCCGCACCCTGGCACCCCATCAGCAGGAGGTTTTCCTGGGCATACGGAAGCAGGGTCCCGCCGCCTACAGTCCCGACAATCAGTGAAGGCAGCCTCACACCGAACACGATATTGTCCCCTGAACGTTCGACATAGGTCTCTCCAAGAGAACCCTCAACAACATTCGCTATGTCCTGGCCTGTTGCCAGGTACAATGCCGCGACAATGTTAGCGTGATGCGCATTCCGCGCCATGGATCCTGCAATCCTTGATCCGGTTATGTTCTTCTTTTGGTTCAGCTCTTCAAGCTTTGCACCGTCTGTCTTGAGATGCTGTTCGAGTATGTCCTCAGATATTGTCGCATAAGCCTCGACACGTTTTCCGCGTCCTTTGTCCAGGTTCACGCGTGCAGGTTTCTTGTCAGTGCAGTAGTTGCTGCTTAATGTGACAAGATCGACAGCACCAGGGAATCGTTCTATCAGTCGGTCTGCAAGCGCGCTCGCTGCCTTTGTTGTCATGTTGTGGCCTGCAGCATCGCCGCAGTCCATGCCTATCCTGAGGTAGATGTCTGAATCAACCACTTTGGTCTCCACGCTGGTGACGTGTCCATATCTTGTCGTCGAGTCTGCCGCAGCCTTCAGCTCATCAGTATTGTCCTGTATGAATCTCTCAAGCCGTCCTGCTTCAGCCGGGGAACCAGTGACAAACAATGGCGCCCGGGTCATCTCGTCTTTGGTTATCTTTGTGTATATCCCTCCGCACATGTTCGTGACCTTCCTGCCGCGGTTGACCGAGGGTATCAATGGTCTCTCTGTGACTGCAAATGGGATGTCATACTCGCCGCGTGCATGCTCGCCAGCTATGATGAACTTGCCCAGGACATAGGTGGGGATGGCTGTATGCCTTACTTCGCTTGCGTGTATTGTGCCTGTCATTTTTTCCTCATCTCATACATC
>JBHPEY010000074.1:0-2354 GCA_042576705.1 Nanobdellota archaeon | reverse complement strand
CCCGCCTCAAATGGCATGTTCAGCACCATGATCGATGTACCGTTCACATACCAGTTGGTGATGTTCCTGACAGTCTCACCCTCAAAGTCAGACACGTTCCAGTACACTGTCAGGTTCTCTGTAGTGAAGTTGGTGCCGTACGTGCTGTTCAGGACGACATCGAAAGCGATAGGTGCGTCATTGTAATCGATTATATCCAGAGCATTGCTGCACACCTCGATCCCATCCTCTTTGCCATCATTAGGTGTGATGCATGCCATCCAGCTTTCATTAGTCAGTGTCTCATTGTAATGTATCATGTCTGTACTGCCCTGGTACAGCAGCTGCACCTGTTCAGCACTCAGGCTCCTGTTGTATATCCTGACATCAGCGATCCTGCCATCAAAGAAGTCTGTCCTGGAAGATGCACTATCCCAGTCCTGGCCGATAGTCCATGGCTTGCCGACTGCAAGATCAGCCATCCTCATGGTCAGGTTGAAACTGCCGATTGACGTGCCATTCCTATACACAGTCACATTGGTATCCGAAGCGCCTATTGCCCTGCCGACGACCGCAAGATGCTGCCAACCAGTGACCTTTGTTCCGACCTGATCGATGCTGCTTCGGATATTCACCTCATAGCCGCCATTAAAATAGCCGAACACGAACTGGTTATTGCCACCAGCATCATGCTTGCCGACAAAAGCCCTGCCGTCATTGGTCTGGTCCGCATCAAGCCACATGACCACAGTGAAGTCATCACCGACATCAAAGACAGTGGAATCGATGTAATCATTATCAGCATTCACGAAATCATAGGCTCCGAATCCATCATTACCGCCGTTCGGAAGCCACTCCGCACCACTTACATTCCCATGGTTGCTATTATTACTATAATCCTTAGTCCAGCTGCTCTCATTATAAGAAGTGCTGGCCTCAAACGGCATGTTCAGCACCATTATCGACGTCCCGTTCACATACCAGTTAGTGATGTTCTTCACAGTGTCATTGTCCCCATCAGCGCTGTCATAAGTCACTGTGAGGTTGTCAGTATCGAAATCATACCCGCTGTCACTGCTCAGCACGACATCAGATACATTAGGCAGCCGGTTCACTGTGAAGTTCCTGTACTCTGTCTGGTTCAGGTTGCCTGCCATGTCGTAGGCATACGCAGTATAGTTATAGACACCTGGACCCAGGTCTGTGAAGTTCTTCTCGTAATTATAGAGGCCTGCCTGGTATGATGCATTGATCTCCTGAGGCGTCAACACCCTGTTCCAGAACATGACTTCATCTATTGTGGCATTTGTATATAGACCCTCAACGCCCCCGGCGAATGATCCAAGAGTGACCAAAGAGGAGCCAGTCACGAGGGGGCCGACATATGACAGGTTCTGATACAACACTCCATTCAGATATATGCTGAAGTACTTGTTGACAGAATCTACAGTACCCAGACCATAATACCAGACATCTTCGTATATTGAACTGTATGCTCGGGAATACAGGGAGTGAGTGCCGTTGTGTATCCTCAACACTAGATTTTTCGGCCCGTCTTCGTAATCGTGCACAGTTAACATGAAGAAGCCATAGCTCTTGTCAATGATAGGGTTGTCTATGTGATTGAGATTACCTATCTTGAACCATGCTGCGACTGTCACGTCTCCGCCTCCGTAGACATAACTGATATTGACAGCATCATCCACACCGTCGAAATTATACGCCTTTCCTCGTGCTCCGGTCCACACCTCTGGGCAATGCTCGCCAGCGCAGGTTCCAGGATGTCCGTATGTAGAGCTGTCCTCGAAATAGGTGCCATTGCCCTGCTCCATCCTCCACCAGCCGATAAGGCTTCTGTTCCAGTCAACGATCACTGAATGGTTGTTCGTGTCGGTTGTAGAGACATTGACATACATGTCGTCGAAGTAAGTGGTATTCCACTCATTGTTCTCGAATGTGGGGTCCACGAACTCTATGCCTGGCTTTGTGATGTCTATGGTGAGCGTCCTGTTCCCTCTCATGTCGCAGAACATCCCATTGCATGCTTCGCATGCCCACACGAATGTCTTCTCAATGTCAAATCCACTCTCATTGAACTCATACGCGGTAGAGTTCCCGCTCAATGATATGTTACTGCTCATGTTCCATGTGCCTGTGTAGTTATGCCACAGGCTGCCGTTCACGAGCTCTATCTCGCTGTTGACCTCGCACTCAAACTTGATAGTGTCATTCACCACCCATGCATCAAGAGGATCGACCTGTATATTGGAGAGCTCAGACCCGATGATGGTGAGCTCATTGCTGCAGACCTCAGTCCCATCCCCATATCCATCATTAGGCGTGATACATGCTTTCCACACCTCATCGACTACGGT
>JBHPEY010000073.1:0-2447 GCA_042576705.1 Nanobdellota archaeon | reverse complement strand
GTGACGTGGTGCTTAACAGCACCTACGCCACTAATTATACTACTGAGAATCTTACTGTTTATTTCAATGCGTCTGATTCTGATGGGGATAATGTGACCAATGTGACTAACTGGTATCTGAATGGGACGTCGTTTGCGATACTCAATGCTCCTTTCGAGGGAGGCAGCACCAGTTCTTTCACAAAGAACTATGCGGGATTTGTCAATGGAACAGTCCACCTGGAAGGTGATTATCCAAAATACTTCCCCAATGGCGGTCATGATGGCAGGGGCGCATACATGTTTGATGGTGCTACGACCTATGATGACCTCATAAGATTCGGCAACATAACACTCATACCGCGCATGAACACCACCACCCTGACTGTCTCTGCATGGACATATATAAACAGCACACGCATTGGAGCCATACTCAGGATAGGATATGGTACAGACCTGCTGTTAGGGGTATTTGATGACAGGCTCCAGTGGTATGATAGTGGTTTCTATGCAAAGACTTTCACAACACCAGTACCGGTTGGGGTCTGGACCCATGTCACAGTTGTCCTTGAGAATGCCAGCGTCGCAAGATACTATATCAACGGAACATTGAACCAGAGCTGGACAGACTTTGCAGTAAATCAGAGCGTTCTCGGCCCGGGTTCACGGATTGAGGTCGGTGGTGTCAGCGGAACCACTGCTCAGACACTCAATGGCTCATTGTCAGAGATCCAGGTCTATGACCGGGCTTTCACGGCAGACCAGGTCGCGCTGATGTTCCAGAATGGGATGGGCATGATACATTTCAACGAGACTTCAGTCGGTGATGTGTGGCAGGCTTGTGTCACGCCTAATGATGGGACTGAGGATGGACTGGAGAACTGCAGCAATAACCTGACGATCGTGAATGCAGTGCCTGAGGTGAGTGGTGTCGTGCTGAATTCCACTTATGACACTAATTATTCCAATGAGGATCTCACTGTGTACTGGAGCGTGTCTGATTCTGACGGGGACAATGTGACCAATGTGACCAACTGGTATGTGAATGGGACATCGATAATGATCTTGAACATGCCATTTGAGGCTACCGGTGGGAATGAATCGTCGTGGGCGAAGGATTATTCGAATCTTTCACATCACGGTGAGGTTGTCAGCGCTGGATGGAACTCTAGCGGGGGGCAGGATGGGTTCGGAGCGTATGAGTTTGCTGCATCAGAATACATAAATATCAGTGATGATGCCGCGCTTGCCCTGCATGATAACTTCACTATATCTATGTGGACCAAATTCTCGGCTGCAAGCCAGGACAGGGCACTCATAGAGAAAAAGACAGGTGCATGGGATTCAGGAACAGGATTCTCAATATATTGGGCAGATTCACCGGACGAGTACCAGATCACTACATCAGGAGGGGACTATGGAAGGTCTACATCGGCTGCTGAGGACACAGATTGGCATCATATAGTTGTTGTTGTCAGCGGAACAACCGTCACTTTCTTCAGGGATGGTGTTTCCTATACATCAGATTCATCGATGACCGCAATCCCTGCAAGCACTGCAGACCTGCATATAGGCTATAGGGAGTATTATGACGCTTATTTCGACGGCGCGATTGATGATGTCAGGATATACAACCGTACATTGTCTTTAGACCAGATCACGCTGCTTTACCAGAACAGGACAGACAGGATAGACTCCAGTGAGACTTCTGTCGGGGATCAGTGGTTCGCATGTGTCACTCCTAATGATGGTACAGAGGATGGTGTTGAGAACTGCAGCAATACTTTGACTGTGGTTGAGGTGCCTAATGATGCTCCACTTGCTTTCAATGTGACATTGAACTCCACTTATGGAACTAACTATACTAATGAGAACCTGACAGTGTACTGGAATGTTTCGGATGCTGATGGGAATAACGTCACTAATGTCACGAACTGGTTCCTGAACGGCACTTCGTTTGCTGTGCTGAACATGCCGTTTGAGGGCACTGGGGGTAATGAAAGCTCGTGGGTGAAGGATTATAGCAATAACAGCAATCACGGCAGTGTTTCAGGAGCCACCTGGAAATCATCTGGCGGGCATGACGGGTTCGGGGCTTATGAGTTTGATGGCGTATCCAATTACATCAGCTTAAGCAGCGGGAACCTGACTCCTGCATTGATCACACTGACAGCATGGGTGAATGTGGCCTCTTTAGGCACTTATGATTTCGTGATATCGAACCATGATGTCGCTGGAAAATCAGGATATGCTTTCGCAGTCTATAGTGATAATACCGTGTGCCTGTGGGCAGGAGATGGAGTGACTTGGGCGCAGACAAATGCCTGCTCTGCAGCCCTTTCCACGACCGGTTGGCATCATATCGCTTTCACAAGTAATGCTACGACTGCAGTTGTCTATGTCGATGGTGTAGAGTCTGGATCAGATGCTACAAGCGCGACCATAGTTGATTCTGGCAAGGATACCTGG
>JBHPEY010000072.1:0-2489 GCA_042576705.1 Nanobdellota archaeon | reverse complement strand
CTACTCCGCTTTTGCTTCGCTACGCTTCGCAAAAGCTCCGCCTGGCCACGCGAGCAACTGCCTCCGCTTTGCTACAGCAGCAGCTCGCTCACGGGGCACAGACGGTCTTGAGGCAGCGCCCTGGATCTGCTACTATGAAAACTTATTTAAACAGGGTGTTGTTGTTTTTTGTTGAGTGATACCCATGACTGAAAATCTTTTGCCTTTTGAGAAGGCAGGGCGTAAGATACTTATAAAACGAGCAAGCGAGACTTCTGAGAAGTACGGCTGCGATCCTTCTAAACGCAGTACTGAGGAGCTTCTTGATCTTGGCATCATCAACATTGACAAGCCCAAAGGGCCTACATCTCATCAAGTGAGTGCTTATGTGCAGAAGATACTGGGCGTCAAGAAAGGCGGGCATTCTGGCACTCTTGATCCCAAGGTGACTGGAGTGCTACCTACTGCTGTGGGGAAGGGCACGCGGGTCGTGCAGGCGCTGCTTGTCGCTGGGAAAGAGTATGTCTGCGTCATGCACCTGCATAAAGAGGTTGAGGAGAAGAAGGTGCGGGATGTGATGACTGATTTTGTGGGAAAGATCACCCAGCTGCCGCCTATCAAGTCTGCTGTCAAGAGGCAGGTGCGTTCGCGAAAGGTGTATTACATCGACATACTTGATATTCTCGGGCAGGATGTGATGTTTGTTGTGGGATGCCAGGCAGGGACTTATATCAGGAAGCTCTGTCATGATATCGGGCAGTCCTTAAAATGTGGAGCGCACATGGCAGAACTTCGCAGGTCAAAGGCAGGGCCTTTCAAGGAGGATACTCTTGTGACATTGCATGATCTAACTGATGCTTTCTGGCATTACAAGAATGAAGGAAATGAGAAATATATCCGTCATGTCATCCAGCCTGTGGAGAACGGTGTCGCGCACCTCGGCAAGGCGTGGGTGATGGATTCTACTGTGGATACGCTTTGTCATGGTGCGGATCTTTGTGTTCCTGGTATCGCTAAGATACATTCAGAGATTGAAGAGGGGGCACCTATTGCTATCATGACACTCAAGGAAGAGCTTGTTGCGCTTGGTGAGGCAAAGATGACTTCTAAAGAGATGATGAAGCAGAACAAAGGGATCGCTGTGAAGACAAGGAAAGTGTTCATGGAACCTGCTACTTATCCGAAGATGCCTAAGAAGGAAGATTAGAAATCTACCTGCTGCATGAACTCAAATGTCCTCGGAGCGTTGTCTTTCTTGAGCGTGCCTTTCAGATGGCGCAGCTCTTCAACAGTATCAATGTCAGGCAGGGGGTCGAGCCTTACGAATGTAAGCTTCTTCTGTCTCATCAGCTCCTGCTGCTGGTCAAGAAGATCTTCCTTTCCCCAATGCATGCCTTCAAAGATGTTGTGCGGATGCTTAAGACCTATGAGGTAGTAACCGCCGTCCTCTGCAGGACCTATCACAGCATCATAATGGTCAAGCGCATTGAATGCTTTTATTATGTTCTCCTGTTTCAGCTGCGGGACATCGCAGCCTATAAGGACGACCTTTTCGTAATCATCAAGAAGATCCTCAAAAGCAGAATAGACATTCTCACCCATGTTGGTGCCGCGCTGGACATATAATATTGCGTGCGGGAACATCTTCCTGTACTGCTCCTTGTGCTCATGGCCTATGAAGCTGAGATAGAGATCGTAATCGCGGTCCTCATGCTCCTCAATCAGGTCATTTATCATGGCCTCGCAGAGCTTGGCAGAGGTTTCCATGCCCAGCACCTTGCCTATCTCCTTCTTGACTGTCCCTGGAGCAGGGAACTTCGCAAATATGATTAGGGCATTCATTTTAGTATCAATGGTGACCAAATGGTCAAAATCACATAAGGGTATATGGTGTATATGTCATGTTTTAAAAGCTTTTTGATAAGAATGGTTATCAGGCTGCTTAAAAGGCTGAGACGCAAAAAATTTAAAGCCTGAGCGGTTAGTGGTCATATCAACAAAGGTGGTGGTAATATGATAGGTACAGGTGAAATATTGCTCATTCTGGTGATAGTGCTAGTGCTTTTTGGGCCGAAGAAGCTTCCTGAGCTGGCGCGGGCTGTGGGAAAGTCAGTGAATGCATACAAGGAAGGCATGGAAGAGAAGCCTAAGCGAAAAAGGAAGATGGCTGGATGAGGACAACAGTTGTCGGGCATCTTGCTGAGTTGCGGAAAAGGCTTGTAGTGCTTGCGATATTCTTTATTGGGTTCAGTGTTCTAGGAATATATCTTTCCGGGTGGTTCATGGGTTTTCTTCAGTACACGCTTGTGCGGAACGTTGATGTCACGTTTGTTTCGCTTTCTCCGTTTGAGTTCATTGCTACGCAGATTAAGCTGGGCGTGTTTATTGGATTATTGTTATCTATCCCTGTCTTTGTGTGGCAGTTGGCGCTTTTTGTTCGGCCTGGGCTGCGTCGGAAGGAGAGGAAGTATCTCTATACTGCAGTGCCTGCCAGTCTTCTGTTGTTTGTG
>JBHPEY010000071.1:0-2514 GCA_042576705.1 Nanobdellota archaeon | reverse complement strand
ACACCACAGTCGGTGCAGCAGCCCATGGGAACTTCTGGGATGACGTGGCATCCCTCGCCATATTTGATACCGATTATTTTGATGGCTTCGGTGATTACGGCTCGCAGTACCCGTACAGCGCATTCAGGAGTGGCAACGTGAGCAGCAATGTCGTGGATTGGGGTCCTATGACTAACAAGACCCCTGAGTGGTGGCCTATCAAGGCATGCTATGTCGTCAGCTCGGCAGGCAAATTCAATGTCACCCAGAACCTGACCGGCGCCCCGAACAGCGCGACAGAGGTTGAATCAGGGGCATCTGCCTGCATCAAGATAACAGCATCTGATGTAATCATCGACTGCAACAACAAGACGATCACCAATGATGGCACGTCCAATGCATTCGGTGTCGTCACCACTGCAGGCCTGACCAACATCACGTTCATGGACTGTCCGAGGATATCCCAGTACTACAGCGGCATATACCTCTACAGGACAAATGACAGCTCAGTGATGAACAACACGGTCTTCAACAGCACAGGACATTCGATGAGGCTGCTGGGCTCGTCGAACAACACGATACTCAACAACACGTTCAACGACACGTCAGGCGGTTATGGCCTGCATGTCGATTCAGGTTCCCTTTACAACAACATCACCTGGAATGAGGTCTTCAACGTGGGGGAGGGGATATGGATAAACCAGAGCAGCAGCAACACATTCATGGGCAACAGCCTGCATGATAATACAGACGGGTTTGTCCTGTACAGCCAGTCAGACCTGAATCTCCTGCACAACAACACAGTGCGTGATAACAGTGGCACTGGATTCGAGCTCGGTTCGGGCTGCGATGACAACACCTTCAGGAACAACACGATACATGATGGCCAGCATGGCTTCACCTCTTCAGGCAGCTCCCGTAACACCTTTGTGAACAACACCATCTATGACCTGACAGGAAGGGGCATGCAGTTTACAGGATCGTCTGATAATATCATAACCGATAATGTTGTCCGTGACAGCAAAGAGGGATTCGCTGCGCTTGGTGGCTCGGACAGCAATAACTTCACGAGGAACACTGCGTATGGCTTGGCGAACAATGGCTTCCACATCTCCGGAAGCTCAGGGTGCCTGCTGGAGAGCAACAATGCCTACAACGCCTCGCAGAACGGGATACATCTGTCATCATCTTCGGACAACAATAACCTGACACTCAATACAGTGGAGAACAGCACGATGGTGGGCATCGACATCGAGGATTCAGACGACAACCACTTCACGAACAATACGATAAGGACAGATCCTTATGGGGTCTACATCGACAGTTCAAGCACCGGCAATGTCTTTGCATACAATGGCTTCTATTCAAGCAGTATCCTGCACGCCTACGCCGGTGTCGCAGGGAACTTCTTCAACATCTCAGTAGGCCCGTGCGGCGCATACTGCGCAAGGGGCAATTACTGGAGCGGCATAGAGTCTCTCGACATCTTCGACACCGACCGCGACGGGTTCGGCAACTGGGGAGATGACTATCCATACAACGCGGCAAACGGCGGGCTTGTCTCAGGCAATGTGACTGACGAGGGCCCGATCACCAGCCGTGAGGTCAAGGCTCCGGACGAGAATCTCTCTCTTACGATACACGGCATCAATGGCACAGAGGTCACAGGCTCGAGGAATGTCGAGCTGAAGATGACCTACAACTTCTCAGCAGCGAGGGCCTGCCGCTGGGCGAATGACGACGCGTCAAACCTGACAGCGGCGCCATGGGAGCCCTGCACAATGGTGCATGCATGGATATTGAGCAATGGGACTGGCAACAAGACAGTCTACATGGAGATAACCTACCAGAACGGGACCACAGAGAATACCAGTGACTGGATAATGTACTGGTACATCCAGGACTACACCCCTCCTACTGACCCTGTGGTCTACGACGGCCTGTCCGGCGACGACATAGACTGGTGGAACAGCAACACGACATTGCAGGCGCACTGGACAGCCACGGAAGACATATCGATGGTCTACTACAGGTACAGGATAATCGACAACAGCTCATGCTACAACAATGACTGCAACTGGACAGATGCAGGGGCTGCGACATCAGTAACCGTGGCCAACCTCACGCTAGAGGAAGGGCGCAACTACTCATTCGAGGTGATCGCCTACAACCCATTCAACCTCAGCTCATCAGCAATGACATCCGACGGTGTTGTCATAGACATGACAGGGCCGGGCACGCCGGTTGTCTCGAGCACGACCCATCCGACGCAGACCCTTCCGTATCCGAGCGCGAGAGCGATATTCAACTGGACAACGACAGATGCTTCTTTAGGTATTGAAGGCTACTCTTACGTGCTGAACAGGCTGTCAGGGACAAACCCTGACAACATCCTTGAAGAGAGGTATTGGGAGACCCTGGCCTACGCGGCTAAGGGTAGTTACAACCAGACATTGAAGATCAATGGCACGGGCGAAGCGTTCGCTGTCTTCAGCCAGGTGAAGTCAAACTTCTCAGTGAACAACACTGTCCGTG
>JBHPEY010000070.1:0-2597 GCA_042576705.1 Nanobdellota archaeon | reverse complement strand
GTCTGGATCAGATGCTACAAGCGCGACCATAGTTGATTCTGGCAAGGATACCTGGTAACCGTCATTCGGTGTGATGCAGGATGTCCAGTTCTCCCATTCCTGCAGGTCTGTGCTGTAGATTATATCTGTCTCGTTCTGGTAGAACGCGTCTATCTGTGTCTCTGTGAGTGCCCTGTCAAATATCTTGACCTCATCTATAGTACCATTGAAGCGCGCATAGCCACACTCTGCATGGGCCCCTATGAGAAGGTCTGTAGCAAAGCTTGGTATTGATCCTGTGGTGACAGTAGAGTTCTCCAGGTTTCCGTTTATGAAGACTGCCTTGTGGGTACCGTTGAATGTTCCCGCCACATGATACCACGTATCCAGTTCCATAGTACCAGATGATATCACCTTGCTGCGGTGGTCGGTCGCGTTCGAGAATTCAAACGTCAGCTTGTTGTTTCCGTCTATGTCCTCTCCCATCCTGAGCGTGTACTGCGAGAACGGCTCATCACAGGATGTGTATGACTTGTCGACTATCCTTGCAGCATGCACGTATGAGTCGAGCTTTAACCAGGCCATGACAGTTATCTGCGTCCCTGTGACCGACGCTACATTACCCATGTTGATGTTGTCATTGATGCCGTCGAAGTTGTAAGCGCCTCTTCCGTCGTATCCGCCTGTCTCCAGCCATGTGGCGTCATTGACTGTGCCGTGGTTGCTGTAGTTGGTGTAATCCTTTGTCCAGCTGGATTCATTGCTCTCATTGTTTGCCTCAAATGGCATGTTGAGCATCATGATGCTTGTGCCGTCGATGTACCAGTTGGTGATGTTCTTGACCACATCGCCGTTTGCATCATACGTGTCATACCATACTGTAAGGTCATCTTCAGTGGTGTTCAGACCGCCGGAAGTGTTGAGCACGACATTGTATACTGTCGGAGGAATGTTGAGCTCAACCACAGTCAATGTATTACTGCAGTTCTCATCCCCATCCTCAGTCCCATCATTAGGCGTCACGCATGCCTGCCACTCATCGCCGCCTTCTGTCTCATTCCAGCTTATCATGTCTGTCCTGTTCTCATACAGAAGCTGTACCTGCTCAGGTGTGATTGCCCTGTTGTAAACGATGACCTCGTCAATCATGCCTAAAGAGCCCTGATTGACACTTGCTCCATAGTTGCCTATCCTTGACAATGGATACGCTGCATTGCTGAACGAGGAGTCAGAATCCTGTTTCAGGTCTCCATCGATATACAGTTTTGAGTTTGTCCCGTCCTTGATAAGGACTATATGGTACCAGGTCCCTGGAGTGAGTGCGTACCCTGATGAGTAGAATGCATTGTTATAGAATCCTATCAGGTTTGTGGAGTCCTCGATGAGCAGGGCGTGGTATGTTCCGCCGTCGTAGCAGAGGAGCGTGTTCCAAGAGCCGCTTGTCGCAGTGAAGTAATAACGCATCGATACTGATATTGTAGCACCACCTATATTGTCTATGTCTATGACATCTGTCTTGGCGCTGAAATTATACGCGCCGAACCCATTCTGGCCGCCGGTCGAGTCCCATGTCGCTGAAGTGACGTTTCCATGGTTGCTGCTGTTGCTGTAATCCTTTGTCCAACTAGACTCATTCCCACCAGTAGCCTCAAACGGCATGTTCAACACCATGATAGAAGTCCCGTTCAGATACCAGTTTGTGATATTAGTCACATTATCCCCGTCAACATCTGACGCATTGAAGTACACTGTAAGATTCTCAGCAGTATAATTAGTGGCGTACGTGCTGTTAAGCACGACGTCACTAACTATTGGTTTGGTGTTTGGTATATCTAAGACCGTAAGTGTATTAGAACAATTCTCAACCCCATCCTCAACCCCATCATTAGGCGTGACACAAGCCATCCAAACATCACCGACATCAGTCTCATTGAACGATATCATGTCTGTCCTGTTCTGATAGAGCAGCTGTACCTGTTCAGGTGTCAGGCTCCTGTTATATGCCCTCACCACATCGATGGTCCCGTTGAAATACCCGCCAAACGACCCTGATGCGTTAAAGGCACCTATTTCTACAGACACTATAGTATCGTCCTGGGGCAATGCATTGCCGTTAGTGGCCTCTACAGAAGCGTTGAGATAGAGTGTCATGCCATCTGCGCTGCTCAACACAGCCACTGCATGATACCATACTCCGGTCTGTATAGTGTTGGTTCCTGTAGCGAAATTCCAGGAGCTTGATCTATGTATTCCGAACTGGAGATCGCCTGCATTGACTCTCAACAGGAATTTGGGTCCGCCAGTACCATCTTCAGAGTACATGAAATTCTCACCATCAGTGGAGTCTGCCTTGAACCACAACTCAACTGAGATATCACTGTAGTCAGAGACGATGCTTGTGGATTTAAGATGTATATAATGACTGAGACCGTTGAACTCATAAGCTCCGAAGCCATCCTGTCCGCCTGTGCTGTTCCAGGTTGCACTTGTTACAGTTCCATGGTTGCTGCTGTTGCTGTAATCCTTCGCCCACGACGATTCATTCTCACCGCCAGTAGCCTCGAACGGCATGTTCAGCACCATGATAGAAGTCCCATTCAGGTACCAATTAGTCACAT
>JBHPEY010000069.1:0-2724 GCA_042576705.1 Nanobdellota archaeon | reverse complement strand
CTATATGCTCAAAGACCTATGGTCTTTGAGCATATAGCGACCGTAGGGAGCGATGACTGGTGGTGTCGGGTCTCGATTTGACTATGGTGAACGATCATGAGAAATCTATTCGGTACAGACGGGGTGCGTGGAAAAGCCAACACAGCCCCCATGACTGCGGATATGGCGCTCAAGCTAGGCCAGGCTGCGGCCATGGTGTTCCGCAAGCGCTACCCCAAGGAACGCATCACAGCAATAATCGGGAAGGATACAAGGAGGTCAGGATACCTTTTCGAGTACGCCCTCACTTCTGGACTCTGTTCAATGGGTGTTGATGTCTATCTTGTAGGCCCGATGCCTACGCCTGCAATAGCGCATCTCACGAAAAGTTTCGCTTGCGATTTTGGCATTGTCATCTCCGCATCTCACAACCCTGCTGAAGACAACGGCATCAAGTTCTTTGACAAGAAAGGCTTCAAGCTGCCTGATGAGGTTGAAGAGGAGATCGAGCGCCTCACAGGTTCAGACATAGATACGTCGAACATCACAGGCATGGAGGTAGGCCGCGCAAAGAGGATCGATGACGCTGCAGGCCGCTACATAGAGTTCACAAAGAACTCGATAAAGAACATGTCGCTTGAAGGCCTCAAGGTCGTGCTTGACTGCGCGAACGGCGCAGCATACAAGGTGGCGCCCCTCATCATAAGAGAGCTGGGCGCAGAAGTGATTATACTCAACAACAATCCTGATGGCAGCAACATAAACCTGGAGTGCGGCTCCACTTATCCTGAAGTCATAAGCTCAGCAGTGCTCGGCCACAAGGCTGACATCGGCATCGCCCTGGATGGTGATGCTGACCGTGTAATAGTGGTCGATGAGAAGGGCAACCTTGTCGATGGTGATCACATAATCGCGATGTGCGCCCTTGACATGCAGCGCAGGGGAAAGCTCAACAACGACACAGTCGTCACTACAGTCATGGCAAACATGGGTTTTGATACTGCGATGAAAAAGGCGAATATAGACGTCGTCAAGACAAAGGTAGGAGACCGCTATGTCATAGAGGAGATGCGGGATAATAATTTCATGCTCGGCGGGGAGCAGTCAGGGCATATCATATTCTTCAGCCGTTCCACGACAGGTGATGGCACGCTTTCAGCATTGCAGGTCCTTGCATTGATGAAGACATCTGGCAAGCGCATGTCAGAGCTCGCGAAATGCATGACATCCTATCCGCAGGTGCTGAAGAACATCATAGTAAAGGAGAAACAACCTCTTGAGAAGATGCTCCCTGTCCAGGAAGCCATACACAATGCAGAGAGACAGCTTGGCGAAGACGGTCGCGTCCTCGTGAGATACTCAGGCACAGAGAAGAAGTGCCGCGTGATGCTGGAAGGTAGGGATGAGAAAGAGATAGAGTCCCTTGCAGACAATATAATCGAGAAGATAAGATACGAAATAGGTGAATAAGATGCAGGCCGTAATACTAGCAGCAGGGAAGTCCACAAGGACTCAACCCTTGACCGTAACCAGACCGAAATCGCTATTGAAGGTACTTGACAAGACAATCATAGAGCACACATTGGAAGCCCTGGACGGGATTGTCGACGAGGTAATCATAATAGTGGGCTTCAAGAAAGAGATGATCATGGACAGGCTTGGCTCTTCATACAAGAGCATGCGGCTCTTCTACGCAGAGCAGAAGGAGCAGCTCGGCACAGGCCACGCGCTCATGAGCGCAAAGCAGCATCTCAAGGACAGGTTCCTGGTGATAAATGGAGATGACATATATTCCAAAGAAGATATTGAGGCATTATCCAAGCATGATTACGCAGTGCTCCTGGCAAAAGTGAAAGACTGGGAACGTTTCGGTATAGCTGTTGTTGAGGACAGGAAAGTCAAGAGCTTTGTGGAGAAGCCAAAAGAATTTGTCTCAGACCTTGCCAATACAGGAGCATATGTGTTCAGGAAAGACATCTTCGATATAGAGCTCAACAAGACAGAGCGCGGCGAATACGAGGTAACTGATTACATAATTGCCCTTGCGAAGAAAGGCCTCGCAGAATACGAGACCATACAGGGAAAGTGGATCCCTATAGGCTACCCGTGGAACTATCTGGAGGCAAACGTAGCATTGCTCCGCGAGATAAAAGAGAGCAGGATAGACCCGACAGCAAAGGTCGAAGACAATGTGATCATCAAAGGCACAGTGGTCATAGGAAAGAACACAATCATAAAACCTGGAACGTATATCGAAGGCCCAGTCTTCATAGGGGATGATTGCATAGTAGGCCCCCAGGCATATGTGCGGAAAGACACCATAATCATGGACAAGGTCAATACCCGCGCAGAGATGTACGATGTAGTGATGATGGACGGTACCACATCAAAACATAACAGCTATCTCTCGCATTCTGTAATCGGCGAGAACTGCAACATAGGCTGCGGGACAGTGACTGCTGATTACCGCCACGATGCTGGAGAGAATTGGACAATCATAAACGGGAAAAAGATAAACTCAGGCCGGAGGAAACTGGGCGCATTTCTGGGAGACCGTGTCCATACAGGCATCGGCACGCTGATATATCCTGGCAGGAAGATATGGCCGTACTGCACGACCATTCCTGGAGAGGTAGTCACAAAGGACATCACAGAGTCAGAGGTAAAGACCACTGATAAGCGCTGAAGATGTGCGGCATAATATGTTACACAGGACAAAGAAACGCTTCAGAGTTGGTCATTGAC
>JBHPEY010000068.1:0-2766 GCA_042576705.1 Nanobdellota archaeon | reverse complement strand
AACAGCCAGATGCTGAAGGCATGTATTGGTTGACAGAAGAAGGCGCAAACTTCTTGAAAGACACCATCAACAGCATCACAGAGCAGGTCGGTGTGGATATCCTGAAGATGCGAAAGACCCTTCCAGAGCACAACTCAGGTTACAGGGTTGTCATCAATTATGGTATAAGGATAGATGATTCTTTCAGGAATGAAGGGATGCAGCTCCAGCATTTCCACCCAGGCAATTACCAGCAGGGAGGCATACCAGTGGCAGATGTCACCGCAAACCTGGAGGAGCTGCCTAAAGAGGAGCGACAGGACAGGCTCAAAAGCTATCTCAAGGAAGTCGTAGGCCGCGACATTGCGACCGCGATAATCGCCGGCAACATGCAGGGTAACATACATCTTGAGCAGAGGCTTGGAGGCATGCCCGACATCCCGAAACATCCTGCTTTTGATGATTATTTCAAAAAGAATGGTAAATGGAACACCGCACTGACAGACATAGGTGAAAAGGTGTTTGGCTACAGGGTCGAAAAGCTGGCTGAACAGGCTGCAGAGCAGCTGATAAAAGTGCCGGGAATCGAGCATGGTAGAAGTGATCTCGCTGTCACGTATCAGATGAGCCTGACCGATGTCGATAATCTCAGTATCGGAAAACCATACTTCAGGCCTTCCAGCAGGTATATCTCTGCAGGGCTCAACGTGCCTGACATGGGACCTGAGCTCGAAAATATCCCTGAAGACAAGCATAAAGAGTTCCTTCACGGATACTACAAAGAGCGGATGATGCATGAGTTAGTCGTACCGTTGATGACAAAGAGCATTGCAGGAGCCATCACAAGACAGGACGCTAACCATATAATAGACGACCTCGCAGATTCATATTCACAACGCCTCGCTGACCTGATAATGCAGAATGGTCATGCCAGGCAGGGCGGCTATTTCAGGATAGGCTGCAACATGACCATAGTGGGCATGGATGACATCACTGTACAGCATGTCGCTGACGAGAAGCCCAGGGTCACATTACAGTAAAAGAGTATTCCAAAAACCGTACCGGAGGGAAGGTATAACATGGAAGACGATGAGTTGTTGTTCGAGATCAAGGAGAACCTGAAAAGGACAAGGACAACATTTGAGAGTGTCATAAACAAGAAAGATCTATGTCATGATGATCTTGATGCGATGTTCAACGAGTTGAACTGAAACACATAATTATTTAAACCATTCTTTCTTTTTTTCTTTTTATGGACTACGACCTGGAACTGGACCGTGCAGCAGAGCTGATAAGAGAGAGCAGGGCAAAAGACGTCTGCATCCAGCTGCCTGATGGACTGAAACCGAAAGCAAAAAAGATAGTGGACGCTCTCAAACAGAAGACCAAAGCCAACATAGAGATCTGGGCAGGTTCCTGCTTCGGCGCCTGCGACACACCACAACTACCAAAGAAATACGGTATTCTGATCCAATGGGGCCACAGTGAATGGAAGAAGTGAAGTTCACAACTTCCCCATCTTCTTAAGCTCCTTCAGCCCCTCCAGGATGATAGGCCCGGAGTTGATATAAGCAGCCAGCTTGACTGCCTGCGCATGATCACACCAGAGATAATCATAAGGCCCTTCATGCACCTCAAGCTCGTAAGGACTGATATCGCGACCAGTGCTCTCAAAAAGGAACAATATGACCGTCTTCAGGGTATCGAACATCTCAAAGCGATACGTGATGCTCTTCTCAAAATCCCCCAGCCTTTTGATGTCCAGCCCTGTCTCCTCCATCACCTCGCGCCGGGCGCAGTCGACGCATCGCTCTCCCTCATCGATATGCCCTTTTGGGATGGAATACCCCTCGAACTTGCGGCTATAGAGGATCAGTACCTTGCCATCATTGACTACCAGCCCGCCGCAGGAAGTTTCTCGTTTCACTTTACACCTAAAACAATCAAAATATTTAAATATTAATGGTTTATAAAGACCATAAAGAGGTGGATAACAAGTGTTTGAATCAGGAACATCATATATGATTACATACGCAGTGACCCTGTTATTCTCATTTCTGGGCGTCTACGTGGGCGCTATCCTGGCATTCATATCTCCAGAGGAGCTGAAACCAGGCAGATTATACTTCAAGGCCCTGATGAACACAGTCCTGATATTCCTGATACTGATACTCCTGTATTCCTACAACGCAAACATATTCCTGCTTATCCTCCTTGGTGTAGCAGCAAGCGTATTCCTGTATTATACCTCAGAAGAGACCCCTATCAACCAGATAGCCTATTTCCTGCTGGGCATAGCATTATTCTTCTCAACAAAGAGCGAGGACCTGTTCATAACAACAGCATCACTAATCTTCATCTACGGACTCCCACTGGGCAGCCTGTTCGTAGCAAGAAGGATGAAGAAGAGCAAGTCAACAATACTGACAGACTTGATCCTGAACTTCAGTTTATATATAATTGTGGCATTGATGATGAACCTTGTTGCGTTGTATTGGTTTAATCTGTGAATTTCTGGCCACCAAATCGCAGGAATCAAGCAGCCTGCCACTGCAACCAAGCACTTGACCTAGCCAACACCACGAACTCAGGTTCTAAGACTATCTGACTATCGTTCTGGCCGAAGCTTCAGGCTCTGCCTGAAGGCTTGCCGAATCTTTGATTCGGGAAGAGCCATTTCCCCTATATCGTTTCTTTTACCTGAAACGCAACCGCCTTCTTTGGGACGCAAGTTGGCTGAGGCGCCAGCCGAAGACATACCCTGCAACCGCTAGGTTGCAATGAGTC
>JBHPEY010000067.1:0-2867 GCA_042576705.1 Nanobdellota archaeon | reverse complement strand
ATGCAAACGTAGGCCGGTCTGTCCCGAACGCTATCTCGAGCACGTGCGGCACGACCTTCTCGTTCTTCTCATTCCGCGCCACAAGTTCAGTGCCTGAAAACTTCGCATGCTGTTTGAGGTCATACTCTGTCCTGTCATGCACCCCGCAGCACTCATACCATCCGAACGTGTTCAGCTGAACCTCAAGATCCCAGGCATCATCTGCATAGAATGCCTTCTCATCCTCATGGTGCTGCCGCAGCCGTATCCTTTCAGGTGCTATCGGCAAACGTTATCTCCGTAACAATGAAATTGGGACGCCTTATTGTGTGACTGTTGATTTCGATTCGCTCGAGAACAAGGATGTCACTATCCGTGACAGGGATACAGAGGAACAGAAGAGGGTCAAGATCGATGGCCTACGGGAGACAATCCGAAAACTGATTTCAGGAGATATTGATTTCAAGAAGCTCCCCTGATACCCACTTGATAAAAAATGAAAAAAGCAGGTGAACGCGTAAAGTCATTTTCAATACATGCATTGTTCATCATACTGGTAGCTGTGGGGCTGTATTTCATCGTCTCACACAGCGTAAGCCTGACAGGCCATGTAGTGCTTGATGCTGATACTGCAAGGACAAAGCTGGAGACAGCGTTTGCCAGCTCTTCTGTATTCGGCGCTTTCTCAACTGCCAGCTTCTGCATCATAATCAATGATGCAGAGGATCCTGCAACCTTCAATGCAGTATCATCAGGCGGAAGCTGGACTGTCGTCCAGACAACAGGATTCTGTAATGGTCTTGACAGTGATGACCTTGTGGTACAGTTTGCTGATTATGATTCATTTTCCAAGGTGGTCGACAACCCAACTCCTAGGGCATTGGCAAGTGCTGCAAAGAACAGGGATTTTGAGATACTTCCTTCAAGGTATGTTGAAGCAGGAGGGAATGTGCTCTGTGATTCCATCTTCAGGATGCAGTACTGCTCTGCACTCAAGACAATGGGATCTTCAGAGGAGCTGATCGACGGCGACCTGTCCTGCTGTGTAGATGATCTTACACGCTCGCAGAAGAAGCTGCTTGAGCAGCACCTTGCTGCGGGAAGCTATGAGGATGAGATCAAGGCCCTAGAGCAGCCGGGTATTGCTGGGTTGCCTTTCAATACCAGCATCATTGTCCTTGTCGTGGTTGTCATTATCGTGCTTTTTGTGATTATCGCTGCGTTTGCCATACATGGCAAGAAACCTGCGCCTGCTGCAAAGACTGCTGCAGGAAAGCTTGCAGCTGCGCCGGGTGCTGTACCTTCTGTACCTGGTGCTCCGCCTGCACAGGCTGGTGTGGATCCTGGGGTGGTTGAGTTGGGAAATTACGTGAAGGGAGTTATTGCCAGTGGGTATCCTCATGATGAGGTGCGAGCCCATCTGCTGCAGATAGGATGGGATGCTGTTACTGCGGATAAGGTCATTGCTGAGGCGCAGCAGGCCAATGCGCAGGGTAAGTGAGCGTTTTCTGGTCTGTTTTAAAAGAACATTCAACAACCTTTTTATACTAATCCAGCACTATTATTTATATAGCAGAGGTGACAATATAGGGGGTCAATATGGCAGATTTCATGGATGTTGTTCGCAGGATGAGGAAGCTTTCTCCGGATGAAGAGGATGTTCTGGAGATAGTGGACTGGTACGCCACTTCTAAGCAGAAGCGCGTGCTGCGGGGCCTGCTCAAGGAACGCAAGGTCACGATCGAGAAAGAGGACTTCTCTATGGGTGGATTGATAGAGAAGATGACGCTGCCTAAACTGGTTGTGTTAAAGGATCTCAAAGAGGTGTCTGAGTTCATCTCTGAGCTGAATGCGCGCATCAATGAGAAGACACGGGAGCTTGTGTTCAAGGAGTTCTCAAAATCAATACATGATAAATGCTCACAGATCATCGCTCCGCATATTGTCGGGTTCGAGAATGTCAAGAAGTCGGTCGCGCTGCAGCTTTTTTCTCCTGATAGGATACATCTTCTTTTGCTTGGGGATCCCGGGACGGGGAAGACGCAGATACTCAGTGCTGCTACAGACCTTGCACCTGTGTCTGCCATGGGGCTGGGGTCTGGAACCTCTGGTGTTGGGTTGTCTGTCACTGTGAAGGGGAAGGAAGTGAACAAGGGACTTCTGCCTATGGCGGATAAGGGTTTATGTGCTATTGATGAGCTTAATCTCATGAAAGAGGAGTCTCGTGCCAGTCTGTATAATGCCATGGAGAAAGGTTTTGTCACTTATGATAAAGGGGGCCATTCGTATAAGTTTGATGCGCGTGTGTCTGTGTTGGCTACTGCCAATCCCAAGGGTGATAAGTTCAAGGGCAAGGATGTTGTGAAGCTGAAGCAGCAGATGCCGTTTGATGCTGCGTTGCTTTCGCGTTTTCATCTTACGTTTCTGGTCAGGAAGCATGATATAAACGAGTTCAAGGAGATCACCAAGGCTCTGTTGAAGAAGGGCGGGGGTAAACTGAGTGCGCGGGAGAGCAAGTTCCTGAAAGAGTATGTTGAGTATGCGCGGTCGCTTGGTGAGGTGAAGATTCCCAAGAAGTTTGAGCAGGAGATCGTTGATTTTATCGCTGATATCAAGGAGAATGAGAATAAGTATCTTGTTGAGATCTCTCCGCGGATGGTCGTGGGGTTTTCAAGGCTTGCGAAGGCATCTGCGAGGATGGAATTGAGGGATTCTGTGAATGAGTATGATGTGAAGCTGGTGAAGCAGATACTTAGGGATAGTCTGAAGGTGTGATTTGTTTTAGTTCTGTGTGTTTTCGCGACTGATTGTTTTCTTGTTATGTTCTTTATGGTAGCGCCGCCCACAAGACTCAAGCAGCAGGTCTGCTGCAAGCCGTCAAAGTGCTT
>JBHPEY010000066.1:0-3105 GCA_042576705.1 Nanobdellota archaeon | reverse complement strand
GTCTTTTCTTCTGTTTCTTTAGGCTCGCTGGGCGGTGGTAATTGCGCTAGGTGTGGTGGGATTCAGGAGGTGTTGTGTTGAGTGAGATCTATTTCTTTGCGCGCAGGTACCGCGGCACTCGCATTGCTTCTGGATGATTTGTTGTTGCTTTGGGCTGAAGTAGTTCTTTCTTCTGTGTTGTTAGGCTCGTTAGGCGGCGGTACCTGTGCTAGATATACTTATGGCGCTTATGTATCAATACTGTATCATTTTGCGGGAATATTACGTTATATCGCGTAATATTGCGTTATTTATATAATATTTAAACAAACATTTAAAAAGTCGGGATGCGTAATAATCTATATTCTGAGTGTTATTAGATGGGAGTTTCGGGGAGTGTAAATAGGTAAGTTTCCAAAATATGAGATAAATTAGGCTGATATCTTTTCAGGTCATTAAGATGGTAATCTATAAACTATTCAGGAATGTTTAGCATGGTACAAGGAGTAGATTTCTTTAATTCGCCGGATTACTTGGAGCCGAAATGCCCCAAGTGCAAGGTCAAGATAGAGTGGGGAGTGAACACTGAGTTCTGCGATACGAAAGAGACACAGGTGTGCGTGAACTGCGGGACGCCTGTGGGTTAGACTATCTCATTCAGTGTCCTGTAACCTAGATTAATATTATCTTCAGCAGATTTATCTGCAGGAAGACGGTCTTCTTGCCTGAAACGTAATCCCTTCATGTACCAAGGTCTCCCTTTTACAGTGTGCGGCTCAATCTTGGTCTCATCTGGCCTGTTCTGCAACCAGAGCAGATATTCCATGTTCCTAGGGTCATCCATCTCTTCCTTAAGCTTCTTCCGCACATAGGATATTTCCAGGTCTCTCAGCCTGAACCGGTCCATGATCTTGCCTGCATTGATGCTGGCGGTTATATCAAGCTGGAGATTGCCTGAGCGATTCCGCTTGAACACCCTGCAGTCAAACTCTTCAATCTGCCTCACATAAGGAGGTCTTTGTGACTCAATCTGGTCAGTCTTATAGTCTTTTTCCATAGTATCAACACCAGACACCTGTTCTGAAGAGGTCATTTAAAAAGTTTTTGTAGAATTCGGCTAAAAATGCAGAAAAAAACAATTTATTCTTTAGGCGCGCCCTTCTCCTTCATCTTCTTGGTGATTCCGATCTTGGCCTTGCATTTGCCGCAGTTGAAGATCACTGCTTTCATCCCGTTGAATGTCTTGCGCTTGTAAGGGACTGCAGTCTCGCCTTCTTCGCCGCATTCAGGGCACTTGTATTTTATCTCGCACTCCAGGGTCTCTTCATGTGCCTTCTTCTCTGCAGTGTGGCCGCATTCAGGGCAGACGTATTCCTTTGCGCGGATCTTTACCTTGCCTGTCTTCTCATCCACTGGTTTTCCCATCTTGCCCTTGCCGCACTCGGGGCACTTACCCTTGTATACCCAGGCCCTTGCGTTCCCGCTGCCTATGTTGCGTTGAGTGAAATAGATAAGCTGGTCCATGCTTTCCGGTTCTGTGACGATGTCTACCACCTCATGCTTTTTTCTTCTTGGCTCCGTTCGTATCAATGCGCTTGAGCTCGATGCTAATCGCGTCCTCATCTATCCTCGTGTATGCAGGACACTCTACAAAATCATAATCATTCACTTCACAATAATCAAGCACTTCCTGCTTCTCCTTCTTGTCGGCGTAGCGGACCACGACGTTAAGGCCTTCGAGGTCCTTGTGCAGTATCTTTAGGTGCGGCAGTCTCTTGCTGATGTCTTCCTTGACTGCCTTGGCCAGTTTTGTCATCGCCTTTACGCGCTTGTCAGCGGTCTTGAGCTTTTCGAGAAGTATGTCAAACTGCGGGAAGAAGTTTGTCGTGGAGAATATCTCCCTGCCTGCTTCGTAACATTCTTTTTTTGCGCAGCTTATGAAGCCGCCGTACTCGAGATTTATCGGTTTCCACCTGCCGAAGCTGCCCACGATTATGTCGGAGTAGTCACCATCGCACAGGTCCTCGTGGCCCAGTGCCCCTGCAGCGTCCTCTATGAGAAGGCAGTTGTATCTCCTGCAGATCTTAGATATGTACTTCATGGGTTGGTCCGCAAAATAGCCTGCATAGCTTGTCACAAGAAGTGCTGCTCCGCTTTCTGCCTTGCTTTCCAGGTCGATGAGGTCTATCAAGCCGCGGTTTGTCTTCACAGTCCGGATGTCAAAGCCGAACATCTTTGGATAGGTCTTGAAGGATATCCAGCCGCCCTGGTCTGGAATGAGAAGGAAAGCCCGTGGGTTGATCTTCTTTGTGATGGCCAATGCGCAGAGGATCGCTGCGTTGCCGCGCTGGACAAGCTTTACGTGCTTGTGCTTGGTGTATTTTGATATGATATCCTCTGCCTTGTGCTTATCCTTAGACGCCTTTTCGTAGTCTAACTCCTGCTCTTTCTTTACCATATGTCTAACCTTTGGATGATGTGAACTAATTGCCCTTGCGGATGATGCCTGTCACTGCCATCATGACACCAATCCCTATGAGGACATATGAAAGGTATGCCAGGCCGTGGGCCAGTTTGCATGAGCTCTGTTGGTCCTTGTCAAGCAGCTGGATGATCTTGCCGGGTATGCTCTCACAGGCAGAGTATTTTGAGTTGGCCTCTGCTAATATGAACGCACCTACTATTATGATCAAGAGGCCGATCACGACAAATTTGTGTGCTTTCATGTTTCTGGAGGTGCTAGAGTGAATTTTGTTTTTAAATGTTTCTAAGACAAGTTAAGTTGGGGGCGTATTATGATGCTTTATGTTAATGTGATGGGCGTGTTGCGTCTTCCGTATGTAGGTAGCCCGCCCCCGCCGAATTTTCCAAGGAAAATTCGATGCCTGCCCCCACCATAAGGTCGCTAAACCACGATGTCAGATGCGCTGCAGACTCTTTGCGTATCGTTCCGGCCGAAGGCCTCTCCTCTTATATCGTTTATTTTACTGAAGCGCAACCAGCTTTTTATCTCTTGGATAGGGCTGCGATGACTGAAGCGCAAGCAGCCACTAATCTATGGAATCCAGCTGCCGCAGAAATCCAGCCTTAGACAATAAATTAATCTTAGACAATAAATTAATATAA
>JBHPEY010000065.1:0-3559 GCA_042576705.1 Nanobdellota archaeon | reverse complement strand
TGCTAGCACAGAATCAGCGTTTCAGGGCCCGAAGCAACTCAACCCATGTCCCGGATCTCCATGTTCATCTTGTCCTCTGCTGCCTTGTACCTTTCCCAGCAATCCTGGCAGAGATTCTTCCCATGGAAATCCCTCACAGCCCTGTACCTACAGTTAGGCTCTTCACATTCAGTATTCGGAGGGACTTCTTCTTCATCCATGACCAATATTACACACCCTCAAAATATATAATATTTACCTAAAAAAACCCTGTCAAGCACCGCCAACCCATTGCCAATAGCTCTAGCGCCACCCCCACCGCCCAGCGAGCCTAAAATCCCAGAAGCAGAAACCACTTCAACCCAAAGCAACCACAAATCACCCATAAGTCATGCAAGCGCCGTGGGGGTGGCGCGTACAATAGCTCCATTCCCACTACCAACAGCTCCATCCCCACCCCCCTGCCCAAGAGCCTAAAGGCTCAAATCTTCCCTTCTTCAATATATTTCAAAGGCAGCTGCACATGCCGCAGCTCCTCAACATAATGCAGGAATCCATATTCTCTGATTATCCCGCTGAACCTGCGACGTATCTTCCCGATCTCTTCATAAAGCTCTGCAAGACTCTTCACACGGATAGTAGCTTCCAACCCAAAGCTGGGTACATACTCAGATATCCTCTCCACAGCAGGATGCTGGCGCAGATACGTGATCAGCTCCCGTTTCTGCTCTGCAGTGTAATCCACAAGCTCAAGCGAGATATTGAACAGGTTATACCCGAGCTTGTTCATGCTGATCACTGCCTTGTAGCCGATTATGATATCACGTTCCTGCATCTTCTTGAGCCGATGCCTGACGATCATCTCAGTAAGCCCGGTCTCCCGCGCGATGTCAATCGTCTTCTTCCGCGCGTCATTGAGCACTGCAAGCAGCACCTTGAGGTCTGTCTCATCCAGTCTCTCTATCTTCTGTTCCTGGTAACGACGATACCCGATGAGCAGCGGAGGCGTTGTCCTTTTCTTCGAGCCGAGCAGTATATCTTTAGAGCACACCCAGTCATTTATCAGTATAGCAAAATCATGCTCCTCAACATAACGATTATACCTCTCAAGGAACTCCTCCATGATATTGCGATAGTCATATGTTGTCTCGACAAGTATCCCTACTGCAAGGTCCCACTCTCCCTCCACATCAAACAACCAGCAGCACTTCTCCTTCAACCATCCGATCATCTCCTTCTCCTTCTCTGGCGTGTGGTTCCTGAACTTGAGGAATATCCTGAACCATCTCTGGTCCAGCCGAACACTGTTTATATATGTGACAAACCCCTTTATGATGCCTTTCTCAAGCATCTTAGATATCCTGTACCGCACAGATTCACGCGATAGGCCCACCCTGCGCGCTATCCCGCTCTCACTCTGCCGGCAATCCCTGTCCAGCTCGTACAGGATTTTTCGGTCTTTTGTATCTAATTCAGCCATATTCCAACCAATTAAGATATATTGATATATAAATATATCGTTTTAGGAGAATTTCCAAGAAAAACATTAATATGCTACCGTTTCATCACCTAACAGTACTAAATAGAATTCAGGGAATGAAACAGACCAGAGGGAAAAAATGGACAGACTCAAGCGGATCGCAGAAAAAGTGATGAAAGGCAGCCGTAACGCAGAACTGGTTCTGGCAGATGCTCTCATGGAGATGGGTGACCGGCGCGGAGAGCTGATCGTTCTCCATCATCAAAGGGAGAAAGACCCAGGAAATGAAGAGCTAGCTGGACAGCACGCGCATTTGACAGCAGGACTCGCAGAGGATTTCATGGAGAGCCACCCGGAGCTTGCATTGTCAACGCTGCAGTGGGAATACGGATTCCCGACAAGAGCCATAGTGAAGAACTATGGGACAGACCTTGGAGATATACTGGATTTTGTTCAATCTCCTGACGCAATGATAGATTCCCTTCTATTGAAGACCATAGAGCTTCGCGATGAGAATGTAAATTGTTTCGCAAGCGTCGCTCCACATTTCTATGAGGTTGAGCTCTTCCCCCAGAATGAATCAGCATGCAGAAGGGTATGCGACATCCTTGTAGAGTCCCCTCATGTTCCTGGATTGAACATCCTGAACATAAGAGATGGAGAGATGGATTCCAGCAATAGGGAAAAGCTGGCTTACGCAGAGGTATTCAAGGGTCTTGATACCCTTAAGATCAACCAAAGCAACATCAGTAATGAAGGTGCAGAAGCGATTGCAGGATCCCCGTTTGTCAGGGGCCTGAAAAAGCTGTACCTGGAGTCGAATGAGATCTACGACCCGGGCGCCATAGCAATTGCCCAGTCTGAGAACCTGAAGGGACTGGAAGTGCTTTCGCTTCTGGGGAATCACGCAGGTTACCCTACAGCGCGTGCATTCGCAAGTTCCAACTTCCCTGACCTGTCCCTGCTAGACGTATCAGGAAACCGCATGACACGTCAAGGAGAGTTGGAGATGGAAGGACACCTGGAAGGTGTGCTGATATCATTCCATTACTTGACGCATCTGGACAGGAGTGTCGAATATCGTAAAAGGGTCGCCCAGCGGGATGACATCTAAGGAGATAAGATGACGACCACAACCCCCTACCAGGACATGGAATCCCTTTACTCCCACATCCGTGATAATCCGAAGGACAACAAAGCATGGCTTGTCCTGGCCGACTACCTCACCGATAAGAATGACCCAAGAGGTGAACTCCTGACCCTGGATTGCCAGCTGGAGGACCCTTCGTTGGTCAATGGCGACAAGGATGTCATCAAGAGAAGAAGGGATGAGTTGTATGAAAAGATCGGTTCTGCATTCAAGGAGGAATTCCCAGGCATCGCTGTGCCCGAAACACAGTATAAAGGTTACTTCCCGCAGGAAATAATTATGCAAAGAGGGCTTGATGATCTTGCTGATTTCAACAGGAGCAGTTATGCTCCCTTTGTACAGGGAATCACACTTAACGAGGACAACTACAAAGAGGTCATTTCAAGCCCTGAGATTACAGGGTATAGACATATAACAGTCGGAGTGTTTAAATTAGACAGAATATTGGATATTTCTGTGTTTGCTGAAAGCAGTCACCTCGCACAACTGACAAAACTCCAACTATACGGGTCGGATGTGCAGGACATAACACCATTACAACACCTCACACAACTGACAAAACTCCAACTATACGGGTCGGATGTGCAGGACATAACACCATTACAACACCTCACACAACTACAAACACTCGACCTGCACAAGACTGGTGTGCGGGACATAACACAATTACAACACCTCACACAACTACAAGAACTACACCTAACCCTGACTGGTGTGCAGGACATAACACCATTACAACACCTCACACAACTACAAACACTCCACCTGGGCGAGACTGGTGTGCAGGACATAACACCATTACAACACCTCACACAACTAACAACACTCTACCTACACAACACTGGCGTGCAGGACATAACACCATTACAACACCTCACACAACTACAAGAACTATACCTAACCCTGACTGGTGTGCAGGACATAACACCATTACAACACCTCACACAACT
>JBHPEY010000064.1:0-3749 GCA_042576705.1 Nanobdellota archaeon | reverse complement strand
CCTAACCCTGACTGGTGTGCAGGACATAACACCATTACAACACCTCACACAACTAACATACCTCGACCTACTCGAGACAGATGTGCGGGACACTTCCTCGCTGGATCACTTGACAGGACTGCAGATAGAGAGAGACATAGATGACGACCACAACCCCCCACCCCACCAACACCCTTAAAAACAACCCAAACAAACCTTTATAAAGAACACATAATTCTTACATTACAGGCATTATCAAGGTGTTTAAATGACAGACAAGATCCATGACCTGATAATCATAGGCGCAGGCCCTGCAGGCATAACAGCAGGCATCTACGCTGCAAGATACATGATAGACTGCGTCATAATCGGCCCTGATGTAGGCGGCACAGCCAATCTCGCCCACGACATAGAGAACTGGCCCGGCCTGAAAGGCCCTGGCTGGGAGATAATGGACAAGTTCAAGGACCATGTCACTTCTTTCAATGTCCCGATAATCACAGAGAATGTCAAGGACGTGAAGAAAGAAGGCAACATCTTCACAGTCGCGACAGACAAGCAGAACTACAAAGCATCCACCATAATCCTCGCGACAGGCACCAAGAGGAAGAAACTCGGTGTCCCAGGAGAAGAGGAGCTCTTCGGAAAAGGCGTCTCTTACTGCGCGACATGCGACTGCGTATTCTTCAAGGACAAGACAGTAGGTGTAATCGGCGGCTCTGACTCAGCAGCCATGGCTGCACAGATACTGTCCCAGCACGCAAGTAAAGTAATGATCATCTACAGAAAGGAAAAGATGCGCTGTGAACCCGCGCGCCTGAAAGACCTTGAAGAAGATCCGAAAGTAGAATTCATCTACAACGCAAACGTAACAGAGATCATAGGCACAGAAAAGCTCGAGAAAGTCAAGCTTGACAATGGCAATGAACAGCCTCTCGATGGACTCTTCATAGAGATCGGCGGCATCCCGGTAACAGCAGTCGCGAAAGAGATCAACATAGAGCTCGCAGGCAACGGCCGAATAAAGGTCAACCAGGCAATGGAGACAAACGTAGAAGCGGTCTTCGCTGCAGGAGATATAACAACAGGCTCGAACCAGTACAACCAGATCGTCACAGCAGCTGCTGAAGGCGCGCTGGCAGCACTGGGTTCATTCAATTACATAAAGCACCACAAACCGAAAGCAGAATGACCTACTCCCCAACCTAAATGTCAGGGGAGTTGGTCGACCGGAGCGTCACATCTCCGCCGTAAACGGTGGAGTATTCACCGCTCCGAGTATAGGATAATCACGATAAAAATGGCTGAAAAGAAGAAAACAACCAAGAAAAAAGTCACTAAGAAGAAGGCTAAAGAAAAAGAAGATCCTAAACCAAAGAAAGATCCTAAAGAAGAGGAAGAGGACTTCATAGAAAAGGAAGATACCTCTGACTGGACAGAGGATCTTATAGAGGACGATAACGAGGCTCCGGAAGAGGTCGACATCGAGAAGCTCAAGTTCACAAAGCTGAAGGACCTCTCAAGAGGTATGGAACACATCAACATAGAGGCGACCATAGATTTTGTCGGCGAGCCCATGACCCGTGGTTACGGGGAGGACCCTTTCGCGATAGGATTCCTCAAGGACAGCACCGGCGAGATAAAGATATCCTTCTGGAGCGATGACATAAAGAAAGCAAAGCCGAAGAAGAAGGTCCGTGTCATCGACTGCGGGGTAGGAGAGTTCCGCGGCCAGCTCCAGGTGTATCCTAACAGGAAAAGGGGCATAGAGTTCATATAGACCATGGGAAGACCAGAAAAAAAAAGAGGAACTGCCTGGCCAACCACAGTCCTGACAATAATTCTGATATTGAGCACCGCAGTGATGATATACCTCTCGAACATAAATGCGATAGCTTTCGACCAGCATTTCTATGAGGATGAGTACAAAAAACTCAATATCTACGACAGGTTCAGCAACACCACAGACATAGACAACGAGACAGCATTCCTCATAAGCTATCTGGAATCCGGTGAAGGCACCATACAGTCAGACTTCTACAACGAAAAGGAAAGGATCCATATGGTGGAGGTGCGCGACCTTTTCAGGAAAGTCAAGATCATCCTAGACATCGCAGTCATCCTCTCAGCAATCTCAGCGATCCTCCTGATAATGTCAGTACAACGCTACGCATCGAGCCTTGACAACATAAAGGATTATCTGAAAACAACGATATCGAACATCCTCATAGGGATAGGCGCAGCAGTGGATGGCATTGCTGTCCTGCTCGGCATCCTGAGCATCTCATTCACATCATCATTCATACACTTCCACCGCCTCCTGTTCAGGACAGATACATGGATGTTGAACCCTGCGACAGATAACCTGGTGCGCATGCTGCCTGAGCAGTTCTTCTTCGACATCTTCATGAGGATCGTCCTGACAAGCGTGATATTCGCGACAATACTCCTCGCAGTAGGTTTCCTAATCAAGTTAGGCAAACCGACATTCATGAAAAGTAAATAGAAAAAGCCACCAAGCTACTTCATGTCAAAACCCATCTTCTCAAACTTCTCTTTGGTAGTACGGAACTTCACATAGCGCAGAAGCTCCTGCCGCCTCACGATCCCGACGAGCTTCTTCTTCTCGATAACAGGCAGGAAATCCAACCCTCCCTTCAGCATCTTGACAAGTGTGTTGTAAGCGCCAGTCATGAGCCTGACCTTGCCCACCCTTGACGCGCCTACCATTGCATCAGATGCCTTGATCCCCTTCCACTCCTTCTTAGGTATCTGCTGCACCTGCTCTGCGACCAGAACGCCCAGGAAACGCCCATCTTCCATCACCAGCACAGACGTCACATCCTTCTTCAGGAGAACATCGACGACCACATCCCGCAGGCTGGTCCCTGGCTTGACAGACACGAACTTCTTAGTGACAAACTCCCCTGCCCTGACCCCTGCAAGCGCATCCTTGATCACAATCTGCTTATAGCTCAATGTAGAGAGCATGAGAAGAAAAAAGCCAAGCAGCACGAACCATATCCCTGCGAAGTTCCCTGTGAAGACATTAGAGAACCCGATGAATATCATGATGTATGCAAGCACCTTCCCTGCTGTGGTCGCGATATGGGTAGCCTTCTTGAAGTCCTTTGTCCAGTACCACAGGATAGACCTGAACACCCGCCCGCCATCAAGAGGGAAGCCAGGCATCATGTTGAACACAGCGATGATAAGATTTATACGGAAAAGATATGACGACACCGCAGCCACATAGAAGAACGAAGTGAGATTATACACAGCAAGAAACACAAAAGCCAGCACAATAGAGAATGCAGGCCCTGCGATGGCCATCTGGAACTCTGACTTGGGCGACATCTTCTGCTCATGCATACCTGCCACCCCGCCGAAGAAGAACAGCGTTATCCGATCGACCTTTATCCCATGCCGCATCCCGACAAGAGAATGCGACAGCTCATGCGCAAGCACAGACAAGAACAGCAGGAACGAAGAGAATATTCCAATACCCCAATACTCAAACCCTGTCCGGCCAGGAAACTGCTCAGGAAAGAAACCAGTAGACAAACCCCAAGCAAGAAGCAGGAATATCAGGAACCACGAGTAATGCAGATACACATCAATCCCGAAATAACGTCCAACCTTGAAGTTCCGCTTCATCATAATACCTCTTTTGAACCAAAAAAGCCCCCATCACATTTTAATCTTTCTATATAGTAGCGCCAACCCCACCACCCACTCACCCCACACACCACATCCAGCGCAGGTACCGC
>JBHPEY010000063.1:0-3782 GCA_042576705.1 Nanobdellota archaeon | reverse complement strand
ACATAACCAACTGGTACCTGAATTCGACTTCGATAATGGTGCTGAACATGCCGTTCGAGGCGAATAATGAGAGCAATGAGTCATCGTGGACAAAGGATTATACTAACTTCAGCAACCATGCGACGTCCCTGAATGCTACATGGAACTCATCGGGAGGATATGATGGGAGAGGTGCTTATGAATTCGGTGGTGACCAAGCTATACTCATAGCTAATGATACTTCACTGGATATTACTGAAGAGTTCACATTGGCAGCCTGGATCAATGCAGGCTCCACTGGAGATTACCAGACAATCATATCCAAACATAATGGCTCATACACTGACAGGAACTTCTGGTTTGTCCTATGGACGGATGGACAACTGACTTTGAGATTCTCATCATCTGTATCCGATTCTGACTGTGATATACAGAATGGCGGCAATCTTACAGATGCTGGCTGGACCCATGTCGTGGCTACATATGATGGGTCACAATGCGCTGTGTATATAGATGGACAGTTGAACACCACAGATTCTACTGCGGCGTCTCCTGAAGGCCTCATGTCCAACATCACTATCGGTTACGAGGAAAACACTGACAGGTATTTCAATGGTACGATAGACGCTGTGATGATATTCAACAGGAGCCTGTCTGCAGAGCAGATACTGCTCCTGTACCAGAACAGTACAGATGTCCTTGCCAATCAGGAGACCAGCATCGGGGATGTCTGGCAGGCATGTGTCACGCCTAATGACGGTACAGAGGATGGGCAGGAGGACTGCAGCAATACACTGACTGTTGTCAGTTCTAATCCTCTTGTCAATAATGTGGTGCTCAATGCAACGTCCAACACGAATTATTCGAATGAGAACCTGACTGTGCATTATGATAGCTCCAATGACGGTGGCTGGGCGAACAAGAACGTGACTACCTGGTATGTGGATGATGGGTCTATCATGGTGCTGAACATGCCGTTTGAGGGAACTGCGGGTAATGAATCGTCATGGACTAAGGATTATACCAATCTCTCGAACCATGGCTCTGTGAGCGGAGCGACCTGGAGCAGTACTGGTGGCTTTGACGGCAAGGGGGCGTATGAGTTCGATGGAGCGGATGGTTACATTGAGATAGATGCGAACCTAAGCGATACTGCAGGGACAATCTCTGTCTGGGCCAAGGGATCTTCCCTTTCTGCCACGCAGATGATTGTGTGGGCGGGGCAAAACGGGGATGGCTATGGAGACAAGGATGAGATACATATAAGCACAGGTAACTATGACGCGAATCTCACGTTCTTTGTAGAAGGCGGATCGAATGACTGTTCTATCAGCGAAGCAGCCACTCCCACAGACAATGTATGGTATCATCTCGTGGGTACATATAACCTAAATTCAAGGACCTGCGCGTTCTACATAAACGGTGTCCTGGTGGATACTGATACCTCTGGCTCGCATGACTCCAGCAACTGGGACAGCAAGATATATGTTGGAAGGGAAAGTGGGGATCAGCTCAGGAATTTCAACGGTACAGTTGACGATCTCAGGATCTACAGCCGTTCATTGCCAGCAGAGCAGGTGCTTGCGCTGTACCAGAACAGGACAGATCTCATAGTGTCACAGGAGACATCGGTCGGTGAGGTGTGGAAGGCCTGCGTGACTCCTAATGATGGCATCGAAGATGGAGATGAGAACTGCAGCAACACTCTCACTATCAGAAGCGCCAATCCTGCTGTAAGCAATGTTGTTCTCAACAGCACCTATGGCACTAATTATAGTAATGAGAGCCTGACTGTGTATTATGACAGTTCCAATGACCTCGGCGGGGTCAACAGGAACATAACCAACTGGTATGTGAACGGGACCTCGTTTGCTGTGCTTAACATGCCGTTCGAGGCTACTGGAGGAAATGAGTCGTCGTGGGCAAATGATTACACGAACCTGAGCAATGATGGCACTGTGTACCAGGCGGTGTGGGACATCGACGGAGGGCATGATGGAAACGGGGCCTATGACTTCGATGGTGTGGATGATTATGTCGAGATCTCCAATCATCCTTCGCTGAGAGGGATGTCTGAATTGACTGTCGCTGTCTGGGTGTATGCCCAGAGCAAGACCAATAACGACAGGATTGTCGAGAAGACTGACAATGATGTCGTCAATAACAACCAGACATACAGGTTGAGGCTTGATGCCAGCGGTGACCAGAAGGTTGAGTTGAAGCTATGGAATGCTTCAGTGGCTTCTGTTATAGTCACAAGCAATGATGCTCTGCCTCTCAATACATGGGTGCATGTCGCAGCAACATATGATGGCGCCAATGTGAAGATATACATCAATGGGACGCTGCAGTCTGATGTCGAATCATTGACAGGGACTGTGAGAGACAGTGATGAGGCTATAAACACTGTTGCCATAGGAGGCAGCGTAGGTTCAAGTAACAGGGGTCTCGACGGCATCATAGACGAGGTGCTGATATTCAACCGAAGCCTGTCAGCAGAGCAGATACAGGCATTGCATGCAGATGGGACAGATACCATCGTGCCCCAGGAGACATCCAAGGGCGAGGTGTGGAAGGCATGCGTTACCCCTAATGATGGTGAAGAGGAGGGAGATGAGAACTGCAGCAATACATTGACAGTGCGCAATGTGTTCCCACAGGTCTCGGATCTCTCGCTGGATAGCTATTATGGATTCAATTATAGCAGTGATAACCTGACTGTGTCCGGGACTGTGTATGATCTTGATGGGGATAGCGTGGTGAACGTGACCAACTGGTATGTGAATGGGACGTCGATAATGGTGCTGAACATGCCGTTTGAGGCGCATGACGCGAATTCTTCGGATGAGAATGTGTGGGCAAAGGATTATAGCGGCAATTTCTCAAATGATGCCAGCGTGATCTCTGCAACGTGGAACAGCACAGGTGGTCATGATGGATTGGGGGCTTATAATTTCAGTGGTTCTGGGCAGTACCTGGTAGTACCGGATGATCCCTCACTCGACCTGGGTGCCAGTGACTGGAGCATCAGCGTATGGGTCTATCCTCGCAGTGTAAGCGGCCTCAATCCTATAGCTGGTAAGATACCCAGTGCCAATGACAAGGAGTATGCGTTCTCAATGTATGATGACACGATCCGTGTGGATATTGAGCAAGGTGGCAATGATGCTGCAGTGGTCACTGATGCTGGTGTCATATCTGCAGACAGGTGGTACCATCTGGCAGCGACATTCGTCTCAAGCACCAGAACTGTCAAGATATATGTCAACGGCACTGAGAACAAGTCAGGCACAGTGGCTGCATTGCCAGATGTATTCACAGCAGACTTTGAGATAGGCCTGTGGGGATATAGCTCAAGTTATTTCACAGGAGTAATCGATGACCTGCAGGTGTACAACAGGACATTGACACCAGAGCAGGTGCTTGCGTTGTATAATGATAGGACTGACCTGATTGTGTCTGATGAGACAGATGTCGGTGATGTGTGGATGGCCTGTCTTACTCCCAATGATGGCACCGGTGACGGGAATGCTAACTGCAGCAATACATTGGATGTGCTTGAGACTGGCAATTATGTGCCTACTGTCTCTGATGTGGTGCTGAACAGCACGTATGGAAATGATTATACTACTGAGAATCTCACTGTCTACTACACTTCATCGGATTTTGATGGTGGTGATGTGAATAATATCACTAATTGGTATGTTAATGGTGTTTCTATAGCAGTATTGAATATGCCATTTGAGGGTACTGGTGGGAATGAGTCAAGCTGGACTAAGGATTATTCTGGCAACAACAATGAC
>JBHPEY010000062.1:0-3795 GCA_042576705.1 Nanobdellota archaeon | reverse complement strand
ACAGCTCTGCATCTGCTTCTGGATTTGTGCAGCTGCACGAGGCATTCAATTGCGTCCCGTATGTCTGCGGCGTTCCCTTGTCAAAGACAAGAGAGCATGTGCTGCCTGCCTTGTTGACCGTGAGGGTGTGCGTCCGCCCTGTACTGTTTGAGGTGTAGTTCTGGTTGCCTGTAGTATTGACTGTATATGAATACACGCCTGCATTCAGTGTCGCAATTTCCGGATTCGCGACCCCTGCTCCGTCTCTATAAAGAAGTTCCGTGCCTGATACTGATGTCCCTGTTGCGTTGCTCTGTGTTCCGTATGTTATTGTGACGTTTTGGTTAAGGTTTCCATTGATGTAGAGGTTGATGTCGTCTGCTGCAGTGTTGACAGTCACGTACCATGTCTCTGAGCTGCCTGTGTGATTCTCATCACCTGGATTTGTTGCAGTGTATTGGTAGAATCCAGCACCAAGCGTTGCAATCTCTGGGTTTGACACGGGCGTCCCGTTCCTGTAGAGTGTCACAGTCCCGGTATCAGTAACTGCGGTAGCATTCGTGGCTGTGCCGTAGGTCACTGTGATGTTTGCCTGGCTTCCGTTGAGATAAAGTTGTGTGCTCGTGCTTGCCTTGTTGATTGTGAGTGTGTTGCTCTCACTGTCTCCTGTGTAGTTCTGCGTGGCTGAGGCATTGCATACATATCCATAGGTTCCTGCGCCGAGTGTCTGTACGTCTGGTATTGACACGGGTGTCCCGTTCCTGTACAGCGTCGGTGTTACCTCGCTGTTATCCGCAGTACAATTCACTGTAGTCGCTGTCCCGTACGTCTCTGTCCAGCTTGGCGACGCAGTCAGGTTCAGCGTTGTGCTTGCCTTGTTGATGGTGAATCCTGAGGTATTGCTGGCAGCCTCGTAATTGGTCGTCGTGCTTGCGTTACATACGTAATTCCAGCTTCCTGCAGGCAGTGTGACAAGCTGGTTCTCTTCGGAGGATGTCACGTTTGTGCTGTTTCTCCACAGCTCTGCATCTGCTTCTGGATTTGTGCAGCTGCACGAGGCATTCAATTGCGTGCTGTATGTCTGTGGTGTTGCCTTGTCGAAGACAAGTGAGCATGTGCTGTCTGCCTTGTTGATTGTGAGGTAGTATGTCTTGCCTGTGCTGTCTGCTGTATAGTTCTGGTTTCCTGTGGTATTCACAGTATATGCATACTGGCCGGCATTCAGTGTCGCTATTTCCGGATTCGCGACCCCTGCTCCGTCTCTATAAAGAAGTTCCGTGCCTGATACTGATGTCCCTGTTGCATTGCTCTGTGTTCCGTATGTGATTGTGATGTTCTGGTTGAGGTTTCCGTTGATGTAGAGGTTGATGTCGTCTGCTGCAGTGTTGACGGTCACGTACCATGTTTCGCTGCTTCCTGTATGGTTCTCATCACCTGGATTTGTTGCTGTGTATTGGTAGGATCCTGCTCCAAGCGTTGCAATCTCTGGGTTTGATACGGGTGTTCCGTTCCTGTAGAGTGTCACAGTCCCTACATCGGTCACGGCTGTAGCGTTTGTGGCGGTGCCGAATGTCACTGTGATGTTTGCCTGGCTTCCATTGAGATAGAGCTGTGTGCTCGTGCCTGCTTTGTTGATCGTGAGTGTGTTTGCAGTAGAATTTCCTGTGTAGTTCTGAGAGGCAGAGGCGTTGCATACATATCCATAGTTTCCTGCTCCGAGTGTCTGTACGTCTGGTATTGACACTGGTGTCCCGTTCCTGTAGAGTGTCGGTGTCACTTCGCTGTTGTCTGCTGTGCAGTTGACAGTCGTGGCAGTGCCGTATGTCTCTGTCCAGCTAGGCGCCGCTGTCAGGTTCAGCGTTGTGGTTGCCTTGTTTATTATGTAGTCGGATGTGTTGCTTGTTGCGCTGTAGGTCGTGGTCTCTGTGGAGTTGCATATGTAGTTCCAGGTCGCTGCTGCGAGCAGGACGTATGTGTTGTTCTCACTGCTGGTCACGTCTGTGCCGTTCCTGTAGAGTTTGGCGTCGGTTTCGTTGTTGGTGCATGTGCATGTTGCGTTGACTGTTGTGCTGTCTGCTGTATAATTGGCATTGCCAGTGGTATTCACAGTGTAGGCATACTGGCCGGCATTCAGTGTCGCTATATCTGGATTAGACACCTCTGGCCCTTCCCTGTACAGCTTTTCTGTGCCCGATACGGACGTTCCTGTAGCATTGCTCTGCGTCCCGTATGTGATTGTGATGTTCTGGTTGAGGTTTCCGTTGAGATAGAGCGACAGTATGTCAACAACCTTGTTTATAGTTACATACCAGGTCACTGAACTGCCTGTGTGATTCGTGTCACCGCTTCCTATCGCAGTATAGTTGTAGAACCCTGCTCCAAGTACGGTTATCTCTGGGTTGGACACTGGTGTCCCGTTCCTGTAGAGCGCCACAGTGCCGAAGTCTGTGACAGCTGTAGCGTTAGTAGCAGTGCCATACGTCGCTGTGAGGTTGCTCTCGCTTCCGTTGATGTACAGGTTGGTCGTCGAACCTGCCTGGTTGATCGTCAGCGTATTTGATTCGCTGTCACCAGTATAGTTCTGCGTGGCAGTCGCATTGCATACATATCCATAGTCTCCTGCGCCGAGTGTCTGTACATCAGGTATCGACACGGGTGTTCCGTTTCTATAGAGTGCAGGAGTGACCTCGGAATTGTCTGCTGTGCAGTTGATTGTTGTCTGTGTCCCGTAAGTCTCGCTCCATGATGGTGCAGCTGTCAGGTTCAGCGTCGTAGTGGCCTTGTTCACCACATATGTCGTGCTGTTCACGCCTGAAGAATAATTGGCTGTCTCACTGACATTACAGACATAACCGTAATCTCCTGCAGCAAGAGCGATGAATGTGTTGTTCTCAGTCGCACCCACATTGGTCCCGTTCCTCCACAGTGTAGCACCAGCCTCTGGATTGGTGCAGCTGCAGGTAGCATTTGCGCTGACAGGATACGTCTGCCCGCTGGAAGGCACGATTGCAAGTGAACAGGCAGTTGTTATCTTGGCAGTCACTTCGAGTGTATTGGTCTCTGATGCTGTAGTATAATTTTGCGTAGCGCTTGAGTTGCATACGTATTCATACTCTGCGATAGGCAGGGTCTGCACGTCTGGTATTGACACCGGTGTTCCGTTCCTGTAGAGCGTAGGCGTGACTTCAGCAGTATCAGCTGTGCAGTTAATCGTGGTCTGTGTACCATTGTTCACTGTCCAGGCTGGCGATGCAGCAAGGGTCAACACAGGAGTGGCAGGATTGACTGTCAGGTACCATGTCTCGCTGCTTCCTGTGTGGTTCGCATCCCCAGTGCCTATTGCAGTATAATTATACAGGCCTGCACCAAGGGTCGCGATCTCTGGGTTTGACACAGGCGTCCCGTTCCTGTAGAGCGTCACGCTGCCGAAGTCTGCGATCGCTGTGGCGTTGGAAGCGGTTCCGTAAGTCACAGTCAGGTTGCTCTGGCTTCCGTTCAGGTAGAGTGCCATTGTGGATGCTGTTTGTGTTATCGTGAGTGTGTTGCTGGTGGAGTCTCCTGTGTAGTTCTGCGTTGCAGAGGCGTTGCATACATAACCATAGGTTCCTGCGCCGAGTGTCTGCACGTCTGGTATTGACACGGGTGTTCCGTTCCTGTACAGCGTCGGTGTCACTTCGCTGTTATCCGCAGTGCAATTCACTGTAGTCGCTGTCCCGTATGTCTCTGTCCAGCTTGGCGACGCAGTCAGGTTCAGCGTTGTGCTTGCTTTGTTGATGGTGAATCCTGAGGTGTTGCTCGCTGCTTCATAGTTAGTGG
>JBHPEY010000061.1:0-3828 GCA_042576705.1 Nanobdellota archaeon | reverse complement strand
AGACCTACGGACAGCAGACAGTGATCAATTGCACAGCGGATCATGCGCAGGTGACTCCAAGCCTCTTCAGGGATGGCACAGGGTATTCCATACCTGACACCAAGACCTTGGCCGCAAATACGTATAACTACAGCTGTAATGCGAGCGAGACCCAGAACTATACATATGCTTTCATCAACAAGACCTTGACAATCTCAAAAGCCAGCACAACGACAACGCTGTACCTGGATGGCTCAGAAGGAAATCTCGCTGTGACTTATGGTGCGACAACGAATGCGACAGCGACGACATCTGCTGGCTCTCTTGCCCTCTACAGGAATGCGACCCCCGTCTCAAATTCTGAGATCACGGCTCTTGGTGCAGGTTATTATAATTACACTGCAATCAATCCTGGAAATGAGAACTACACAGGCAGCACAGCAACGTGGTTCCTGACTGTCAACACAGCCTCGGACAATGTAAACCTATATATCAACGGAAACCTGAACCAGAACCTGACGATAACATACAGCACACAGTCAAACGCGACAGCCACGTCGACATCTGGCACAGAGAACCTCTACAGGAACGGATCCCCTGTCTCTGATCCGCACATAGGAACGTTTGCCGCAGGCCTTTACGCGTACAAAGTAAACTCCACAGGCGACCAGAACTACAGCGCCAACAGCACAGGTCTGACATACTATCTGACCATAGACAAGGCAACCAGCACATGCTCTCTGACATTCGACAAGGCGACTCCGCAGGATTACAGCACACAACTCAACGCAAGCTGCGTCTGCACAAATCCAGAGGCGAGCGCAGTGTTGTGGAGAAACAGCAGCGACGTCACGACAGCTGAGAACAACAAGCTCATAACACTGGCTGCAGGGACCTATGGCTATGTATGTAATTCAAGCGCGACGCAGAACTATACCTCTGCGACCAACTCATCCTCTTTCACGATAGACAGGGCGACCACGATACTCGATATGACATCCTCACCGAGCTGGAGCGAGACCTACGGACAGCAGACAGTGATCAATTGCACAGCGGATCATGCGCAGGTGACGCCGAAGCTTTACAGGAACGCGACTGAATACAGCATCCCTGATACCCAGACCCTTGCAGCAAACGTATACAATTACAGCTGCAATGCAAGTGAGACCCAGAACTACACTGCTGCGTTCATCAACAAGACATTGACGATATCAAAAGCCAGCACAACGACTACGCTGTATCTGGATGGCTCAGAAGATAACCTGACAGTCACGTATGGTGCGACTACGAATGCGACAGCGACGACATCTGCTGGCTCTCTTACCCTCTACAGGAATGCGACCCCGGTCTCGAATTCTGAGGTCACTGTTCTTGGTGCAGGATTCTATAATTACACTGCAATCAATCCTGGAAATGAGAACTACACAGGCAGCACAGCGACGTGGTTCCTGACTGTCAACCCGACATCTGACAGTGTCAACCTCTACCTCAACGGGAACCTCAACCAGAACATCACGATAACATACGGCACACAGTCTAACGCGACAGCCACCTCAACATCGGACACAGAACTGCTCTATCGCAACGACTCCCCTGTCTCTGATCCGCACATAGGCACGTTTGCCGCAGGCCTTTACGCGTACAAGGTAAACAGCACAGGCGATCAGAACTACAGCGCCAACAGCACAGGATTGACCTACTATCTGACGATAGACAAGGCAGCCCCGACACTGAATCTCACAGCAACACCGGGCTGGACAGTGAACAACGACACCCAGACCACAGTGAACTGCACCTCCCCGACGCCAGGCGTCACCGCAGAGCTCTTCAGGAACGGGACAAAGATATCCATACCTGACACGCAGACCCTCGCAATCGGCTATTATAATTACACATGCAGCGTGAACGAGACGCAGAACTACACGAGCCTGAGCACGACGCAGATATTGCAGGTCACGCAGAAGCAGATTGCGACCTGCTCACTGGTCCTCCTGCCGTCGAGCGGCCAGACACATCCTGTCAGCGTGAACGCGACATGCTCATGCACGAATCCAGAATCTGCAGCGATGCTCCTGAGGAATGGCTCAGACATAACCAGTGAGAACAACACCCTGGTATCCCTCCCTGCAGGAGACTATGGATATGTCTGCAATGCAAGCGAAAGCCAGAACTACAGCTATGTAGAGAACACGACAGCCTACACCATCAACAAGGCGACGACCACACTCAACCTGACAGCAAGCCCAAGCTGGTCTGAGACCTACGGCACGCAGACCGTGATAAACTGCACAGCAGACAACAGCGAGGTCACTCCAGCCCTCTTCAGGAACAGCACACCGGTCTCGATACCAGATACACAGACCCTCGCCGCAAACACTTACGGGTATGTCTGCAACGCCAGCGCGACGCAGAACTATACTGGTGACAGCGAGTCCAACACTCTCACGATAGCAAAAGCGTCCACCACGACCCAGCTCTACCTGAACGGAAGCCAGGATAACATGACAATCACATACGGAGTGGAGACAAACGCGTCTGCAACGACATCAGCAGGCTCTCTCACTATATATAGGAACAGCTCTCCTGTATCCAACCCCGAGATCACAACTCTTAGCGCAGGATTCTACCAATACACTGCGACAAATCCAGGTGATGAGAACTACACAGGCAGCAGCGAGAGCTGGTACCTGACAGTCAGCAAGGTGACAAGCACCTGCTCATTGGTATTTGACAAATCAAGCCCGCAGGCATACAGCACGCAGCTCAATGCGTCATGCTCCTGCACGAACGCAGAGGCGAGCGCCACGCTGTGGAGGAACAGCACCGACGTGACCAGCAGCGAGAACAACAATCTCATCACGCTGCCTGCAGGGAACTGGAACTATATATGCAATGTGAGCGCGACCCAGAACTACACAGGCACAAGCGATGCATCCGGGTTCAACATCACCAAAGGAAGCACGACACTCAACCTCACCTCCTCACCGAGCTGGAGCGAGACCTACGGCACGCAGACCACGATAAACTGCACTGCTGACAACAGCGAAGTCACGCCAAGGCTTTACCGGGACGGCACTGAATATTCCATCACTGACACCAACACCTTTGCTGCAGGCAACTATGGCTATGTCTGCAATGCCACAGCAACCCAGAACTATACTGGTGACAGCGAGTCCAACACCCTGCAGATAGCAAAAGCATCGACAACAACCACACTATACCTGAACGGAAGCCAGGATAACCTCACGATAACATACGGCGTTGCGACAAACGCGTCTGCGACAACAGACACAGGCAGCGTGACTATATACAGGGACGCGACACCAGTATCCAACCCAGAGATCGACACGCTCGGAGCAGGATTCTACAACTACACAGCAATCAACCCAGGAAACGAGAACTACACAGCAAGCAGCGCGACATGGTTCCTCACCATCAACACAGCACCTGACAATGTAGACCTGTACCTCAACGGAAACCTGAACCAGAACATCACGATAGCATACAGCACGCAGTCAAACGCCACAGCGACCTCGACATCAGGCACAGAGCTCCTTTACCGAAATGGCGCGCCTGTCTCTGATCCCCACATAGGCACCTTCCCTGCAGGCGTGTACTCATACAAGGTCAACTCCACAGGCAACCAGAACTACAGCGCCAACAGCACAGGATTGACATACTATCTCACAATAGACAAGACAACAACAACCTGTTCACTCACTCTGGACCCATCATCGACAATAACCTACCCTGCACAGGCAAGGGCGACATGCTCGTGCACGAACGCAGAGGCAAGCGCAGCCCTGTGGCGGAACAGCACAGATGTGACCGGCCAGAACAACACGTTCA
>JBHPEY010000060.1:0-3839 GCA_042576705.1 Nanobdellota archaeon | reverse complement strand
GCTTCGCAGGGACCTGCCTTTGGCTCTAAAGTGCAGGGGGAGATAACTGGTAATGTCTCTGGAGTGAGGTATTTGAAAAGAAGTATTGCGGCTGCTATGATTATCATGATAAGAATTGTTGTCTTGAGCGGATTTCTCACGAACCAGTTATGCTCTGTCTTCTTGTCACCATGCTGACCTGACTTGGCCAGGATGCCGCCCATGAACAGGCAGGCAGCAGGAAGGAAATACAGCTGGGGGATGCAGGCGAAACCTATTGTGGCTGCGACCATCATCATCGCGCCAGAGATCTTGCGTTTTTTCTTTATCTTTATTGCTGCTGTGATTGCCAGGATGTTTGCTATCAGGATTAGGATTGTTATTGTTATTGTTCTTGTTGGGTTTAAGGCTGCGTAGTTTGTGGTGATTGAGGAGTAGAGGTAATAAGTCAGGGCTGCCAGGCCCAGGAGGATTCCTGCGATGGCGGCGGTGCGTTCTGGGGTTCGTTTCATTTTGGGTTGTGTTGGGGTTATCCCTTCAGGGCTATGATGATTCCGGCTATTATCAGGAGAATGCCTGCTGCCCGGAACATTATTGTTAGGTTCTTTTCTGTGTAGAGTTTCTTGTAGAATTTAGCAGCGCCTTTGGCTATCTGTCTGTATGCGAAGAGGAAGACTACGCCCATTGCTGCCAGGATGATTCCGGCTATTAGTTTTTCTGCCATTTTATGATGTTGATGGGGGGTTTTTGTTTATAAATATTTGCATGAGATGTAGTTCAGGAGCTGAGTGCTTGCTTTGGTATCAATCTATAGTGACTGAGACCCTGCTCTGGATGGCCAGTCTTACTGTCGGGATGCTTATAGAATTCTCGAATAGGTTGAACAGCTCGCCATTGTAGGTGTTTGTTCCGACCTGTGTCCAGTCTTCGTCCAGCTCTACCTTCCCTTCTCCATCTATGAACAGGTCGATGTTGTCTGTTGTCATTGACCTTGCTGAGTTTGAGCTGCTTAGTGTATTTATGTCTGCTGCTGTGATCCTTATCGTGCCTAAAAGGGTTGTGTCCAGGATCTCTATGCTTGAGATGTGGGATGTGGTGTCTAATTCTGTGTTTATCTGTGATAATGTGTCTGTGCCTAACCCACCGTCTATCAGGATGTCGTTTATGTCGAATATTATCGTGTCATCGCCTGCTTTGGCGTAGATTTCATCTTTGCCTGCTTCTCCGTCTAAGGTGTCTGCCTGGTCAGTGCCTTCGATTATCTCGTCTTCAGAGCAGGTGGGTGTGCAGGTTGTGCATTGTTTGTTTACACAGGTGTTCTCGCAGGTTGCGTTTGTTGTTCCGCATTGGATTGTTGTAGGTGGGCAGTCCTTGCATTTCTTTACTAGGTTCTTGAAGAATGATACTATCTTTGAGAGCTTTCCTGCAATGCCGAATTTTAGGGATTTTTTGAATCCTACGCCTTTCAGGGAGATTATGTTCTGGTTTAGTGCTTGTTCGAATGTTATCTCTCCTGCTTTTAGTTGGTTTAATCCTTCTGACTTGGTGTAGATGTTCAGGGTTGGGTTTTTTATGTAATTATCTGTGATGTTCTGTATTATCCCGTGTTTTGTTGTTGTGCTCCATTCGAATTGGTTGTCAATGAAGACGTTTATGCGTTCGTTTTTGATTAGTTTGGCTGTGCCTGGGTCTTTCATGGCGTCTTTGAAGTCCTGTTTGAAGTCGCTGGTTGCTGTTGCTGTCAGGGCTAGTGAGAATAAGATGGTTATTAGGATGGGTATGATTGGTTTCATGTAGGTGTATTAGGGGTTTTTGGTATTTAAGGGTTTTGGAGTTATCCTTTCAGCCGAAAACCTGTTTGGGTTCGTTACGGAAGAAATCTGATGAATACATGCACTCGGCGATCCTTTCTAACCCTCCGTTACGTTCTAATTCTTCCCTGCATTCTGCAATGAAGTGGCAGACCTTGTCTGACTTCGGCACATCTTCTGTCGGGGAATACTTCTTGTAACAGTCTGTATTTTCAGCGAGTTTTTCGCATTTCTGGCGGTGAAGGATCAATTCGTCACAGGTCATCTTCTCCTTGAAGAATATTTTGCTGGTCATGATAATGCTGGCAAAGAAACCAAGGATCACTGCGAGGAATATTATGGAGTATTTCAGGGCTTTTATGATTAGGTGCTTGTTCATGTGGCTCTTGGTCTTAGTGTGGGTTCTGGTCTGTTGAAGAGGTAGGTCGGGACTTGTTGTTGTGTAGGGTATGGTTGCAGCCTGTCTTCCAGGGCTATTATTATGGTTCTTGGTCTTGCATCTTCCCAGATCTCTATCTCGTATCCTACTGTGCCTTCTGGTGGTGTTGCTTTGAGGTCTGTTATCCTTGGCTTGTTGTAGATGTCTGGGTCCCTGTTTATCGGGTCAGTGTCCCTGGGGTCTGTCAGGGCGCGGATGCGCATGTTGGGAGGGATGTTATGGGTGCCCAGGTCGTTTACCAGGACTCCTATGTCTGCGGCTATTGTGTTGGGTTGGTATAAGAAGATGTCGCAGGAGTTTGAGGGTACTTTTATTAGTTCTAGTTTTTGGATCATTTTATTTGGCCTCTTGTGTTGGAGAATCTATCTGTTGCGATAACCCAGGAATATGAAAAGCCATCCTAGCACAAAGAATATCATGATGTGCAGGGGAGAGCCTGGATCAGTGCCTTCCAGCGCTTTCATGTAAGGCCTGGAGGCTGCTCCGCAGGTGAACCAGGTCGCTATCAACATGAATGTGTATCCTGTGAGCTTTAGGTTTGCTGATCTCTTGTTCTTCTCTTTTGCCCAGTGCCAAAGGATACCGAAGTATGCCAGGAGGATGATTGTCCCTCCGATGCCGAAAAGGAATTTGTAGTGTCCTACGAACATCATGATTGCGGCTATGAGTATGAGTGTGATGAATGTGCCTATGCCGTATTTCAGGGCTGTCTGCTTTTTATTTGCGTATAGTAATATGCCTATGCCTGCTATGATTGCGCCTAGGGGGACTCCAAACAGACCCCAGATGGCTATGAGGGGACCTTGCAATGCCCATGGTGTGGTGTTTACCTGTTCTGTTGTGTAGGCGTGCATGAAGGAGCTTGCGCTTATTGAGGCGGCTATGCCCCATAGGAATGACCAGATTATGCCTGTGTAGAAGGTTATTTTTGCTGGGGTTTTTTGTTTCATTGGTGGTTGGGATGGTGGGAGGGTATTTAAGGGTTTCTGGGGGGTTGGATATACGTTTTTCCGCAATATCTCCGAAAGGTTTATATAGCACGTACACTCTGTACGTACAAAGCGCTCATAAAGGTGGCAAATATGGACATACAAGATGTCAAAGAAAGACCAAATCGAGAAAAGAGGCTCTGTAGAGCAAATATACGGCTATATCCGAGTCAATTGAAATTTATCAATAACCATGGGTTATCGATACAGAGGATAATTGATAAGGCCTTAGAGGAACTCGGTCATGTTCCGCCGGATCCTACTGAAATAGAAAAACTGGAAAGATTTGCTGAACAGAACCAAAAAGATAAGAGGACATATAGGCGACGTGGTAAAGGTAATGTGCCGAGACAAAGATCAAGCGCGAGACGTAGAGGAAAACGATGAAAATGGACCCAATGACTAAAGGAAAAAAAGCTGAAAAGCTAATTGCAGATCTTTTCAAAGAAGCAGGATTCAAGGTTATCAAATATGGCTATGAACATACTGTTAAAGAATTGGCTGACAGGTATAATCTGATTAAAGGCCCTGCAGCTCAATACATACGTCACCAGCCAGATTTTATTGTTGTCAACAAGAAAAATGAAGCTTTTTTTATTGAAGTAAAGCACAGGTCTAACA
>JBHPEY010000059.1:0-4254 GCA_042576705.1 Nanobdellota archaeon | reverse complement strand
CCGCTGTGCAATTGATCACTGTCTGCTGTCCGTAGGTCTCGCTCCAGCTCGGTGAAGAGGTTAGGTTGAGGATTGTAGTCGCTTTATCGATCGTGAATGAGGATGAATTGGTCGCAGAGGTGTAGTTCTGCGTCGCGCTTGAATTACAGACATAGCTATAGGTCCCTGCAGCTAGGGTCGTCAGCTTGTTGTTCTCAGCGGTCGTGACGTCGGTGCTGTCCCTCCACAACACTGCGCTGGTCTCAGGATTCGTGCATGCGCAGCTCGCGTTGAGCTGGGTGTTGTATGTCTGCGGAGTCGCCTTGTCGAATGTCAGAGAGCAGGTCGGCGTCGCCTGCGTGACTGTGTAGTCTGAGCTTGTCTGGTTGGTGTGGCCAAGGGTGTCATTTGCGTACCATGTGTAGCTGTAGAACCCTACACCGAGAGGTGTGAGTGTCACATTGTACTCGCCTTCGGCTCCTGATGCCGTGTAGTTCTGCCCGTTGAAGCCGAGCCAGACATATTGGACTCCCACGCCCTGGTCTGTCCAGGTGATGTTGAACTCGTAATCCTGTGCAGGGTCGTATACATGCGAATCTGAGGGTGTCTCTTCAAGAGCTGAGTATTGCGGCGCTTCTGTGTCTATCCTGAATGTCCGGTTCTGGAATGCTGTGGCGCTGTTGTTTGCTACGTCGTAAGCAAGACAGTTCCACATGTATAGATTGTCATCGAGGTCTGTGAGGTTGAAACCCACCTCTGCAGATGTGCCTGTGACGTCCTCTGTCCTGTTCGGTGCCCAGCCAGAGATGTTGGTGTAGAGCGTCGCGTTGGACAGGTTCAGGTTTGTGGCGTTGCATGTCAATGTTATATTCACATTGCTTGTGTTGAATGTGTCCACCGGGCTGACAAGCTGGACAAACGGCTCTGTCGCGTCGTAGACATTGACAAAGAGCGTCAGGCTCGATGTAGAGTAGTTCTGGCTCTCAGGATAGACTGCTGTGACGTTGTAGTCTCCGACATTGTCGAACTGTGTCAGGTTCTGGAGCGGTGAGGTGCCGTTGTTGATTAGACTGCCGTCGAGATATAATGATATATATGACTCACCCTGCAGCAGCTCTGCAGTGATGTTGACCATCCCGCCGTACTCGATCTGAAGATTGGATGCTGATCCGTTAAGCGTCAGGTTGATGATGGATGCGTTCCTGCTGACCTGCAGCAGAGAGGTGTTTACCGCGCTTGTGTAGTTCTGCGTCTCGCTCGCATTGCAGGTGTAATTGTATGTGTTCGCAGCAAGGGTCTGGGTGTCGGGGATGCTGTATTCAGTTGTGTTCCTGTAAAGCTTTGGCGTCACCTGAGCATGATTGGCTGTGCAGTTTATCGTGGTCTGCGTGCCGTAGGTCTCGCTCCAGCTCGGAGAGGGTGTCAATGCGAGGATTGTGGTCGCTTTATCGATTGTGAAAGAGGATGAATCGGTCGCAGAGGTATAGTTCTGCGTCGCGCTTGAATTGCAGACATAGCTGTATGTGCCTGCGGCAAGGGTTATGAGATTGTTGTTCTCAACGCTTGTGACGTCGCTGCTGTCCCGCCACAACACTGCGCTCGTCTCAGGATTCGTGCATGAGCATGACGCGTTTATCTGGGTGTTGTATGTCTGCGGTGTCGCTTTGTCGAACGTCAGAGAGCATGTCGGCGAGGTCTGGGTGACATTCACTGTCAGCAATGCCCAAAGGATGTTGCCAAGGCTGTCGTTCACGCTGACGTTAAGGTTATGGACCCCCACGCCAAGCGTAGTCGCGTTCGTGATGTTGCCGTTCGTTGCGTTGATACTGAAATCAGAGTTGTCTATGAAATACGTGTGGATGCCATTCGGGTCAGAGGCACTCACATCATACACGAATGCTGTTCCGTATTCTACAGTCTGGTTTGTGAGGGGCTCGTCCCACGTCGGTGGAGTCGCGTCTGTGACATTCACTGTCAACACAGTCCAAAGGATGTTGCCAATGCTGTCATTCACGCTTACATTAAGGTAATGGACACCAACAGACAGGATTGTCGCATTTGTCATGTTGCCGTTGGCTGTATTGATATTGAAATCGCTATTGTTTATAGCATACTGACCTATACCGTTCGGATCAGAGGCACTTACATCATACACGAACGCAACACCATACCCAATCGTCTGATTGACAAGAGGCTGATCCCACGTCGGTGGTATCGTGTCGGTGACATTTACAGTCAATGTTGTCCAGAGCGTGTTGCCCTGCGTATCATTCACGCTGACATTGATGTAATGGACCCCAACAGACAAGACTGTCGCGTTCGTGATGTTGCCGTTGGCTGCATTGATACTGAAATCAGAGTTGTTTATGAAATACGTGTGGATGCCATTCGGGTCGGAGGCGTTCACATCATAGGCAAACGCAGTCCCGTATCCTATTGTCTGGTTTGTAAGTGGCTGATCCCATGTCGGAGCACTCGTGTCAGTCACATTCACAGTCAGCAAGCCCCAGAGCGTGTTGCCCTGCGTATCATTCACGCTGACGTTGAGATAGTATATACCTACTGCAAGTGCTGTCACGTTTGTGATGTTGCCATTCGCTGCGTTGATATTGAAATCACTGTCATTGATTGTGTATTGGTCTGTGTTGCTCAGGTCTGAGGCGTTCACGTCATAAACAAACGCTGTGCCGTATTCTATCGTCTGGTTTGTGAGGGGCTGATCCCATGTCGGAGCAGTCGTGTCAGTCACGTTCACAGTCAATAAAGCCCAGATTGCGTTGCCAAAGGTGTCATTGACGCTGACATTGAGGTAGTAGATGCCTACCCCCAATGCTGTAGCGTTGGTCAAGTTTCCAGTAGATGGGTTGATATTGAAATTGCTGTCATTTATCGAGTATTGGTCTATATTGTTCGGATCTGAGGCGTTTATGTCATAAACGAATGCTGTGCCGTATTCTATCGTCTGGTTTGTGAGGGGCTGATCCCATGTCGGGTAGGTGGAATTTATGGTTATTGTCCTGTTGGCTGCTGCGAAACTCCAGTTGCCTGCAGCGTCGTATGCAAGGCAGTTCCAAGTGTAGTTGCCGTTGGTGAGATTCATGGTCCAGTCTGTGGAGCTGCTCTCTCCGGAGATGTTTGACGACGCGTTCTTCGCGAAGCTCTGGTCTGTGCTGTCTGTGAGATAGAGGCTTATGTTCCTTAGGTTCACGTCATCTGTTGCGTTGCATATGAAAGTCAGTTCGAATGGGTCAGAGCTGCCGTTGTAGTAGTTTGCTGCTGGCGTGACAAGAGTGACTACAGGATCGTCTGTGTCGGTCTGCCAGTCTATTGTTATGTTCAGGCTGGAGCCCTCCCCGTCCAGGCCTGTGTAATTATCTGACTCGTACTCGCTGAAGAACCTGTATGTGTCTCCCCGATCTCCTGTCGCGTTCACATACCACTCTACTACGCAGCTGTCTCCGTCCTGCATGTTCTCGAGGCAGGGGAAGTCTGTGTAGTTCACAGGGTTGGAGCCGTTTGTGTAGAACGGCAGGGTGCCTGGGACTGTGGAGATCGCACCTTTTGTCGCGTTGTACTCGAATATGCCGAAGCGCTGGGTCACCAGAGTGTTTGCTCCTACTCCTACAAGACCTGAACCTCCTGTTACCCTTACGTCGTAGGTTGTCGAGCTGGTGTTGGCTCCGAATGCATCTATGCTACTCGTCGCAGTGTAGCTTGTCGAGTCGCCTGTCATGGCAACTACGAAAGAGGCGAAAGCAAGAGCTATCACTAGGAAAATTGCAAGTTTTCTCATTTCAGCTCTTTTTTGGTTGTTCATCTGTTGGTTTGTTCTCCGCTTTTCATCATCTCATCAAGTACATACTCCCCCACCGTCGAACCTCTTCCAACTGCTTCCATCGCAGTAACAGGGCTTATTCTCGCTGTCGTCGAAGTATATCATCCCTTCCTCTGCAGAACTACTGCAGACACCAGGGCTGTCTGTCGGCTCGAGCATCATTGTCGCGTTCACGTGCAGCTCAGCAGCAGGATTGCTCGTCAAGATGCCCACCCTGCCCGGCTTTGTGTAGATAGTGCTCCTGAAGCTCATCGGCTTGAAGACCATCATGCCGTTTATGCTGTCCCCTCCTCCGAAATCGACGATGTTGTAGCACGCTGCAGGATTGACGCAGTATGAGAGATTGCCTGAGTTAGCGACCCAGAGCTTTCCTTTGAATACCTCCAAGGCAGTTATCTCTCCTCCAAATGTATATCCACCAAAGCTGCAGTTGCCTGTCG
>JBHPEY010000058.1:0-5294 GCA_042576705.1 Nanobdellota archaeon | reverse complement strand
ATGTAATTGCCGGCAATTCTGTAGACAGCACAATAGCCCATGACGGCACGTATAATGTGACCTGCACGGTCACTGATATTGATGGCGATTCTGCAAGCGATTCTGTGACTGTCACGGTTGCAGATACCGCGCCTGTCGTGGATTTCAACTGGAACACCACTCAGCCTGTCGAGGCCCAGCCTCTCGAGTTCAACGCGACCGTAACAGGTCAGGACCCGCCTTTTACATACAGCTGGGATTTCGGCGATGGCGAGACTGGCAATGTTGAGGATCCTGAACATACATATGCTGTCGGCGGCGATTACAATGTGACCCTTGAAGTCACTGATGCTGATGGCTCTGTGACTACGGTCCAGCATGAGATTCATGTAGCTCAGAACCCGCCTCAGGTCGATCTCTATGTCGACCCGCTCAGCGGTGATGAGCCTATTACTGTAAATGTCACCTGCGTCGTGACAAACGGCGACGCGCCAATCACGTATGACATCGATTTCGGTGATGGCACTGCTCACGAGACTGTCAATGAGACGATACACACGTTCGACCAGAACGGAACATATGTCGTGAATTGCACAGTGACTGATGCAGATGGTGATTTTGCCACAGATATTGAGACTGTCACTATCGCTGATACTGTTCCCACAGTGAACTTCACTTATACGCCTCTGAAACCTCAGGAGAGCGAGACTGTGGACTTCGACGCGACAATGACAAGCTACGACGCGATTGTAGATATACAGTGGGATTTCGGTGATGGTTCGACTGACAATGTCGAGGATCCGAGCCACGTATACATTAACGAAGGCAACTACACTGTCACTGTGACGGTCACGGACGATGATGGTTCTGTCGCAAGCTATTCAGATGTGGTCGAGGTCGGTATCAATATGGCCAATGTGACCCTGATGGCTACAGCGACTTCAGGCGTCGAGCCTCTGCTCGTCGACTTTGCCTGCATCGCTCTTGGCGGCAACCCGCCTTATGAGTTCATGATAGATTTCGGCGATGGCGAGAACAGCACAAGCTCGATGGCGACGCATAACTATACCCAGAACGGGACTTATACAGCGACCTGTTATGTGAACGACTCTGACGGCGATGTCAGCTCAGATTTCGAGATAATCGATGTGCTTGACTCTGTGCCTTCTGTTGATTTCACATTTGATCCTGCAGACCCGATGGAGGGTGAGAATGTCACGTTCACGAGTGTAGTGTCTTTCTATGACACCCCTGCAACTTTTGCCTGGGACTTCGGTGACTCCTCAAGCTCTACAGAGACCGACCCTTCCCATATCTTTGCTGCTGAAGGCGATTACAACGTGACACTCGATGTCACGGATGGTGACGGTTCGATAGGTACTGCATGGTATCTTCTCACTGTAGGGAATGACGCGCCTCTTGTTTCTCTTGAGGCTTCAGAACTGAACCCTGCAGAGAACGAGAACGTCACATTCAACTGCACAGCTGCAGGTGGCAACGAGCCTCTCGGCTTCCTGGTCGATTATGGTGACGGTTCTACAACCACGTCCCCTGTCTCGGACTATTCATTCGTGACTCCAGGGACATATGTTGTCTTCTGTAACGTGACTGATGATGATGGTGACATGGACTCTGACTTTGTCGTGATAAATGTCGCCAACAACGCACCTAACGTGACTCTCAGCGCGATACCATCGACAGGTCCTGAGGGATTGACTGTCGTGTTTGACTGTGATGTGACTGGCGGGGATGACCCTGTTGGTGTTGTGCTTGATTTCGGTGATGGAAGCAGCACGACAAACACTACAGCAAGCCACACATATCCTCTGGAAGGTATCTATAGTGCGTCATGCACAGCGACTGATGATGATGGCGATTTCGATATGGACAGCCAGGATATCAACATAACTGACAATGTTCCTGTCGTGAACATCGTGACGAATGTGACATCCGGCGACGAGCCGCTCAGCCTGAACTATACATGTAATGTCGGCGGCGGAAACGATCCTTTGACGTATGTCATCGATTTCGGTGATGGCAGCGCAACAAGCTCAAGCCCGACAGGAGATCACGTCTACACGATTCCAGGTATCTATACGATATCCTGCGATGTCACTGATGTTGATGGTGATGTAGGCTATCATGAGCATGATATTGAAGTGTTCAACAACGCGCCTCAGGTCACGCTGACAGCTTCACCGTCTGCTGCTCCAGAGGGCACAGAGATAGACTTCGATTGTGTTGTCGCTGGCGGCAATGATCCTCTGAACTATGTGCTTGATTTCGGTGATGGTTCTTCGACCACGACCGCGACTGCAAGCCATAACTATACATTGGAAGGATTGTACAATGCTACATGCATGGTGACCGATGCTGACGCAGATGTCGGTATCGACAGTGTGATGGTCAATATATCCAACAACGCGCCTGTCGTCAACCTGGCACTGAATGTCAGCTCTGGCTACGAGCCCCTGGATATGAACTACACATGCACTGTGGGCAATGGCAATGATCCTATAACATATGTTGTTGATTTCGGCGATGGAAGCCCTACAAGCTCAAGCCCGACAGGAAGCCATAGCTACCCGAACCCGGGTAACTATACAGTCTCCTGCCAGGCGACCGATGCTGATGGGGATACTGCGACCGACGTAGAAGCTCTTGAAGTCCTCAACTATGCACCTGTTGTTGACCTGATTGCGGTTCCGACCACAGGTCCTGAAGGTGTTGAGGTTGATTTCGACTGCTTAGTTACCGGCGGCAATGATCCTCTGAACTATGTGCTTGATTTTGGTGATGGTGCATCAACTACATCATCCACTGCAAAGCATATCTATGCGCTTGAGGGTGTGTACAATGCTACATGCACAGTGACTGATGCTGATGCAGACGTGGGAATTGACAGCGAGCTGATCAATATAACAGACAACCCGCCTGTCGTAAGCCTGAATGTGAACGCTACCAGCGGCCTTGAGCCTCTGAGCGTGAACTACACATGCACTGTGGGCAATGGCAACGCGCCTTTCAACTATGTCATCGACTTCGGTGATGGCAGCCCGACCACAGCAGCGACAGAAGGTGCTCATACCTATGTAGCTCCTGGCAATTATGTGATGAGCTGCACAGTGACTGACACTGATGGTGATGTCGGAAGCAACACGCAGTCTATTACAGTCATCGACAACCCGCCTATTGTCACGCTTTTGGCAAGCCCTACTACAGGGATGGAGGGTGTTGAGGTTGATTTCGACTGCTCTGTCGTCAACGGAAACTCGCCTTTCACGTATGTGATTGATTTCGGTGATGGCGCTTCGACAACCACATCAATAGCAAAGCATATCTACCCTCTCGAGGGTGTGTACAATGCTACCTGCACAGTGCAGGATGCTGATGGGGATGTTGATGTCGATAGTCAGATTATCAATATAACGAACAACCCGCCTGTTGTCAATCTGAATGTCAACGTGACCAGCGGCCTTGAGCCTCTGAGCGTGAACTACACATGTAATGTCGGTGGTGGAAATGCCCCTCTTGCATATGTTGTTGACTTCGGTGATGGCAGCCCGACAACCTCGGCCACGTCAGGAGCCCACACCTACCCGAACCCGGGTAGCTACCCGCTCTCATGCACAGTGACTGACACTGATGGTGATGTCGATTCTGACAGTGAGCTTATCACAGTGATTGACAACCCGCCGATAGTTGACCTTACATACAGCTACAGCGGAGCCCTTACAGAGGGTGTCAATGTGTCATTCATGTGTGATGTGACGAACGGCAATGCGCCTTTCAGCTATGTGCTCGCTTTCGGTGACGGGACGACCACGACAAGCAATAACGCTAGCCGTGTGTATCCGCTCGAGGGTGTATACAATGCTACATGCACAGTGACTGATGCTGATGGTGATGTCGGCGTCGATGCAGAGCTGCTCAATGTGAGCAACAATGTCCCTATAGTGAATCTGGTACAGAATATCACTGCAGGTACAGAGCCGCTCAGTGTTGATTTCAACTGCACACTTGTCGGTGATGGAAACGCGCCTTTTGTATATAGTATTGATTTCGGTGATGGCAGCGCACCAGTGGCTACGCAGACCGCTTCGCACACTTATGTGCAGAACAGCACTTACACTGCGATATGCACAGCGACTGACACTGATGGTGATGTGAGCATCCCTGATACAGAGGCAATCTTTGTCTTTGACTCAGAGCCGAACACAACCTTCACCTATCTGCCTGCAAGCCCGATCGAGGGTGACCTGATACAGTTCACTGACGGGTCGACTGCTTATGATGGTCTGGCTGCATGGTCATGGACCTTTGGTGATGGTAATACATCGACTGCTCAGAACCCGACGCACACATACATGCTTGAAGGGCCTTATGTCGTGACCTTGACGACCACCGATGGTGATGGTTCCCAGACATCGCATGTTGAACTGGTAAGCGTGGGCAACAACGCGCCTGTCGCGACTGTTTCAGTCGCTCCGCTTTCAGGCACAGAGCCTCTTACAGTCTCAGTGACCTGCTCAGCGACCGGCGGCAATGCGCCATTATCATATGATGTGCTTTACGGTGATGGCCAGTCCACGAACGTGACATCATCTGTCCATACATACACACAGGACGGCACCTATCCGGTGACCTGCCTCGCGACAGATGTCGATGGTGATGTGGACAGCGATGTCGAGATGGTGACAGTGAATGACACTGCCCCTGTGGCAGCTTTCACATACTCTCCTGCGAATCCTTATGCAGGTGATACAGTGGACTTCACAGACGGGTCAACTGCTTATGATGGGATCGCATCCTGGGCATGGGACTTCACGAACGATGGCACCACAGACGCGACAACGCAGAACACCAGCAATGTGTTCAGCTCTCCGGGTCTTTATGTGGTCAATCTGACAGTGACAGACAATGATGGATCCACTGACAGTACAATCAGGACTGTTGCGGTGAATGTGAGCATCCCTGCTCCGATAATCTTCAGTGTGCAGGCCATCGGAATCACGAATGTAAGTGCCAACATAACATGGGGCACTGACCAGTCATCTGATTCCCTTGTTGAGTATGGACTGACGACCGCTCTTGGTTCCAGCACATCTGACGCTACGATGACATTCAGCCACAACATGCCTCTTAGCGGCTTGACACCTAATACAACATACTATTATAATGTGACCTCGTGCAATTCATTCGCAAAGTGCAGCACATCAGGTCCGTTCAACTTCACCACCTCTGCTACAAGTGTCCCTGACACGACACCTCCAGCCAATGTTACTGGCCTTGGTGAGACTGCAGTAGGTAGTGAT
>JBHPEY010000057.1:0-5704 GCA_042576705.1 Nanobdellota archaeon | reverse complement strand
CAAGCGTGATGTTGAATATCATCGATTTCCTGCTCCTTTCCAGCTTCCTGAAAGCCATCATCTCTCAGCCTCCCGCATCCTGGCAGCAGCATACGCAGCAGTGTCCATATCAAAGTACTCATCAGGGGCATAGAGCGACAGCAGACGCTCAATGTCATATATCGAGTAGATGGCTATCGGCTTATCCCTCGGGTCAACAGGAGCTATGTAAGTGACATATGTCGAATTGGGAATGCCCGGCAGTATGATGAAAAGATAGTACGTGCTAAAGGTCCTTGCGCCCGGACAAGCGTGGCTCCTCCTCACGGTCTCAAATGCATTGCCGCGTATGGAGAATACAAAACACCGGTCCTCATCAAAGTTCTTGTCGACAAAATCAGCAGTGATAGTATCTATTGCTTCCAACATCGGATTCTTCTTGCCCATCACCCAATAGAACTTATCCTCCCAGAACTGAGCATACGACCTGTCCTTCTCCTTCTCAAGGCTCTGGTTGTAATCATACAGGGCTATCAGCTCAGCCATGTCCATCTTTGTGTTTCCCACATCCAGGGGGGTCCTCAGATATACCTGGGCAAGGTAGTTGCCGTAGGTCACGTCCTTGACATCCTCAATCTGCTGGAGCTTTGCCTCTGCACTATACTTGTAGACAACAGCGAACACTATCACGACGAGAACAAACAGTATGTACGACCAGAAATCCACAAGCACATCTGTGATGAATGCTTTCTTTCCCAGTCTCCTGTGCGCGTCCCTCATCCTGTATCTCATCTTCATATGCTTACCTGTGCATGAAAAAGGAAAATGCCAGCACAAGGCCATACAAGATGGCCTGCGCCGGCACTCCTGGGTTTGTTTCGAAAACATGACTGGCTCATTTCTTCACCCTCGCAGACTTGGGCTGGACAACATGGAAATTCACATAAGCTGCCTTCAGGTTGCCATCCTCATCACGGACCATGACCGGCAGTCTCTTCTCATAATCAACAACCCCACCAATCCCTTTCAGGTCCTTCCACTTGAGCAACGGCTCCCAATTCTCATACCATTCCTTATTGTAGTACACTGTCTTGATAGGGAGCTGCTCGTCTGCGCTCTCGACAGTTATCTTTGCGGTGATCAGGTTATTATCCGGATAATACAGGCCCATATCAAGCGCTTCGCTCTCAAGCTGAGCCAGGTCAATTATCTGGGGATACATCCTTGCTATCACAGGATCGTAATATCCTATGCCCCCTCCCCCGTATATCAACCCATTTATGAGAACCTCAGCCTGTATGTCTGTCGTGTCGAACTTGTTGTTCAGGAACATGCTGATGAGGACGACGCAGGCTATGAGCATCACTACCAGGAATATTATCCTTGGGACCATTGCCAGGAAGTTGAAGGCCATTATGCCTCTCTTTCCCAGTCTTCTCTTTTGCCTGAATAATCCTTTCATCTTTAACTTCAACTTCATTTTCCTTGCACAAATTTATTCTTGCAGGCCTCTGTTGACTCTGACTGTTCACAACAAACATATGAAGTAGCCTTAAGCGCTTTCGCCTCTGCTTCGGTGGCCTTGCATCTGTCTCCGTCGATCTCGCCGCCACATTCGGTCTTGCAGTATCTTCTCTGCTCTCCGTTCATATTGTAAAATTTAGCCCAGATCACCTGGCTTCTCAGCCTCTTGCCTGAACTGTCTGCATAGATCCCTTGCGGAGACTTAACAGCGTTCATCTCAAATATTTCCTCACTCCCTCTGCACGCGTTCGGCCTTCCATTAAGATTCGGCTTGAAGGTGTCCTTTGGAACCCTCGCGAGGTTGTTCTGGGGGTCCAGAAATACTATCGGGTCCACAACATTAGAGGGTGGTGTCCCAGAGGCATTGCAGGGTGCAGGCAGGTGGGTTGCTGAAGATGTCGGCGTCGGAGTGGAACCCGGTGTGGGCGAAGTGGAACCTGGCGTGGGCGAAGATGCCTGCGCCGCACTGAAACTGAAGGTGGCGCCAGGTACAAGAGACTCTCCGTATTCACCATAATAACGGCCGACAGCGCGATTTATCGCGTTCGCCACTGAATCCACAACAACCTGGTCATTGGTGAACTTCGAGACATCGATGAATACCATAATCTGTCTCTCGTCGGACCTCTCCTTGAATATGCCCAATGGGCTTGTATTGTTCAAGGCTCCAGTGAAGACAGGCATCACCTGTGCATAATATACATCAGTGCTTGCTGTAAGAAGATCATTCAGTATGAAACAGGCAAGCTTCCTTGATTTCAGGATCTTATCATCTACAGGGATGTAGAGGACAAGGCTTCCCGGCTCCCTTTTCTCGCCAGAATCTCCCAATACAATGACCAGCTCAGCATCGCCAGGAATCGCACTGACCAGGGAGCCTCCTGCAGGCTGGGATGCCGCGCCACTGCCTGATGTAAAATAGCTATACCTTGCAGAGAGTATCTGCGCAATCCTGTTCACAGAAAGGTTCGCGTCTGCATAATCCTGCCTTTTCGGAAGGACCTTTGCGATGAAGAACTTCTTGCTCTTCCAGCCGGTGTCAGAGGTGCCCACCAGAGGACAGGCCTGCTGCAGAGGGTTGACAGCATCCTTGCTGACATCTATACTCCTGCCTGACTTGTAATAAGTGAAGTCGGTACCATTTGATGCGCTGGATTCCAGCTGGACATCCTCCTCAAAAGGCTCAAGACTTCTGTCTGACAGGAACCAATAGTACTTGTTAAGTTCCTTGCCACGCTCCTTTATGTTAACCAGAGAATTGGCAAATATGAAATCCATAGGCACGCCAAAATCTATAGACCTATAGTCCTGCTTCAGTGTCCCTGGAGTGAACATGACAGCAGTCGTCAGCAGACCGACATCGATCGATGCGTAGCGTTTCTCAAAACCAAGATCAGTAGCGACATTGTTGGTGTACTGGAAAAGGGCAATGGCCACCATGAATATCATGATAAGCTGGAACATCAAGAAGTATATCTCATGCAGCATATTGGCCTTTCTGTGCCTGAATAGCCTGAAGGCTAGGTTACCCCTTTTTTTCGAAACAAAACCCATTTATAAGGCTTCAGAAGGAGGATGTGTTTATAATAGTTTTGGTGCCCTGTGGACGAGAAATCAAAAACCCGGCAGCAAGCTACAGGATATGCTACAATACTCCCAATCCCCTTGTAAAATAGCTGCAGGGTTTTTGGTGTTGCTTGTTATCCCCCCAGCAAGCTGTGGGCATATCAATCAACAACTACTTGGAGACAGAGATTCCGCTTGCGGCTTTAGCACCACCCTGACTCAGTGGTTGATTCAGTGTATCTTCTGGCTCCTCTGTCTCAGCGGTGCGGGTCGGAACAACATGCCGCTCTTTACGCAGGTTATTCAGCATGATCTGGCAGTCTGTCTTGACATCAGGATAGGCTATCCCAAACTGGTCTGCCTTGACGATGTCAAATATGACTGCTTTCCCTGTCCTGCTGGTCCTTGTCTTTGCTTCGCCCTGCAGTATGTACAGGTTATATTTGGTACCCCTCTCATCACCCTGTCCTACCACACCGCAACCTGAGCCACGATACATAAGATCACATAGGCTGCCTGCCTCACCTGTGCCTGGAACCCTGTATGAGGAAGTGCATTCATCATCATCAGTATCCACAAAATACATCACGTCAAAACCTATACTACTGGGAAATTTCTGGCACTTTGCACCTGAGGCCTTGCAGTCATCATCTGTCAAGTCACCCATGCCACCATCACATACGCAAAGGCAAGGCCCTGTGCCGCAGGAATTCGGCTTCTCTATATTCTCATTGAATGCACCACAGGTCTCCTCTATACAATTCTCACCCATCTCGCATATGATGCCATCATTACCTGCAGCAGCCATCCCATCTGCATTGAATCCCACGATACCTATGTCCTCCTTAAGGAATCCTGCACTGATGTAGCAGGAGGTGTTAAGGTTCCGCTTGTCATACAATGACTCAATGACCTCATAAGCAAGGTTCCAGGTGCGCAGACTTCCAGAGTCAGGGGGACCCATAAAGATATTCATCAGGCCCATGAAGAACGCGACGGTCGCGAGAATTATGATTATAGCAATCACCAGACCTATGATCTGCTGCAGAGAAAGCTCCACCTGAGCTTTTCTAGAAGGAAATGACCTCATTTTTGTTGCCTGTCAGAATGCTTCCCTCATGGGACGCCTTCTTTCTTCTCAAGATTTGAGGCTGTCAAGCCCCTAAAAAACACATAGCCATCAGGCTCGTTCTTTCCTGAAAGTATTGATGCTATCTCCCTGTTTTCCGCGCTATATGGACTGCCCATATCGTCCACAGAATCCTTGCCGAACCCTCCGTCATATGTCCACTTATTGGTGTTCCTGTCGAACTGATAGTTCACGCTTGTCTGGGAGCTGTACCTGACAATGATTATTGCAGGACTTCCTGGTAATGCAGGGGCCGTCGCTGTTGTCGGTGAAGGCGCTGCTACATGCTCTGAACCAGAATAGCCCTTCAGCCTTGTGTCGCTCACCTTGCCTACAGGCGCCATGCAGCAGGTGCCTAACTTGCTCTTGTCCTTCTTTGGCTTGTATAACTTGACTGCTGCGTCCCTAAGTTCAACATATTTCTGGTCTGTGGTGCACAGCTCAGTATCAAGAGGACAGCTCGGGCTGTTGTACTGGACCTTGGAATACGCGTCCGGGCAGCCATTGTCGACATAGAAACAGGCGCATTTTGCGACGTTTGAATTGCAGCTGGGGGTCGCACCAGCTATGGCCTCCTTGATCCTTCCACCGCCGTGTACCACAAGGAGGTATAGGACAAACAGGCCCAATGCTATCGCTATTATCTTATTTATAGACATATCTCCTTTTCTGGATCTTATATGCATCTTACATCAAACAGCAGTCAGCGCACAGGTCGTAATTTGTCTTCGAGTCGTAAGTCCCGCCCTTGGCCCTACATGCTGTCTCGCTCAGGCCGCACTCGTTGTTGGTTCCAGGAATCTCACACTTTGTCCCTGTGTATCTTGAAGCGGTGTCGCTTGTCTGGCCGCCGAAAAACTTCAGTTTTCCTGCGAATACCATGATAAGCACGACAAGAACAATCAATGCAATGACTGCTATTATAATTACTCTTAGGCTCATTCCCTGGGCTTTTTTGTTCATCATGAAAACCTCCTATCCTTCTGCAACGCAGCAACGGCCAGGTAGCTTTTTTACCTTGCAGGGTGTGAAGCTTTTGACCGGCTTATCAGGCGGGCACGTGCCGTCGCTTTTGAAAGCAGAACATTCATTATCAGGGCAGCTTGTCCCTGAAACAAGGTCTCTGCTCTTCCCGCTTATCATATAGATGAATATCGCCAGGATCACCAGACCTATCACTATTGCCACAATGACTGGAAATGTCATCTCTGCTTTTTTTCGCATCATCTTTACCATCTTACGTTGATTTGGGCGGTTCTTTATTGGGCTTTGCGGCCTCTGTTGAGGCAGGCTTTACCTCCTCAACCAAGTCAAAGGGAGCGCAGCATTTCTGCTTATCCGGGCAATTGACCCCTATGTGAGTCATCTCGCCAGGAGGGCATATAGCCTTATCCGTGCACTCGCCACCGCGGGCAGGGCAATCCGATGTTGTCTTGCCGAACATCTTTGTCTTGCCTGCGAATACCACTATAAGGACAATCAGAACAACTATGGCAATCACTGCTA
>JBHPEY010000056.1:0-6273 GCA_042576705.1 Nanobdellota archaeon | reverse complement strand
TGATAACAACATTAAGGCTCATCCCCTGAGCCCTTTTAGAATGAAAAGAAGAAAACATTTTGATGCATCATACACCAACGCAACAGACAGGATTATCCGTGTCAGGCTTTCCCGTCATAGTATAACAAGGGTCTCCTGTGGCCTTATAGTATGATCCCTGCTGTTCACAATCATAGGTTGAAGCCACACATTTGCCCTTGCACTGATCGATGCCAGATGTTGTTGTCTTCATCCTACCGATGAAAATGACGGCCAGGATGACCAGAACAAGCAATGCAATGGCTGCGATGATTATAACATTCATAGATAAGCCCTGAGCTTTTTTCGACATGCCAGTCACCTCTTGATTTTTATTAAAATAAGGATATACACCTTCCAGATAGTAGTATATATAAAGTTTTCTATAGCTGCGAGAGCTGAACCAATGTGATTTTCGCGCAGAAATAAACAATCAAACACAGGCGCGTGAGCTTGGGAACTTCACCTTATTCGCATCATCGACAAAGAAAGAGTCATACTCCTCAGCCAGCTCGCCATACTTCTCATTAAGGTCCTTAAGCTCAAGCTTGGCGTTGGCACGCTTGGCCAGCTTGATCTCTTCACAGACCCCTGTTGCGAGCCCAAGATAGGTGTTCTTCCCGATATCCATCATGGCCTGATCATTATCGTTCACCTCTTGCGCCTTGAACGTGCCTATCTGCTTGCAGGCAAGGTATTTCCTGAACATCTCTTTTGCATCTTCCGGTGAGTAGCGGGTATTCGTGACACCCGCCTGTGTTGTCTGCCTGCTGTATGTCTCAAGGTTGTCCTTGAACCAGCTTATCGGCCGTGTCTTGTCTGCCTCAGTGCACTCGCTGGGCCCCAGAGCCAATGTGCTATCGCTTGTCCTCAGCAGCTTCGGCACAATAGAATTGACCACTACAAACGCAATGCCAAGGGCAACTGCCAGAAGTATGACCTGCCTGACGACCAGCCCTTTCCTGCCCCGAACAGGCCTGAACCTAACCGCCACCACCCCGTATCGCAGAGAAAAGGTTGCTCAGAAGGCCTCCACTCTTGCTGAATGCGCTGAAGGCTATGATTGCACACACTATAAGAATTATGACAAATAATATCAGCTGGTAGATAGGGATTTCAGCCTTTTTTCCTAGTCTTAACATCATGTGTTTCACCTAAAAGCATGCATGCTGCAGGATATATAAAACTAACGATAGCAATAATATCCTTCTTACCTGAAGCGCTCGTCCATCTGGCTGACAGGCAGTGCTTCGCAGCCCAGCTCTTTCAGCCCTTGCTCACTGTATTGTGCCAATATGATATTTGCGTCCCAGTCTGCTCCTCCTGTAGTCACGCCGGAGGTATCGTCAGATGCTGCAACTCCTGTTGCACCTCCCGCAGCCACCCCTAATGTTGTCGCCACTGCAATGCTCTTTGCTATTATCATCGCACCGATCGGAGCAGCAGTCCCGGCGGTCGCCACACCAACAGCAACCCCTACAACCGTCCCGATCACCAGCACAGCACCACCAAAGATCGCCGAACCAACCAATGCTGATTTCAGTTTGCTCCAATAGCTCTGCTTGTAATACGTGAACATTATCGCATAGCGCTTGCCACCATCAAGATAGTTATTGTCGACCGTGCTCTGCGCCTTATCAATCAATCTGCTGGTATCTGTCTGGACCCGCGCGAGGTATTCGTAGTATGTAGGCTTCCGTCCATCTATCCTTATCGGCGCCTTCTCTGTCATCATGAAGCTCGAGAGGCCTGTAAGCTTTGTATTAGGATCCTCGAACTTGAGCACAGAGCATATCACGCAGAACTTTTCATCCTGCGCAGAGAAAAGACGGATCTTTCCCGCACCCATGTCGCTCCAGCATTCCACCATAAGATTGGCCACATCCCGCCTCATGGTCTTCTGGCTTTCAGCCTCTATGGTGATGTACTTTGTCGGGCACTTTATCGCAGACTCATCTGCCTGGGCATCCCCGAAAGGGAGGTTCTTTATCTTTGCGTAAGCCATCAATGATGTCTTGCATCGTGTGCGAAGGGCCTCTTCCTCAGAAGCCTCTGCTATCTGCCTGAAGATGATGATAAGAATGATCACGATTATGCCTAGCATGACTGCGCCTAAAAGGACCATGAACGTCGACATACCTTTTCTTGAACTGCTTAACATCGTGGACCATCAAACTCTTAGTTTATCATCTGGGTGCAGAAGTCCTTTTTCTTACCATCATTCGCGAAATCGAACTCAGTGCTCAGGGTCTTTTCGGGAATTATGAAAATCTGCTGTGAAACATAGTTATTGTCATCATCCTCAGAGCTTATACCTATACCTATTGCAACGCCTAAGACTGCTTTGGCTCCGCCTACAGCACTCACAACAGCAAGGCTTCCGGATGCCACTGCTGCTGCTCCGCCGACGCCCACTGCGGCCAGCCCTATAGGCAGGAACACCACCCCTCCCACCGCTAATGCACCTATACCAACCCACTTGGCCCAGCTCCAAAGCCTGCTTTCCTCGTACTTCTCAACCCTCCAGATGACGACATATTTGTTGTCGAAATTGAAAGAGGACATGTCGGAATTCTCAGTCTCCTTGAGTTTCGCCAGGGTCTCCTGGCTCGGCTGTTCTTTCTTGATCTTCTCATAAAGCGTGGTCTTTATCCCTGGAAGAGAGTGGGTCGCAATCCAATACTGAAAACCTTTTGCATGATAATTCTGATCCTTGGCAGCCTTCACCAGACTGCTATCAAACCGCATCTCCCGGCACACCAGGCAGTATGACTCTTCAACATCTGCCCAACCACCTGTCTTGAATGGGTCCATCTTTCCCCCGCCAGTCTTTATCCAGCAGGATTTCATCTCCTCTGCGATGATTGTCTTGAACCTGTCGTCGTTGATCCTACCGTACTTCTCTACATCCTCTGCCTCGATCAACACCTCCCTTCTCGGGCATTCGAAACCGATTGTAGAACCCATAGCACCATAGCTACTCTTCTTCATCTTCGACAGTTGGTCATTCGCAAGGATGCTCATCGAGCACTTCTGGTCATCATTTATCGCGCTCGTCTTCTTGTTTATCTGGTAGCCTATGATAAGAAGCAGAAGGCCGACTATGAGAGTGACTACCACTGCAAGCAATACATTGAACGTCGCTCTCTTCGACCTGTACAGGCTCCTCATCCGAGCAGTCCTCCCTTGAATATCACACGATAAAATACAATGACCAGCAGGAGGATGCCTGCCAGCGTGGCTATCATGACAGCCAGTGTCTTGAAATCTCCTTTCTTGTCCATTTGTCTCACCTTCACATCATGGATTGTTGCATCATCATTCGCATATGAATATCTTGAGCGTGAGCAAGCCGCGGCTTGTCGGCAGGAAAAATGACTCTGACTCGCCTGGCTGGGTCTCACCAGGATCACAATCATTGTTCGTGGAAAGGGTCTGCACCTCTTTCGTGCCTGCGGTTATATAATAGTCAACCCACCACGCGTCCAGTGTCTTGTTCGCGATGTCAAGTATTGTGTTGTTCACATAATCGCAGGATTTCAGGCTGAATCCTGTTTCAGGATCAGGATCGCAGGTTATCGTCCCTCCTGCCTCAGGCCATTCAGCGCAGTCAATAAGCAGGTCTTTTATCGCAGTGCCGCGACAGTTCTGTGTTGTCGACGACATCAGGGCAAGGCCCATGTTTGAAGCCATCTGGGTGCGCGAGAATGTCTGCCTTAACTGAGGGGGTTTCTTCAGGACAACGAACTTTATCGCAAAGAGGACGCCGACTATCAGCAGTATGACTACTATCATCAGGCCCATTATCTCTGTCTGGGACTTCTTCTTCAGACGTCTCCCTGCCCTTTTCTTTCTCGGTCTCATCTTCTTACTGATACGTCGTGACCTCTAACACGCCGAAATAATAATCATCCGCGCTTGTGTTGTAAAGCATTATAGGAACATGTGTCACAGGTGCTGACCTGAAATCCTCCTTTGTGTAGTTATACAGCACAAACTCTGCACCTCTCGGGTAAAGCGTTATGAGCCTGATGGTCGTGGTCCCGAACTCCCGGGAATACATCTTAAGTCCGTCGGTGGTCCCAGAAACTGCTGCTATCCCCATCAGCTTGTAGAGGTCAAAACAGCTTGCCTTCACGACATTGGATTCCGTGCATTGAGCCTCTGGGAGGAATGATATCGTCTGGGCGACCTCCATCGCCCGCAGCTCATAGGCCTCTGATATCTCTCGACTGACTGTCGCGCGCTGGATATTCATGTAGAAGACCGCGCCAATTATGAGCAGTATGAAAAAGACGAACATAATAGCCACTGTCTCGCCCATCTTGAGCTGGGCTTTCCGGTCTTTCAATCCATGTATCTTTTCCATCTTCAATATATCAATGGACACGAATAAAGCTGAAGGCGGGTATTTGAATCCTTCAGCCCGGCCTTTGTCGATACTATCGCATCGTAACTCTGCTGCTCCCCAGGATACTGATTTGTAGAACCTATCAATTCAGCTATGTCCTGATTGTTTTCGTAAAACCCTTCACAGTTCGAGCCGTCAAAGGCCGACGCAAGGGCGTCCAGCTTCTCCTTATACACCCGGGCCACTATGTTGAAACGCTCATAAGCGCGTCTCATGATGCATTCATACTCGTCTGAATTGTCAGAAAAGATGGCTCCGTACATGACCTCCTCCTCTGTATAATAATGAGTCGCGCCAGTATTGAACGTGCGGGGCGCTGATGCCGCGCGGGCGAGGAACTTCACAGACTTTGCGGAATATAGCGGATCCAAACTCGTATCCACTTCCAGTCCGGTGACGCTGACATCGTCGAACGCTGTAGGTATGTTCAGAGTGCTTATGTCAACCAGTATGAAACGCACGTACTTGTCATCCTCGTTGACTATATTATTCATCTCATAATCATTCAGGCTGAATATGTCCTTGTTCAGTTTATCAGGCAGGGCATCATAGAGAGCGTTGGCTTTTGGCTCGTCCGCTTCCTCGCCGATGACTATATACCTCACCGTAGGGGCTGTCACGTACAGGAAGCTGCTTATCTTGAACGGCACATTCCAGTCGCGGGTCCAGGTGATTATCTTCTTCCCCTCGACAAATTCCGGCGCGAACACCACGCGGTTGCCCATCCTCTGGCTCGTCGGCCCTATGTAGTAATCATTGCAATCGAAACGTATCGAGACCTCTGGCGTCGGTATCTCCTGCACAGTGCCTGATGCCACTTTCGCGCCTGTAAAGATCGTATTCAGCTGCTGCGCTATCTTTCCTGAAAACTTGGCCTCTGCTGCCGCACGCTGCTTTATCACTATGAAAGCAAAGAAAGCCAGGATGACTGCCCCGACTATGAGGATGAATATCCAGTTGAGCTGTGTCTCGACCTGCGCTTTCTTCGATCGGCGTGCACGATCCGGAAATCTCAGCATCTTGTTCTTCATCGGGTATAGTTCGATACCTCCACCTTGTCCCCCAGCCCCTTCAGCTGGAGGTTTATCCTGTTGTTGATGACATCGATGCAGAGGAAGTCCTCATTCTTGGCAATCACCATCTCACCGGCATAGAAGCTCTCGCTCCCGTCAGGTATGAGGAAGACATTATCCCTTTCCAGTTTCCAACCCTCGCATGCGACAGGCTGGAAGTATTCCTTCTGATCATCAAACTCCTGGCAGAGTGCGCTGGTATTTGCCTTTTCCCTCCCCCTGTCCTTATTGACGAAACAGACAGCATCGTACTTCCCTGAGATCCCGATGTCAGGACGCTTCACAGAGCCGTAATCAGACGTCAAAGACTTCACTGCGTTCTCTATGTTCGACTTGAGGGTTATGTACTCAACCTGCTCCCCCTTCTCGCTGAAACTCTTGATGGCAGAGTATCCATATGCGATTATAAGACCCACCACGACAACCGCGATGATGTAGATGAATATCTGACTTGCAATCTGCGCTTTTCTCATGAAACACACCTCATTTCTTTATACCTAGATTGAAAAACACTTCAGCAATATCTTTCTTGCTCAGCACGCCCTGTGTCTCCAGCCCGAAGAGGAGCTCGGAGACATCACGCTTGGTTATCTTGCCTGACTTCATAAGATATGAAAGTATGACCTCAAATACATTCTTGTCGACGTGCTTCCCTTTCGACATCTGCTGCATCACGCTGAGAAGCTCATCCTTTGACTGCACTCCGGCGAGCCTGTCCATTCCTGACAGCGCCTTTTCTGCCTTCTTCCCGCTCATCTCACTCAGCTCACC
>JBHPEY010000055.1:0-6402 GCA_042576705.1 Nanobdellota archaeon | reverse complement strand
GAACTTGGTGCCATTGCACTCTATATCCTCAACATAATAATCGTTCAGAAGCGGCTCGATCTCATTCAGCCCGACGCTGTTACGGTACACATAGTACATCAGCTTGTTGTAGGTCTTCTTGCTGACCTTTGTGCCAAGCTCGACAAGGATGCTCTGCACGTTCTTCTCAAGATACTGCAGGATGATGTTCGACTTTGCCGCGCGCACGAAGCTGATGTTGATCATCTCCTCAAGGCCCAGCTGTATAAGCTCGAGGATCTGCGTCTCTGTGTCATCAAGCACAGGCTCCTCCACAGCATAGATAAGCTCATTCTCTTTCTTGTCGAAATAGATGTGTATGTATGCATAAGGCGGGATCACAGGATAACGCACGTTGATCTCTTTCTTATCCTTGTAAGGAGGCAGTTCGATGATCTTGGGCCTCAGGTCAATGAAGAAACCTTCTTTGTCAGGGGCTGTGTCTTCCTCGCCTTTCTTCGGCAGCATATCCTCAGGCTTCTCTGCTTTGGCAGCCTGTTTCGGCTCGATCATGTTCGGGCTGATGATGGTCTTCTTGTCATCAACTGCCTTCTCTGAAGCGCGCTCGGCGACGGCAGGCACGTCCTTCTTCTCTTCCTTTGAGACGTCGGGATCCTCTCCTTTGAATATTATCCCTTCTTTCTCTTCCTTCGGAGGTGCGTTGATCACTGTCTTCTTCTCTTCTGTACCTGCCTTATCCCCTGCTTCTGCCAGGACTGCCGGGTTTACAGGCCTTTCTTCCTCTTTTTTCTTGAAAAATGAAAATGCCACTTATCACACCTCTATCTTATCCTCACCTCGAGGAAATCCCTATTGCTCGCAAGCGAAAACTCTACAACACTGTAGTAGCTAGCGTTCGTGTTATTCACATAGTAAAGCACACGCGCAGCACCAAGGCTCGAGCCCTCATCCTCAATCACAGAGTAGCCTGAAACATTCCATGCTGTGCCCGTGCCAAAATCAAAATCAAAATCATTGTCCGCAGCGGTCGATAACCCTGTGTCAGGGTTCTTGAATACCAGGCTGATGAGCATCGATGACTGGTTCAGTCCGCACACGTCGCGATCCTCACATTTATAGAAGCTTGCCCTCAGGTATGTATTCTCAAGGGTATAGTTGCTGCTGTAGCTTCTTGCTGTCACGTCAGCATTAGAAGAGATGTAGAGGTTGCCGAGCTCTATCTGCTGGCCAGACTCAAGGATCTTCGCATTTGTCCGCATATCCCATTTCAGGGAGCCCTCCTCCAGTTCAAGAAACCCTTTCTCTATCTCTATGGGAACAACGCGCTGGGAACCTATCCCTTCCTCGCTGACCTCGTTTATGTGCTGGTTGAGCGCAAGAAACGTGTTCTTCGACCTTGTGAAGACGGTCTTGTCCTGCAGGTCCTTTATCACAGGTACACCTGCGTTTAGGACTAGAACCATAATTACAGTGATAACAAGAATGTACAATATGGCTGAAACCCATATCTGTGCCTTCACTTCATTTCGCCTCTTTTTAGGTGGTGGTCCTCGGTTCAAAACTCAGGTTCTGGAAATTCACGCCAGCACAACCCATTGGGTAGACCATAACCCACTCGATGACTTCCAGGTCCACTGTGACCGGCTGTACAGTTCCCAGGCCAAGATCGCCGAGATCGACCGATTTCTTCTGGCTGACACTCTCAACAACAATCGTCTGTAAGCTTGCACCAATGGTGTTCTCAATCTCAAAATACAGTGTGCCGTTCTCATACAACACACTCTCAGGGTAGACCTTGAAAAAATACCTGCCACACTCCACTGTCGCTATAGTATGGCGCTCTGAATATTCCGTCTGGGCAGTATATATGCGATATATCCAACCTGCAGTGAATGCGACCAGCAGCACGAAAATCGCTGCCAAAAACACCAGCAGGCTGATCTTCTTAGACCTTCTGTCTACCATTTTAACAAGGATTAAAAAATAAAAATATTAGCCTGTCACCCAGACTTCGGTGCAAGGCTTTATGTTGGTGGCCGTCTCTGAGCTTGAAGAGCAGGCCACTTCCTGTGCCCCTACCTTGATGTAAGGTGTCAGCTTGATCTGCTGAGGCGTGCCATAATCATCTGTCTCAAAGCTGATGTTCATGTACTTGGCCTGGTTCACGGTCAGACCGCTTGCGTTCTCATCAAGAAGGTATGTATAAGGCACTCTTGTCTTGGACCCTATAAGCCTCACTTGGATCTTCTCGACAGTCTTTGACTTCTTGTTCTCGATTATGAACTCGACAGACTCGTTGCTTGCGCCGCCTGCGCCGCTGGTCATATTATAACAGATCTGCGGCACGCTGTCGATATCGATGATGTCGATGTCGACCTCTGAAGCGCACTTGACTTCTGTGTCAGACCGCTCCCGTGCGATGTTTGCAGTGTCCTCGACATATCCCCTGCCCCAGTTCATGACAACTGCGCCAAGAGCGACTGCGAAAGCGATGAGCAGCACTGTCGCGATGAGTGGTGAGACTGCCTTCCTTGAGTTGAACATCCTGTTTAGTCTTTTTTTCGTCATCCTGTCCACCTCACTCAGTCATGCGCCGAATCAAATCATTCAGGCGCTTCTCTTCAGCATGCATTGTCCTCACGTAGGGCACAGTCCCTATTATAAGGACGCATAACCCCATCACGATCAGCACATTCAACAATGTCCTGTTGATGTAACCATTGATAAAGCCAAGAACTGCCACGAACATGAATGCAAAGTACAGAATCAGGCTCTTGTTCATGACAAGCATGGATTTCTCCCTGTTGAGGCGGGATTTCTCCACCTCCAGGTCAACGACCTCTTTTTTCACACGTGCGGTCATGTTATTACCTCCTTTTTGAAAGATTTTTAATTGTTATCAGATGACTATGAACAGCTAGTGATATCGACTGCGGCCTTCTTTTCAGCGCAGATGATATCCATATTCTCTTTTGTTATGTGCGGTATGACCTCAACCTTTGTAGCGGTTGATACTCCTATGTTTAGGTCTATCCGCTTTACCCTGTTAGGGTTCATGCTTATCTCTGTCTGATTCGTATGTAAAGGGAACCTTCCATCATAAAAACGGAAGTCCATGCTATCTATCCTTATATAGTTCCTATTTTGAAGCGTGATATTTAAAACTTGTGATGAGAGGCAGGCAGAGTCGATATTGAGGGATACAAGCCTGCATTCGTCTGCATTATAGACCACTTTCTTCATATCATCTGTGGACGATTCTGTGTAATCTACCATGAAATCATACATCAATGCGCTTAGCGCCATGGCAAACGCCATAAGAAGGACCCATGATATCCATGGCGAGACAGCTCGCTTATTGTTGTACAGGATTCTCATCATTGACCTCTTTTTTGGGTGTCTCTCATCGTGTCCGGACTCATTCTTTCACGAAAATCTCGCGTTTCGTGCCTTTTTTCACCCTGAGTATAGCTTTTGCGTCTGTCCCTTGATTAGAGATGCTGAATTTATAAATGTTTTCATGAAAAACGTCGTCTCTGACCTCCAGAGCGACATCTGAGAGGTTTGAACGAAGGAAATACGTGCTGGTGCCTGGAGGGACGGTCTCGTTCAGGTCCATGATGCGCACGATGTTGTCCATCTTATTGAAAAAATAGATATATTCGCCATGCTCAAGCACTGCAAAGACATCCACATTCAATTTCTTCATTCTAGAGTAGGAAATGAAGTTGTCAAGGAATCGTCCATACTCTGTATCGATATCTGCCTGCGCGAACAGGGCATTGTTCAGCACAGCATCGCTCTCGAACGCGAAATTCTCGTAAGCCTGGCGCAGGTTCTTGGAGACAGGGGGAACCACATCAAAGGACTGGAGCAACAGGGTCGCGTAGCCTATGAGCATGACTGCTGTGAAGATGTAGAACTGGGCTTTCTTATTGGATATCATTTTCTGTTCCTTCTCATACTCATTGGATTGACATGCTCAGGTTCACCTTGCCATCAGCAGTCACACCGTTGTGGTTAAGGTATATGACATACTTACCTGAAGGCAGGCGCAATCCGCCTCCGATCCATATATCTGCGTACCTGAGCTCGTTGCGCATTATGTAATCCGCAGGTTTCTTCCTGTAGCCGAAAGCAGGGGATTTCCCGTCAAGGAAGTTGTTGTGCTCAAACTCGTCTGCGATGTCAGTCACCTCTCCCGCACCTACCGCACGGGTCATGAATATCTTTATCGTATTGACTGTGGTGTCTGCCTGCACAAGATTGGCCTGCGCGCTTCCAGAGTTCTCATTTGCTATCCCTATCGAAGCTCCGCCCGAGGTCCCTGAGCAGACCCTTGCGTTGGCGCTTGCGCTGCACCCTGTCCCTCCTGTGTATGTCACTCTCAGAGTCTTGTCGGTGACAGGGACAAGATCCCTTGCAAGGATGACATAGACACCTGTCGACAGGCTGGTTATGCCTTCAGAGTTGTTGGCGATCGCATATATCTCATTCGTGCCTGTCTTCAGGGTCACGTCGTGGAAGTTGTGCTTTGTGCTGAATATGTTCTCCTGCGAGGCATATGTGCCTCCGCCCGGCTGGTTGACGTATGTCCTTACAGAGGCATTTCCGCTGACCATCACTGTCACGCTTATGTTGAAATAGTCGTTGCCTGACTCGTATATCGTGCCGCTCTCAGGGGATATGATCCCGACGCTGACGCCGCCTGTGGAGACTGCTATCCTGTAATGAGTGACATTGCCCCAGTTGCCTGCGCGATCCTTTGCCTTGACATGGAAATAATACGTCCCATCTGCGAGGTTGTTGTATGTCTTCGTCCATGTGTCGCCGGTCTTGTATCTCTTCACCTCAACGGCAGGATTGTATGAAGCTGTAGTGCTTGCGCAGCTGTCTGAATTGTTGCAGACAAACTTCCATGTGCTGGTGTCTATTGCCGAGCTGGCTGCCAGCGAGAGATTGTTGCGGTTGTCATTGTCTTCAGGCAGTCCTGAGACCACAATGTAGATGTTGTTGCTCACGTCGTCTGTGACTGACTCGTTGACTGTGAGGTCAAACTGGTAAGTGGTCGCAAGGGACATGCTCTCAGCATACTTTATGTCCTGGCTCATGTTGACTATGTTGGATATCGCGTTCGCGTCCTGGTTGAACGTGATCACGTCTCCACTGCCGTACTTCATCAGGAATACCTTCATCCCCATCAGGTCGTCGATATCCTGGGTGAGCTCTGCGAGCCTTACGTTCACCCTTATGCTCTCATTCTCTGTGAGGTTTGCGTGCAGCTGGCTGAAGACAGCGTGGGTATGGGGTGATAGGGTTGTGCTGTTGGCCCTGAGGACCTGGCCAGTGTCGACGCCGGATGGCATGGACTTAAGGCTCTCCCAGGACCGTTCCTCTATTATGTCATCAGGCACAGTACCCGGGTGCGTGTCAAGGATATGTGAGTATCCCTCGATGCCGCTCATGTTGCTGTTGCTGAGGATGTCACTTGCTGTCCAGTTGAAGACCGCCAATGTGTCCTGGTATGTCCTTGCCTGGTCAGGATGAGTTGTGCTGTTGAGAGCGGGTGCTTCCGGAGGGGTGATGTCTATCCTTGTACCATCTGATCGTGCCGGGCCTGCGCTTATGTTGTAGATATTGTATGCCTGGACATCAAAATAGTAGGTCCAGTTCTCGCCGAGCGTGAGACCTGTCACAGTCACCGAGGTATTCCGTCCTATGCTTGTGAAGTTGCAGTCATTGTTGTAGCAGGAGCTGTTCTCCAGGATACGATACCTGTAGTAGATCCCTGAGATATCCTCTGTAGCGTTGAACCAGTGCGCATGGAGGGTCGTGGCTGAGTTCCACCAGTCTATATCATCTCCTGCAAGTCCATCGTAGACAATCGGCTGTGACGGAGGCGTGTAGTCCTGGATGTATGAATACAGTATCGTGTCTGTGTACATGCCGTAGTAGCTTTGATTTCCCCTTATCTGGTAATAGACTGTCTTGTTGCCGTAACCTTCGCTCAGGATCCATTCCTTCACAGGGGTGCAGTTCTCCCAATGGGCCCAGTACAACCCCCTCTCTACATCATTTGCCCAGCGGCAGCCGGTGATGTTGCCCAAGGCATATGCGAAGGTGAGGTTGAGGAGAACATTCCTTGTCCCTGTGACCTCTGTCCCGTTGGGGCCGACGATGGTTATCGTCCCTGAAGGACCAGACAGTGAAGCGACCAGCATAGCTGATGCTATCACTACCAGGAAAGAAAATGACACTATCAGGATTGCCCTACCAGGGCTGATCCTTTTCCACAGGTCCTTGTGTGATCCTTTCATCATCATCCTACCATCATTCTATATACAGAGTAACATTATGGCTGCCGTCTGCTGCTATGCCGCGCTTCATCATGTAGAGCTTGTAGACACCAGGCCCTATATTGAA
>JBHPEY010000054.1:0-6763 GCA_042576705.1 Nanobdellota archaeon | reverse complement strand
GGCGTATTTTATATAAATTATAAACAGATTTGTGCGAAACTTTTTTATATACCTACGAAACACCTCGATTAATTCATTCCGAAAAAAGGTGATTTTATGCAGGAATATGAAGAAGAGGAACAATTCTTTGACAACCAAGCCGTGCAGATTGTTGCGGCGGATGACGAAGAGGACGAAGAAGACCCCAAGGGAATGGCTTTTATGAGGGGTGTTGAAGAGGCAGTCCAGATCAGGGATGCCACAGAGGAAGAGGAGGAAGACTCTTTCTGAGGATTTGATTTCTGTTTATTTTTTCTGGTTTTTTATTTTCTTTTTTTTTGTTTTGATTCATGAGAGCAACAGAAGTGGCAGATACAGTCTTTTTGATTCTTAATTCAGCTTTGGTATTGGTAGCTGATGTTAGTTTGACAAGGGATACAGCAGGAGCACCAAAGCTGAGGTCTCGTTGGGCGGTATTGGATGTAGCAAGCCTGGTTGGGAAAGACGCAGCTGCTCTATGTGGATTCGGTTAGGCAGCAGCGTTCGGTAAACTCGCAGGTCTGCGAGAGAGTTCGAGGAAACCTCGAACTAAATGAATGATATAAGGAAGAAGGCCTTCGGCAACAACGATAGTCAAAACAGTCCTAGAACCTGAGTGCGTGATTGCAGCGGCCTGATGCTTGGTTGGCCCCAGGACGTGATTTGCTCGCGACAACCTCCCCAACCCTTATTTTCGCGATAGATTAATAAATAAAACACCCCTGAACCGCTATTGTATAATCAAAATGAGGTGAGCTTGTGGTTGAGGTGAATTCAACATTATTTCCATTGCTCGGACCAATAGGGACAGCTATCAACTTCCTGAAGGTCCTCATAGGTGGAGTGTTCGGACTCTACCTGGTAATGCTGTATCTGCGATGGCGCGAATATATGCTTGTCAAGCATATGCTCACGCTGATACGGAAGGACATACGGCAGCTTGCTGAGAAGCAGAAGGTCACGCTTGATCCTATAACAGAGCCCAAGATCATCACTTTGGGTAAAACGGTCAAAAGATGGTTTACCAAGGAAAAAACAGAGACGAAGAGTACAGCTAAGAGGAAGTAGGATGGATGATTTCAGGCTGCATGTGATCGAGAAGATAATCGATGAAGTCGGGAGTGATGGCATCGATGAAGGGATCCTTGAGGTCCCTCCTGATCCCAAGCTAGGGGACTATGCGTTTCCCTGTTTTGTACTTTCTAAAAAGCTCAAGAGGGCACCTAATCAGATAGCAGAGTTCCTGAAGGACAAGATAAAGACAGATGATATCATATCTGAAGTGAAGAATATCGGTCCTTATCTCAATTTCTTTGTCAACAAGGAGAAGGTCGCAGAGAAGACACTGCGGGATGTGAGGGACAAGAAAGAGACTTATGGGCATTCTGATTCCGGGAAAGGAAAGACAGTTCTTGTTGAATATCCTGGCCCTAACACAAATAAGCCATTGCATGTCGGGCATGTCAGGAACATGGCACTCGGGCAGAGCATGGCACGCATACTGGAGACGCAAGGATTCACTGTGAAACGGGTCAATATCGTGAATGACAGAGGGGTACACATCTGCAAGAGCATGCTCGCGTACAAGAGATGGGGTGAAGGTAAGACACCCGAGTCTGAGGACAGGAAAAGCGACCATTTTGTGGGAGACTATTACGTGCTGTACAACACCAAGGCTAAAGATGATGATTCTCTTGAACAGGAAGCTAAAGCGATGATCAAGAAGTGGGAAGAAGGAGACAAGGAGATACGCGCGCTGTGGAACAAGATGAACGCGTGGGCGTTCTCAGGCTTTGCAGAGACCTACAAAAGATTTGACCTGGAGCCTTTCGACAAGGAATACTATGAGAGCAACACGTATGAAGGCGGCAAGAAGATGGTGCTTGATGGAGTGAAGAAAGGGCTTTTTGTCAAGAATGAAGAAGGTGCTGTGGTTGTCGATCTTGAGGCAGAGGGTCTTGGCGAGAAAGTGCTCCTCCGTTCAGATGGGACAAGCGTCTACATAACACAGGACCTATACACCGCAAACCTGCGCCATGATGATTACAAGTTCAACAAGATGGTCTACGTTGTCGCGACAGAGCAGAACTATCATTTCAAGGTGCTTTTCTCCCTGCTGAAGAAGCTCGGCCATCCCTGGGCAGATGGGTGCTATCATTTCGCTTATGGGATGGTAAACCTTCCGGAAGGCAAGATGAAGAGCAGGGAAGGGACTGTCGTGGATGCTGATGACCTGATGCTCGAGATGGAAGAGCTGGCGAAGGATGAGATCCTAAAACGGTATAAGGACATGGAAGTGCAGGCAGTGCATGATCGGGCAAAGATGATTGGGCTCGGTGCCATCAAGTTCTACCTTCTGAAGATAGATGCTATCAAGGACATCACATTCATCAAGGAAGAGAGCGTGTCATTCGAGGGGGATACAGGACCATATCTGCAGTATACGCATGCTCGTGCGCGCTCTATATTGCGGAAGGCGGAGTCCCAGGGGATTGAAGTATCCGACGATGTCGCGTTCGGGAAGCTCGTGCATGATTCTGAGATAGCTCTTGTGCATGCGCTGGCTGATTTCCCTGACAAGGTCGTGGAAGCGAGTGAGGCTTTCAGACCGCATATCATCGCGCAGCAATTGCTGGCCATCGGACGGGGGTTCAATGAATTCTATCATGCCTGCCCCTGTTTGCAGGAAGAGGACAAGGAATTAGCAGTGGCTAGATTGTTGTTGGTTGATTGCACGCGGCAGGTCATCGACAATGGGCTTCTTATGCTCGGTATCAATGCTCCTGAAGAGATGTGATATATTTTACATTCTGATAAAAAGAAGTTTTATCATTTTGTCAAAATCATGACCGTCAGTCACCAATAGGATTTTTTGTCTGAAAATAGAAAAGCTAATAATAAAGCAGCATTTCTCCCCCAGATAGAGAGAGGTGATCGAAGATGACCAAGCAAATCACTATAAAGCTCAACCATGCATTGTTCAGGCCACTTCTGGATGAGATGAGGCTATTTGCAGGAATAGGTGTAGCTGAAACAGACAGCGATATGGTCGCGAAAACACTTTTTTTCTGTTACAATTTCCTCAGCCGCAAACAAAAAGGGAATCATGGGAAAACCAGCCTGGATCTGTTGCTAGATGCAAAAGGTATAGAGAAATCAGACGCCATCGTACAGTTCCTGAATGAATACGGCTTTTTCAAGAAGGTCGGCCTGCAAGAGTTCAAGAAGACAAAGGATATAGTGACCAAAGGAGACCTGAAGTAATCCCTTGTGACAAAAGAATTAAATACCACCGCACTGCGTTTCTAAGATTGTAAACTCCGCATCAGATATATGGGAGGTACTACTACTGACCATATATGCGGGGTTTTGTTTTGATAACAGTGACATTAACCATACTACTGTGGCAGAAAATATTTTTCAGCATAGGGGCTTCAATCCGATCAATCATCTCTTCTTGAAGTCCATGTACTTGCTGGCTTCCTGGTCTGCGTTGTGGAACGCGTAGATCGCTGGGCAGGCCTTGCCGACCTTTTCCTGGTAGTTGTCCCACTCTGCATCGAACGGTCCCATGTGCCATCTTATGAGAAGTGCTTCGTTCTTTGTGAGGTCTATGTGCCGGCTTGCCGCGAGGGCTGACTTCTCTCCATGGCCGAAAGGGAAGTTGTCCTCCACGACGTATGGTTTTGATCCTGATAGATTGCCTGACTTCAGGATGTTCGGGATGTAGAAGTCTATCTTGCAGAAGTCGTGGCATATGGAGGCTATTGTGCGCTCTTCTTGCTCGAGCTGCAAGTCGTATTGCTGCGCCTTTGCCTCGAATGAATCGTATACATTCAATGCATGCTGTGCCAGTCCTCCTTCATGGCAGCCGTGATAGTCAGGTCTTGTGGAGGCAGGGGCTGTGAAGAAGTCTGTCTCTTCCAGCCATTCCACCAGGTTGTCGATTCCCGGGCGTTCGGTCTCTTCCAGAAGAGCTATTATGCGCTTCCTGTTCTGGGTGAGTTGTCTCTTTGTGAGATTCATTCTTTACCACCACTCTGAAGCGCATACAGCTTTCTTATCGCGTCGGTCGTTGTTGCCTGCTTTGGGTCCTTATCATAGCGAAGCTGGTTGGCGTATCCGATCCTCATCGAGAAAGCGCGACCATCTTTCTCCCCGCAGGTCTGCCAGTTGGCTGCAAAGCAAAGGTTCATGGCCTTGACTTCCAATACGACAGAATCTTCCGGTGCGATGTAAATGTCAGGGACGTGATGCTCGTATGATGCTCGTTCTAGTTTTTCTGAGAAGCTCACGTTTCTTGGCGCCCTGTTTGAGGTGTTGTCTTTCACCAGTCGATAGATATCCTCAGAAAATGTGTCCCTTGTTACACCGATTTTGCCCAGTGTCTCGTATGTCCCTGTCTTGTCATTGTAAGTGGCACAAAGGACTGATGTGAATGGGATGTCTGCTTCGTCATCGAGGTAGAATCCTACTACCGCGAGGTCTAGTGTTTCAGAGCGCTTGAACTTTACCCAGTCTATTGATTTCGAGCCTGGCCTGTAGAGTGATTCAGGGTTCTTGCAGACAATGCCTTCATGGCTGTTCTTGAATACCTGCCCGACAAGGGCTTCCAGATCAGATGTTGTGCGGATTACTTCGTGGTCTACGGGTTCCAGTCCGTTGATGTCAAGGATGTCTATGTATGAGGTGCGTTCTTCGAACGGCAGGTGCAGGAGGCCTTTTTTTTCGAACCTCAATGCGTCGAAGACCCTCAGTGAGAGCGGGTTGTCGTTGATTATCCCGCTCTGCAGATATTTATCTACACTTTCCTGTTTTATCCCTGGTCTTCGGAAGCGTTTCTTTACGTTGTCGTATACTTCCTTGTGGCTACTGCCTTGTGCGACCAGTTCTGCATCTAGTATCGATACAGGGAGCTTTTTGGCGATTTCTGTTATATCTGGATAGCACTCGTAGTTCAGCTGGTTGCCGTTCCTTGTGAATATCTTGAGGGTCTTGTTGCCTCTGTGGATCTGGATCCTGTAGCCGTCGTGCTTTATCTCTGCGAATGTGTGGTTGTTGTGTGCTTCCATCACTTCGTTGAATGTCGCGTAGGTGGGCTGCATCGTGGAGATGAATGCGCCCAATCTTGGAGCTCTCGCTATTTTGGATTTCATGTTTAATCGCCTCGTGTTATTATATTGACAGCTCTCGCTATCCTGGATGTTTTGGTATCTCGCCCGGTATGTGCGGATGTGACTTCTCCTTATTGTAGATTATAAGGCATAGAAAGTATATTAATTATCGTGGGGATGGATGTTACCACAGTAAAAACAGGCATTAATAACGCCTTTTCCCGCCTTTACACTACAGAGGGGGTCGCCAACTTAGGGGAGGTGGGTGGGCCGATGCGGAACTACAATAGTCGCAAATTCGTATGCCGAGCTCGCGAAGCGAGTGAAGGCATTATAGTCGAATTTGCCCTAAGTGTTGCTACCTGCGACCCCCTCACAAAAAGGCGCCGAAGTAGTGTTTTGTTTGCACGATTAAGCAGTATCTAAATGAGCGCGTGGCGTTTCAGGTCAAAGAAACGATATAAGGAAAATGGCTCTTCCCGAATCAAAGATTCGGCAAGCCTTCAGGCAGAGCCTGGAGCTTCGGCCAGAACGATAGTCAGACAGTCTTAGAATCAGGGTTCGTGGTGGTGGCGACCTTGTGCTTGGTTGCGAAGCTGAGGCGTGGTGGGGCTTAGAGCAGGGTTTTGGCCTAAGAAAGAACAATAAATAATAGAGAAAAAAAGATTCACTTCGTGTAGCTTGAGGGGTGCTCTGCGTAGCGGACCACCATGTCTAGTACCCCTTCAACAAAACGTCTCATCGAGGGCCTGGAAAACTTGTCAACCAGTTCAGGGTATATCTCAAGCTGTATCCTTGATGCGCTGCCTTCCTCCTCAGGTGCGAAGCCTATCCATACCATCGACTCACCTATCGCATCTGCGCGCCTGAGCTCTTCAATAGTCATTCTCTTCGGGTCATTGAAGCCGTATTCTATGCCGAACTCAGAGTTTGCTTCGTGCATATCAAGGTCGTTGCCGCCAGGTATCAGGCCTGCATCCGCCATGATGCAGTCCAGCCCATCAGGGTCTAACCTCATGTTTGAACCCTTCATGCTGACAGCAGTTATGTAGGTCGCAGACATACTGTCGATTGAAAACTGCACTACCCTGTCCACACCATTCAATTTCATGTAGTCAACACGCTGATTTGGTCCAGCATAACCTGTTACTGTTCGATCTATTGTCGGTTCCATTGTATACATTTTGCTGAAGCATATCTTATTTAAGGTTTTTTGATTGTTTTTAAACTGGGAGAATGCCTTACTTCACTGTGACTGATTTAGCCAAGTTCCTTGGCTTATCCGGGTCGCAGTTTCTTTCCAGGGCTGTGAAGTAGCTGAGCAGCTGGATCGGGATTATGTTCACTATCGGGCTTGCTATCCCCAGGTCTGGTACGGGTATCCAGAAGTCGAATACTTCGTTGTCCTGTGGTGCTATGCCTATTATGTAGCCGCCTCTTGATCTTATCTCCAGAGCGTTGATGATTGTCTCTTTTTTTACTTCGTCGTTTGCGACGAGGGCTATGCAGGGGGTGCCGTTCTGTATCAGTGCAATGGGCCCGTGCTTGAGCTCTCCGCCTGCGAATCCTTCTGCGTGGATGTATGGTACTTCCTGCATCTTTATCGCGGCTTCCAGCGCCATGGGATAATT
>JBHPEY010000053.1:0-7423 GCA_042576705.1 Nanobdellota archaeon | reverse complement strand
GAGTAGTGTGTGCGCTTGTCAAGCGCTGCTACGAACAGGCCGTTAGGGTGCTGTAGCTGTTCAAGAATAGACACTGATTTCTGTATTACAGGTAAGGACATCTCTCAAGCACCTCCAACAAATAAATAGTCGATAATGTAATAGGGTAGAAGCTAGTATTTAAATCTTTCGATTATTTATCACTCTATAGTGACGAAAAAGTGGTTGTTTGGCGCGGAATGTGGTGGTTTGGTTTAAAAAAGGGTTTGCAGAAAACGATGTTTAGAGGGGCTCTACTGGCTGAATACAAGCATTGCAGCGCCTAACACGCCTGAGGAATCACCTAGCTTGTTCTTCTTTATCTTCAGTGTCTTTGCCATGGACCTGATCGTGAATCGTCTGGTCTCCCTGAGAAGGCGTTTTGGGTCCAGGTCATTGCTCACCCCTCCACCCAGTACTATGCGGTCCAGGCTCAGGGTGTTGGTGAGGCTGCCCAGCAGCATGGCGAGGTAATTGTATTCATCATCTATGACCCTTATTGCCGGGTGGCCTTTTGACCTGAAGATGTCCTGTGGGTCTGGGTTGATGAGCTTGCCGCCTGCTTCCTTGTATCTTCTTACTATGCCCGGGCCTGAGCAGAATGAGTTGAATGTGTTCTTTGTCTCATGTATCTTCTTTGCTCTCTTGTCGATCACCTGTTGGCCTACTTCACCTGCGCCGCCGTTGGACCCGTGGATTATGTTCCCATCGATTATTATCCCGCCGCCTACACCTGTGCCTACTATAAGGCCGAGCAATGAGGAAGCGTTCTTCCCTGCGCCGAAAAGGTATTCTGCGTAAGCGAAAAGGTTCGCGTCGTTGTCTATGCTGACCTTGAGCCTGTATTTTTTCTCTAATGACTTCTTCAGGTTCGTGCCTACAAGAGGGACGTTAGGCATGAATATCACTTTCCCTTTCTTGTCTGTGAATCCGGGTATGCCGATACCTATGCCGCTCAGTTTTATTCCTTTGTTGTGTCCGATCAATGTGTCAATCACGTATAGTATGTTCTTTAAGACACTGGTTTTTCCTTTGTCTGCATCGGTATGTGTCCGGTATCTGAAGATGATCTTCCCTTTCTCATCCGCAATGCAGCCCTCTATCTTTGTGCCGCCCATGTCAATGCCGATGGAATGTCTCATCGGTACACCTCTGCTATCAGTTCTATGAACATTGCTGCGCTCCATGCCTGGGCAAAGCAGCCTTTTGATGACAGGTGTGATGCTGATGAGACCTCTGCGTGGTGGCCTATCGCGCCGCGGTGCAGTATCTCCTCTGAGCTTGCCTTGATTATCTTTCTTATCTCTTTCCTGAATGATTCCTTGTCGTTCATGTGCAGGCAGAGCGCTGCAAGGTTGTTCAACCAGTACCAGGAATCTCCCCTGTGATAGCTCTGGTTTGTCCTGCCTGTGTAGTCGGGTGTGAAAAGGTGGCTTGTCGTGTCTATGCTTGAAAGTCCGCCCCAGTCGAGCCAAAGCTTCTCCAGCGCGCTTTCGAAAGCGGCTTTCCAGTCTGTCTCTTCGAGAAGCTGCGGGTATATGTAATATGCTATGAATATGTTCGGCCTGATCGTGAAGTTATCAGCCATGTCGGCGAGCGTCTGCTTGTTCCAGAACCTCTTCAGCACTGCATCTTTCAGGTCTTTCTCTTTTTTCTTATACATCTCTGATTCTTTTATCTCTGTGCAGAGCGTCTGCATGAATCTCAGCATGTTGAGATGCATTGCCTGTACCTCGATGCAGGCACCTTCGCGTCCATCTTCTCCCTGCCAGGTGGTGTCCATCCAGGTCTCGTTCAGATTGTTCTGGATCAGACAGTCTTTCATGTAGTTCTTCTCAATGTTCTCTATTGATCTTGCTAGCTCTTCCTTGACCCTGCGCATGTCATCAGGTATCATGTGCCTGTCCAGGATGTCCTGTCTTTCCATCTCAGTGATGAGGTTATCCATGCGCTTCCAGAACCATCCTATCCCGTCGGCAGAACCCAGGCTGGATGAGGGGACGCGGTTCGGGAGCCGGCCGTCCTCACCTATATTGTCAAGGTATACAAAGAGTATATCTTTGACTGTCTCGAGGCTGTCTTTCTTTATGAGGGCGCCGAGGGAGATGTTCTCATCCCTGCTCCACATCTGGAAGAACCAGGGATATCCTGCGTAGATGCGGGTGCTCCTGTCGTGTACTGTCATGAGGCTGTTCAGTGAGTCCTGTGCGCAGTTGAATGCCTTGACTGTTTTCTTGTCATTGCAGGATGTCTTGATCAGGTCTTTCTGTTCTATGGCGACAGACTTTGATCTCTTCAATTCGCTGAGCGCTTCCTTCTTTGTCTTGCCTGCTGCTATGTGCAGCTCTTTTGCCTTTATCGTGAACGGCCTGTACACATACCTGCTTGTGGGCGGGTCGCTCCGTTCTTTGTCGTATGGGTAATGCACCTCTTTCCACTTGTCGATGAAATCATAATCCTCGTCGGAATCGAACAGGTCGGGCTCTATGATGATACACAGGCTGAACTCTTCTTCTCCTTCTGTGGTGTCTTCTTTCTTGTCGGTCTTCTTCGTGAACTCTACTATTATCATGCCTTTTTCCTGGTTGACAGTGTAGTGCCTGCCGAATTTGCGCATGTCGTCTACTCTTCTGCAGTCGAAGTCTATCGAGATATCTGCTTTCTTCTTGAGAGAATACCTCACACAGTCCGTGCCTTCCATGAACTCCAGCTTTCCTTTTGAGTTCCCTGTTGGACTTATGCTTTCTATCGTCTTGAACAGTGTCAGGTCATCATTGAGGAAAATTCCGTTGAATTTGGACAGTGTGGGTCCTGAAAGAAAAAGAAAACTTCCTGCCCGGTTCGACAATACACAGGATGTTTGGTCGCTCATGAGCGGATGACTGCGAGGACCTTGTTCCGCATCTCCTCCATCTTCTCTTTTGTCCTGGCTTCAAGGTTGAGGCGCAGAAGCGGCTCGGTATTAGAAGCACGGACATTGAACCACCAGTCGTCGAACTCCAGCTTTATCCCGTCGAGATGCGATACTATATTCGCCTGGTCCTTGTACATCTCTACAAGCTGGTCCATCTTTGCCTGCTTGTCATCTACTTCAGAATTTATCTCGCCGCTTGCGAAATACTTTTTCAGAGGAGCGATGATCTCAGATAATGTTTTTCCTTCCCTGCGCAGCATGTCCAAGACTATTATTGTGGATATTATTGAGCTCTCTGTGAAGAAGCTGTCCTTAAGATAGAAATGTCCTGACAGCTCGCCTGCGAATATCGCGTCTTTCTCGCGCATCTGTTTCTTTATGAAAGCGTGCCCTACGCGGCACATGACCGGCTTGCCGCCGTTCTCCTCTATGATATCTTTTGTTATCCAGCTTGATCTCAGGTCGTAGAGTATGGTCGATCCAGGATTTTTCTTGAGCAGTTCCCTCGCGACTACAGCGGTCATGAGGTCAGCGCTTATGTATTCCCCTTTCTCGTCTATGAACACGCAACGGTCACAGTCACCGTCTGCAGCAAGGCCTAGATCCGCTTTCTCCTCGATGACTTTCTTCTGCAGGTCCTTCACGTTCTCAAGCTTGAGAGGGTTTGCCTCGTGATTCGGAAATGTCATATCGATATCAAAGAAAAGAGGGACAACCTCTATATTTTTCATCCTATCGAAGACCTTCGGATACGTGTATCCTCCCATGCCGTTGCCAGTATCTATGACTATCTTAATCTTCTTGTCTTCCAGCTCTTTGTCCAGAAATTTCAGGTTATGTGCTATGAAGTCCTGCATGATGTCTTTTTTAGTGATTGTCCCTTTTGTTTCAGGGTCTTTGAACTCATTTTTCAGCACGAGGTCTCTTATGTCCTTGATGCCTGTGTCCCCGCTTATCGGGATGGCACTCTTCCTGCACATCTTGAACCCATTATACTTTGCAGGATTATGGCTTGCTGTGACCATCATCCCTGCTTCGTGCGGTGCTGTTCCGAAATAGAAATACGGGGTGCTGCAGAATCCTATGTCGATTACGTCTGCACCCTGGTCTGTGATGCCTCTTGCGAGAGCCTCGAAAAGTTTAGGTGATGATTCCCGCATGTCCTGGCCTACGACGACTTCTTTGCAACCTACGAAAATGACAAATGCCCTGCCTATCCTGTACGCATCGTCCTCTGTGAAGTCCTCCTGGTACACTCCTCTTATATCATAAGCCTTGAATATCTTCTCATTCACCATGCTTCCACTTCCTAAATTCTATTTCTTCTGTTCACTCTCTTCTTTTTCTCCCCTGTAGAACTTCGCAGCGTCTTCAGGGCTCACGCTGTTTATCGTGACTCCTGTCTCGAACTCAAGGCCTGCCCAGTCTGCTATCCTCGGCAGTATCTCGATATGGAAATGCAGGTCATGACCGTCTGGCGCATAGTAGACAAGGATGTTGAAGCTTGCGTTGAGCTCTTTCATCTTCTGCAGTATGATTTTCATCGCAGTGGCGAGTTTGAACAGCTCGTCGTCTGAAAAATCTATCAGGGACTTGTAATGGCTCTTCGGGAATATCCATGTCTCGAAATTGAACCTTGATGCATAGGGTGCGAATGCCACGCAGGTGTCATCCTCGTGTATGCGCCTCAGGCTCTTGCTCTCTGTCTTTATTATCTCACAGTATGGGCATGAATCATGGTTCCTGACTGCGTCAAGCTTTGCCTGTACTTCGGGAGGTATGATGTTTAGGGATATCAACTGGCTGTGCGAGTGGACTATCGATGTCCCTGCCTTGTTCCCCTCGTTCTTGAAGACTGCGACGTATTTTGTGTGCGGCTCATTCTCCAGCTCCTCTATCCTCCGGGCATATACTCTCAGTATGTTACGGATGTCCTCTTCGTCAAGATCTATCATCTGTTTCTTATGGTCGTTTGTCTCCACGATCACTTCATGCTCACCATACGCGTCAGAATACATGAAGAACGTGTCAGCAGTCTTGATCTCAGGACTCCCTTTCTTGTCTGCTGCGGGGAACTTGTTCTTGAACCATCTCAGCTTCCATCCGCCTTTATCGTCTTTTATCCTGCCGATCTCCGGTGGAGTCTGGTCCTCGTGCCCTGGACAGAAAAAGCACTTCTCAGGTCCAGGGTCAGCTGCATAGATGTCATCTTTGCTCTTCATCTGGTGGGGTCTTTTTCCCCTGTTCTTTGCGATGATGACCCAGCGATCAAGGATATAATCTTTCCTAAGTTCCATCTTGTTTCACCTTTTTCAGTCTCCAAATACCTTCTTGATTGCGATGTTGTGAGCATGGATGTAGTTGTCTATCAGTATGTTCCAGTCTGCGAGGTTGGCGAGCTTCCTTGCCTCGAACTTGCTGTCTACCCTCTTCTTCTTCGGCAGGTTCGCGAAATAGAAAAGCAGCCTGAACATGGCGTCGATCACTTCAGGGTCCTGCTTGTCCATCCTGTCGATCACGAATACCCCTTCGGACTTGTAATCCTCCTGGCTCTTGATGTAACGGCCGAAACCTGCGAGATCTGTCGTGACAGAGGCAACGCTGAGAGCGCCAGCCTCGAGTGGGGTGTATCCCCATGGTTCATAGAATGATGGGAACACGCCGAAGTGTCCGCCCTGCATGGCCTCGTAATAGTTCATGTCCAGCAGGCCGTCTGCGCCAGTAAGGTATATCGGGTAGAATATGACCTTCACCTTGTCCTCTTCAGCATTCATCAGGTTGTTCTCACTCAAGCTCCTGAGTATCGTGTCATTGCCGTCAATGAGATCGTGCGTGCAGAGCGGAGGGTTGGCTGACTCGCGCTGGAACTTCAGCACCTTCTTCTTGATCTCGCTGAGGAACTCTTTTGTGAATATAGTCTCCTTATTGATTGGTTTGTCGCCCACGATGTCGCTCAAGAGATGCCACATCACGTGCTCTGCATTGTCCTTCAGGCTGTCCTCGATGTCCTTGAACAATGTCCTGTTCTCGACAATCTCAGGCTTTATCCCCCTTACACCCGAAGGGACAAAGAAGAATGTCACGATGGTCCTCTTTGAGTTATCCTTCTTCAGGCTTTCATTGAGTCTTGAAAGCGCCTTTATGAATATGTCAATCCCCTTGTCATGGAATTCGTACCTGCAGGCTGTGAAGAATATCAGGGTGTTGTCTATATCTATGTGATGATACGGGAAGAAATAATACAGCAGGAAATGCAGTATCTTGTCCTTGTAGGTGGTGTGTCTTATGGAGTTCTCTTCCATTGTCGGAAATGTGCTGAGGTCCAGCCCGTTCGGGACAAGGATGTCCGGCTTCTTCTGCAGTATGTGCTCTGCTTCCATGCCTGTTATCTCAGACACTGTCGAGAACACGTCTGCCTGGTGTGCGCATGCTTTCTCCAGCAGGTGCTTTGATGCGACTCCCCTGCTGTATGCTTCTTTTTCAAAATCAAGCGTGTCAAGAAGGCGCTTGCCTTCGTTGTCCTTGCAGTAGAAATCAACTCCTGCTGTTGCCATGCTCCTTCCCAGCACAGTCGCGTGGGTCACGAAGACTGTCCCTACCCTGCATTCCGCAGATTTCAGGTAGAGCAGTGATGCACCTGCAATCCATTCATGGGCCATCGCGACGGTCTTCTGGTCATGATGCATGCATCCGCATCTCTCGATGACCATGCCTGCTGCCCAGGCCCATATTACTGGTTCGTCGAACTCAAACCCTGAGTTCAGCGAGTCGACCTTGGCGAATTCCCATAGCTTCTGCTTAATCTCGTCTTTCTTTGCGAACAGAAATCAAGAAGTATTGTGCGGGGGTTGCCTTCTGTGAGCCACGTACCATAGTGCACAACGATGCCCACGCTCCGGAGGTCCTCGCAGGTCTGCTTGTAGAGATCGGGTATCGGCTCTTCCTCGAATATCCCTTTTACCTTGTCGTGGAAATACGGGCCTACAAGCATGTAATTCTTTCCATACTTCTTCTGGGTCTGCGGTATCTTGCTCTGTATGACTGTATTTATGCCACCGACCTTGTTGCAGACCTCCCAAGATATCTCGAAAAGGAAATCTGCCTTAGGTGCTATTTCCTGTCCACCACTTTTTTCCTGTGTCAAATTGTTTTTCCCAACAAATATTGCATTGTTGATAAAAATATGAAAAAGATTAAAGACAAGATTTCAGGTATTACCTCACAAGATTGAGCAGCTTTGACCTGAACAAGGTGCGGGATAAAGGGTTCGAGCTGAAGATAGAGGACATCGAGAACACTACAGGGACTCCTGTCCTGTCGGTCATAAAGGACGATGTGAAGGTACTTGAAGCGCTTTCAAAGACCGCCCCAGCAGCACTCCACGCTCCGAGGAAGAACTTTTCAGTCGCTTACGGAAAACTCGCAGAGACACTGACTGGAGAACGGTTCAAGGACCCGCGGTTCAGGTCAAAGCTGCTCAATCTTGTGAGG
>JBHPEY010000052.1:0-8343 GCA_042576705.1 Nanobdellota archaeon | reverse complement strand
CCCAAAGCAACAACAAATCACCAATAAGTCATGCAAGCGCCGCGGTACTGGCGCGACAGGCAACGCATCCAAACCCCTAACATTCCTAAAACCCCAAACCAAAACATTTATAAACAATGTTCACTGTTCAATAACTATAAATACAGAGGTGCTCACGATGAAAAAAGGTGTGTTTATTCTACTAACAGCCATGTTGCTCCTATGCGCTGCGTTCGCTTCAGCAGACATAATAGCTACAAAGACGTTCTTTGTCAAGGTCGATCCCATAAACGACAAGATACTTGACTCAAAAAAGGACAATGCTGAATTTAACATCATCGTGGAAAATAAAGGATCTGAAGAAGACACCTACAAGCTTCTGTACCTTGATGACCCTAAATGGTCGTATCAGGTTCTGCCTGGCCCTCTGGACAAGCAGATCACTGTCGGAGCCGGTGAGACCGGCAAGATACACATCCTGGTCAAAGGCAACGTACAGGAAGGGCTTCACGCAGTAAAGGTCAGTGTCCAGTCGCTGAGCACTAATAATGTCATAGACAATGTCATGAGGGTCCGCGTCGGGAAGTACAGGGCACCAGCAACACCACCTGACGCTGATTTCGATGTGGATGTCTCGGTTCCCTCCAAGATGGACCCGACAGGAACATATACTGTCCTGGTCGAGATAACCAACAACAACGAGCGCCTTCTTGAGGATATACAGATCACGCTCAACAGCAAGCTGGTGACAGAAGATACCAAAGTCACTATCCAGCCGAACGAGACAAAGAGCATCTCTTTTGCAGTGCTTCTCATGGAGACCATAAAGCCGCAGAAAGACCAGCTGAAAGTAAAGATCATGTACGGCGAAGAGATATTCTATGAAGGCGACCATAATTTTGAGGTCGTAGAATACCTTCCTCCTTTTGACACGTCAGTCAGTGTTGACAGGAAGTTCCTGAGGCAGGACAGGATCATAACGATAACAAACAATGGCAACACAGTCAAGTCAGACTCTATGATGATCGAGACCTCGATGAAGGAGAGGTTCTTCTCCTGGGCAAAGCCCAAGTTCGAGGCAAAGAAGGTGAACGGCAAGTATTATTTCTCATGGCCGGTCACGCTTGAGGCAGAGGAATCGACACAGATAAAGATGACCACAAGCTACAGGTTGCTTCTCCTGCTCGCACTGATAATAATCGCCTTGCTGGCCTACAAGATAGCGACATCAAACCCGCTGATCGTCAAGAAAAAGGTCATGTCTGTGCACAAGGCTCATGGCGGCGCCATCTCAAATCTTTCTGTCGTGATTCTCGTGAGGAACCGAAGCAAGGAACCACTGACAGACCTGCGCGTCGTAGAACGCGTCACAAAGATGGTAGAACTCAAGAAAGACTCATTCGCTGGCTCTATGCATCCTGTGAAGATGCACACAAGGGAGCGCGAAGGCACGCTGCTAGAATACAGGTTCGGCGAGCTGGGCCCGGGTGACGAGCGCATAATAAAATATAAGGTGTACAGCAAGCTGCACATCTTCGGCATGCTGACCATAAAGCCGACTGTCGTGGAGTTCGAGAAGAAAGGCGGCATCAAGAGACGCTCCCGCTCAAGAGCACTTTCGATTGCCACTGAAGAGCAGGTCCCGAATCCAAAGCCTGTGAAGCACAAGCCTGCAGAACACAAAGAGCATCACGGACATAAAGAACACCACGGGCACCATCACAAATAAAATATTTTTTCTTTCTGTTATCTTGGCATACCCAGAGGGAAATATCCCAAAGGGGTCAGCTTCTGTATCTGTGAATACAGGATAGACTTTCCATGCAGCAGCCCGTCGCCAAGCGTGAGGAAATCCCAGTCAAGGGACACGACCTTGCCCTCGATGATATACTTCTTGTCAGGGATGTTTGCCTTCCTGAAATCAACCTGGACATGCTCCCTAAGATTGGCCTTGACTATGTGCGAATTATCACATGCATCCTTCTCAATAACAGTATACCCCTCCACACAATTATGCCTGATGTGGACACTGGGCGCTGAAAGCCTCCACATGTGAGTCTTGTTCTCAGAAGGGTCGACACTGCAGAGCACGATATAGTTCAGGTCCATCGCCTCAACATAGCCCTGCATCACCCTCTCTTTCCGGAAGATGAGCCCTCTATACTGCACCCTGACAAGATCACCTAAGTCCACTTCCTTGAAGAACCTGTCCCTCTGCTCTGTATCCGATGACATCCCTAAAAACACCACAGAAAAATAACAGCTAAAGATATAAAAAACATTCCCCGCATTCCCGAATGCTTCACGGGAGATTCTCAGAACAGTTTAAAACAGCATCAAAACTGTTATAAATCCTGCTCCACCAATTTTGTCCATGAGGGAGTACAAGATAGATGATAAGAGCTACCTGGACAAGCTTTCGCAGAGGCAGGTCTTTCCCCTGCACATCCATTGGGATGGTTCAATCCCTGCAGAGGCTGTCTTCGCAAGGGCGCAGCACCTGGGCATCGACCTAAAGCTGCCCGACGTGGATTTCCACGGAAGACCTGTCAGATACGGTTCAGCAGAAGAACAGGTCATCCACGACCCGCAGTCCCTGAAAAGCTTCATGACAGACCTGCGCAGCTACAGGATAGGTGATGTCTTCGGCACAGTGATAGGCCTGATGCGCGACCCCAAAGGCCTTGCCTGGGCTGCTGATGCGCACTGCCGCTACCTGAAGGGCCAGAACATCCCATACTCTGAGACAAGGTTCGCTCCTCAATACCACGCTTCAGATGGTTTCTCCATAGAGGACGTCATGCGCTGCTCGATAGACAGCTTTCACGAGGCAAAGCTCATCCATGACGTTGATGTCCGCCTGATAATCTGTCTCGGCAGGGAAAGTGATGTCAGATTCACATCAAGGATAGTCGATGATGTAATAAGGTGCAACCGCGATCACCCAGACATGGTGCTTGGCATCGACCTGGCCTGCGAGGAGAACGGCAATCCTCCCCAGAAGCACCTGAAGGCATTCAAGAAGACCCTGGGCACGCCACTGAAGAGGACAGTGCATGCCGGCGAGATGTGCGACGAGGATACCAACCTCTTCAACATCTTCACTGCCTTGTACATCCTGCGACCGGATGCGATCAGCCAGGCAATACCTATTCATAGGGATCCTATGCTGGTCGAAGAGATGGCGCGCCGCAACATAAGGTTAGAATCAAATCCCATCTCCAACCACGTGTTCTTCAATCATGATATAGAAGACCTGCATCTTGACAGTCTTCTGGAGCAGGGCGTGCCTGTCACGATAAGCCCTGATGACCCTGCGATGATCCCCGACGGTGACCTGCACCATAACCTCTATCATCTCGGTAAGCTGTACGGCGACGGTTTCGTTAAGCAGGTCATAAGGAATTCCATAGAGTGTTCCTGGGGACTGTCAGAAGAAGATAAAAAAAGATATCTGAAGGATATTGAATAAAAGATTACCTGTTCCCGTAATAGAATACCTTATCTACCGCGACATCTTCTGGCTTGTAATTACCTGATCGCGCATGTCCGCTTGCATCTGGATGCTTCTGCTCAGGCGTCGGTGCTGGCTGCGATTCCTTGAACTGTGTCTGCCCTTCCTTTGCAGCCTTTGGCTTGAGAGGGGGAGCGACAACAGGATTCTCCTTTACCTTACGGAGCTCATCCTTCAGTGAAGCTATCTCTGCGATAAGTGAATTGACCTTGTTGTTAAGGTCATCCATCCTCTTACCCTGTGCATTGATGACATTTGTCATCCTGCTGACAGCACTCTGCTGTGATGAGACAACATCCTGGAACCTGTGCATGAGATCCTCTGAAGACACGTCCTCAGGTCTCGGCATGTCAACATTTTCAGAGACCTCCTCAAGCTGCTCAACAACAGGCGCATCACTAGCACCCTCTGCAGCAGGTACCTCAGGCACACCCTCTGCAGGCGCCGGAGCCTCTGGCATCCCCTCGACCGCTGGCGCTTCCGCAGCTACCTCTCCGCTTCCAGCTGCCATCCCTTCACCTTCTATCTGCTGTACAGCTATCCTTGTCGCCTCTTCCATAGAACTTGCCTGCCCGTGTGACATGAGCTCCCTTGCGAGATTGTTTATCTTCTGTAACTTAGAAACATCATCCATCTTGCCTACCTCTGTTTTTATTGTTAATTTTGGGTTTACCCAAAATTCACACCAAAAACCCAAGCGCCTGTTGAGTGTTTAATGCAAACCCGCAGTTTCCTGCAGTTGGGTTTTTCGTTTATAAGCATTAATAAACGATTATTTATTGTGCTTCCTACGCCCTTTGGCACTCACAATATCAAACATCTCTAAGTCTCTTAATATATTAATTTTTTCCTTTTTGAAGTAGTTAAAGACGAGGTGCACCTTGTTTATGTCTATCTCTTCTGCCTCTGCCTCTTCCTTGAGCAGCGCGTGCATCTCCCGCATGGGCATGTCGACCTTTTTCCTGAGCATCCTGTGCTCTTCCTTGTCCACGAGCACCCACTTGTCAAGATTTGAGACGATGTCTGCCAGCACTTTCCTGAATGTCTTTAGGTTCGCCCTGTGGATATCAACCAGCTTGCGTGTATGTGCAGTCCCTTTTCCTTTCTCATGCGACGTCAGCATCTCATCAAGATGGTCTATGTCTTCCATCTCTTTCCGCACAAGGTCCTCTTCCTGCTTCATCATGTCCGGTGTGAAGCCCTGCTCCTGTTTCTTGAATATCTCATCAAAGGTCTTCTCCGAAGACCCGACAATCTTCGCTATATCAGGGTAATGCTTCTTCAGCTTTGCGATGCTGACAAACCATCCTTTGCCGCGGTAGTGCGCAAGCTTGTGTTCATCGATCTCTTCCACAACATACCGTATCGCCTGGTCGCGCAGCTCATGCGCGTTCCGCGCACGGAAGAACCTCTTGAGCATGTCCCAGAACTGGTTCTGGCAGCGTATAGAATCAAAATAAGAGATATCCTTGTTGTTCGCGAAAGCATAATAGACATGATACTCTGCAGCGATGAAGAGGGCGCGTTGTTTCCTGACAGCCTCATCATCAAGCCCGCGTGTCACGACAACGATCCTGCCGACATCACCCTTGGCCACGGCATCCTTTGCATTCAGCCTGAACTCCCACATCTTTGTAGCGCCGAGCGATGCGTGCTTCATGACAATATCTGAAGGCGTGATCTTCTGCTGCGCAAGCTGCACCTTCTTGTGCATGGCCTTGTATATCTTCTTGAGATAGGCATTCACCTCAAGGGCAAGCAGCCTGGCGTAATCCTCTTTCTCCTCTTTTTCCATGATGCCGTGCAGTCTCTTTATCATCTTATGTGTTGGACGTGAAGCCGCTCCCCCCTATATGGAACAGCCTCTTGTCATCCTCCCTTTTCATTTTTCTTACGACCTTACCGACAAAGAACACGTGGTCCCCTGTCTCGAACTCATCGACAACCTCACATGCCAGCGTTGCCAGGGCCTCTTTTATCGCGCAGCAGTCTATCACTTCACATCCCTCTTTGGTCAGCCCGTACTTCTCGAACTTGTCGACATTCGCTCCTGACGAGGTCCCGCACTGTATTGCTGCCTCTTTCATCGAGTAGGGTACGAAGTTGACGCAGAACACCTTGCTCTCCTTGATAAGCTGGTAAGAAAAACGGTTCTTCCCGATACATATGCCATATAGCTCAGGGTCGAAGCTGAGCGGGCAGTGCCATGTGAGTGTTATTATGTTGTCCTTGACAACCTCTTTCCCCATGATATCTGCCTTGCCATGCACAGTCACAAGCACGACCTGTCTGGGATTAACTATGTCTCGCATGTATGATCACTCCGCAATCAGATGTTCTTAGTCATGTCGATATATTTCCCCTTGCCACTGCGCCTGATCTTCCGTCTCTTGGGCTTGATGGATTTTGGCCTGAATCCCTCAAACGACCCGACCTTGACGATGCCGACGATGAAGAATATCAGGAACGCGATATACTGCGCAAAATAGACATTCACCCCGAACGGAAGACGGACAAGGTCTATTATTATCATGGGCGTCGCTGCGAGCAGCCCTGTCTTGAGCGTGTCGACAAGGTCGACCTCGAACTTCATGACCCTTGTCACCACAAGCGATATCAGCGAGACCAGGAGCACGACAAGCAGTATCTTTATTGTGTAGCTCACATAGAACAGGAACAGCAATGACGGTGCCATGAGCAGGAGAAGTGCCACGACCATCCCCTCATTAGCGGCAAGGTCCTTGTAAGGCCCGAGCGCCTCCTGCTTTATCTTGCCTGTAATGAATGCCTTCCTGTAGAGATACTCATCCGTGATGAGGTACTTACCTTCCTTCAGCTTCCCTTCAGCCTCGCGCGTGTCGATGGTCACGTAAGGATCATTCTCAGGGAACACCACTGCGCTGTTCATCGATGTGTTGAACTTCACCTCAAGCACGTCAAAGTGCGACATCTGGTTGTTCACAAACGATGCAATCATGGGCAGCATGAGAACGATTGCGAGCACGAACGCCACGAACACGAATGAGAAGAAGTATTTGGATATGCTCCCCAATTCCCTGTCTGACATCTCATCATATCTCCATGGATTGAGCGCAAGCCATATTGTCCTGAAAAAAGGCACAGATTCCTTCATAGTTTCATCCCCTCTTTAGATAATCATGATATTATATGACCATTAAAGCTATTGCTATATATAAATCACAATCATTATTTAAATACTTTATCATATAGGCTCTGTTGAAAACCGCGTTGCCGCCTTTCGCGGAGCGATTTATAGATAATACATCCAGCTGTGGGCGGGTGACGCCCCTTACGGGGAGGGGCCCACCCCTAAGATAATGAATATATGAGCGTAGCCTGGCGGCAACCGCACGGAGGGCGAGGTTTTCAACAGAGCCGACAAAGCCGGAATCCTGCTAAAATTGCAAATTGCGTCACAATTCGCTAAAAACCCTTATAAACATACTTGACTCAATAATATCTGTTGAGGGGGGGTTACAGATGGTAAATGTCTATGTCTCACTTTTAGGGCTCTTGAATGCAGGGAACAGCACAGGCAGCAGTAGAGAGCTGGACCTGATCGACAGCAATTCTAGTCAGGATGCCATACTCGAAGCGCTTGAGAGAGCGCATCCCAAAGAGGCGCTGAAGCCGGAAGAGACAAGGATCCTTGCCTCCCTGGATGAAGTCCTCTCAGCAGGCGTTGATGGCCTGCATCTTGAGGTGATCGATGACATCTTCCTGAAGCAGCATTCCCCATTCAACCCTGTCTTCACAAAGGACCTGCTGGAATTCCTGAGACCTATCTCCAAAGACACCCAGTTCCCAGTGGAGGCGCACATCCTGCTGGACGACCCTGAAGAATATATAGAGGCATACAGGCGCGCAGGCGCGAACAGGATTACCCTGCCGTACAGCATGTTCACAGACAAGCGGGCCATCCCTCATTTCATGGACAGCATCAAGAACAGCAGGATGCCTGCAAAAGCAGGTGTCTCTTTCGCAGCAGATGCAGTGAATGACACCGGGATCGAATTTAACCTTCTGACATCTGCAGATTATATCTCAGTGATATGTTCAGGCCCGGGCAACGACAGCCCGCCGCCTTTCCCTGGAGCGCCAAAAGCAGTCAGGTATTTCACAGAGATGAAGAAGAAATTCGGGCTCTCATACGAACTTGTGGCAGATGGAGGCATAAGGAATTACAGCGACGCAAAGAAGCTCATCCTGGCAGGTGCTGACTCCTTGGTGGTAGGCTCTGCGATGTTCAGGTCGAAGGACTATCGGAGGTTTGTTGAGGAGATCCGATCTGCTTCTTCCATAGGCGGGGAGTACAAATAAAGATAAGATCCTTCTCTTCCATGACAATCTTCTTTACCTTGAAGTTGAGTATTATCAGTTTCTGTATCTCCTCTGCCTGAGGTGATTTGCGCAATACAGAGAGGACAAACCGGCCTTTGCACACACGCTTCATCTCATCTATTCCTTGACGTAGATCAGAGAAGTTATGCATTGCAGTGATGCAGATGACGATGTCAAAACTCTTGTCTTCAAAAGGCAGTTTCTCAGCATTCCCGACAACGAACTTGACGCCAGGATGTTTCTTCTGCGCAAGCGCGATGAGCTCTGCGCTGGGGTCGATGCCGGTGCACTCGCAGTTCCATACAGAGGTTGAGATGCCTGATCCGCACCCTACATCAAGCAGTTTCTCGTTCTTTTTCGGTATGTCTGCCCCGATGTCTGCGATGATGGCAGTCATCTTCTTGAGCTGCTCTACCATGTGCAGTTCATCATAACCACCAGCAATCTTATCATAGTATTCGTCCATGAGGAGATTAGACTTTGAAGTG
>JBHPEY010000051.1:0-8498 GCA_042576705.1 Nanobdellota archaeon | reverse complement strand
CCTCACAAAACCTGTTGACATAAACGAAGCAAGCAGAAACGAACTCTTAAGAGTCCCAGGCATAGGCCCAAAGACCGCAAACAAGATTGTCAAGATGAGACAATTCTCAAAAAGACCGCTCAAGAGAGTACACCTAAACCACACAGGCGCCATCCTCAAGCGCGCAGACCCTTTCATAAAGGTGAATGGCTGGACACAGAAGTCATTACAGAATTTCTAAGGCTCGCAGAGGAACTGTATCTCCGCAACATGCGACGATGTCCTCACAGAAAGCGTATTCTCATTCTCACTCCCGAGCGCAGTCACTCCAGTGCGCAGCTTCTTCTTGACCAACAGATGCTCAGGCGCCTCAAGATTGAAGTCACACAGTGCAGATGCCCCAGGCTGCATGCTTTTACTCCCACAAGCAGATATCAGCTGATCTTGCCGCACCTGGAAAGCATTCATCACGACAATAGGATTATCCGCGCTCTCACGTTCACTATAAGACAGCTGTCTGAACTTCCACACCTTATCCTCGATATTCGTCAACCTGAAAGAGAACACCTCAGGCCCATCTGCAGTGAACCGGCACGAGACATCCGAGACCAATGTCACTTCCTCAGATTTGATCTTGGTGGCTCCGCCAACAGCAAGCTGCTTGGCATCCTCAACAGGCGCTGTATCATTAGGCTCAGGCACAGGAGACTCAGGCTCAAGCACCTCAAAGACTTCCTCCTCCTCAACAGGCAGCGTAGAATCATCACCTTCATCACCAGATTCCATATAGACAGGCACAGACTGGGCACAACCAAGAGCAAGCAATAGTACAACAAACCCTACAGATATCAAGATATCGCGACGAATCATGCCATATTACTAGGCATCCGATGCTTATAAAGATTGCTATGTCAAGAGAATAAGCCAAAGCCGCCGCAACCACGAACCAGGCCACCACATCCAGCGCCAGTCCCGCCGCCCAGCGAGCCTAAAGCAACAGAAGAACAAACCACTTCAATCCAAAGAAACCACAAATCACCCATAATTAGTGCGAGCGCCGCGGGACAGGCGCGACAGTCAGGAACTAAAACCTATGCTGCGGCCAAATCAAATCACTATAAAGCCGCAACTGTTGAGAATTCCGCAGGAATTGTCAACCGCCGAACGCAGCGTAGCGGAGTGATCGCGTTCCCAACCAGGCTTGGTCCATCCAATACTGACAAACGACGCCTCAGCTTTGGTGCTCCTGTAGCATCTATTGCCAAACCACCATACACAACTAAAACCAAAGCTGAATCAAGAATCTAAAAAGATAACCCCTACCACCTCCCTACAAATCCCCAATAACATTTATAAACACAAAAATCCTCCAACCATCCATGAAGACAACACTCATGTCCCTAGGCGGATCGACCATAGTCCCAAAAAAGATAGACATACAGTTTCTGAAGAGATTCAAGAAACTAGTACTCAACCACATAAACAAAGGCCACCGCATAATATTAGTCTGCGGAGGAGGCTCCACCTGCAGGAAATACCAAGAAGCCACCACCCACCTCACCAATGCAACAAAAGAAGACAAGGACTGGGTAGGCATAATGGCAACCAGACTCAACGCAGAACTTATCCGCATCATGTTCAAGGAGCACGCCTACCACGAGGTGGTCTACAACCCCCACACAAAGCTCAAGACAAACAAGCGCGTCATAGTGGCTGCAGGCCACAAGCCAGGCTGCACAACAGACACAGACACCGCAGTCCTAGCAACCCAATTCAAAGCACACATGATAATCAACACGACAGATGTAGATTACGTATACGACAAGGATCCCAACAGATACAAAGGTGCAAAGAAGATAAAGACACTCACCTGGAAGGAATTCTTCCACATGTTCGGCCACGAGCACAAGCCAGGCATGCACATCCCTTTCGACCCCATCGGCAGCAAGATAGCCATGAAACATAAGATGAAAGTGGCCATAGTCAACGGCCAGAAACTGGCTAACCTCAAGAAGCTGCTGGACGGGAAAGAGTTCGTGGGCACTGTTATCGGATAAATTACCGGATTTCTTTCACACCTCTCGGAAAGTTTCTGAGAAAATATTGATTTCTCATATTTTTCCCTTACAGGACAGAACATTTTCAGCACAATCAGCAACATTACGCGTTTTCTCGACGAGAATTTATTAGACAGCATTGCCTAATAGAACAAGAAATGATGAGCCAAGGTGGCTCAATCAGACATAGCGCCTGGTAAAAGACCAGGTAAACTCCTACCCGTATAGAGTATAATGCAATAGTGATATAATAAACTTGCGGTCAATAGAGCCAGGGTGGCTGAATCAGGCAAGGCGCCTGGTTGAGGGCCAGGTAAACTCCTACCCGGAGTTTTGCGGGTTCGAATTTACTACGGAACAGCTTTCGTATAACGAAAGTCCCGTCCCTGGCGTTGAACACACCACAACCTATAAAAACCCCACGACCATATATTCTCTAATGCTAGAGATAAAGAACATAACAAAACAATTCGGCGATTTCACCGCCCTGGAAAACATCTCATTCTCACTGAAAGAAAGCGAGCTGGTATCATTACTAGGCACAAACGGCTCAGGAAAGACCACAGTAATAAAGATAATAGTAGGCTTCATGAAAGAGACTTCAGGCCAGATAAGATACAACGGAAGGCCCATGAAACAGAAAGCAAGATCCCGTGTAATCGGCTGGGCACCACAGGAGGACTCATTCTACGGCAACCTCACTTTACACGAAAACATGGTATTCTTCGGCAACCTCAACAACATAATGATAAAAGAAGCCAAAAAGAAAGCCACAGAACTCCTGAAACTCCTAAAGCTCAACAATAAACGAAACACCCTGGCAAAAAACCTATCCGGCGGCATGAAAAGAAGGCTCAACATGGCAATAGCACTGATGCACTCGCCAAAGATCCTGATCCTGGACGAACCAGAAGCCGGCGTAGACCCCATGTCCCGCGTAACATTATGGGAAGTAGTAAAGGAAGTAAAGAGACACGGAACAACAATCCTGCTGGTCACTCACAATCTATTAGAGACAGAACATCTGGCTGACCGGATAATCATACTCGACCAGGGAAAAGCGATATTCCAGGACACACCAAAGAAACTCAAATCAAAGTATAAAGACAAGAACATAGAAAATGCCTTTAAGAAAGCTGTGGAAAGACATTAACCTGTATATGCAGAAGCTAGACACGACCCTGCTGAACGACATAAAGCTCTTCATCAGGGATCCCAAGAGCCTCATACTAGTCATGCTCACCCCATTCCTCATACTATCCATACTCATAAACATATATTACTTCTCAGATGTCTCCGAAACCATAAAAGGAGTGGACCTCGGAGTCTGCGACCTGGACAACAGCGACTTCGACCTGGAGTCAAGCATCTTCAAGGTCATAAGATTCACTAACAACTGCAACACGACTATCGCAGATCAGGTAGCAAGAGGAGAATTCCGAGGAGCCATAACAATACCCAAAGGATTCCAGCAGAACATACGCGAAGGCAAGGGCACTGAGCTTAGGATGTACATAGACAACTCAAAATCAACAACAGCAATAGTCACATCAAACGCAGTGAAGGCATACGTGGCAGACCTCAACGAGCAGATAGGCACGAAGTTCATACTGGAGGCCTGGGAACAGCTGAAAACACTCAACGAGAACCTGAGATTCCTCGTGCAGAACCTAGAGAAAGCAAAACCCACCGCAATAGCCCTTCAAGAGCGACTCAACGAGATAAACCAGGACATAAGCACGATAGACTTCAACGCCCACCAGCAGACCGCTAACGAGTTGATAAGCTACCTGAACCTATTGGAGATCCAGCTGGACTACATAGACAGCTCAATCACAACAACAGACACAACCCTTCCAAGCATCCCCACCATAACATACTCACCCAACGCCACCATGGCGATCACAGAGTACAGGCTGAACGCAAGGATCTACAGGCAAAGATTCTGCAACTCCTCAAGCACAATCCCAATCCTCACAGAGAACCCGCTCTGCACCATACTCAATTACTCAGACAGCATAGTAGACACATTAGAGGGCGACGTCTCAAACCTCACGACCTACAGGGACGACCTCAACAAGAGGATACAGGAACTCAACAAGCGCTCAGCAGAGCTCAACCAGAGCATCACAAGACTGGCAGACCTTGTCAGCGACAACTCAGGCACCAACTCAGAACTCAGAGGCAACATCCAGGACCTGAAAGACACAATCACATTCCTCGAAGACAAGACAAATAACATCACAAAGACAATAACAGAACTGAACCATTCCCTGAACAAGTTCCTGAGCGACACCATAAGAGTCACAGATGAACTGAAGGCAACAATAGACGTCCTGGACAGCTACACAAAAAAAGACCCCTCGACAATCCTGAAGCCAGTCACAGTGGATTCCAAGAAAGTATTCAAGGACAAGCTGGAGATATTTTACCGCCTCCCGGCACTCATGTCAATAATCCTATTATTCATAATCCTCTTCATCTCATCATCGCTGATCGTCAACGAGAGGAAAGGCGGCACAATGGCAAGGATCTTCCTGTCACCCATCTCCATGTTCTTCTATGTCTTTGAGAAGATACTGTACCTCCTGATACTTTCCATCCTCGCAGTGTTCTCAATGATACTGGCCACATTCCTCTTCCATGTCACCATACCGATCACACTGCAGCTCATAGCAGTGTTCATACTGGCATCACTGGTATACATCTCACTAGGCACACTCATAGGCGCATTCTCAAAGACAGAGAACACATCACTCCTCACCTGCCTTGTGATAGGCTTCCCATTGATGTTCATGAGCGGCGCTTTCTCCCCGCCAGAGCTGATGGGCAAGGCCGTCCGATCAATCTCACAATACTTGCCTCTGACCCTGAACATAAACCTCTTAGAGAACATAACAATATACAACACAGGGCTTGACCCGACAAGAATATTCATGATGGCAGGGATGATAATCATATTTTACATGACAGCTGTCCTCCTCATCCGCAGGAGACCGACACTGAAATAATCAGCTATCTCTTTCTCGAGCCGGTCATCACCTTGCAGACCCTGTCTACCAGGCATTTCGCTTTCGGAAGCAGTGTCAGGTTCATCACGAGCACCATCTTATCCCCGTGCCGCAGCACATAATCATCCTTAGGTATCTGCTTGAGCCCGTCGACAGTACGCACAGCAATCACGTTCCCTATGGCGCCGAGTCGGTCATCGACCTTCTTGATCGTAACTCCCAGGAAAGGCTTCTTCTCGACCTTCACCTCGACCAGCTCGAGCTCCTTTGCAGTGTAGGTTGTGGCATCCATCACCCACTTGACAATATTAGGTGAAGTAAGTGCAAGCGATATCAGGCGGCCCCCGATAGCAGAAGAGGGTATCACCTTGTTCGCCCCTGCCTTGAGTGCTATCTGCAGGAAATCAGGATTATGGAGATTGGCGATTATCCGCGCGTCATCAGAAAGCTGCCGTATCTTGTTTATGCAGAGTATCACATCAGAATCATTGTCCATCGTCACCAAAACCACGGTATTCGGTCTCTCGACCCCAGCATGCTCCAGCACCTTCCTGCTCAGCGGGTCGCCCTTGAGAAGGTTTACAGTCCCCTTAGGATAATGCACAAGCACCTCTGTCTTCTCGATTATTGTAGGCACTATACAGCTCTTCTCGAACTCGCTGATGATAGACTGTGCGAGTGTCGTGTGGCCGACGATGACATAGTTGGTCTTTTTCTTCTTCGCAGATGCCTTGCGGCCAGCCTTCTCCCGCGCAGCAGTAGGCAGCACCAGGAACTCAGCCTCGAGCATCTTCTCCTGTTTCGGATCAAGCGCCAGGCTGCCTTTAGGCACGACAAGGCAATCATCGCTCTTCACCATCATGCCCTTGACCTGCTTGATGAAGTGCAGCACCTTGGAGAAGTTATTATGCGCCAACAGGTAATCGATGCCATCTATCATCACGAACGCATTTGGCACCTTCTGCACGAACATCCTTATCGTCTCATATATCTGCCCGATGTCTGTAGGGTCGACTGAAAGATGCTCGGTCTCGGTGTCAGTCATCCATATCACAGGCGTAGTCTCGATCCCATACTCGTGCCTGATCCTCGCAGGATTATGGGCAGTGATTATAAGCCCGAACTTCTTCTGGTAGAGATGCGTGAGCATGACCTTGTGGGCGATCTCGCTGCTCTTCTCATGCTTTATGAAGTAGCTCTGCCCGTACTTGATCTCATATTTCTTCGCCAGCTTGTGGTCAAGCTTCCTGCCGGACACTATCTTCTCGCCGATAGGCTGCACTGCGAGGAACTTGAACTTGATGATGCCTATCGCTATGAATACGCTCATTATCAGGGACAGCACATTGTTATGCGGAGGCAGCGATATCCCCATCGCAGGCAGGACGACCCCTGTCGGGATCCCTATAATTATTGGGAACGCGCTTCCGATCACAAGATAGAGAAGCTGTTTCCTCTTGTCAGGCCGTGACGTGGCCACGAACTTCCAGACAAAGAGCACGAACGCGTAGATGAACGGGAGTATCTGGAACCAGAGGAAGAAGTAATTGTACAGAGGTCCGAACTGATAGTCCCAAAGCTCGATGCCGAAGCCATACGGCAGCTCATAAGGATGTATAAGGTCCGATATCACACCGCTACCGAACCATAGTGCAGCTATCATGAACACCATCGGCGTGTACAGCACAACCTTGCCTGGCTTTGTGGTGAAGTAGTTCTTCTTCTTGAGATACGCCCACACAAAACTCAAAAGCACAAAGACCGAGACTATGTAACCTGTATAGGATATCCGCGACCATATGAACGCAGCGCCTTCTGACTCAGAGAGCCACATGAAGAACTTGCCGAGGTCCCATATGGCCTGTCCTGTGAACACGATGCCGAAATACCTGTTGATCTTCGACGAGGGGTTCAGAGAGTATATCCAGACAGCGAGGCCGAACTTTATGAGGAAAGCGAGCAGGGACATCACAAGGGCTATCATTGTCCACTGGACATTACCATGATACCCTGACAACAGCCCGACAAGTAAGAGGACCGTTGCGATTCCCATGAAAAGTGGTGCTTTCTTCATCTTATATCTCGAATCGTTTCTTGTTCACGAGCATGATCAGCTTGTTGCCGGGCTCGAGCTTGAGATTGTCCTGAGGTATCTTCTCGAACCCTTCTGCTGTATCGACCCCTATTATCCTTGCCTTCTCGCCGAACTCCTTCTTTATCTGCATGACAGTCTTGTCCATGAACGGTGAGCCATAGACCACATCATACTCGACCAGCTGGACGCCGCCTTCTCCTGATGTCGCGCGTATGATCCAGTCGACTGCTGATGGCTCGTCTGCGACCATCGACAGCAGTCTTCCTCCGATAGACGGTGGTGACACGACCTGGTCTGCCCCTGCAGACTCTGCGATCTTGATGTGCTCGTGGTTATTTATCTTCGCGACGATGTTTATCCAGGGATTGAGGTCCCTTATCACATGGATTGCCAACAGCACCTCCGAGTCCTCTTCCATAGCGAGCACGATGTTCTTTGCATTGGCGATATTAGAACGCCGCAGCACATCAGGATTGGTAGGATTGCCTGCGATGAAGTGCAGGTCATTTGACTTTGCAAGATCAGGACGGTTCTGCTTGTCGATGACCACTATCTCGACCCCTGGCAGCTTTATCTCCTTGTATGCTGCTTTGGATATCGGGTTCCAGCCGCAGAGGATGCAGTCGATGCGCCGCCGCGTGCGGGTGACACCGAACATGCTGCCCAGGTTCATTGACACAACCCTGCTGGTTATCTGTGAGATCAGCAAAGAGACTGTCACGATGCCGACCATCATGATGCACAGCGCAAGGATCTTGCCATACATGGTTATCGGGACTACATCACCATAACCTACTGTCGTGATGGTGGTCACAAGCCAATACACAGAGACAAAGTAAGGATCGACTCCAGTCACCGAAAGCCGCTCCATGACATCAGGCCTCTGCATGAGTTCGACCCGCGCAAACACGACAACAGCGACAGCGAACACGACAAGCAGCAGCAGAACAACAAGCATCTTCAATGACACAGCCCTCCGGATATGGTATATCATCTCGTAGAACCACGATGTCTTCTTCCTTATCCCAAGCAATCTGCGTATCGATTCGTCCATCTAGCTCACACTGATCTCCTTATTATTATCATAAGAACTAAACCTATCTCTACCTATATCCCAGGGTATATCCACCTCTTTTCCCATGCCAACCACTAAAGAAACATTCTTTTTAAAGGTTTTGATAACAAGAGCCTCAAAAGTCTCTTTCTCCCAGAAAACCCCTAATCCAGCCCCTAGACCCCAAAGACCCACAAAAAAACCCCCTAAAACCGAAAATATTAAAAATATAACCCTACTTATCCCCCTGAAAGCCGATTGAAAGGCTGTTTTCATGTTCAATGCACTACTCCCTGTATAAA
>JBHPEY010000050.1:0-8544 GCA_042576705.1 Nanobdellota archaeon | reverse complement strand
AGCTTGTGGAGATGTCAGGGAAGGTCGAGGTGCAGGTCGTTACAGACAGCAATTATTATGATGAGGTTGAAGAGCTTGAGTTTGTCAAGCATGACAATCGTAGTTCTCTGATGCATAATAAGTTCTGTGTGTTGGATGGGAAGGCAGTGTGGACTGGGAGTTTCAACCCTACTACGCGCGGGAATTACAAGAATAATAATAATGTTGTGTTCTATCAGTCGCAATTGCTTGCTGATACCTATGAGGCAGAGTTTGCTGAGATGTGGGGCGGGGTGTTCGGCAAGGGTGCTGAGAGTGTTGAGACTGATTTCTTCATCAATGAGGAGGTTGTCGAGGTGTATTTCTGTCCTGAGGACTGGTGTTCCAATAAACTGATCTATGCCCTGCAGGATGCTGAGGAATCCATTGATTTCATGACGTTCTCCTTTACGCATGATGAGATCGGGAAGCAGGTGCTTGAGAGGGCTGGTGCGGGTGTCAAGGTGCGAGGGGTCTTTGAGAAGTCACAGAGGAATGCTTATACTGAGTTCAATATGTTGAATGAGTCTGAGTTAGACATTGACGTGCGTTGGGATGGTAATGGGGCCAATATGCATCACAAGGTTTTTGTGATTGATAATTCTACTGTTGTCACTGGTTCTTTCAACCCTTCTAAGAATGCGGATACCCGGAATGATGAGAACCTGTTAATCATCCGTGATGCTGCGGTTGCTGCGCGGTTTGTCGAGGAGTTTGAGAGGGTGTGGACAAAAACAGAACAATAATCTTTTATACTTAATACCCAACTTATACCTCATGACAATACGCAAGCCGATTGTTGCAGGGCAGTTCTATCCGGGTGATAAAGACGAGTTATTGGATGCTATCAAGCAGAGCTTTGCTTCTGAGTTCGGGCCTGGGGGGCTGCCTGGTAAGAGGGGTAGCGGGAAGGTATATGGGGCTGTGTCTCCACATGCGGGTTATCTCTATTCAGGAGCAGGTGCTGCTTGGGTGTTCAAAGAGATCGGTGAGGCTGCGTTTGCGGACACTTACGTGATTCTTGGGGTGAATCATTCTGGGGCTCAGACCTGTGCCTGCAATGAGGATTGGGAGACGCCGCTTGGGACTGTTCGGTGTGATACTGAGTTTGTTGGTCTGCTTGAGGAGAAGGGGGTTCCAGTGTCTAATGAGATGCATCACATGGAGCATTCCATTGAGGTGCAGCTTCCGTTCCTGCAGTTCGTGTCTGAGGACAGGGCAAAGGACCTGCGTATTGTTCCTATCATGATCGCTGACTCTAAGTTCGAGAAGTGGGGGCAGATCATAAAAGAAGTCATTGAATCGCTTGGGAGGAATGTTGTCGTGATATGCTCTTCTGATTTCACGCATTATGGGCATAGCTATGGGTTTGTGCCGTTCTCTGATGATGTGAAGACACAGCTCTACAAGCTTGACTCGGATGCCATCAGCTTCATCACAAAGCCTAACCCTTCTAGCTTTTTTGATTATACTGAGAATACAGGTGCTACTATCTGCGGTCGGCACGGGATATGCACGCTGATGTGGCTGATGAAATATCTTGATGTCGAGAGGAAAGGAGAATTGCTCAAGTATTATACTTCTGCTGATGTTATGGGGGATTACAGCACTGCGGTGGGTTATGCTGCTATAGTGTTCAAGTGATATAACAGAGAAACATTCATAGCTTCGGCTTCTCAGTCGCTGTTCTCGACGAGGATCTGTGTCTCTTTTTCCGATACATGACGAGGCTCACTGCTATGATTACCATGATCAGAACAGCGGCTAAAATCGCGTAAAGCTGATTCTTCTGTCTTGATAAGAACCCTCCCGCCTCTGCAGGCAGTCCTTCCTGCGGCTCTGCAACCGCCTGGCCTGTAATCTTCTGTGATTCTGGGGCTGTAGCCACCTCTGGAACCGCTTCTGTTACCTCTTCGACCGGTTCCTCAACAGCAGTCTTCTTCCTCGGAGCAGGCGGCAGGAGTGCTATCTGCTGTGGTTTCTGTATCAGATAGAAGAGCATTATCGCCTTCTGGCTGTATTTCCCGGAATATGTTATGTCTATATCAAAGCGGCCGTCGTCATCAAGGTCAAAACCCCTGCTCAGGCCATTAGAGAGGGAATGATATGTGCTGTCTGCAGGCTCCAGCAGCTTCAGTGTGGATCCTGAGAACTCCTTTACCTTGAAAAGATAATCCTGCGCATCATAAGATACACTTATCTCCTGATTTATAGGTGCCTCTACTACCTGGGTCGCTACGCTCGGTGTGACCGCTATCGGATCGCTTGAAGCAGTGGCTCCTCCGCCACCTCCGCCGCCGCCACCTCCACCGCCAGATGGCGGTGTTACAGCAACTGTCGCGCTCCCTCCTGTAGAGAACAGTGAGAAATGGGTGATGTTCGCCCATACCCTATTGGCAGATGTATCTACCCCCGAGTCTGCTTCCTGTTCCCACTGGTTCGATGCTGTGTTGAAATAGTATATCCTCAGTGTCGACTCGTCTATGTTTGACGGAAGGTCTGAATCAGAATAATAGATGTGCAGCAGCCACCAGGAGAGGTTGCTGGATATGCTTGAAGATGCGTTGATAGTGACGAATGTGGGCAGGCCCAGGGCTGCAAAGCCATTTGTGCTGGTCGCAGCTACAGTACCGGGATCTATGTTGTACTGCGAAACAGATATCGTGCCGTTCACATCAGCCAAAGTCGTCAGGTTTATGTCTATGTCTTGTGTCGCGCCCAGGTCCAATGTGGTGTTTGCTGTCGTGTTTGCAGCATGCGTCACATTCCCCTCTGCAACGATTATATCTTTCGATGATGAAACACCTGAATTCGATGCGGAATCTGTGCAGTTCACATACCAGGACAATGAACCTGCTAGCAGGGCCACTGAAGCCAGTGTGGTGCTCGTGGCGTTCTGTGTTGAAGCGTTAGATGCGTAGCTGGTTCCGTTCGCATACAGTGCGCAGGTGAACGTGGCAAACCTGGAATCAGTTGCGTTGAATGTGAAATCAGATGTGTTCCCTGCGAGCACTTTTCCGCTGGCAGGGGAGGTTGATGTGACTGCGGGTGCTGCCGCGTCGTAAGTGATGGTCCTTGTCGCTGAATTGTTGGTGTTCCTGCCGTCATTGCAGGAGATGTTCCAGAGATATGCCCCTTCAGCAGGAACAGTGTAAGACAATGAAGAGGTGCTGGAATAGTTCGAGATGATCGTGTAGTTCACCATGCTGCCATCGAAGGTCAGGGAGCAATTTATAGACCCAACAGAATCTTCTGATGCATTGAAGGTGAAAACCTGGGCTGCTGAAGAGATGTTCGCGTTGTCTGCAGGCGATATGAGCACCAGCGCAGGGGCTGTGTTGTCTGTAACATTGGGCGCATAGGTCACAGCGGTCGTTGTCGTGTTGAACAGGTCGCTTGCGTTGAAATAGAATGAATAATTCCCTTCTGCAAGGGTTGTCGCGTAGTAGTATACCTTCCCGTCGGTGTAGTTGGTGTCTGATGCATCACCAGGGGAGAGACTGTATTCTGTCGTGTTTATGAACACGCTTATCGACGCTGGCGCGTGGTTGTCTGCGTCTGTGTATGTCACTGTGAAATTAAAGGTGCTGAGCGTGTTGCCTGTTGTCGGAGTCACTGAAGGTGATGTCAATGTCGGTGCGTCGTTCTTTATGGTTATGTTCAGCTTCGAGGTTATATTGTCGACATAATCTGTCTGGAATATCGCGAAGAATGTGTAGTTTCCCCTGTCACCTGTTGCGTTCACAGTCCATGTGATGTTGCAGGAGTCGCCGTCTTCCATGTCATCCAGGCAGGAGGAATCATGCGGATTGGCAGTCGTGGTGTAGAAAGGAGTCGCGCCGACTGTCGTCGAGACCGCGCCTTTTGAATTTGTTGCCAGGTATGTGTCAATCCTTGGGTATGTCATCTTTGTGACAGAGTCATACAGGCCCTTGCCGTTGTACCTCAGCATCCGCTGGATCTCTGCAGGGGTCAGTATTCGGTTGTGCTTCAGCCTGAAATACTGCTGCAGGAGTGTCGCCGCACCGGCCACATGAGGTGTTGACATCGATGTGCCTGACTTTGTCGTGTGAGTGCCACCAGACTGGGTCGCATCTATACTGTTCCCTGGCGCCATCAGGTCTAGTGTAAAGCTCCGCTGTCCCCAGCTGACCACGCCATCACCATCATTGGTTATACCGATTGAAGTCGCGTTCTTTATGCAGCCAGGGGTCGCTATGCCCACATCGCCTGAAGTATAACGATTGCCTGCAGCTATCGCCACGAATATGTTGTTCTCGACAGCATTGTTGACTGCCTGTGCTATCGCAGGATCGAATTCATCGCAACCGAAACCATTGTTATCGTATACATACCATGTGCCGATGCTCAAGCTTATCACAGATATGTTATACGTGCTCGCGTTGTTGACACACCAATCAATGCCTGCAGCAATATCAGATGACCAGCCTGAACCGCCAGAATCAAGGGCCTTTATCGAGACTATATTTGCACCTGGAGCAACTCCTGTGTATGTGCTGTCCATCGAAGCCGCAATCCCTGCACAATGGGATCCGTGACCGTGGTCGTCTGAGGGGTCAGCCCCTTCTTCCAGGCTGCCTGGACAAAAACCCACACCATCATTAGGTGTGTAATCATCCACGTAGCAGTAGCCACCGACGACTTTGGAGTTAGGGAACGCACCGTAGCCGCCGAAGTCTGCATGATCATAATCTATACCTGTGTCAATGATACACACCGTCTGGTCTGTGCCTGTTATGTTGCTTCCGCTGACCTGCATGTTCCAGGTGTCATACTTTGCGTTTATCAGAGGGACAGAGACCTGCAATGCTGTTTTCATCCGGTGATCCACTGAAACATACTCGACATCGGGGTCTTTGAGCAGCTTCTTCAGGCCTTTCTTCGTCACCGTCCCTGAGAATGCATTTATCGTCGTGTACTTATGCCTCAGCCTGAAATCCACATCCTGTGAAGCAGTCTGGCGTCTCGTGCCCTTCTTTTCTGAACCTGAAAGATCCAACCCTGAAAGGACACTGTCCTGGTTCTCTCTTATCTGCTTCCTGACCTCTTTCCTGGCCTCGCTGCGCTGTTCTGCAACAAGCTCTTCATACTGCTGCATGAAAGCCTGTCTTGCTTTATTTCCGCGCTTGAACTGTGCAATGTCATCCATAGTCAGCGAGTCAATGGGCTTGTCAGTGAGCTTTACGATCACCCGCGCTTCCCCATTCTCTTCCACTTCTGCAGCTACGGCCGGTCCCAGCTTGTTGTTGTCTTCCCCGGGCTCAGGGTCCAGTATCGCCTCAACCCTTCCGCACGGACCGCCAGAGCAGGTCACGCCAGCAGTGAATGTGAATGTGTTGTACTTTGTCGCGTTCATCCATGAAGAAGGATATACAAGATATGGTGTTAGGTTGCCCTGCTGCTCTATTGAGATATTGTATTCCCCACCTGCATACCTGTTTGTCTCGTTTATCCTGACATAATACGTGCCTGTGCTTATTGCACGCCATACAATCCTTGCAGAAAGGAATCCTTCATACAGGTCTGCACCATCTGCAGAAAGGCTTGTGCTCGTATCTGTGTCAATAAGATATATCTGACTATCAGTTATATTGCCTGCAGAAAGGTTAAACGTCTCAATAAGATAATAACCACCTGCAGTGGCGTTGAATTTCACGAAATCCTGGTCTCCTGACGGGTCGAAATTATGGGTCTGACGGGTGCCATCTGTAGCTATCCATGTGGCGTTTGCAGCACTACCATCATTCGGCCAGACGTCTGGGATTGCAAATACAACTGGCAGGAACAGGACCAGTGTGAGAAAAATAAGCCATCTTTTCATATAATGCCCTCTTTTAGATAATAATAGAAAAAGGCATTTAAAAAGATTTCCCAGATAATCACTTCTTCTTGGCTCCTGCAGCCTTCTTTTTGGGTTTTGCTGCAGGTTTTGGCTTTGCAGGCTCAGGCTCTACATCGTGTATAATGGGCTTCTCTGCTGTCTTGAACTTTGCCAGTGCCTTGTCTATGCGGTCATGGTGCCAGCCGACCTCTGTGAGGCGGTTCCTTACCTCCTCCCTTGACTTGCCTCGCGCCATGCTCTCCCTGATGTACTTGTTGAGCTCGCGATCGACACTGGAGCCAATCACCTTCTTCTTGCTGAAGACCAGGTAAATGACAACTAAAATAACTGCTATAGCCAGAAATACAAGGGCGCCGAGTGTCTTTGAACCGTCCTTCTCTATTGTCTCTGCAGGTGGTGCAGCAGGTGTCGGCTGCGGTGCTGCAGGAGCTGGAGCGGCTACAGGTGCGGGTGCTGGAGCAGATTCGCCGAGCTTCACTTCGGTGACATCTGTTGCGATGTCTACCTTGTCTTCTGCAGCAGGTGCTTCTGCCTCTGTCTTCTCTTCGATCTCCTCTACCTTGGTCTCTATCATGGACTCTGCCTGGCTGTCACCCTGTGACTGGCCTATCAGAAGGAAATGGTATCCTGTGCTCTCTGTCTTGTAGAAGACATATGTGTCATCCTCACCGGTTATCTTGGTTGTCAGCTCCTCCCAGAAGTTTGTCTTCTTGTTGAGAGCATGGATGACTATGCTGTTCCTCGGGACTGCCTGCTCTTCCAGCCATGCCTTTGCCACGCGGAACTCGTAGACCAGGTTGGTGGTGTCGTGAGGCACGAAACCTCCGTATTTCAGCTCATTTATCTCGTAGGTATCGTTCTCAGGGAAGTCTGGCAGCTCTGGTTGTGAAAGGAGGTTGTATATTGTTATGCCTCCGTTCTTTGCTTCCCTGTTGACTGAGAATGTTATCTTTGTGATGGCGACTTCCTTGTCCTTTGTGTTCTCTATAGTGTACTGCGTGCCGGGCTCTACACTCTCGTAGATCTTGCCGTACTGAGGATTCATCCTCGAGCTGTAGAACGTGACGCCATAGGCGCTTGCTATCGGTGCGATTAGGAGCACTAAAAGCATAAGGACAAAGGTCTTTTTGATGATATATACCACCTCGTTGGTTATGGATAGAATAAGGTTGGGGGTATTTAAATGTTTTTTGGAGAATGCTGGAGAAGATGATGACTCTGGCGCCAAATGCTTATTGGTTAGTGCGCGCTTCAGTAATATGAACGATATAGGGAGAAGGGGCCTTCGGCAACAAAGAATGTCAAGACAGTCTTAGATCCTGAATTCGTGAGGCCATGGCAGAGTTCTTGGTGTCAGCGAAGTAGACTTCGTGATTGCCCAAAGAACTATATGCTAAGAATAATCAAAAAATCAAAAAGAAAAAAACCAGTAAAAAAGGAGGATGAAAAGATAAAAAATTTTCAGGCTTATTTAGTAATAAGTCTGTCCGCTGATCTCGTCCTCGGCTTCCTCTTCCTCGTCTTCCTTCTTTCTTGTGAAAACCACAATCAGAGCGACGACGATGAGGATAACAACCAGGACAATCAAACCAATCTCGAGAGCCTTCTTCAGTCCAGTGGACTTTGTCTCTTTCTCGGTCGGTTCGAGGACCTTGGCAGTCATCGGAATCTGCTTCACGACATTGCCAGATGCATCCTTGACATCAACGGTGAACATGTGCTCGCCTGCGTCCGCAGTCTCTTTAGCTGAAACATAGACATAGACTGACTTAGACTCGCCAGCTCCGACAGTGACTGTCTGAAGCGGTGAAATCTTGACAGTTGCCCAGTTATCAGCACCTGTGACTGCAACCACATAGGTCTTGGACTCGCTACCAGAGTTCGTAAAGGTGACTGGGTAGATCGCTCCACCTTCGCCCCTTGTCAGATCCTGGCTCTGAGCACCGACTGTTATGATAGTCTTTTCCTGAACAGGCTTGGTCTCTTCCGGAGTCTCTTCCGGGGTCTCTTCCTTGGTGTCTTCTACGACATCCTTCTCGCAGACCTTGGACTCAACAACATTGACCAGGACGTTCTGTGTCTCCACTTCGTCACCCTCATCAAATGTCACCTTGACCTGACCTGTGTACTGACCAGCCTCTGTACAGACCGGAATCCTCAGATAAAGCTCCTCAGAAACCTTTGTCTCATCAGCCTCAATATCAACATAGTCAGGCAGAGCCTTGATACCAAGCTCAGGTATTGCAAACTCAACCTTGACGTCATCCTCGTCCATCTGACCATAATTCTTCAGATCAACAAGAACACGCAGTGATCGACCAGCCTCAACCTCATTCGCAGGATCGACATCGACATCCTTAATCTGGACGCTGTGCCTCTCTGTATCTGCATACAGATAGAATTCCTGCGTAAGCTCATCACCAGCTCGGTCACGGACATAAATCCTGAGCCTGTACTGGTCAAGCTGAAGCCTGTTAGGCATCTTAAGCTCGAGCTTCTTGACATATGAGACATTAGCCTTCATGTCAAAAACATCAGTGGTATCTGATACCCTATCGTTGTGGTCATAACCAGACATCATAGCCTCAATCTCGACATTATCGAGATCTTCAAGGGCTGTGATCTTGACCTTCACTGGGAATGTATTATCCCTCTCGACGTCC
>JBHPEY010000049.1:0-8733 GCA_042576705.1 Nanobdellota archaeon | reverse complement strand
AAGCCAACAATGGGATGGTAAACACCAGAAACAAGCACCAGGAAACCGCAGATATCCCCCCCGCATCCTTCTCAACCCAGATCTTCAGCACCTGCGGTATACCTGTGATTGGATACACAATAGAAATCAGGGCTACCGCCTGGTCAAGCAGCCGGACCTTACGATCCACGGGCACACATTCATCCACTGTGATGCTGAGTCTCTTTTCGCGCATGGCCGTGCTCTGGGAATAAAACAAAACAAGCCCAACTTGTATGGAAAAGACCGCGCAACAAACTGATATTTAAAACGATATGGTAAATATTTACATCAAGAAGCCTGTCCAGTGGAGCAATAAAATCCAAATCAGAAAAAGCACGAAACAATCACAATCCTGAAAGCACCGACTCAACCTCAGACTTCTCACGACAACTATGCTTGACCTCCCCACCCTCAACAAACACCACAGTAGGAACCCCTGTAACACCGAACTCCTTGGCCAAAGTCATCCCCTCAGCAGAAGAGCAATCAACAACAACCCCAGATACCTTATCCTGAGAACCCAAGAACTCCTTCATAGCAGGACATTTATGACAGAATCGGGTAGTAAACAGTTTATATTCCATTAAAACACCTCCCATCTAAGGGAAAAATAATTTCAGAACGTAAACGCGTTCCTCATCTCCATCTCAGTCTTTGGTGATCCCCTCATGGCGAATTCGCTCTTGTGGCTCACGGTCTCATCATACTCGACCCGATCCTTGAACTCTTCCTTTTTCCCCTTGTTCCACTGGTGCACGGGTCTCATGTACCCAACGACTCTGGAAAACACTTCACATTTCATTCCGCACTTTGCCATTTTAAGCACCTCCTTTTTCACTTCAGTTCTTTACGCATGACGTGGTATTGTTTCAGAGGATATGATCTCTTTATCATCCTCCTCATCATATGGGCAGTTCTCGTGACGCCCAGGTATGTAACCGTGCTTGGGACATACCGAAAATGTAGGTGTGATGGTAAAATAAGGCAATCTGAAATTATAAGCTATCCGTTTCACCAATTTCTTGCACGATTCAGGGTCAGTTATCATCTCACCTAAAAACCCGTGGAACACGGTCCCGCCGGTATACTTTGTCTGCAGCCCATCCTGCAGTTCCAGAGCCTCAAAGATATCGGTAGTCTGGTTCACAGGCAATTGCGAGCTGTTTGTATAGTAAGGCTCCTCTTTCCCGGATGATATGATATCAGGATACCTATCCTTGTCATGCTTCGCGAACCGATAAGCAGTCCCCTCTGCAGGAGTGGCCTCAAGATTATAGATGTTCCCTGTCTCTTCCTGGTATTTCATGAGTCTCTCACGGATGAACGTCAGGACCTCTTCAGCAAAAGCGATCCCTTTCCTGGTAGCGATATTGACATCTGCACCATAGAAGTTCTGCAGGGACTCATTCATCCCATTGACCCCGATGGTATTGAAATGGTTCTGCAATGTCCCTAGATATCTCTTAGTGAATGGCATAAGCCCCTTGTCCATGTTCCTCTGCACAAGCTTCCTCTTGATCTCAAGCGATTCCTTTGCAGCATCCATGAGCTTGGCGATCCTTTCGAAATACTCCTCTTTGGTCTTGGACAGGTAACCGACACGAGGCATGTTGAGGGTGACGACCCCCACAGAACCTGTCATCTCCACAGCGCCAAACAGACCGCCGCCTTTCTGCCGCAGCTCTCTCATGTCCATCTGCAGACGACAGCACATGCTCCGCACGTCCGCTGGCGCGAGTTCCGAATTGATGAAGTTCTGGAAGTACGGTATGCCGTACTTTGCAGTCATCTCGAATAGGAAGCAGGCATTCTCTGAGTCCCAGTCAAAGTCCTTGGTAACATTGTATGTCGGTATTGGAAAAGTGAACACTGCTCCTTTTGCGTCGCCTTCTGTTATTACTTCCATGAATGCCCGGTTGATCATGTCCATCTCTTTCTGGCACTCGCCATATGTGTATGGCATCTCCTTGCCGCCTACGAGTGCTTTCTTGTTGCTCATGTCCTCAGGGACTACCCAGTCAAATGTCAGGTTAGAGAATGGTGTCTGTCCGCCCCATCTTGAAGGGACGTTCATGTTGAACACAAACCCCTGGATAGCCTGCTTGACCTTCTGGTAGGTGAGTTCATCTTTCCTGATGAAAGGTGCCAGATAAGTATCAAAACTGCTGAATGCCTGCGCCCCGGCCCACTCGTTCTGCAGGGTGCCGATGAAATTGATCATCTGCCACAGCGCAGAGTCAAGATGCTTGGGCGGCTTGGAATCGATCTTTCCAGGGACACCATTGAATCCCTCTGCCAATAACTGCCGCAATGACCAGCCTGCGCAGTATCCTGCTATTCCCATCCCCAGGTCATGGATGTGCAGGTCACCATTGCGATGCAGGTCAGCGATCTCAACAGGGTATACATTAGTCAGGGTATAATGGGCAAATACAGATGTGGCAGCATGCATGAGAAGCCCGGACATTGAGTAGTTCATGTTGGCATTCTCGGCCACACGCCAATCGCTCTGTTTCAGATAACCGTCCATGGTGGTGTTCACGTCCATCATGGCATGGTCTTCCTCACGAAGTCTCCTCCGCTGGTCCCTATACAGGATAAACGCCTTGGCGATCTCTACCTCAGAGCTCTCGATCAGCACCTTTTCGCTAAGGTCCTGTATCATCTCGACACTAGGTATGACTCCGCCTTTGAAGAATATCTCAAGGATCGACAGCACCTTGGTGGCAAGCACCTTTGCCTTGGTGTAATCATCCTGCCCGACAGCCTTCACTGCCTTGAATATGCTGTCTGTTATCCTGTTCTCATCAAATAGAATGAGCTGGCCGTCTCTTTTCTGGACTCGTCTGACTTTGCTTAATTCGTCCATCTTGGATACCTCTCTCTTTGGAACATGTACCGCAGAACGCGGGGTGGTTCTCGGGGTCTACTTTTTTATCAGCTTCTGCAGTTCGTTGTTGAATTCTTCGATGTCTTTGAAGTCCTTGTATACCGATGCAAATCGGATGTATGCGATCTTGTCCAGCCTCTTGAGCCGTTTCATGACAATCTCACCGATCTTCTTGCTCGGGATCTCTGTATCGTCAGCCGACTTCAGCTCAGATTCAACAAAGTCAGCGACCTTATCTATGTCATCCCTGGGTACCGGTCTTTTCTCGCAGGCCTTCATGAGCCCTGCCATCAGCTTGCACCGGTCGAACTGCGTTCGCGTGTTGTCCTTCTTGACAACAGTGATTGGTGTGGATTCCAGGCGTTCATATGTGGTGTATCGCTTGCTGCAGGAGAGGCATTCCCTCCTGCGCCTTATTATCCCTTCAGCGCCAGTGTCCCTCTTGTCAACGACCTTTGATTCGCACTTTCCGCAAAATGGGCATTTCATGATGAAGCTCCTAACGAGGCTTTTGGCAAAAAAGTCTGTTGTGAAAATCGGTTAAAAACGAGGTTTTTTGAGCAAAACTCAAAAATCGCAAAAACACAACATATTGTGCCTGCCAAACACCCTACACACAATCAATGGTATGATTAACTTAACTCCTATTTAAACATTCTTGTCATAAAAAAGATAGCATTTAACACTATGTTTCTGATTATTATGATTCATTGAGATACCATTTCTAAGTAATTCTTTGTTACTGAGAACGGGTATTACAACAACAGCCCCTATAACCTTGGTTAACCATTCTTTTCAAGAAGTACAACTAAGAAATGAAAACAAGTTGCATCATCACTTATTATGCAGCGGATGCTTCCCAACAGCATGCTCCGGAAGCTGCTCACGGCGATGACGCTCCCCTTCCTGATGCTCCCGTATGATGGTGTGTCCCTCCTGCTCCTTGGCCAACCCCAAAAGCAGTATGATGATGAAGATAGGATTGAGCACAACAGCAGTCACACCATTGAGCCAGGTTATCACATTGGTCGCTATAAGATAGATCGAAAGCAGCATGGCTACCCCAAGGTCAAGCACCCCAATCCAGATGAACAGCCTGTACTGCAGAGGGTCTGAAGATAAGAACAGATAGAATATCGCCATGACAAGCAGCATCGCCCCCCAGTATCGTGTGGGGACTGTGTCAACGACATTGTAACCAAGAACGACTGACCCCACATCCTGGAATATGAGTGCCAACGAACCCATGACGCCTGCGTATAGTGCCATGAGCTTCAGTGTAACTGTAAGATAAGCGGGTCCAGCCATCATTCACCTCTTAAGATAAGATTACTCTTCTTTAGGCTTCTCTTCAGCAGCCTTCTTGACAGCAGCGTTAAGATCCTTCACAAGCTTGTCAGCATCGATCCCATGCGCAGCGCATCCCTGCTCAAGGTTCTCAAAGTGCGCAGCAGCACAGCCTATGCAGTGCATGCCATACTTCCCAAAGACATCAACAGTCTCAGGATGCTCCATAACAATCTTGCCGATAGGCATGTCCTTGGATATTTTGTCTTCTGCCATGATACAGCTCAGGGGGTGGTTGTTTTTAATGGTTTCGCTTTACCTGAAGCTCCAGAAGCAAATCTAGCGGGGGCGAGACCATGACCGTCCGTGCCCCGTGAGCGAGCTGCTGCTTTTGCAGTGGCTCGCGTGGCTGGCCGTAGCTTTTGCGTAACGAAGTGGAGCAAAAGCGGAGGAGAGTCATGGTCTCGCCCCCGCGGTAATGCGCTTCACATAGCCCGCAGCACACACCCCTGCCATCACAGCATCCCGACCATCTCAGCATGCACTAAATCCGTAAGAAACATCTCCCGTCCCAGGTCAGATATGATGTAATACACCTTCTTCTCAAGCACCCCATACCTCTCATCCACCTTCTCAACAAACTCATCGACACCCTTCAACTCCCTGAACACAGCCTCAACAAGGAAGTCGTACCCATTGTTTATCTTGTACACAGAGTTCACATTAGGATGCTTCAGAAGAAACATCTGCATCTCATCCCTATCACTTTTCTTTACCCTGAACACCATCTGCGCACGGCACCCGAACCCCACCTTCTGGAAGTCAAGAAGACAGGTAAACCGAGTTATCAAGTCCCCGCGACTGATTCGCACCCTGTCAAACAATGTTGAAACAGGCACGTTGATCTTGCGCGAAATATCTGTAAGCTGCTGACGACCATCCTTCCTAAGCTGCATCAACAACTCAACCGTCTTTTTTTGCTGTCTCATGACAGAACACCTCCGCCAACAAGGGCAATACAGATAATGTCCGGAGGAACCTTATACTTTTTCTCTAAGCCTTATATATTACCTTATAGATATATAAGACAAAAAAATTTATATATCTTGCCGACATAATAACATACATGAAACGGAGCGCAATACAACTGGCGAACAACACCATAGTCATCTCCCTCCCTGCGAAGTGGGTGAGGCAGAAAGGACTCCAGAAAGGCGATGCAGTAGAGGTCTCAGAATACGAAGGCAAGCTGGTCCTGGACACAGAGAAAGGCGCAACATCAGGCAGGATAACCATAGACGTCTCGAACATGCAGCCCATGATAAAGCGCATCCTTGGAGCATTGTACAAGTCAGGGTACGACGAAGTCACAGTAAGGTTCTCAACAATCGAAGAGCTCAAGATAATCCAAGAGGTAGTCAGAGAAGAATTCCTCGGTTTCGAGGTAGTTGACCAGAAGAAGGACTGGCTCATATTCAAGAATGTCTCCCACATAGACTGCAAGGAGTACAACACAATGCTCAGGCGCATGTTCCGCATAATCCTCTCCATGGCAGATGATTCCCTGGAAGCCATCAATAAGAAAGACAAGGACTGGCTGGAAGCGATCGCCCTGCATGACAAGGATGTGAACAAGATCGCTGACTTCTGCAGGCGTGTCCTGAACACCACAGGCGCAGAAGGACAGAAGCGTATCCCGCCTGCGTATTTCATAGTGGAGCAGCTTGAGAAGATAGGCGACATGTACAGGGACATCTGCAAGCACGCAGAGCACAATCACAATCTATCCAAAGAGATCCTGAAGATATACTCAGAGACGAACAGGTTCATGAGGGGGTTCTATGATATCTATTTTGATTTCAGCCTGGAGGACCTGCGGGACTTCGCAGAGGAACGTTATAGATTGAAATCTGTATTCACGCAGCGTTTCGGGAAGACACCAGCAAAGGAAGCAATGATGCTTTCCCTCCTGAATAATATTGCTGAAAGCACATTTGACATGAACGGGCCTTTAATGGCCGTTAATCTCTAGGTCCTGGTCGAGTATCTGTTGCATCCCTTCTGTCATCCCTTTGAGGCTTGTGACTGTCTTCTGGTCAGGGACGTGTCTTGCAAGATCTTCCAATGCCTGGATGGCGCTTCGTTGGTGGTACTGTCTTCTTCCCATTTCCGCTTTCTTTTTGTCGTCGCATCCTGCCTGGAAGAAATCTCTTGACCTGTAACCCACCATCTCTATGTGCCTGTGGACCCGTGCATACAGGTAAGTCTGCATGAATCCATCGCGGTCTATGTCTCTCTTGAGCAGTCTCTCTTTTTCCCGGAGGTATGCTTCGATGGCATTGTCATTCTGTTTCTGCGTGGCATATGATCCGCCGAATTCCAGCAGGCTCACAAGGTCTATCTGGCAGGGCATCAGCTTGCCTGACTCGAAGTCTATCGCGCTGGTGTTGCCCCATTCATCCACGATGATGTTCCGGGGGTTGTGGTCCTTGTAGAAATCTCTCTCTGCGCAGTTGAGCTGGTCTTCTATTGCCGCGTATTCTGAGAGTATCTTGTCTTTGGCACCGGCAGGGATTACAAGAAGAGGGTCTTCTTCACTATAGCTGAATATTGTGTCGAGGAGCTTCTGCGTGAAATGATTCCTGTCAGTCGCCAACACATCCTCGATGTGGTACGAGGATTCACAGGCGTCATGTGGAACACCTCTTTCGTGCAGTTTTGTACCTAACACATGGATCCTGGCGAGCAGTTGTGCTGCATCTTTCAGGAGTTTTTGCCTGTACCTGTGAGATGACTTCCATATTGCCTCTTGCAATGTCATGTTTCCTGCAGATTTGAATGCACTCTTGAGACCTTTGAATGTCGTGAGTGGTGTGTGGATTTGGCTTCCCAGGTATTGCCGGAAGAGGCGGCTGTTATTCCACTCTGTCTCCATTGTCTTGGCGTCATTGTATTCCTTGACAAACATCCGATTTTCAAAGAATGGCGATCCTTTGATGATGTACACCACGTTCCTGTTTTCAGTATAGTTTTTAATCCATAATTCACTTTTCTTGATTGCTGTTTCCAATGATTGGCCGTACTGCATAGTACTCAGGATTGGTTCTCCTAGTGGTTCATACAGTTCTGCAAGAAGGAATATAAGCTCTGCATTGCCTTTACCTGCGTGGATCAAATCTCTCAGAGACTCTGTGGCCTCTTCGTATTCTTCGTTGAAGACATTGCACACTATATTCATTATTGCAGCATCAAGCGGCATTTTGGACACGTCTTGAGTGTCTTTCTCTTCAGGGCCGGCCCATTCTTCCACTTTGTCAGCTATCCTGTCTATCAGTGGTTTCTGCATCTTCAGCCTTCTTTCCAGAGCCTTCGATGCCTCAAGCAGCGCCATGTCAAGATGTCCCTCGAGTACGTACGTTGCTGCCAGCTTGAACCTGTACTTAAGGTTCATCGGCTCGGAATATGCCTGCTTCTGTCTGAGGCGGATTATCTTATCTGCTTCGCTGTAAGAATAGTTCCATATCTTGGGTGTCCTGACAAGCCTGTTGAACAGATTTGTGCCAAGCCTCTGCATGGATTGCCCTTTCTGCTTTGCTGGTAGAACCCTGAGGTCGTCAAGAAGCGAGTCGCTCCAGGCATCTCTGCGTCTTTCATACCGGTCTATTGTTCGCTGTACAATATCATCCATTATTCCCTATTTTTGGGCAATCAAAACTTATAAACCTGTTTTTAGTCCCAGAAAGATGACGACTCAGCAAACCTTAAATACACCCAATCCAACCACACCAACATGATAAAAGACCTCCTTGGCATCAAGAAGAAGCGTCCTTCATTACCTATGAAAGAGCGCAAGGCAAACACAGTATCATCAAGGCGCTTCAACGACATGATAGACTACTACACAGCAGAGCTCAAGTCAAGATTAACAGAGATAAAGCAGATGAAAGAAGAGAACGAGATGCTCATAAAGACCTCGATAAGATCAGCAGCCCATTCTGATGAGAACCGCCTGCACGCAAAGAAGCTCCAGGAAGATAACCGCGTCCTGAGGCAGAAGCTGGATAACAGATGATCACACTTTCTTGAACTGTGACCGGATATATCTCTCAAGGCCGTATATGGCGAACCCGAACGTGAATACATTGAGCGCTATGAGGCTGGTGAAGAACACGATATAGGGGTAGCTCACCCTGCCCACAAGATACACCGCGAATATGTCCCCGACGATTGCTGTAGTAGAGAAGAGCAGCAGCGGCCGGGTGCGGAAGTAATACTGGAATTCCCTCTCTGTCTTGGAGGAACCTCCCATGAATATTATGTTGGCGATCACCGTGAACACCGCCACAAAGATGGCTATTGTCGAGAACAGCTCCCTGAGGACAGGTATTCCCACATCAGTCTCCCTGAGCAGGTAGATATTCAATGACGCGAACGTCTCGATGATGACTATCAGAAGAAGCACGAACGCATAAGTGAGAAGCAGGTGTTTCCAGCCTACCTTCTTCACGTGCTTCTGCATGAGTCTCCTTTCTTTC
>JBHPEY010000048.1:0-8998 GCA_042576705.1 Nanobdellota archaeon | reverse complement strand
CTCTTGTCGAGAGACCTGCCCAGCCAGAAGAGCTGGAGTCTGTTGAGCAGCTTGCATCAAAGATGCGGGAGCCTGCAAAACCTGCTGAGCCTGCTGAGCCTGAGCCTGCTAAGGTTGAGGGTGATAAGGATGATATCAAGAGACTGAAGAGGATAACAGATGCTATCGAGGCTACATCCCCTTACGCGCAGTCGGAAGAGAACGGGCCACTGGTACCACAACCTGCTGTCGCAGACGCACCGAAGGAAGGGGAAGACAGCATAGACGGAGCACTGAAAGACATCGATCAGAAGAACAAAGTGGAAGCGCTGGTAAGGCAGAACATCGTGTCAGATAAAGGGGATCATTTTGAAGAATGGACAAGCCTCCTCATGAAGTATGATCCTAAGAGCAGGCAGTTCCTGCTTGATAATGTCAGCAAGCGTTTCAACTCATTGGAGACCGCTCACAAGGACAAAGTGACGAGGGCGATAGGTCTCGTCGGGACTGTCGGTCACAAGGTTCCTATTGCAGAGAAGCTCAGGGCGACTCTCGCCGAGTACCTGCCTAATATGATAGAGGGCAAGACAGGCATTGATTATGCAGACCTGGAGGGCATTGCCGAACAGGCGATGATAAGCCATGAGGAAGGCGGGTTCGAGCTCCTTGACAAGACACCGCAGCTGTTGAAGGTGTGTCCGGAGGAGTTGAAACCTTCTATACAGAACATACTGAAAAATCTTGTAAGGATTGATGCAAGCACCACGATGCGCAATATGATGGGCCTCGACAAGAAGTTGTCTTCTGTGAAGTTGAGTGAAGCCCAGTTGCTTTATCTGCAGGAGATTGAGACGACCTGCTCTGGTAAGAGGAGATGGGCTGACATGTCAGAGGTGGCTAAGGCTGCGTTGCCGAAATACGCGGCACTGACAGTGGATGATATAATTTCTGTCCACGCATTCTTCAGGAAATATGACCAGGATTATCAGAATGATATGAACCGCCCTGCATTCTTCGAAGGCGCACGCCTGTTGACTGACGCGAAGCAGATGAGGGCCTACCTTGAGATCATGGGTATCATGGCGAGCGAGAAAGCGGATCTCACCGACTCAGATGCCACCAAGCTGTTGTCACTCATACCTAAATTCATGATAGAGGAAGGTGATGATTACGGCCTTGCGCACAGGTTCACAAAGGCTGCAGTATACAACTTCGGAAAATGCGGCGAGAAGTTCCAGAGTGATTGGAGAGACTACAAGGAAAATCTGAAAAAGGCGGATCCGGGAATGTCTGTTGCATTGACTACGATCCTGACAAAGCTTTTTTATCACGACCCTAAGACTGCATTCGGTGATGCTGATGATGACTATGCTGAGGGTAATGTGGAATACATAGCCAATAGGGCTCTGCAAGTCGAGCAGGGTGACGTGAGGAACCTGTACCTCTCGTGCCTGGAAGCAGCATGCGACGTGCAGGACAGATGGGCTGAAGCAAGGGCCGTCGCTGACGAGCATGTCGGCACGTTCAAGCTCCTGAAGGAAGCCGATGTCAAGGGCCTGCGGGGCTTCATAACAAGATATGATAAGAAAGACTTCGTGGATGTGTTGTCCGCAGTAGGTGAAGGCATCGCACGCCTGGAATCTGAGCCGCTGCGTTCAGAATATCTCAGGCTGCTGGGCGTGATGGCAGAGTCTGCTGAGCCTGTTCCGTCAAAGGAAAAGTCACGCGAAATGCTCGTCGAGCAGATGACTGCTGCATTGACAGAGGATAGGATAACCTCTGCCAACCTGAGCCGCCTGATCGAGGCAGCCCTGATCAGTTATGATAAGGGTGGCGAAGACATACTCAGGAACATCTCTGATTTCATAACAACATATGAGAAGAAGGACCTGGATCCTATGCTGGACATACTTACTTCAGTCACAAGCGCGACTCCTGAGCATGCGCTGGAGACTGCAAAGGATATAGGGAAGATGGCTGACGACCTGTCTGAGGGGCCCAGGGATGTATACTTCGTTTGTATTGTCAACCAGTGTAGGTCAAATGACAGCTGGGACGATGTGCTCACTGCAGCACACAAACTGTACGATAAGTATCAGGATACAGGTGCTTTCGTCGAGCCTGAAGTTGAGCCTAAAGTCGAGCCTGAAGTCCTGCCTGCTGATGAGGACGCAAAGCCTGACTATATTTTTACAGAAGGCAGTGCTGAGGAAGCTGCAGGGGATGCAGAAGAGCAGGCACCTGCAGAAGAGCAGGCACCTGCATATATTGCCGGACCGAAACAGCTGGAAGAGGCAGTCGCTGTCAGCGGCGAGATAGATGACAGAACGCCTGCTGCCCAGCCCGAACCAGAGGACACAGAAGGACCTGCGCCTGAGGAGGAACAGCAGCCTTACAAAGGACAGCCTGACAAGAGCGCGTCCGACATCATTGCTGAGACAGGACTGCGACATCCTGAGCTGGCGCAGTCTGATTATACTCCTGCTTTACAAGAAGCTGATGAGACAAGAGGTGGAGACGAAGAGGTGAACAAAGATTACGATCTAGGAGGAATAGACAAAATGACAGATGGAAATGAAGAGGATAGACAGAAAGAAGATGTTCCTGTAGAACCTGAGCAGCCGGATGCTCCGGAAGACAAGGTTCAGGTAGACATGCCGGCAGAGGACGAGCCGATACGGGTTGTCCAGCCGGTGATCGTCGATCCTGAATTAGAGGAGTCTGATGGTAAGATGTACACTCAGGAAGAATACGATACTGCAGTCGCCGAGATCAAGGAAGATGCTAACGAAAGGATAGATGTGCTTCAGGAAGGTATTGACGAAAGGCTGATTGCTGTAGCAGAAAAGGCCAGAGAGTCATCACCGAAAAGGAGGGGTAGCATGTACACTCTTGCCGTGCTCGGCACAGCGTTTGTCGTCGGCGGAGTAGCGACATACCATCTGACAAGGGCATGGACCCAGGAGCCTCTTGACCAGAGGTTCGAGATGATCGCAGAGAAGCATGATAACTATAAGAATCTGCATGAGGGCATCCAGCAGGGACTTCTCGCGAAATACGGCGTGTCCATGTGGGATGATCCAAGCGGCGATGTCGACGGGTTGAGGGGTCATGCAGACCTTCTCAGGCAATACACTGCCCTGTTCGGCGAACCAAAGAATGAGGCAGAGGCAAGTAACATGGTTGCGATGGCGCAGAACACCCTTGAGAAGACGATCCGCGAAGAGAATGCACGGCGTGTTGGAAAGGCTGCAGAAGAGAAGCGGCTGGGAGACATGATCGACGATAAGATCGCGAGTGGATTCGACAAGGCAAGGGAGGGTTACAAGCCACCAGTACCTGTGGCTGCACCTGCATCACAGCCTAACGTTGCACCAAAGCCAAAAGTCAGGTCAGTGAAGAGAACGCAACCCCGAGGTAGGAGCTATAGGGGAAAGCGAAGCACAAGATCTGCATGGAGCGGTCTGAATCTTCCCACCCAGAGGGTCATACCTGCGCACCAGCTCAGCGGAGTCGGGAACGGCTACCAGGGACGCACATATGGCAAGGGTCACAGGGGAAGCGGCAGGTACAAGGGCCGCGGTGGCATGTAAATACTTTACATTTTTTTTCTTTGATTATTTTCTTTGATATTTTTTCTCTCGACGGCACTGTTTTCAGATAGCTGATTCTCTCGACGGGAAAACCTGTGTGTAGATATTGATATCAGAGGAATGGACACGACACGACCTGGTTTCAGCCACTAAAACAGGAAAAGAAGCCATGATTCCGCTTTTTTCAGCAGAAACAAGCCTTATTTGGCCTTTTCAACCCCTCATCTCTGCTATGGAACATTCTGGAACATAGAAAAGGCTTGATATCTGTTCTGGAACAGTCGCACACGACTGTTCCACAGGTAGATTATATATCATTCCTCGACTATTATACTATCAGGAGTGATTTTCCCGTCGGGGAAGCTTATCCCGTCGGGATGACAGTTCCCGGAAAGGTACGACCGGAGCGATACAAAGTCGATACGAAAGACAGGCTGCGCGCCATGCTGCCCGCAGGCCGGAAGCACACAAACTTCAGATCAAAGGTTTCACATTCAAAGCTCAATCGCATCATGGTCCGATCAGGGTTTGGTCGGATCGCAATCACATCACGCAGATCAGTTTTGCATCTCAGGATCTTCCAGCAGGATCCCTTGCTGCCAGGCCCTTGCGATGCCGCGCGCTTGCCAGAAGCAGGCGCGTGTGAAGCAGTGGTGTGTTGTGTCTGATGCATTGGGCATGTGCTGTGTGAAGATGCTTGTTCTGAAGTTGTTGATGCACTGCATGGTCTGTAGGTCTGTTCAATGCTCGCGGCTCTGCAGCTGCGCCAGGTGTTCCAGTGATGTTTGGCAAGAAGCAGGCCTGCGGGTTGGCTGAAGAAGACCACTGCTGCGATACAGGCAATCATTGGTCTTTGTTCAAGACAGGTACTGCTCTGGTGATGCTGTTGTCCGCTTGCACTGACCGATGGCAGGCGCGACCCTACACACAATGCTGTTCCGCATGGGACTCACAAGATCACTCATGTATGAGAAACACCACAATGAAGAAAAACCCTTCCAGAACCCGTGAGAAGCACGAAATTCACTACGGACAGATACTGACAACTAGAAACGTTTATATAGTAGTACTACTCGGTAGTTATAGTTTTTCAGGGGTGACGATTTGTCAAAAGAGCGTATATTTTAGCATTTAGTAGGCTAAATGCTGTTATAATCATTCGAGGGGTCAAAGAAAATGCGAAAATCAAGCAAATTAGAAAATACAGTGATAAATAGCTCTGAAGAAGCTTTAGAAGCTATAAATTCGCCTGAAACAGCGAAAAGACATTCTTCTGGCGCTACATTGGCTGCTGTTGTGGCCACTACACTAGGTGTAGGTACTACAGGATATATCCTGCTCAACGCAGATGATGCAGAAGCAAAGAGCCGCACAGAATCCATGAGGCTTCTCAGGCAGCACGCTGATTCCCATGAACAGACATCTGCTCACAGAAGGATGCATCCTGATGACATAACCACAGGTCTTGATCACAATGAACAGGTCAGGGCTTTAGAGATGGACCATGCTTATGCCCAGCCCCTCGGCACGCATCTGCATTACCTTCTTATCAGGGGTCCTGGAGAACGGAAGCCTAGTTCAAAGGTCAAGTTCAACAACAGGAGCTCCATAAACTTCGGCACAGAGTCTCTCCTGCTGAATGTATATAATGGTCATTCATTGGACGACTCGCTCACCCAGTGGGTGTTCGGCCAGAAGAATGGATGGTTTGCACCTGATGATTATTTCAGGAACACTGACGCTGCGACCAAGAACCGGATCGTAAAAGCAATGAGTAAAACAGCAAGTACACTCGGTCTTGATGTTTCAAGGAACTATAACCAGAACGCGCTGATCTCTATACCTCACGAGGTATTGCTCTCAGGTGTCGAGGCAAGGATGGGCTACAGTGCAGCGACTGCACAGCCTGCTCAGCCTGCTCAGCCTGCTCAGCCTGCGCCTGTTGTCAGGCCTCCTCTGATGGCTCAGCCTGCTCAGCCTGCTGCTCCGGTTGTCAAGCCTCAGCCTGCTCCGGCAGCTCAGCCTGCTCCGGCAGCTCAGCCTGCTCAGCCTGCTCAGCCTGCACCTGCATCGCAGCCTGCTTCACAGCCTGCTGTTCCAAAACCTGAACCTGTTGACCCATGCTCTGATGCAGCGTTCGACAACTCACTTGAAACGATCAGGAAAGAATACAAGGCACAGATGGCAGACCATGAACATGCTGATGACATAAAGGACACTAACGTCCCTAAGTATGTAGCACTGGGAAAGCAGTGCCCTGAAAGGACCAATGATCTCATAGCTGAAGGCGGCCAGATGGGCAGGGATCTAGATGCTTATGTCATAAAGGAACTCGAGCGTGTCAAGTTCAGCAAGTTCGAGCTCGGCGGTAGATACTCCCCGACCTCTCCGTTCGGAAGGCTCGGTCTCGGTTTCGCCACCGACCCGAAAGCAAAGGCTCCGTTCCATTTCGATATATACGCAGATGGCGGCTTTACAGCTGCAGATGATGTCAAGACACCTTACGGTGGCATGGTCTTGGACTTCGGCGGCAAGAATTGGAACACAAGGCTCAGCTGTGCTGTCCTTGGACTGGACTTCAAGTCAAGCTATGATAACGGCACATCGACTACAGGTCCTACTACAAGTCCGCTTGTGGATCCTACCACAGGGGATACGATAGGGACAGAGACGCTCACTACTGATGTCACAAGGGACAGGGGCGACTCCACGACCGGTGGCAACATCCTCCAGAACTGGATAGGTTCAGGAGAGACTGATGTCGATCTCGGCAATTTCGAGTTGACTCTGGGATTCTCTTTCGGAAGATACACTGCACACGATCTCTCGACAAGCGAGTACAGGGAGACCTCTGACATAGAGCAGGACGGTACCGACGAGGGCCCCCCTGCTTCGTCTCATCATACAGACGTGAGTGTCGATTCTGAGGTCAATACAAGCACGATCACAGATGTCGTGAGGCACCTTTTCGCAGCCAAGCTTGGCCTGTTGAGGGCAAAGGACGGCAGCAAGGTGTCTTTTGGCGGTGATGTTACGGTCGCAGCCGACTGGTCTGGTGACCAGAGCAGCACTACAAGGATCACAGGACAGACAGTAACTGGTGACAGCACGACCAATGTCGATATAGATGGTCTGCCTCCGATGGATCCGATAGTGACTCCGGGAAGCACGACACCTATCAACCAGACAGTCAATAATGAGATGGAAGATGGTTATCAGGTCCGTGCAGTGATCAGGGGCAAGATGCGATATGATTCAAAGACTAGTGCTCTCAGGCTTGAGATGGGACCGATTGTCGGTGGCGACCAGGACGGCGCAGACTGGACATCCATGCCTGTAGGCGGTCACGCGACTGCACTGTTCAACAAGTACGGTCTATCGCTGGGTGGAAATGCCAACTTTGATGGCGACACATTCAACGCAAGCGGCCTGTTCGGCAGCAATGGAGATGGCTTCGCCAACTTTGTTCAGTTCGTCGACAACAACAACGAGCTGAACGCAAGCCTTATGGCAGATCATCTGAGGAACAGGTACAAGACAGCGCTGTTCGATCAGTTTGTCGAGAACGGCAAAGGATTCTATGCAGATGTCGGCTTAAGCGTTGACAGCGAAGGCAATGTCTCGTTCAACCCTGCTCTTGCGATCACAGGACAGTACAGCAATGGTCCTTTAGGAGCAAGTCTTAGCGGAAGGACAGATGACCTGGGTGCAAGACTCACAGCCTATGTCGGCCTTACTAAAGGCCTGAGGTTGAGAGCTGAAGCAAAGACTAGCGAGAATGAAGTGAACGGCCAGAGGGAATTTGGGCTTGGCGGCTATATCGCTGGCACCTTCAAATGATTTTTTTATTTCCAATATCATGTTCATGAGACAAGGGGGATATAAATGGGTAAAAACAAAATGAAAGCATTTTTGATTTTGGCTGTACTGCTTGTGACACTTTCGATACAGGCATCAGCCTACGTTCTTCCTGACAACCCGCCTACGTGCAGCTTGTCAGCGAGCGATACGTCAGTAGACACTACAACTGTCCTGACTTCAACATCAGTGGACACGCTTACTAATGCAGGTGTCTACTACATCAAGATCTATGAGGATAACCGCCATATAAGCACCAAGTATTGCGGCTACGCAACAACCTGCGTGGGCGTCAAGACGGTAGTCCACACCGCAGGCGGAAGCCACAACTACCATGCTGTCTGCCGTGATAAGGCAGGCCAGACAAGGACATCCGGCACAGTTAGAGTCACGTTTGCAGGAATGAACTACCCCCCTGTCATTGATTCTACTACCCCAAGATCCCTTGTTACGATGGATGAGGATGAGACAACGACTTTCAGGATTACTGCCCATGATCCTGATGGCGATGTTATGAGATACACATGGAGTGTTGATGGAGTCACTGTCTCTACAGGCACAAGCTCTTCACACAGGTCTTATGATTTCTCTGATAGAGTCTCTTCAGACACGACCTTCACCATAGCTGTGATGGTCAGTGACAACAATGGCGGCCATGATGTTGCTGCCTGGCACATAACTGTAAGGGATGTCGCTGCTGAGCTCGCTATTAGCGGAGACACTGGCCTCACAGAGTGTGATACATTCACTTTCGATGCAGCAATAACCACAGTGGATCCTGTGACCGGCTACCGCTGGGATTTTGGTGATGGTACCTCTTCAGCCCAGGCGTCTCCTGTCCAGCACCACTTTGCCGATGACGGGACCTACACAGTCAGTCTTACTATACAGGAAGCTGACAGGGACCAGGACACTGACTCTATGAATGTCAATGTTCTTGATGTCACTCCGGTCATTGATGCTGGCCCTGATGACACTGTCGAGGAAGGCTCAGATGCCCTGCTCTCTGGCAGCGCTTCAATGCCTTGCGATAATGATAATATAATGAACTACACATGGAGCTTCGGTGATGGCACCCCTGATGTGACCAACACAGCACTTGTGACGGTCAACCATAATTATACTGCAGAAGGGAGCTACACCGCGACCTTTACAGTCTGTGACGAGGACAGCTGTGTTTCTGATAGCCTGATTGTCACAGTCGAGGACGCGACTCCGAATGCTGATTTCACATGGACTCCTGCAGCACCTCTTGAAGGTGAGCAGATCGACTTCACATGGAACGGCAGTTCATATGATCCAGTAACATTCGAATGGGATTTTGACAATGACGGCACAGCTGACGCGACCACCCAGGACGCGTCATGGACGTTCGACCAGGACGGCACATACCCTGTCTGCCTGACATTGACAGATTCTGACAATGATGTGGATACTGTCTGCCACGATGTGGTCGTGGGAACCAGCGCGCCTACACCTGTTCTGACACTCAATGTCACGAGCGGTGATGAGCCCCTGGCTATCCACGCTGACTGCAGCGCGTCCGGCGGAAACCCGTCTTATTCATT
>JBHPEY010000047.1:0-10025 GCA_042576705.1 Nanobdellota archaeon | reverse complement strand
CTTTTATAAACACCAAAACCTTTATATACCTTTAAATATATAAGAAAAATAATTATTATAAAATAATTAAAACAAGCTCGGACCTTGTTTTTATTCACAAGCGATAACACTCGGGGAAGACAATATTGGTGTTTAGCCTACAGCCGATAACAAGAGAACACTGTTATTCACAGCCACAGCTAGACCAAGCCATCAAGTCCATCAGATCAAAAAACAACATTCTCATAACCGCCCCGGAAAAGACCGGCAAGTCAACATTCCTTCTCCATCTCTCAAAAAAACTAGACCAAAAATTCACCCCTGTAATCTTCTCATCCCAAAACGCGATAACCCTGGGATCATACATCCGATCCAACCTCCTGAAACTGCTTTCAGCACACCCAGACCTGTTCGAGAACCCAAAGGAACTATTCACTATATCCTTCCTCGACCTGGACAAGAGACTCGCAGAGACAAAGCTGGGTGATGCTGCAAAGCAGTCCCTCAAACTCCTCCTCCTCTTCGAAAAGGACGACACCATAGGCATAGACCAAGTCATAAAGACATTCTTCATGTTCCCCCAAATCCTTTCGTCAGAAACAAAGAAGCCCGCTGTAGTGATGGTAGATGATGCAGAGCAGTTGTCAACAATAAAGCACTTTAAGAAATCCCTTTCTGTATTCTTTGACCTGCTGAGCTCAAAAGACCTGAACAGCACCATCTTTGTCCTGGCATCTTCCCAAGCACTGCCATTGGAGGGCTTTGAACAGCTGGAGCTGAAACCCTTCACAATAGACTCTGCAAGGGAATTCTTCACAAAGAACAAGCTGGAGCTGGACGAACCCGCGCTCAACACTATATATAATACAACAGGCGGTGTCCCGTTCTACCTGAACTTCTTCGCAAGATACGCGAAGATGACCGACGCGACTGACACAGAGTCGATAAACAATATGCTGGAAGAGTCCCTCAACAACGAGCTGGACCTGTACTTCTCAGAGAAGCTGAAATTGCTGAGCCCGAAAGAGCTGCCCATACTGTTCTGCATGGCCCAGCACAAGGTGAACACCCCGAGCCGCATCAGCAGGCTTCTCAATTACTCCCAGACAAACGTGAGAAGATTCCTGAGCATAATGGAAGAGAAAGGCTTTGTCTCACTGAAAGAACGAGGCGTGTTTGAGATACACGATCCTGTGTTCAGAAGATGGCTGGAGGTGCAGGCCAGCAGATTAAGATGAAAAAGAGGAAGACAAGACCAGCGGTCTTTGAAGACTGTTAAGACAATAAAAAGAGGTGAAAAGCAATAAGACCTAAACAGGCCATATCAATCATGGTATTTTTCTTAGTCTTAGTGTTAGCTACGATGGTCACCTCTCAGTCCTACAAGGTGAGCGGCATGGAGATATGGGGGCCGAACGGGACTTACGCGACCGGCACGAGGAATGTCTACCTGGACCTCGACTTCACTCTTTCCTCATGCATCGGGAAGTGCCGTTATGCCAATGACAACCAGTCCAGCCTTGCTTCCCATTCCTGGGAGAACTGTACCTCTGTCAAGCCATGGATGCTGAGCGAAGGTGAAGGCAGCAAGACAGTGTACATGGAGTTCGAGAACTGCAGCGGCATAGGGGTCTACTTCAACGACAGCATAATCTATAGGTTCATGCAGGACTACACACCACCTACTGCTCCGGTCGTGTATGATAGCGATGCAGGGTATGACCTGGACTGGTGGAACAGCACAACCGCATTGAGCGCCTACTGGTGGAACGCGACTGATGACATGTCGACCATCTACTACCGCTACCGCATGATGAACGGCTCTGCCTGCTATGCGAACGACTGCAGCTGGACAGATGCCGGAGAAGAATTGGACGTGACAGTCTCCAACCTCACGCTGGATGAAGGCGGCAACTACTCGTTCCAGGTGATGGCATACATCCTGGCAGGCTGGAACTCGACAAACGCCTCGTCCAATGGGACGACAATAGACATCACAAAGCCGGACGTCCCTGCAATAGACAGCACAACTCACCCTGACCAGGACAGCACGTACAGCAACAGCACAGTCTTCTTCAACTTCAGCGCCACAGATCCGATAAGCAACACTGTGGCATCAGGTATAGAGGGATATTCTTACCTCTTTGACACTCACCCTGGCACTGCTCCTGACAACAGCATGGAGTCAAGGCAGTGGTTCACACTCAACAGCCTGGTGAATGATGGGTACTCGCATGTCCTGAAAGCGAACAGCACAGGAGGTGCTTTCACTGTGTTCAGCCAGGTGAAGCAGAACTTCACAGATGAGGAGTCTCTCAAGGTGCGGGTGACCCTTGCAGAGATAGTATCAGACTACGCTGACCTGATGGGTGTGAGGGTATACCTGATGAGTGTAGGTACAGGCACGCCCCTTACTGCCATGGATTATAGTTCCAGCGCAATCACGAACATAAGGGATGTCAGCCGCGACATCCAGTATGTGGAATCAATGAGCGTGGCATCTGTATATGATTTCAGCCTTGATGTGAACACGACGACCTTGCACACCTCGCGCGATATATACATTGTAGTGTCCGGCATGGTCGATGATGATGACAACCGCAACAACCTCTCGATAGCAGGATCGACCACAGATGTCGACAACACCACCAAGGTGTACGTCTGCAACGAGACAGTGGGTCCGGTATGCCCTGAATACACCAACATAGTAGACTTCGCGATAGAGCTGAAGAGGGAGGATACCGAAGATGAATGGGACGCAAGGTATGACTACCTCCCGGACGGCACGCACTATTTCCATGTTAGGGCAAAAGACCGCGCAGGCAACTGGGGAGACCCTGCACACTACAAGGTGATGATCAGCGCAGGTGGTGTCTCTGTAGACCTGACCTCTCCGTTCACAGGCCAGATCTTCAGCACAGACCAGATAACAGCTGCAGTAGAGGTAGGCGCGCAGGCCAACGTGAGCGTGACTGTATTGCATCCTGACGGCAGCACCAACACATCCGGCTGGCAGCTGACAGGCACCACAGGAAGCTTCAACATCACCCTGGAGAACGGCACCAATGAGATCTACGCGACAGCTGTCAAGCCTTCGAACGGCGCAGTGACAAGGTCGAGCAGCGTCTGGGTCATGTATAAGACAGAACTGATAGACACAGACAAGACATTGAGGGTAGCTTACACAGGAGGCGGGCCGACGCTTGATGGCCCGATGTACCGCTGGACACAGGCGCCCATCATTGTAGGAATAGCCACAGAGAATGACACTGCCACGTTCAGCGGAGGCGCAATCATTTCTGACACGAGCAGGCACACGATAAAGATTTTCGCGACCACTGACCAGATGGAGACCGCGTCTGTACGCTCTGATCTGGAGGCCGATTCGTTCCTGGACCGCGTGAACCCCCTGTTCGGCTTCAGGCGAGGGGTGCCGTACTTCATAATCCGCGCAGAGACAAGGTCGCCGCACATCTATCTGGAAGGCGAGGCAAGGATCGGCACTGGAAAGCGCATCCTGGTGTTCAATAACATAGGCCTGACGCCTGACGGCAAGACCAACATAACAGTGAGGATAGTATGAGCAGCACGCAAGGGAAAAGGACGGTGAATGTGTTCAAGGCAGTCTTTATCCTGTTTGCGTTCATCCTGATAGCAGGTCTTGCAGCGACAGCGCAGGACCCCGGCCCCGGCCAGTGCAGCGGCATGGAGTGCGTATACGAGAGAGGGGTTACAGTAGGAGAGTTGCTGGCAGATGGCGACACCCCCTTGTTGGATAGGGTGCAGTCAGCCCTTGGCAACCTCATGATCACCGGTTCATTCCCCCCGACAGTAAGCAGTGTGGTATTGAGCTCAGCCTACAGCATGAATTTCACCTCAGAGAATCTCATTGTGACCTTCACAGCAGCAGATGCAGACGGCGAGAACATAACCAACATAACCAACTGGTTCGTGAACGGCACCAGCATAATGCTGTTGAACATGCCGTTTGAGGCAAATGACGCGAGCAACGAGAGCTCCTGGACAAAGGACTATAGCGATTTCAGCACTCACTCGACATTCCTCAATGCAACATGGAACAGCACAGGAGGGTACGACGGCAGGGGTGCTTATGAGTTTGATTCGAGCAATTATATCTACACATCAACAGTCAGTTGGCCAACAGGAGGGCCTGTTACAGTGGTCTTCTGGAACAAGGCGGATAATGTTGTGCAGGCGAGTACAATATTCGCGGTTGGAGGATTAGCTTCGCCCAATCGCTTCCAAGCCCATGTCCCCTGGTCAGACAGTAAGGCCTACTGGGATTATGGGGATATAGATGGTGATGGAAGAATCTCTACTGATTACTCCGCATATCTGGATAAGTGGACGCATGTCGCATTTGTGTCAGATGGCAATGGTGGAAGCTTTAAAGGAATATACTTAGATGGTCAATTGGTGGTCTCTAACACCTCTTCAGATGGACCTAACGTTCCCCTTTCGGGCGCCACTATTGGTTCCCAGCACCAAGGCAAGATTGATGACTTCGCCATATATAATAGATCATTATCTGCAGAACAGATACTCGCACTCTACCAGAACAGGTCAGACATGATAGTCAGCAACGAGACGAATGTGGATGATATCTGGCAGGCCTGCGTGACCCCTAACGACGGCACAGAGGATGGCCTGACAAACTGCAGCAATACATTGACTGTCCTGCCGTTAAGCGTCAGAAATATTGTCTTGAGTTCTACTTATGGATATAATTATTCTGCCGAGAACCTGACGGTGACCTATAATATTCCGGCCAGTTTCAATAACATCACCAACTGGTTCATGAACAGCACCAGCATCACGGTCCTGAACATGCCTTTCGAGGCCACCGGTGGTAATGAGAGCAACTGGACCAAGGATTACAGCACCAATTTCTCGAATCATGGCAATGTGAGCGAGGCTGTGTGGAGCAGTACAGGCGGCCATGATGGGAACGGCGCGTATGATTTCGACGGTGCGGATGATTATCTTGAGATACCCAATCACCCGTCGCTGGGAGGCATGTCTGGATTGACTGTCTCTCTCTGGACATATGTCCACAGCAAGGGCAATAACGACAGGATCATCGTCAAGACCGACAATGATGTCAACAATAACAACCAGACATTCAGGATGAAGCTCAGCACCGACCCTGACCAGAAGATCGAGTTCAGGGTATGGAATGATTCAGGGAGTGCAGGGACAGTCTCTATCGATGATGCCCTGCCTACGAATGTGTGGGTGCATATCGCAGCGACATATAACGGCTCTATAGTGAAGCTATACATCAATGGGACGTCGCAGTCTGGTACCGGTTCATTGACAGGGAGTGTGCGGGACATTGCTGAGGTCATAAACACCATTGTCATAGGAGGCAGCGGATTTTCACCTAGTCTGTCTCTCGACGGCATCATAGACGACGTGCTGATATTCAACAGGAGCCTTTCAACAGAGCAGGTGCAGGCTCTGCACGAGGACAGGACAGACCTGATAGTGAGCCAGGAGACGCGTGCAGGCGACATCTGGCAGGCGTGCATCACACCTAATGACGGAACAGAGGACGGCGTGACAGGCTGCAGCAATACATTGACTGTGATTGCAGCCAATTCTATACCGACTGTTTCCAATATGGTGCTGAACAGCACATACGGCACCAGTTCACTGACTGAGAACCTGACTGTCCATTACACATCATCAGATACTGATGGTGATAACATCACCAATGTCACCGACTGGTATGTCAACGGCACCAGCATCATGGTCCTGAACATGCCGTTCGAGGCCACTGGCGGCGAGAATGAGTCGAGCTGGACAAGGGACTACACCAGCTTCTATAATCACGGAAATGTGAGCAATGCTACGTGGAACAGCACTGGCGGGTATGATGGAAGGGGTGCTTATGAGTTCGGTGGGGACACAACTGCATCTTACATCAATATCAGCGACATTGTCGGTGATGTCAGTGTAATCCAGGGGTCAATGTCTGCATGGGTCAGGTTGAACAGCTCTATACTCAGCAATGGGGTGACCCACTCAATCATAGAGGTCGGCGATACCATTGCCATCGGTGATTTCATCGGTCTCAGAAAGAATATTAACGACGAAATAGTCCTCAGGTATAGGGATAATAGCATCAATTACCACGCAGAGATAACGGATATCAGCGCATTTGACCAGTGGCAGCATGTTGTCGGTGTCTGGAACGCGACCCATGTCAGCATATACCATAATGGTACGCTGGCAGAGAGCGTGATAAGGGGAGGGACTGCGACATTGGTGGGTGCGTTCATCGGAAGGGGTGCGCAGGGAGATACACAATATCTTGCTGGAACAGTCGATGACGCCAGGATATACAACAGGAGTCTTACTCCCGAGCAGGTCATGCTGCTCTACCAGGGCCAGACAGACAGGATCAACTTCAACGAGACAGCCGACGGAGACATCTGGCACGCATGCGTGACCCCCAACGACGGCACAGAGGACGGCACGACAGTCTGCAGCAATACAGCGACTGTCGTGGATTGCGTGAACCCGGATATTAATGCCGGCACAGTACGCGTGACCGATGACACCACGCTCTGCAGAAGTACATACCAATCGAGATTCAGCAGGAAGCTGCAGCCGAGATTCCGGTTCAACATATCAGATGTCGAGCTGGACTGCAATGGTGCGACAATTACCTCTAATGGGTTAGGCACATTTGCCCATGTTGAGGCAGAGGATGTGAGTATCAAGAACTGCAATATAGTCAATTTCTCCACAGCATTGAATGTGCATGACAGCAAACTGCAGTCTGGAGTGCGTGCCTGGGATTTCACGCTTGACATGGCAGCATCCACATATGAAGAATCATTTGAGGCAGTTGAGGTCGACCTGGAGGGTAATGTTGTGTATGGTGGATGGACTGCACCTGCAGGAGGGCTTAAAGCACAGTGGTACTTGCGCAAGACAGACAGGGACAACAACTTGGTCTGGGACAAGACATTCTATTACGAGACAGGCCAGAATGCCATCTGGAATCTTGCGGTCGACGCTGACAACAACTATGTGTTCCTGGGATCCCGGGAGGGCACGGCTGCTGTCCTGAAGACAGACAGCGACGGCAATGAGATCTGGGCCCGCAACTATACTGGCATAGATTATCCAAAAGGGATTGCAGTGGATAATCAGGGGAATCATGTCATCGCAGGATTTGACAGTGGTAACGGCACTGTCCTCAAGATAGATGCTGACGGGAACCCTTTATGGAACACGACATTCCCTGTCCCGGGAATGTCTGGTGGGCAGAACTCAAGGGCCTATGATGTTGCTATAGGGAAGGACAACCATTACTATGTGTGCGGCAGCTTCAAGAACTCCACCTATGAGTACTGGCTGTACGGCAAGTATTATGACAATGGAACACTCATCTGGAATTATACCTATGATCCTGGTGCCGAGGCACTTGCGTATGCTTGCGTTGTCGATGGTGAGGATTACCTTTATGTGGCTGGATGGGATAGTATCCACGATTTTGTCGTCAGGAAGTTCGACAGTGATGGAAATCTTGTTGATCATTTTGCTGATGGTACTTATCCTGATTATTTCAATGACATTGCACTGGATCCTGATGGGGATATAATCGCTGTTGGGCAGATAATGGACGGAGCCGACTATGATACGCGCATCTATAAGATAGACAAGGACACCATGAGCGGGGTCAACCTGAGAGGGGTGATTGGTGGCACCGGACATGACTATCTGAAGGGTGTGGCTGTCAGCCAGCTGGGAGAGCTATTCTCTGCAGGCAGTATTTATAATAACATTTACATTTTTGGGGATAAGGTCTTCCTGAATTATGGCCCATCTTCAGTCAACTTCACGAATATCACCGTGGACAGCAACATCACAGGCTACGCATTCGCTGCCAGCTCAAGCGGGACCATGGACTCGGTCACCATCAATTCCTCAAATCATGTGCTGCTCGCCAACAATTCACAGGTGAATGGCACGCGCATCACATTCTCTTCTGCAGATGCCTCAGTATACTATCCTGTGTTCAACACAACAACTCATTTCACGCCCCAGGGCAACCAGACCCGGCTCAACCTTACAAACAATCTCATAAGCCTGGACTCGGCAGCCCTCTCAGATTTCAACCAGAGCGCCAGACTGACATTCAGGAACCTCGGCATCCTCCCAGGAGACGCATTGCGCAACGGAGCAGCCTGCGGATCATACTGCACAGCTGTGGAGAAGTCAGGCACGACAGCCTGGTTCAACGTGACATCATTCACGAACTACAGCCTCGCGGAAGATGTCTGCACCGACGCTGATGGTGACGGCTTCGGGCCGGAAGGCCAGTCCACAGCAGCATGCACATACACCTATGCCGGTGACTGCGATGACAGCAATGCCAGCATACTGCCGCCGCGGGATGACCTGCAAATAACCGATGACACGATACTCTGCAATGGGACATTCCAGGTGAATGACACCGGCAATGACGGGCTGTTCATCCTCGGTTCAGGGACGATCACAGGCACGACCGCCAGCCCGACAGTCACAGCCACCGCCGCCAATATTGACACGACCCTGAACAGCAGCGGCACAGTATACAGCGACGCAGCATACAACAGCATGAACAATACCTGGCTTGTGGCTGTTGCCAGGGGCACGTCAAGCGCCAGTCTCAGCTATCAGGTCATCGACAGCACAGGTGCGAATGTAGGTGCGGATGTCACTTTGGAGCTATACGAACCTGACACTGTCCGGGTGTCCTATAGCAACCTGTCCAATCAATGGCTGTTGGTATATGACAAAAGCACGTATGACTGGGTATACGGCCAGCGGGTCGATGCCGATGGGTCGCTTGCCGGCAGCGAGTTCCTTATAGCTGGTGCTGACACAGACACGGTGGGGCCGGATATCGATCTTGATTACAACCCTGTGACAGATGAGTGGTTGGTGGCGTATAAACACTATACTGATCAGAATGTCTATGGCCAGAGGGTCACCACATCAGGGACTGAGGTGGGCGGCGAGATAACCATAAGGACCCAAAGTGAGGTCAACATATACGATATTTTTGTCGAATATAACTCTTACTCAGGGGAGTGGATTGTCGTGTGGGAGGATCCGGGTGTCTCAAATGAGCAGTATATTTATGGACAAAGGGTTGATGCCTCTGGCTCGGTTCTCGGAGGAGCGTTTATGATAAGCGGCGCCGGAAATGATTATGAGCATGACCCGAGCATCGCGTGCAGCAACAACACAGGAAACTGCCTGGTCGCCTGGAAGAAATGGGCATACTATGTCAAGGCAGCGGTGATCAACTCTACAGGAGGGATACTGGTCCCCGCATTCCTTGTCACGCCGAGCGGCGGGTCGAATGAGACCAGTACATCTGTCCTGCATGACCCGAATAGTGACAACTGGCTGGTGGTCTGGGAGGACAGCGACAGGGGCACAGGGACAGGCTCTGATATCTTCGGCCATATGATCAACAGCTCAGGGAACCTGACAGGCACCATTACCGCCGACGATATAGCCATAAGCAATAGCACATTCAACGCGACATACCCTGAGGCTATGACTGATGGGGACAAGACCATACTGGTGGTTTGGGACACCGCTGATTCAGTCCATGCACAGTTCATGGAGTTCGACTACACCTATGACCTGCTCCCGTTCAGGGGCAATGGAACGACCATCATCGGAAACAACGCAGGATATGGCGTCTATGGAGAACATGTCAGCGGAGTGAATGTCAGCAGCATGGTTATCGCGAACTTCAGCACAGGGATATATTTAGGCGAGAGCAACAGCGACAGCGTGCTCTTCAATGTAACTATAGAGAACACCACATACGGCGTGTACATCAACAGGTCTGACGACAACGATGTAAAGAACTCCACGTTCTACAACAATGATTATGGCGCGTATATAGAGGGCTCGACAGGAAACATATTCTTTTACAACAATTTCACGGCCAGCAGCTCTTATCACGCTTATACTGACAGCGCAGGGAATCTCTTCAACACGACCAATGG
>JBHPEY010000046.1:0-10728 GCA_042576705.1 Nanobdellota archaeon | reverse complement strand
GCGCTTCGCAAAGGGCAGCGGCGCTTCAGGCTCTGCCTGACGGCTTGCCGAATCTTTGATTCGGGAAGAGCCTCGGATTTGCTATATGTGGTAGAAATAAGAATACAGTGTGTGGTGTTGAAGCTTCAGGTGTCAGTAAGAATACAGTTTGTGGTGTTGCGAAGTTAGAATTCACTTATGCTCTGTGCGTTCCCACTCGAACAGCGTGAGGTTAAAGGTGTCATATCCTAATACTTCTTTCCGGTCCTCTGGCATGCGCTCGAACTTGTGGGTCACGTAGTAATCTGATGGGGCTATCTTTCCTGGAACCTGGGAGAGGGCAAGGTTGTCGTATTTCCTGTTGGTGAAATGGTTTATTATCGAGACAAAGCGCTTGTCGCGGAACATGTTGAGAAGCTCTACTCTCGTAGGGTCATCATAGAATATGCAATGCCTGCTCAGCCAGTTCTGGAGCCTTGAGCATTCGAACCATTCGGTGTCGCAGTTGCCTAGCGCGGCAAAGAAGCGCTTGAAGTACTGCTCGCAGGTCTCTTTCACCGGCTGGTTCCCCTGGCAATAGCTCACTACCTGGTGCTTGGGCGCGATGAAGATCCCGTTGCGGATGTCAATCTTCAGCGGTTTCCCATGACGATGGCTGAAGACATGCAGGTCTGAATTTGATTCTGTCAGACCTTCCTTGACCTTGGGGTCGTACGCTACCTGGTAGAACCTGTGGCCGTCGAGCAGCTTTGTCACAGGGAATATGAAGCCTATGTCACCGTCCTTGATGTCAGCATCAAGGTGGAACACCAGGTTATCATAATTATTGTTCGAGACCTTGTGATGTATGGAATGCTCAGAAGATATGTAGCCTCTCTGCAGTATCTCATATACCTCGTCTATCGGGGCAAAGTACATCGCAAAGCTGTTCTGCAGCAGCATCTCTGTGTGGTGCTTCAGGTTCACACGTTCCCTGGCGTCTCTCAACACCTGGTGCAGCATGAGCATCTGCTCCATGAGGCCTGCCTTGAGGCGCTCATCAGCATCGTCGGAATATAATGAGAAATTGGCTGCGTAATCCCTGAACTTCGCGAAGTCTGACAGGGTACCAAGCTCGTTCAGCTCTATGAGCTCGTGGTTCCTGTAGAACTCCACAAAGCGGTCGAAAAGCTTCTGCACATCATGCAGCTCCTCATGGCTCGGGATGTTCCTGAACCTCTCAAGAGGGGCTATGCTCGGGTCATTGTCAAGGAAATCAACAGGCATCCAAGGGGCATCGTCCTCCAGCTGGTCGGTGCCAATCCATGACGAGTCACTGCCAAGGTTCAGGTAATTTCCCTTATACCAATCGAAAAGCTTTGCCACCTCGTCGGATATCTCATCAAGCACCTGGATCTTCTGCTTATAGTCCACGATCTTCTTCATGGAGCCGTACTCATTCATCAACTGCATACGCTTCTTCGCGAGCCTGAAGGCAAGCTCCTTGAGCGCGTATGAGAAGTCGAACCGCTCTCCCGCATAGCGGTACTTGTCTACGTCCAGTCTCCATCTCCTGTAGAACGCGCGGAGCATGCGGAACTGGCTTATCGCCTCATCAAACTGCTTCCTCTCCTTGTCATAATCAGAAAGGGAGTCAGGATCTCCTATGAGGTCTGTCACCTGTCTTGATACATGCCTGAACTTCCTTGAGATGGTCTCGCACAGATCGCTCTTGAGGTTGCGTATCTTGTTGGCGTACTCATCAGGGTATGTGCCCAGGGACATGCTCAGCTTCTTTATGCCAGAGATCTCGTAATACATGTCCAGCTTCTTGATGAGCACGTCCATCTCCTCAAGGTCGCCTGGAGAAGTCAGCCTAATCCTGTCTATTGCCTTGTCCCACTGCTTCTGGAATGTCTTGTTGTAGAGTCTTTCCAGTGGTTGTACTAATGTTATATTGCCTAGCAAAAAACCTACCCCTTTTACTTACTGTGGGTGTGGAAAAGGGATTTGGGTTTTTAAAAGTTGCTGGAGAATTTCTGATATTCAGAAGAAATCATGGTTTAAAGGCCTTGTCGCCTTGTATCACTATGGTGAACGGATGGGTGAGGCGTCCTATGAAGTTGCCATCCTTGTCCTTGTTCAGCCAGGCTATCGCTGTGAACTCATCGCTGTCCTTGTCTTTTGGTATCAGGCGGATGTCGTAGAGGTCATAGCCATGGCCGTAGACCAGGCCGTAGTCGTTGAGCGGGGTGTATTCTCCAAATAAAGTGTCTGCTACATAGCCGTGGAGTCCAGAAGTGGGCGGATACTTTTCCGCGTGCTCTGGTGAGTAGCCTGACTTGTGGGTCGAGAAGAAAAGGTACACCTTTCCCTTGTGGAAGATGACCTGCGTTGTCTCCATCTCCTCGTAGAGGAATGGTGAGATTATCGGGGGGAGGACTTTCCAGTTCAGCAGGTCTGTTGATTCGGCAATCGCTATGCATCCGTTGTATGAATTCCTTGGGCCTTTTGCCCTTGCGGATATCGTCATGTAATACTTGTCCTCGTTCGGGTGCTTGAAGACGTATGGGTCTCTCCATGCAGGGACAGTGTCTAGCTCATTTAGCTGGTTCTCCATCTGGTAGAATTCCTTGTCTGCTTCCAGGATCGGATTAGCAGGGTGTTTTGTCCAGTTGATAAGATCAATTGAGGCGGCGATGCCGATACGCTGGACATACTGCTCTGTCTTGGTGCGCGCTGTGTAGAACATATAGTAGGTATTATCTTTCTTGATCACGCTGCCTGTCCAGAGTGCGAGGTCGTCCCATTCTCCTTTGCTGCCTGGCTTCAGTGCTGTGGGGAGTTCTGTCCATTCTATCAGATCTGTTGATACTGCGTGGCCTATCTCTACATTGTCGTCGTGACGGTCTTCCTGTTTTTCAGGCCATTTCGCCTGCAGGTGGAACATGTGTATCTCGTCGTCCTTCTCTATGAACCAGGCGTCCCAGAGGCACTTGTCTTTTGGAGCGTAATTCTGCATTGTTTTTGACCTTTCAATGTTTGTTTTTCTTTATCTTCAGCTTGCCTTGTTTCTTGAGTTTTTCCACGTAGCGGTCTACATCTTTTGCTGTGCGGAATATGATTACCTGGTCGTTTGCGTTGTTGCAGGTCTTTGGGTCGTAGGCTCTACAGATCGGCGGGCGGTTGTTGTAGATTTTGCAGTGGCTTGATTTTGTGAGATGTTCGCATCTTATCGGGATCTCTGCCAGCCAGTCGCCGTCGTCATCCAGGTATACGAAGATGTCGCCGTGGTAGGTGTACCATTTCAGGTTCTCGAAGTCTTCTTCTGTCTTGGGTTTGGGGATCTGTATGGCCATGCTTCTGCAGCATTTTCCTTTGCATTCTTGGCAGGATTTCATGAGCATTTATTCTATGTCTTGTGTTTATTAAAGGTTGTGTTTCATAAGGGGTTGGTTGCGTTTCATCAGAGGTTGGTTGCGCTTCATCAGAGGTTGGTTGCGCTTCAGGTAAAAGAAACTATAACAAAGGGTGGCCTACGGCCAGAACGAATGACAGACAGTCTTAGAACCTGGGTGTTTAGTTTTGGTGGGGTAGACTTCTTGGTTGTGGCAGGGTTGGGTGCGGGGGCTACAAAAAAGAGAAAAAAAACAAAATCATTTCGCTGCGATGAATCCCCACCATGGATCCTTCACAGATGCCATCTTGCCTGACTGGGCATTCACATGGGCTGTCGAGTGCATGTGTGCGGGGATAAATCCCAATAGCTTCACTGGCCGTTCCATCCCTACCAGGTATTCAGGCTGGTCGCCTTGCATTACCAGCTCCAGGCTGACTATATCACCCCAGCCCTCATGAGATTCATCAGTGCTCTCGCCGTCAAAACCATCATACTTTGCGCTTGCTCCACTCTTGACAGAATCCCAGTCCTGGTCATTGACAGACAGCTCGTCCCTGGACTCGCCGTCTACGCCTTCAATGGCTGCTGATGCTGCCTCTGATGGCATCACCTTCAGTGCTTCCTTGCTCTTGCCCAGGTATAGCCTGCCTTGCTTTACCTTCAGCTGCAGCTTTGTCGTCGCCTTTACACCATCGAAGATGTTCGCATCATCGCCTGGGAAATATGTCAATGTGACAGTCTTGTTGACCTTGATTGACACAGGGCTGGCTGACCTGAACTCCACTGTCGAGGTGTCCTTCAATGCGTCCTTTATGCCTTTCGAGGCTAGGTGCATCCTGCCCGACTCTGGTGTGAATACCACTATCTCATCCTTGCCTACAGACAGCGGTCCCTTGGACGGCTCTATATCAAATATGAAACCATTCTCATCCACTTCAATGTCGGCAGATGCATCACCCAGGAATGAGGATCCCATGGCAACCTCTACGCCCCGGGAAGCATACATCGCGCTCTCTGCCATCATGGTCATGCCAGACATATCCTGCCCGCAGCTGATGTAATCCGGGTTGTAATACGTGTGCCAGCTGTTGTTCAGGTAGAGAAGCCAGTTGAAAGTGGCGTTCGGAGAATTGTATAGATAATATTCATTAGGATTGTAGGACTCGAAGATGTGGATTAGGGTGTCCTTGTGCTGGGGCCACAGCCAATCCTTGCCATCAAGGTAAGCTTCAACATCCTCGCAGAGGCAGACAAGATTCTCGTTCAGGATCATCGCTCTCTTGCATGTCTTGTTGACAGCCTCCTGCATCGACTCAAGAAGATGGGTGTAGGCACGGCCGTCATGATCCTCGAGGCTGCCTCCAAGATCTATCGAGGAGTCACGGCAGGTCTCGAACATGGGCAGCATAGGAGGTATCTCCGGCGCAGGCTGCATCATCGAAGGGTCAGCAGTCTCAAGCCATTCATTCGGGTCGTAAGCATACACTGTCTCAAGATACTCGACTATATCGTCCCTCTCACCATGCATATCATCAATCTTGCCGCCCACTGAATCAAAGCAGGCCTTGGCGATATCATATAATTCCTGGATGTATTCCTCCACAGCGGCTTCATTGCCTATCGATTCGCAGTCACCGCCTGAGAAATCATAGGGCTCATCAGGCCAGTCAACCTCGTATGTATCTGTCTCAGGGCACTGTAGATCTATGATGAAACCGCCGTCTGCACCGTGCGACAGGCTGGTCACGACGTCTGTGGCAAGTGCTGCTGTTGCCCCTGCAGCTCTCGCGAGATCGGTCTTAATTGCTGCAGCATCTGTCATTGTGCCGGTCTCGTGCTCGGTGATGACCTCTGAATCTACCTGGCCCAGGTTGTTGTACTCCACTGTATGGGTTGTCGTGGTTGTCTTTTCAGGGCTTTCTGATGATGTCGGGGGCTCGGTCTTTGTTGTTGTCCTTCCTTCTGTATCGTATGTGTATGTCTTGGTCGTGGTTGTCGGGACCTTCACAGTCGCTGTCGTGGTTGTCGTCGTGTTGGTTATGATCTTGACAGGCGCTATTGTCCTGACAGGTGTCGTGAATGCTGCAGAGACTGCAGCTGCCTGGCTTAGGAGCAGGCAAAGGAATATCGAGAATGCAATAAGCTTGGTCAGGGTATTGTTCATTGTATCGCCTCCTGAAATACTAATATCATTACAGATCAATCATTACAGATTACATATATAAAATTTCCTTGTGTCCTCAGAAAGAGACAAAGATGCTATCTTATCTCGACGCCGTTGTACATCTTCAGGTAATCCTGAGCGTATGCCAGTTTCTGCTTGTTCATGGCGTAGATCGTGAATAGCTTATCTCCCTTCTTCACTGTGTCGCCCACGTGGTGGTGGAGGAAGATGCCTGCCTCGATGTCGAAGGGCGCGCCCGCCACCCTTGCTATCCTGGAGACAGACTTGTTGTCTATATGGACTATCTTCCCGTCTGACGCGGCTTTGTAATCGTGCGTGAACCTGGCAAGCTTTATCTTCTTCGGGTCGGTCAACTTCGCGCCCTGCGCCTTGATTATCTTCTGCATCACATCCCATGCCTTGCCGGATTCCAGCAATGACTTGGCAAGCTTGAAGCAGTCCTTTGGCCTGCGGCCATGGAGCGGGTAGCTCCGGAAGACCTCTGACGCGAGAAGGAGAGACTTGTGCTTCAGGTCCTGGGGGGCTTCCTTGTAATTGCCCAGCAACCAGAGGACATCCCTTGCCTCAAGGGAAGGGCCGATGCCGTTCCCTATGGGCTGGGAGCCGTCGGTGATCACCACCTTTATCTTCATGCCGATCCTCCTGCCTATCCTCATGAACTGCTTCTTGAGGCGCTTTGCCTTGGCAAGATACTCTACCTTTGCCCCTTTTCCCACAGGGATGTCTATCAGGACGTGGGTCGCAGAGACACTGCCCTTCTTCGCGAGAATCGAAGCGAGAAGCTGGCCTTCTGCATCTATGCTTAGGGGATGCTCGACAGTTATTATCTTGTCATCTGCGGGCGCCAGGTTCACTGCGCCGCCCCAGACCATGCAGCCGCCGACCTTGCCTGAAATCTTCCTTATGCTGTCTATGTCATGGTTCACGTCACACAGCACTTCCATGGTATCTGCAGTGCCTGCAGGGGAGGTTATGCTCCTCGATGATGTCTTGGGGACGCAATAGCCTGCGGCGATGAGTATCGGGACCACGACCATGGTGGTGCGGTTGCCTGCTACGCCGCCGATGCAGTGCTTGTCGATTATAGGATGGCAGTCTAGCTTCAGTATCTTGCCTGTGTTTATCATGGCCCTTGTCAGGGCGACTGTCTCCTCAGTAGAGAAACCCCGCACATAACCCGCCGCGACAAAGTAGGTTATCTCCACGCTCGTGAGCTTGTTCTTGACTATATCATCAACTATGGTGAACAGTTCATTATCAGAAAGCCTCTTGCCGTTCAGCTTCTTCTTGATAAGCGCGATCGATTTCGGCTTCTCCTCAAGAGAGATGTGCACGTTCGAGCCCTGCCTTGCGCCGAGCTTGCTCAGGACCTCCTCCATAAGGCCAAGGTAGCCGCGCCTGACCACTTTTTCAGACTCTGCGATGTCCAGCACAGCGATTGCGCTGTTCATGCCCCTTGTGATGCGCAGCCTGTCGCCTGTATGAAGATCCAGCATGCCCGCGTCGTTCCTGTTCATTATGGCTACGAGCGTGCCGCCGGTGGTTATGTCAACGTCCTGTACCTTAAATTTCACTCACATCACCGTCATCTACAATCATATCATTATGTGCTCCTTCTCCTGTTCGTATATCTTCAGAGAAGCTATGAAAAATGTAAGAATAAGCGGGCCTATCATTATGCCTGCAAAGCCGAACAGCGCAAGGCCGCCGAAGACACCCAACAGGATTATCAGCGGATGTACCTTCGCCCGACTGCCCACGACCTTCGGCCGTATGAAATTATCGATAGTCCCCACAAGGATGCCCCAGATGAGAAGTCCGCCAGCCCTCATGATCAATCCTTTCTCGTCGGTGGCCAGTCCATTTATGAACATCGATATCACAACAGGGACCCAGACAAGCGCCGCGCCAATGAAAGGTATGAATGACGCTACAACCGTGAGAAGGCCCAACAGTATCGGCGAAGTCACGCCGAAGATGAAATAACCTATCGTCGCCACAGCCCCCTGTATCATCGCTATGACTATCGCGCCGTAGATTGTCGCGTATATTATGTCATTGAAATGCTCCAGCATCCGTTCACTGTGCTCCTTCCGCATCGGCAATGCATTCTTTATGCTCTCGACCATCTGTTTCCCGTCAGTGAACATGTAGAACATCGCAAAGATGCCTATGAATACGTGAAGCAGGAGATTAGGGATGCTCAGGATGAAGTCAGACGCCGTGCTCACAAAACCTGACGCTATGTTGCTGAACCCTGCAGCAAAGTTGGACTCCAGCTTGAGACCGAACTTCCTGGACGTGCTGTCGAAGAAATTATAGGTCTTGCAGATGAAACCTAGACCGTTCCCGCACATATCCTCTAAAGAGTCCACGTCCTGGAACGCCACCTTCAGCTTGCTGTAGATAAGCGTTGATTCCTGCGTCAGCTTCCCTGTGACCAAAAGCAAGGGTATGGACAGCAGGAGCATGAGCATGAGTATCAACACCATAGCAGAGAATGACTTCATATGGGTGAGCTTATAGAACCAGGTGTACAAAGGATAGAAGACATAAGCTATGATCGCAGTCACTATCAGCGTCGAAAGGAACGGCTTCACTATCAGGATTGCCAGCGTGAGGATGGCAAGGAAGTAGAGTATGAACAGGTACTTGGGATGCTTTCCTGCAGACTTGGTCGTCTTGGCCTTGGTCTTCTTCTTCTTCATTGTGGATTTATCGTGCCTGCTGCAGGGGTTGATGTCGCAGGCTGCGCTGTCGTGGTCGATGCCGGCTGTTGTGCCGCTGCTGTGGGCTGCGCTGCGGGTTGTGCAGCTGCTGTGGGCTGCTGTGTCTGCTGCATCTCCTTCTGCATGGATATCTGCTGCTGTTGCGCCTTGTAGCGATCCTGCGAGTAGTTGTAATACTTGACGAGCTGCTCGAGATAGCTCTTCATCTGTGTCAGGTTCGAGATGCTATGGATTGAGAACTCCTTGCTCAGCCTTATCGAGCCTGTGTTGAACATCTTGTCGAACAGGCCTTGCTTCAGCTCTGCCTGCTGGAAATTGCTGAAGATGAATGTCTCTGTCTTCTTTCCCTCGAAGTCTATGCGGTTCGTGTAGAACTTGTAGGAGTACTTGCCGTACTTCACGCGATAGATGAAGAGCTGGGTGACTACCAGCACTATCAGGAAGAAGAAGATGAAGACACTTATGACAGCAGGGATCTCGCTACCCATCGCGTATTTTACATTGAAGAAGATGCCTCCGTAGAAGAGCATAGAGAGACCTATAAGCTTCAGTATCCAGGGAGCGACCATACGGTTTGTATTAGGCCGCAATGTGTATTGCGGGAGCTCCAAGTTTTTTGTTACCTCTTTTTTTGGTGAGCGTGTGTGACAGTGGTACACACTGTTTTTCGTGGAACGCTGCGCGTTCCATACAAAGACCCTCAAAATCGCGTAGCGATTTTGGGGCGCCAAAACGCAAAGCGTTTTGAGCGTAATCCCGACTTCATCGGGATTATCGAGCATGTGAAAAGCAATTTAGCCGACCTTGTCGGCGAAATTGCTTTCTCACATGGGCCCGTCCGGATTCGAACCGGAGACCTTCCCGACGTCAACGGGATGTTATCTGTGGCGCCATCAGCGTAGCCACTAAACTACGAGCCCGACTTGGGTTCACTAGGCTGAAAGCCCCCAAATTACGGATTTAAAGCTAATTCAGGCTATGTGGGAGGTTTTTCTGTTTATAAATGTTGCGGTGAGAAAGAGGTAAAACCTGCAATATCAGGCATATCAGATATCTATGAAATAATTCTCTTTCATGGGTGTGAGGCCTACCTGTATCGGCACTACTTCATCAGGGAAATGGCATGCATAGAGACGTCCGGTATATCCTGATCTTTCCTTCCACTCTGCGAGCTCTGCGGCAGCCGTGTGGATCACATCAGTCCCATCGCAGTCATGCGCGATGACATCAGCCAGGCTCAGCCGATCCAGCAGCCTGCTATTGAAACAAGTATCCCCACTGTAGGCAAAGCCCTTGCCATTGTATCTTATCATTGTCGCGAATCCCTTCATCCCATGATGGTTCTTCAGGACAACAAGCTCTGCGTCACCGATACTCACAGGATCACCTTCTTCCACCTGCACAAGGTCCAGATATGAATCAAGAGGGAATCCTGAATTCTCCAGGTTCCTCTGGACATCCAGCTTCAGCTCAGCAAGCACACCTTCAATGCCGTAAAGCCTTATCTTCGGTGCGCCATGCTTGAGAGAGAAATCCTGCCCGAACATCTTATAGAACGCCATGGGCTCGAGCCCTGCACAGTGGTCCTTATGGCTGTGCGAGATTATAACATCAGTGATGTTATCCAGCTTCAGTCTCTCTATATCCAGTCCAGGATAACCTGCGCAGGCATACCTGTCCCGCAATGCAGCCCTATAATCATGCAGCCTTTTCACAGGCTCTGCAGGGGCCTCAAGAAGTATCATCCGCTCCCCTGTCTGGACTATGAACGAGACTGAAGAATGAAACGGTGATAAACAGCTGCCGACTCCGAGGACGTGTACACGGAAAACATCGTCAATGCTCCGTCCTGTTTCCTTTTCTTCTGGCATCTCAGACATCTCTTGTCATAAGAATAAACATATCAAAAAAAATAAGATGATAAAAAAATTAGTACTTCTCATCCTTCCTTGTGACCAGGAAATACAATCCAAGGCCAAGAAGGATTATCAGCAGTGCAAGACCGATGCCAGCCCATAACGGAGCGGACTTCTTCATGTTCAATGACTCGATGAACTCCAGGACGCCCTCTGAGAAGACATCCTCTTCCTTGTCTTCCTCTTCAGCAGGCTCAGCCTCAAGATCCGCGCTTGAATCTGCGGTATCAGGAGTGACTGTCTTCTTCAGGAAAGGAAGCGTTATGATAGGCTTCTTGTCCGGAATGTTCGTCAGGCTGAAGGTGAAGTCCCCTGCACCGAGATGCAGCTTGTTCGGCAGGACGCTAAGGTCTGCCCCAGGTGCATCATCAAGGTTCAGGTTGTATTTCTTGTCCTCATCAAGCTGGTACTCCTTGTAGCTTCTCATCTTGGAGACGCCCATCTTTGCCCTGTCTGAATAGACATACCTGAAGATAAAAGAGTAATCCTCCTTGTCCCATACAAACCGTATGGTCGCTCCCTGGATACTGAAGCTTATAG
>JBHPEY010000045.1:0-10886 GCA_042576705.1 Nanobdellota archaeon | reverse complement strand
TGTAAGTAGTATAATCACAACCAGTCCCTGAACTATCATTACAAGTCAGGCTCACGAAGAATGCACTCGTCTGCCAACCAGCAGGAGCGTCGTCTGATGTGGTCGGAGCAGAAGCATCGACCTCGAGATAAAAGACATCACCTTCTCCCTCGTTGTCTGAATCGTCTTTACAAGCCACAGTCCAGTTATAAGAACCATCAGCCAAAACCATCGGCGTAAAGCTTGTCAGAGCACCTGAGGTCACGCTGGTCAGGGTCTCATTATCATTATCATCCAACAGAAGCGTGCAGTTCGCGATACTCCCCATATTATCTGTCGCATTTATCTGGAAGGTCACTGTGCTGTTATTGGTCTCTGTGTTGTTGGCAGGGCTGAGCAGCTCAACCGTCGGATCAGCTGTGTCAAGGACAACACCATTGACAGTAACTGTACAATTGACCCGGTTGATGTAATCTCCACCAGTCAGGCTTCCATTTTGGATAGTAATATTATTGTTTGTACAATTCACTGCCTGATCCACGACCCAGTTGAGGCTTGAAGCGTTAGTACCATACATACCTTCAGGCGTGTTATCAACAAAGTCATTGTTGGTCAGATTGAATGTGGATGCACCAAATGCATAGACGGCATAATCTGAATTGTTTATGAAATCATTATCATCGATGATTACATCACGTTCAGAGTACAACTGCACACCGCCGATATTATCCCTTATCACGTTTGAAGTTATGTTTGTCCCATAATTGAAACCGCTCATTGTCTCAATCACAGCATTATCTGCATTGCCGCTTATCAGGTTATTATAGATTGTCGTATAGCTGGAAAAGTCGATCTCAATACCATATCCAGTACCGTCAGTGATATTATTGTCCTGTATAATCGTATTATTCGACTCATAGACCCTTATCTGCCGCACATTGCCGCAATTACTGTCTATATTATTCCCGGAGATGGTGTTGCTATTGCTTTCAGACAGGCTTATCGCACCCAGCTGGGCATTATCATGCAGGTATGCGCCTGAGATAGTATTACCTGTCGAGCCTGACGTGAGCATAATCCCTCCATGCTCCGTATCATTAGCCACGTTGTTGTTCCCTATCTCTCCGCCACTGATCGCGTTGTTGTCGCAATCAGAACAATAGAATCCAGTATATTGGCTATTCAATATTGTGTTGCCTGTCCAAGTAGAGTCATTGAACTGGGAAGCATTGATACCTACCAGGGAATTGTTTATCGTGTTGCTTGTGAGTGTAGCACCGATCACATTTGTAAACCGCATACCCTGACCAGCAGAAACTTCATCAATAGTATTGCCAGTCAACTCACCACCGACAGAATTGGCCAAATAGATCCCGTAAAGGACGCTGCCATTCACAAAATTATCCTGAATGACTGGATAATCACTACTACCGTCAGTGCCGATACCTAAATTAGTACAATTAAGGATATCATTATCCTCAGCAGTATTATTATCAGAACCACTGACAAAATAAATGCCACTAGAACCGCTGCTTATAGTATTATTGGACACCGTGCCCAGATCACTATCACTATAGTAGATACTGAACATGAGATCATTGATCACACAGTTCTTCACAGTCACATTATCATGACCACTGACATTGACACCAATACCATTATTAGCATCATCACCAGTTATAGTATAACCCGCACAATCTATAATGATATCATCAGCAGCAACACCCAAACAAGTAGCACCCGCACCACTGACATTTATGGACTGAGTCAAAGTCGTGCTGGTCGTTATGATGTCACCGCAATCCCCGTAGGACTCGCCTACCGAATATGCAGTATTATTCGTGAAACCCGTAACATTGAACACATAAGTATCAGCATCAGAGATCTCTGTACATGTGGATGAAGTACACTTTTCCCCGCCGATATATGGGATCCTATCGGTCAAGCTGAGCGAATCAGTATCGTAAAACGTCAGATTCGCACTGTTATCAAGCCCTTCAGAGCCCGTCAGGGTCACAACGATAGAATTGCTGGTTATCTGTACATCCGCTGAGAGGTCAACTCCTGATGCAGTCATGGAAGTGTTGATGAACTCCAACTTACCGACACCACTCGACTCAACAGACAGACCAGCATTAGCAAGATAATAATCACTGATAGACTGATCCCACAACAAAGTACCATAATTGTCCACAAGCTCAAGATCAAACCAACCACTACCAGACAACGTATTATTCGCGATGACCGCATCATTCGCAGAAGCATCCAACTGGATACCCGACTCCCCGCTATTACTGATGGTATTATTACGGATCTCACCACCAAGAGAATTCTGCAACAAGATACCATCACGATCACTATCAGTGATGGAATTATACCTAATGATTACATAATCACTATTACTCAAAGCATCAACACTCTGATTACAATCCGACATAGTATTAGATTCAATAGTAATATTATCAGACTCACTCATCAAATAAACACCCAGATAACTGCTGGAGATAGTATTATTATACACCAATCCATTATCCGAACCAGCGAACAAGACACTAGCATAGAAATCCGTGATAACACAATTCTTCACAGTCACACCATCAAAACCATTGACATAGACACCCATCTGGTTATTACTATCATCACCATCAATAGTGTAACCCGCACAATCCAAGATCACATCATCCGCACCAACACTCAAACAAGTTACACCCGCACCAGTAATGCTCAGATTCTCTGTCAGGGTCGTGTTGGTCGTTATGACGTCACCGCAGGCCAGAGGGGGTTCTGTTATCTCGACGTCCGCAGTATCAGAAGCTATGGTATCATCGCTATCGTTCGCGACATCAGCAGAGTTCGTGGTGTTGCCGACAGTCAGGGTCGTGAAATTGACAGTGACAACATAGGAATTGCCCACGTTCAGGTCAAGGTCCCAGTCAAGCTGGCCTCCAGAATAATTGATTGTATCTGCAGCAGGACTTGCGCCGCTATAGTTCAGGAAAGTAGTATTGTAATCATCCATCAACATATAACCAGTAACATTCACCTCGCCTACATTCGTGACATTCAGGATGAACTGAGCAGTATCGCCTTCCTCGACACTGGAATTGACTACAGTCTTTGTGAGTGTCAGGTTGACTACATCAGGAGGAGGAGCAGGAGTCGCATTGACAGTTATTGATGAGCTGTCCTGTGCAAGAGAGGCATTGCCATTGATATCTGATGATGTCACATTCACATAATTCGTGAACGTATCATTTGACTCAGGAGTCAGGTTCAGGTATATCACCTGCGACTCTGCAGGCTCCAGGACGATATCTAAATACCAGTCGACATAGCCGTCTGTGGTGTCATTCGCAGCCAGGCTTGTGGATGAGTAATTGAACTCTGAGACAGTATAATAATCAGTCACGTTATTCAGGGTCGCATTATAGCCGCCCATGTTGGTTATGTTGAGCATGAATCTTGCTGTCTCGTTCTCCCAGATCGGACTATCCAAAGTCGTCTTCACGACGGTCACATTCGAGGACTTGCAATCATTCGACGCGTCAGAGAGCGGAGGAGCTATCGTGGCCGTGCATGCAGTCGGACTGCCTACACCAGATGTGCAGTAATTGTCTGCAGGACAACCAGTCTCAGTCGCGGATGTGCTCGCAGCAGGGCAGTAATAGCCTGCAGTACACGCACCATCACAGTTCGCATCCGTGCTGCCACCAGTACCATAATACCCAGCATCACACACTGTCTGATCCTCATTATTATCAAGAGAATAATAACCTGCAAGAGTGATTGCGCACGACCTGCCACCCGTATCACCATTGCTGTCGTAATAACCCGCGTCACAATGGCAGTCAGTATCCGCAGCAGAACCTGTGTTTCCATCTGTGTCTGAGCTGGCAGTACAAGCCGCCCTGTCAGCGGCTCCAAGGCAATAAAAATCAGCCTCGCACGTCGTACAGCTGTCCTGAGCAACACTACCCGTGTAGGTAGTCGCAGAACAATTGATATGAGAATCATTATTCGCAGGAGAATACGCACCAACAGCAGCCGCTACACAACCACTACCAACATTAAAATAACCACCAATACAGAGCCAACTACCATCGGCCTGACAGGTATTATTACTCACGTTCTCGTTGGTATCATAACCATCACCGCCGCTCTGGCCGCACTCCTTGGTCGCGCCGGCGCAGTAGCTCGTGGTCTCAGCAGGACCGAGTTCGCAGTTGTCGCTTGAGCAGTCACCATCGGCTGTGCAGACAGAACCATTGGCCAACAGAGGAGTCTCAGCAGCCCTATAGCTTGTGAAGTGCGAGACATTGAACACGAAAGTGCCGCCTGAATAGCTCAGGTTATAGCATGCAGGGTCTGTAGTGGAATTGCAGGTCGTGTAAGAGCTGTCATCCTCAGGGTCGACCTCCACCATAGGGTTTGTGTAACCAAGACCGTGCAGGGTAAGGTCCGCAGACACGTTGAATCCAGGCTGGGCAGACGAGTTGACGAAGATTGAGTTGCTGCCTATCTGGACATCATCAGCGAAATTGGTGCCGGATTCGGTGATGGAAGTGTTCAAGAATGCTATACTACCTACACCGCTCTCCTCAACACTCAGGCCTGAATTCAAGAACGAATACGAACCCAAAGACTGGTCCCTCAAGACAGCACCGACACTGCTCACAATCTCAACATCCCTATCACCAGAACCTGAAAACGAATTATTCCCAACAAGAGCACCATCAGCAGTATTATCAAAATGAAAACCATCATCACCATTACTAGACACAGTATTATTCAGCAATATAGCCGAATCACAATTATTCAAATAAACACCATCAGTCCCACTATCATTGAACAAACTATACAAAACATCAAGACCAGCACTATCCGCCGCATAAATACCATAATTATTGCTCAAGACATCACACGACTCAACAACCACATTATCAGCACCATTCAAAACATAAACAGCAGCATTACCACTACGAACAGTACTATTATACAACCACGCACCATCAGCATTATTCAACTGAACACCATAAGTAAAATCAACAACATCACAACCCTTCAAAACAAAACCAGACAGCGCAGCCACCTGCACACCATAACTAACCGAAGAATCATTACCACTGATAGTATAACCAGCACAATCCAAAACAACACCAGTCGCACCAACAGTCAAACAAGTACCCGCACCAGTCATGTTTATCGACTGTGTAAGTGTAGTGTTGCTGGTGATGGTGTCGCCGCAATCAGTGTAGAACTCCCCGACAGAATATGCTGTGTTGTTCGTGAAATAGGTCAGATTGAACACATAGGTGTCAGAGTCTGATATTTCAGTGCAGACAGGTGAAGAGCATCTTTCACCTCCGACATAGGGTATCCTGTCAGTCAATCCGAGCGCGTCGGTGTCGTAGAACGTGAGGTCGGCAGGGCTGTTGAACTGGCCTGTGTATGTGATCTTCACAGTGATTGAATTAGTTCCGATCTGGACATCATCAGAGAAATTCACACCATTATCCGAGATGCTAGAATTCAGCCATGCAATCTTGCCGACACCGCTCTCCTCAACACTCAGGCCTGAATTCAAGAACGAATACGAACCCAAAGACTGGTCCCTCAAGACAGCACCGACACTGCTCACAATCTCAACATCCCTATCACCAGAACCTGAAAACGAATTATTCCCAACAAGAGCACCATCAGCAGTATTATCAAAATGAAAACCATCATCACCATTACTAGACACAGTATTATTCAGCAATATAGCCGAATCACAATTATTCAAATAAACACCATCAGTCCCACTATCATTGAACAAACTATACAAAACATCAAGACCAGCACTATCCGCCGCATAAATACCATAATTATTGCTCAAGACATCACACGACTCAACAACCACATTATCAGCACCATTCAAAACATAAACACCAGTATTACCACTACGAACAGTACTATTATACAACCACGCACCATCAGCATTATTCAACTGAACACCATAAGTAAAATCAACAACATCACAACCCTTCAAAACAAAACCAGACAGCGCAGCCACCTGCACACCATAACTAACCGAAGAATCATCACCCTCAATAGCAAAACCAGCACAATCCAAAACAACACCAGCCGCACCAACAGTCAAACAAGTACCCGCACCAGTCATGGACAGGTTCTCTGTCAGGGTGGTGTTCGTTGTTATGGTGTCACCGCAGGCCAAAGCCTCCACCACCCTATAAGTCGTGAAGTGTGAGACATTGAAGACAAAAGTATCTCCAGAATAGCTCACATTGTAACATGCAGGTGAGGTGCCTGAATTACATGGCGCAAACGTACCATCATCATCTGTATCGACTTCAATGACAGGTTTTGTGTACGTGATGTTGTATAGAGTTATGTTAGCGCTATTGTTCAAGCCTGTCACATCGGTCGAGTTCACAAACACAGACCCAGCAGATATGACAATATCAGCATCCAAATCAGACTCACTGATCGCAGTAACAGAAGAATTCAAGAACCTCAACCTACCAACACCACTCGACACAAACTCCAAATCAGCCGAAGAAAACTCATAACTACCACTCACAGACTGATCCCAAATCACAGCACTCGAATTAGCAACACGCAACTGCTGACCAACATTAACAGACAACGTATTATTCGCAATAGTAACACCCAACGAACTAGACTCGACCTCAATACCATCATCACCAGTAACAGTAACAGTATTATTCAAGATATCAGCACCACTCGAAGCACTCAAATAAATACCATCCGTACCACAACCGCTGATAGAATTATCCCAAATATAAGCATTATTCGACCCAGCAACAACAGCAATACCCCTACTACCACTATTAACAAAAACATTCGACTCAACATTATTATTAAGAGCAGAACTCGTCAAATAAACACCCGTATCAGCATTACTAGTAAAAGTATTATTATAAATCAGACTATCATCAACCCCCTGCCAAAAAATACCATAATTAAAATCACTAATATTACAATTCCTCACAGTAACATTACTCCAATCAACATCCGAAAACACACCATAACTACCACCAGCATCAGTACCATCCATCGTAAAACCAGCACAATCAATGATAATATCACTAGCACCAACAGTCAAACAATTACCAGCACCAGATATACTGATATCCCGAGTAAGGTTTATGCTCGAATTGATGGTTTCGCCGCAATTCAGATATAACTCTCCGACAGAATAATTCGAGAATCCAGTCACATTGAATACATAGGTATCAGCATCAGACAACTCAGTACACACCGAGTCAGAGCACATGTCACCATCAACATAAGGGACCCTTTCTGTGAATCCGAACGAGTCTGTATCGTATAATGTTATGTTAGCAGGATTATCGAATCCTGTCACATCGGTCGAGTTCACATACACAGACCCAGCAGATATGACTATATCAGCATCCAAATCAGACTCACTGATCGCAGTAACAGAAGAATTCAAGAACCTCAACCTACCAACACCACTCGACACAAACTCCAAATCAGCCGAAGAAAACTCATAACTACCACTCACAGACTGATCCCAAATCACAGCACTCGAACTAGCAACACGCAACTGCTGACCACCATTACTATTCAACGTATTATTCGCAATAGTAATACCTGACGAACTAGACTCGACCTCAATACCATCATCACTATTACCAGTAACAGTATTATTCAAGATATCAGCACCACTCGAACCACTTAAATAAATACCATCAGTACCACAACTGCTGATAGAATTATCCCAAATATAAGCATTATTCGAACCAGAAACAACAGCAATACCCCTACCACCACTACCAACAAAAACATTCGACTCAACATTATTATTAACAGCAGAACTCGTCAAATAAACACCCGTATCAGCATTACTAGTAAAAGTATTATTATAAATCAGACTATCATCAACCCCCTGCCAAAAAATACCATAATTAAAATCACTAATATTACAATTCCTCACAGTAACATTACTCCAATCAACATCCGAAAACACACCATAACTACCACCAGCATCAGTACCATCCATCGTAAAACCAGCACAATCAATGACAACATCACCAGCACCAACAGTCAAACAATTACCAGCACCAGTCTGGCTCAGGTCACCGGTCAGTGTCGTGCTGGTGGTTATCGTGTCGCCGCAGGCCAGAGCTGATGAGTTTATCTCGACATCAGCAGTATCGGAAGCAATAGTATCATCAGTACTGTTCACGACATCAGCAGAGTTCGTGGTGTTGCCCGGCTGCAGGGTCGTGAAATTCACAGTGACCACATAGGAATTCCCGGTAGTGAGGTTGAACTCCCAATCAAGCTCGCCAATAGACTCATTGATTATAGGAGTGACATTAGCACCAGTATAATCCAACATGGAGAAGTTATAATCATCCAACAACATAAAATCAGTCGCATCCACACTACCCACATTCGTCACATTCAGGGTGAACTGGGCAGTGGTGCCGTTTGTCACGCTGGCCTGCACAACAGTCTTTGTGAATGTCAGGTTGACGACATCAGGAGCCGCAGCAGGGGTCGAATTCACAGTGATCGACGAGCTATCCTGCCCAATAGTGACATTGCCATTGATGTCTGACGAGGTAACATTCAGATAATTCGTAAAAGTATCATTCGACTCAGGAGTCAGGTTCAGGTATATCACCTGAGACTCAGCAGGCTCCAGGATGGTATCCAGATACCACACCACATTGCCATCTGACGTGTCATTCGCAGTCATGCTCGTGGCAGAGTAATTGAACTCAGACACAGTATAATAATCAGTTATGTTATTGAGGGTTGCGTTATAGCCACCCATATTGGTAATGTTCAGCATGAAGCTTGCTGTCTCGTTCTCCCAGATCGGGCTCTCCAATGTGGTCTTCACCACAGTCACATTCGAGGACTTGCAGTCACCAGACTCATCAGAGAGTGGTGGAGCGATTGTGGCTGTGCATGCTGTCGGACTGCCAACACCAGATGTGCAGTAATTATCCGCAGGGCAGCCATTCTCAGTCGCAGATGTGCTCGCAGCAGGGCAGTAGTATCCTCCAGAGCACTCACCAGTGCACGATCCATTTACGCTTCCACCCGTACCATAACGCCCAGCAGCACACTGCGCCTGCCCATCATTATTATCAAGAGAATAATAACCAGCAAAGGTGCTGTTACACAACCTGCCACCAGTATCACCATTAACATCAAAATAACCAGCATCACAATGACAATCCGTACCCGCATCAGAACCACTGTTGCCATCCGTATCCGAATAGGCAGTACACGCAGCCCTATCAGCAGCGCCGATGCAATAGAAATCAGCCTCGCAGGTCGTACAACTGCTCGCAGTCCCTTCAGAATAGTCCCCTGCGGAACAGCTATACTGAGTATCATTATTGGCAGAAGAGTAATAACCCACACTTGCAGCGACACACGCAGAGCCGGAATTATAATATCCGCCGATGCACAGCCATGAACCGTCGGCCTGACATGTGTTATTGCTCACGTTCTCGTTAGTATCATAACCATCCCCTCCGCTCTGGCCGCACTCCTTAGTTGCACCAGCACAGTACTCGGTCGACTCATCAGGACTCAACACGCAGTTGTCGCTCAGGCACTGGCCATCAGCAGTGCACACAGAACCATTTGCCAGCGGTGCCAGGGTTATCTCAAGATCAGCAGTATCAGAAGCAATAGTATCATCAGTACTGTTCACAGCATCAGCAGAGTTCGTGGTGTTGCCAGGCTGCAGGGTCGTGAAATTCACAGTGACCACATAGGAATTCCCTGTAGTCAGGTTGAACTCCCAATCAAGCTCACCACCAGAATAATTGATCGTACCCGGAGTCACATCAGCTCCGCTGTAGTTCAGCATGGAGACGTTATAATCATCCAACAGCATGAAATCGGTCGCGTTCACGCTGCCGATATTAGTCACATTCAGGATGAACTGGGCAGTGCTGTCATTCTCAACACTGGACTGCACAACAGTCTTTGTGAATGTCAGGTTGACGGCCTCAGGAGCAGGTGTACTAAGTATCTCGACAGTCGCATTGCTGTACATGACCTGCTCGCTCCCATTCGCATACCGGACAGTAACATTGACATCATTAGTAATATTATTGCCACCAACAGCATAGACACCCAACGTCAGATTCAACAGATAAGTCTCACCCGCACTGAGATTGACCGTGATATTCCACTCATTATACGAAATACCACCACTCTGCCAATAACCAGAGGTGTTCGGCTCAGACTGATTGAACGTCCACTCACTCATATTGAACCAGTCCAGAACAGTCACATTCGATATATTGACATCACCGGTATTCGTTATATTGATCGTAAAATCCACCACACCTATCTCAGAAGCATTCGTAACATTCGCAACCTTATCTACAGAGACATTGATGACATCCTGGCTGCTTTCCTGGCCGCTCACCACAGGCTCATTCACCGAGAAGTGAGGTATACTCATCCAGACAAAACCGGATGTCTCGTTGATATAACAGTCAGCAGAGGTGTCAGTCGTGCTGCACGGCATGCCTGTAAACCATGACTGGTTGTAATCAGCATAATCAGTCAGTGTCGCTCCAGGGTTGGTCCCGTTCACGCTCACGTTCCATATCAGATTAAGATCATCATCATAAAGGTTAACGATAGTGACATTCATCGTGCTGGTGTCAAGGGTTGAGTTGTACGGGACACCTATCAACACACTATCATATATCTCAGGACCCGAACTGCCGAACCGCCACGCTTCATCAACAGTCCCGCCCGCGCTTGACGAGTCGGCACTGCCGTCAAACATCACATCAGGAGGACCTGACGCAAGAAGATCCGCGTTCTTATACATAATCGTCACGTTATTACTACTTCTACCCATAACAAAGCTGATG
>JBHPEY010000044.1:0-11004 GCA_042576705.1 Nanobdellota archaeon | reverse complement strand
TCCTTATTATTAATGATTATGTAGGATACTCTATCAACTGTACAGGGAACATAAACGACGGCAGCTGGCATCATATTGCTGCGACGTATGACAGCACCACCATGAGTCTGTATGTAGATGGGGTCCTGAACGCGACCAGCACAGCCCATTCCGGCAGTCTGCCTTTGAAGAACGGGTCGGTTTGGATAGGCAGGCATTATGATCCTTCAGAGACATCCGGCTATTTCAACGGCACCATCGACGAGGTGAGGATATATGAAAGGAGCCTCTCGGCAGAGCAGGTGCGGGCATTGTACAGGAATCAGACAGACCTGTTGGTCAGCCAGGAGACGCGTGTCGGAGACATCTGGCAGGCGTGCATCACCCCGAACGACGGCACAGAGGATGGCCTGGCAAACTGCAGCGATACATTGACTATCCAGGGGATACACGCGGAGAATATTATCCTGAACTCTACGTATGGCACCAATTTCACCAGTGATAACCTTACAGTGTATTTTGATGTGATAGGGCCTCAGGCTATGAGTGACAAGAACCTGACCAACTGGTACCTGGACGGCACATCGATCACTGTGCTGAACATGCCGTTCGAGCCAGACGGAAACAATAACGAGAGCAGCTGGACAAGGGATCTCAGCGGCAACTTCTCTAACCACGGCACCGTGAATGGACCTGCCTGGAGCTCGACAGGAGGCTATGATGGCTGGGGAGCTTATGTGTTTGATGGGAATAATGATTACATCGACGCTGGCAATGATTCGAGCTTTGATATTACAGACGCGGTCACGATCACCGCGTGGGTCAAGTCAGATTCTGAAGGGTTTGTTGTTGTGAAAGACCCTGCTGCAGGTACTGTGTATAATTTCACGACGTGCGGCAAGAACAGCAGTACAGGGCCTTCGCAGGCGAATTGCACTGCCAATTATTCAGGGACTACGCTTGATGGTGCTGTGACTGTATCAGGTGGGATCCAGAACTGGACAGTGCCTGCGACCGGTGTTTACATGATTGATGTATATGGTGCAGCCGGCGGTAATGGTAGTTCTGCTTATAAGGGGTTGGGAGCAAGGATCAGGGGAGAGTTCAATCTTATTGGAGGCAGGAACATAAGCGTGCTGGTAGGTCAGCAGGGTGATTACTATAAGGAAGCTGCTGGCGGTGGCGGCGGGTCATTCGTGTGGGATCCAAGTGACACTACAGAGCCATTGATAGTTGCTGGCGGCGGCGGCGGATCAGGGGATTCAGACCAGGGTGTTGTCGCTGAGGCCGCAGGCAGGAACGCTACCATCAACACATCAGGCACTGCAGACGGTTCAGGTTTGGGTGCAGGAGGCACTGGCGGGAGTGGAGGAAGCTCTGCTGGCGTTGCAGGCGGAGGTGCAGGGTGGAAGAGCGATGGTGGCAATGGGATTCCTAATTCTGGCGGGCACAGGCCCCTAAATGGTGGCGAAGGTGGCAGTAACCCAGACTATATATATGGCGGGTTCGGCGGTGGAGGCTCTGACGGGGTCAACAATATCACTACCGGAGGCACTGACGGGAACACCAATGGTGACTCTGACGGCGGTGGCGGCGGTGGCGGCTACTCAGGCGGCGGCGGGTCTGACGACAGTAATGATGCTGGCGGAGGCGGAGGCGGTTCTTATAATGCTGGAGTTAATCCCCTGAACGTATCCAAAGTGACCGAAGGTCACGGACATGTCACGATAACATTCCTGAGATCTGAGGAAGTGCCTTTTGCATTGAGCACATTGGGTGGTGGGCAGTTCCTTGTTGTCAAGGAGTTTGTAGGATACACTGTCAATTATACAGGAGACGTAAACGATGGCAGCTGGCACCATATGGCTGCGACCTATGATGGCTCTACGATGAGCCTGTATATAGACGGGGTTCTGGACGCGAGCAACACAGGCCTTTCCGGCAGTCTGCCTGTGAAAGAGGGACCTGTGTGGATAGGCAGGCACCACGATCCTAACAACTCTACAGGATATTTCGACGGCACTGTCGACGAGGTTATGATATTCAACAGGAGCATCTCGGCAGCGCAGGTCAGGGCATTGTATGAGAACAGGACAGACCTGTTGGTCAGCCAGGAGACGCGTGTCAACGACATCTGGCAGGCGTGCGTGACATTGAATGATGGGACAGAGTATGGCGGCACAAACTGCAGCAATTCATTGACTGTCCTGCCGATAAGGCCAGAAAATGTTGTCTTGAGTTCCACTTATGGATATGATTATTCTATCGAGAACCTGACCGTGACCTATGATCTTCCTCCCAATATCAATAACATCACCAACTGGTACATGAACAGCACATCTCTTACGGTGTTGAACCTGCCCTTCGAGAGCACAGGTGGGAATCAGTCCAGCTGGACAAGGGATTATAGCAATCTATCTAATCACGGCAATGTCAGCGGCGCTGCATGGAGCAGCACAGCAGGGTTTGATGAAAAGGGTGCATATGTCTTTGACGGTAGCAGTGGTGATTATGTCGAGATACCGGATTCAGACAGCCTGGACATAACAGGTCAGATCACCCTGGAAGCCTGGGCGAAGGACCCGCCGACCTGGTGGAATTCCGCCTGGAGCAAGAGAAAAGAGATAAACCTGACGAATGCAGGCAGCACAGCACTCACCGACTTCCCCGCATACCTGAACGTGAGCAAGGAATCAGCCATGCAGAGCGATTATGATGACCTCAGGTTCTTCAATGGAAGCTGCGGCGCAGCAGGGGTCGAGCTGGCCTATGAGATCGAGAATTATAATTCTACAAAAGCAGATGTCTGGTTGAGGATACCGACGCTATCGACAGGCAACACCACAATCTGCATGTATTACGGAAATTCCGGCGCAGGCTATGGAGAGAATGTGACTGGCGTCTGGGATGATAATTACCATGTGGTCCTGCACCTCAATGAGACATCAGGGGACCGTTACGATTCGACCCGGTACGGGAATAATGGCACTAATTCAGGAGTCACGCATGAGTCTGTTGGTGTTGTCGACGGTGCAGATTACTTCAATAGCGACACGCTCATAATCCCGAACGCTGATACGAATCTACATTTCCCTCTGAACATCACTGTGGAAACCTGGTTCAAGACCTCGCAGAGCATCGGTGCCATGGTCATGAAGCATCAGGAAAGTAACACAGGGGATTGGTTCCTGGCAACGCAGTCCGGAGCTCCGGACAAGCTGAAGTGGAGTGTGCGAAACGGTACTGCTGATTGGAACTCGGTCGTCACTCCTGATGCAATCTCTGACAATGAATGGCACATGGGCGTGGGCACTTTCGATAATGTCACCATGAGGCTATACCTTGACGGGGTCGAGGTCAACAGCACTGCTTCTCAGGGCGAGATAAGCAATGTCGAGCAGCAGATTACCATCGGCGATGAAGCCAGCGAATTATGGCCGTATATAGGATACCTGGATGAGATAAGGATATCCAACATCACCAGGAGCGCAGGTTGGGTAAACCAGTCCTACCAGTTCATCGCGAACCAGAGCAGCTTCGTGGACTTCGGCTCTGAAGAACCCTATAGCGGCTGGTGGAACTCCTCATGGAGCAACAGGAAAGAGATAAACATAACAAATGCAGGCAGCACGGCACTTACCGACTTCCCCGCATACCTGAACATCAGCAATGAATCAGCGATGCAGGATGACTATGATGACCTCAGGTTCTTCAATGGAAGCTGCGGTGCAGGAGGTGTTGAGCTTGCATACGAGATCGAGGACTACACCTCTACCAATGCAGAGGTCTGGCTGAGGATACCGACGCTATCCACAGGCATAACCACGATCTGCATGTATTACGGGAATTCCAGCGTAAGCTCAGGACAGAACGTGACAGGTGTCTGGGATGACTATCATGCAGGTGTGTGGCATCTGAGCGAGACAGGTACAGGGACGCGCTATGACTCGACAGCAAATGATACTGATGGAAGCCCTATAGGCTACGAGGGCGATGAGGCGACTACAGGGTTCATCGACGGTGCCGACAACTTGGATGGTGCTGATGACTATATCGATCTGGGGAGTTCTTTATCCCAGACATCAAACTTTACAGTGTCTGCATGGGTCACGATCTCAAGATTGGAGACCGATAGGCAGATCGTCTCAAAAGGCGTTAGTGCGGTCAATACACAATGGGAACTGAAGACACTGACAACAGCAAACAATGTGATCACTTTCAGATGTGTCAATCCCACCTATAATGGTGTCAATTCACAGACCCTTCTGACTACAGATACTTGGATCCATCTTGTGGGAACCTATGATGGGACCGAATGGAGGTTATATTGGAATGGTTTGCTGGACAATAATTCCACTCAATCAGGGCCGCTGACTACTTCAGCCAATGTCTCTATAGGGGCGATAGACAACGGTGGTTTTCCGATCCAGCATTGGAACGGCACTATTGATGAGGTGCGTATCTCGACGACGACAAGGAGCGCCGGTTGGGTAAACCAATCCTACCAGATGGTAGCGGACCAGGACAGCTTTGTGAGTTTCGGAAGCGAAGAGTCAGAGTCAGAGCCTGTACCGCCCGCACAAACAACAAAAAAGATAATACACAAGGGCAATGGAGCATACTCCTTGCAGATGAGCGAGGACGGCACGGTCCTTTACGGCTACATAAGCGGCAATACTGTCACGGCAGCTGTCTCATCACCTACAAGCTGGCATCACTTCATCATGACCTTCGACGGCACCTACCAGAGGCTGTATATCGACGGTGCGCTTGCGAACACCACTGTCCCTGGAGGTTCGATAGGGGTTAATGCTGAAGACCTGGAAATAGGGACGTTATTCACGGGAGAGATAGACCAGGTAAGGATATGGAACCGGAGCCTCACAGCAGCACAGGTCAGTGCATTGTTCCGTAACAGGACAGACATGATGATCTACAGCGAGACATCTGTGGGTGACATCTGGCAGGCCTGCATCACCCCCAATGACGGCACTGAAGAGGGAGCCACAGGCTGCAGCAATATGTTGGCTATCCAGGCTGCAAGAGCCACGGATATTGTCCTGAATTCCACGTATGGGACTAATTATTCGAACGAGGACCTGACTGTTCACTATAATCTGCTGAGCATACTCAATAACGTGACGAACTGGTACGTGGACAACATGTCGATTGCCGTGCTGAACATGCCCTTCGAAGCGACGAGAGGGAATGAGAGCAGCTGGGCAAGGGATTACAGCGGCAACTTCTCTAATCATGGGACTGTAAGCGGCGCGACCTGGAGCAGTACAGGCGGCTATGACGGAAATGGTGCCTATGTGTTTGACGGGGTGGATGATTATATCGAGATAGCCAACCACCCGTCGCTGAGAGGGATGTCTGAATTGACTATCTCTGCCTGGGTATATATCCGAAGCAAGACCCTGTGGGATGTTATTGTCCACAAGGCTGACAATGATAACAATACCAACAGCTCATATGGATTGATTCTGGATAATAGTACTGACCAGAGATTTTTCTTCTTGTTATGGAACACGTCAAGAGGTGGGAGTAGTGGTATTTACAGTGATGCTGCTGCACCTGTCAATAGCTGGGTCCATGTTGTAGGGACATATGATGGGTACTCTGTAAAGTTATATGTCAATGGGACTCAGCAGTCTGATGTCGGTTCACTGACAGGCAACGTGTATGATTATGCAGCTTCAGAGAACACAGTGAGTATAGGGCATGGCGCATATAATCTGTACGATGGCAGGGCGCTGAACGCAACCATCGACCAGGTGCTGATACTCAACAGGGGCCTTTCAGCAGAGCAGGTACAGGCATTGTATGAGAACCGGACAGACAGGGTTGTCCATCAGGAGACGCGTGTCGGCGAGATCTGGCAGTCATGCATAACTCCGAATGACGGCGTAGAGGACGGCCTGACAAACTGCAGCAATACATTGACGGTCATGCCGATACGCGCTACAAATATTGTCCTGAATTCTACGTATGGGACGAATCATTCGCATGAGAACCTGACTGTGTATTATGATACGCCAGGCGATACGCATAACATCACCAACTGGTATGTGAACAGCACAAGCATAATGGTCCTGAACATGCCGTTCGAGGCTACAGGTGGGAATGAAAGCATATGGGCAAAGGACTATTCAGGCAATGGTGTATTCTGGAACGGGAGCGGTAGCTTCTATCCTGATTGGAATGCTACCGCAGGTTATGACGGACGGGGAGCTATAGTCTTTAACGGAGTGGATGATAATGTGCGTTTGAGTGATGGATCTCTGAATATTGCGGGTGACATGACTGCCTTGTTCTGGGTTTATTTCGATAAGCTTCCAGGAGTGGTCATTCATAAGGATATGCAGTACAGTTTCATAGTTCACGGAAATGGAAGCATGTCCTGGGCAGACAGCAGCAACTGGAGCTATGCGAATTTCAGCTGGTATGGGAATGTGTCAGAAGATGTGTGGCATCATTTTGCGATAACTAAGTCTGGTTCGAATGTGACCATATACTGGAACGGCAGCATCTATGTTTCCAAGGATTTCGGAGGGCCGATAACGCAGACATCCAGTGCGCCTTTCATAGGATGCTATGCTTCTGCTCTTGGTGGCACTGCCTGCGCACACACCTTGATGGGTGGCAGGGTAGATGAGCTCAGGGTCTTCGACAGGGCACTTTCATCAGAGCAGGTACTTGCCTTGTACAACAACAAGACAGACCTGATAGTAAGCGACGAGACCTCCATTGGAGAGACCTGGTATGCATGCATCACCCCTAACGACGGCAATGAGGATGGCCTGATAAACTGCAGCAACAAATTGACTGTTGTCAACGTCCTTCCGATAGTCTACGGCATCAACATCACTACATTATCAGGCTATAACCGGACTACAGAGAACCTGACAGTTAACTACCTGACCTACGACGCTGACAGCGACCCGATAAAGAACATGACTGCATGGTACCTGAACGGCATGCCAATAATAACATTCGACCTCCCTTTCGAAGCGACAGGTGGGAATGAGAGCGACTGGACAAAGGACTATTCCAACTACAGCAGCCACGGGACTATACACAATGATGTCTCCTGGAACCGCAGAGGCGGATACGACGGCTGGGGTGCGTATGAGTTCGGAGGCACTGATGGTTATATCAGCCTGGGCAACAACGTGGCCCTGGACATGGTGAACAAGACAGTTGTCTTCTGGGCAAATGTCAAACCCAATCCGGTTGACCAGTGGAGAAGGGTGGTCCAGTCCCCGAACACGTTCACGAACTTCTTCAGCGTTGCGTATCCTGGAGATATCTCTCCGAGTGTTAACGAAGAGTGTATTGTTGTGGGTGCTGGAGGGTCGACTTACCAGACACCTACAGACAGCTTCCAGGAGGATAGGTGGAACCATGTTGCTGTCCTTTTCTGGGGTAATACTGTCAATGTATACATCAACGGTGTCAATCAGTCTTTGTCTACGCCAGGTTTCGGTCTGGATACTTTTTCAGGTGAGGTCTACATAGGCAACAGGCAGGATCTTGCAAGGGGCACGAACGGGACGATAGATGAGATGCGTTTCTACAACAGGACACTGACAGAAGAGCAGATACTCCTACTCTACAACAACAGGACTGACGAACTCCACTCCGACGAGATATTCAGTGCAGATTCCTGGCGCGCATGCATCACCCCCAACGACAACATAGAGGACGGCCTGACCAACTGCAGCAGCGCATTGCTTGTCCATCCTGAGAATCAGCTGCCGAGAGTGTCTGATATTGAACTGAACAGCACGTACGGGAACAATTTCCCCAATGAGAACCTGACAGTATATTACACAGCGACTGATGGCGACAGTGGCAACATAACAAACATTACGAATTGGTTCCTCAATGGCACGAGCATCATGGCTTTGCACATGCCCTTCGAGGCCACAGGCACGAACAATGAGACCCTCTGGACCCGGGATTACAGCAACAGGGACAACCATGGACGTATCAATGGCGCTGTTTGGAATGGCACAGGAGGGCCTGATGGGAAAGGGGTGTACCAGTTCGACGGCGATGACGATTATATTAACATCTCTCATGACAGCTCACTTGCCCTTGAGACGTTCTCTATAGAGATTGTATTCATGGAAAAGGAGTCAGGACGTAGACAAACATTGGTCAATAAAGACTGGAGTTATACAGATGCGCCTTCAAATTACAATAGCAATTACGAAACAAGGGTTGAAGCAGATGATAGATTGATATTTTTCTTTGAATCCAGTGCTGGCGCTGAGTATGAACTTCTCAGTACCAGTGCTATTGACACTGACAGGTATTATCATGTGGTTATAACTATGGATAACATCAATGATGAAGCAAAGATGTATATCGATGGAGCATTGAATAATAGCGGAGCGCCAGCCATAACGCCAAACTCCCAAAATGATAGGTCGCTGTTGATCGGTGCAGATTATCATTCCGGCGGTTACACCATCAACATATTTAATGGAACAATCTCTTACGTGCGGATATACAACCGAAGCCTGACATCAGAGCAGATAATGCTGCTCTACCAGGACAGGACCCATATCATCCACTCGAACGAGACCCGCGTAGGAGACATATGGCAGGCCTGCGTCACACCTCATGACGGCATAGAGGACGGCCCGACAAACTGCAGCAACACGTTGACCGTTATCGGCTGCATAGACGAGGACGGTGACGGCTTCGGCCATCCGGACTCCTTTGACATCAACGACTGCAACTACACCCACGCATACGACTGCAATGACAACAACGCGAGCATCTACCCCCCTGCTGATGACATGAACATCTCTATCAACACAACACTGTGTAGCGGGACATACATGCTGAACGATGCAGGAGCATCTGGTATAATAAGTATGGTTGCGGATGATGTCACGCTGACCTGCAACAACACTGTCATCCTGGGCAACACGAGCGGCATTGGTGTCTACTCTGTCAGCCGCAGCGGCATAAGCATATCAGGCTGTACATTGGCGAATTTCACGGCAGGCATGTTCCTGTCATCCACATCATCATCGTTGTTTGACAACAACACTGCGTCCGGGAATGTTGACGGTGTTGTAATCCAGTCCGGTTCGCAGAACAACACACTAGAATACAATGAGTTCAGGAATAACAGCGGCAACGGCATAGAGGTGACGTCAGATTCTGACAACAACACGTTTATGGGGAATGTGGTGGAAAACAACGGGAACAATGGTGTCTACATATTCAACTCCACATTGAACACCTTCAGGAACTGCACGTTCTCAGGCAATGCCTTGGGGGTGAACCTCTCATCGGCATCTGCGAACCTCTTCTATTACAATAATTTCACCGCAAGCACCTATTATCATGCGTACGCCGACACTGCAGGCAACCATTTCAACACGACAAACAGCAGCGCGTGCGGAACCCTGTGCGCAAGAGGCAACTTCTGGGACGACGTGGCATCCCTGAACATAGGAGACTCCAACAGCGACGGCTTCGGCGATACAGGCCCGCAGCACCCATACAGCGCAGCCAATGGAGGCAATGTGAGCAGCAACGTGGTCGACTACGGCCCGATCACGGACAGGGTTGCTGCATGGTGGCCTGTAAGCGGCTGCCAGGTGATAGATTATCCTGGGAACTACAATGTCACGCAGGACCTGACCGGCGCACCCAACGATGCTTCAGAAGTCAGTGCAGGATACAGCGCATGCATAAAGATAGCGGCCTCGAACGTGGTCCTCGAATGCAACGATCACACGATGACCAATAACGGCACGCAGGGCTGGGGCGTCCTGCTGAACGGCAGCATGACCGGTGTCACTGTGCAGAACTGCAACATCTCAGGATACAACTCAAGCGTGTACTTCTACAGGTCGAACCAGAGCACGATCATAAACACCACAGGATACAATTCCACCCAGAGCGCGTTCAGGCTCGACTACAGCTCGCACAATACCCTTAGCTACAATAAAGGGTATAACACGTCAGGGGACGGGTTCAGCATAGGGCAGGGATCTCTGGACAACACGCTGTTCAACAACACCGCCTATGACAATGCACAGGAAGGATTCAGTATCAAGGCAGGTTCGAACAGCTCAGATGTCGTGAACAACACTGCCTATGATAACGGTCAGAACGGGTTTGAGGTGTATGAGTCAGCGCACAGCTATCTCTTCAGGAACTGGGCGTACAGGAACGGCTGGGCAGGTTTCAGGATCTGGAATGGCTCCCTGTATAACAGCGTGGTGAACAACACCGCTTATCGGAATGGTTATGGTGGCTTTGTTGCATGGAACAACAGCGATTATAATAATTTCACCGGCAACACAGCCTACAACAATACATTGAGCGGCATTCTGATAAATGGTTCGGACAACAACAGGCTGTCAGGCAATCTGGCCTACAACAACAGCGCTTGGGGTTTCCACATATCCATGACAGCGGATTCAAACAATGTGTTGGACAACACCGCTTATGATAACAGCCAGGATGGTTTCGCTGCAAGGAACAGCAGCAATTATAATAATTTCACCGACAATACTGCTTACAATAATACCTTGAGCGGTTTCTTGATAGAGGATTCTGATAGCAACCGGCTGTCAGGCAACAGTGCTTACAACAACAGCGCTTGGGGTTTCCACATATCCACGACAGCGGATTCCAACACAGTCCTGAACAACACTGCTTATTGGAACGATTACGACGGCTTCAGCATAAGGGCGTCAAGCTCTGCGAACACATTCGAGAACAACAGCGCGCATGACAACGCAAGGGCAGGCTTCCTGATAGATTCCAGCGACAGCAATACCTTCCATCTGGACAGGACATACGACAACACCTTGTCTGGTTTCAACCTGACAGGTTCTGACAGCAATAACCTCAGCAACTGCACGGTCTACGACAATCCCTATGGGGTCTGGCTGAACAGCACAAGCACCAACAACCTTCTCTACTACAACAACTTCACGGCAAACACATTGATGCACGCCTACGCTGCAGCGTCAGGCAACCATTTCA
>JBHPEY010000043.1:0-11410 GCA_042576705.1 Nanobdellota archaeon | reverse complement strand
CTTCTGTATCGCCTTTCTGAGGGATGCCGATTATTTTTACCGTGTCTATCTTTCCTGTCTCTTTCATTAGTTTTAGGAAGAATCCCAGGTCAAAGTCGTGGAGGGTGACTATGTTGTCTGATTTCAGGCGGTCTATGTCGTCTATGAGCATCACCTCTTCTGCGTCTTTCACTACATCCAGTATGTAGAACTCCTTGTCTGTGTAGCTGAGAATCTCGTCAGGGGAGATGCATTTGACCACTTCGAGGCCTTTTATCCTGTCTTTGATGATGAGGTCTGCTACATGCAGTGCCAGGTTGTCTTCGTCTAGGTATGGATTGCCGAAGCAGAGGAGGTATATCATAAGATATTTATACAAGATGCAGGTTTATATTCTTTTTGTTGGGATAAAAAATGTGCTTATCAATGCCTGGAAAGATAGTGAAGATCGAGGATGACATGGTTACGCTGGAGTATCCTGGCGAGAACCGGAAAGCCAAGATCATCGAGGGTGATTACAAGGTGGGTGAGTATGTGTTTGTCACGGCGCAGATAGTTGTCATGAAGATACCTGAAAAGGAGGCTTTGCAGAGCCTGGAAGCGTGGCAGAATGTTGCCTGAGGTCTATTTCTTGAGATATGCATTCCCCTGCGCAAGGGTGCTGGTGGATTTTAGGAAGACGCTGACTGAGGAAGAGTACGAGAAGATGCAGGAGGCTGTCGAGAATGACAGGCCATTACCTCGTGATTATCTTGAGGAGAAGTTCTGCAAGGCAGTTGAGGGATTGCGCAAGATACGTGAGGATTTCTGGGATGTCGAGACGATCAGGGAATACTTCTGGAGTGAACATGAAGAGATGTTGAGCACTGACCTGCCGCCTACTGTGAAAAGGCTGTGCGTGGTCAAGCGTGGGAAACTGGTCAAGGAAGTGAAGGGGTATTTCCGGGCGGATCTTGGTGATGGTGACGTGCGCATTGTCATCCCGCTGTATAAGGGTGTAGCTGTAGGGGACAATGCAATGATACATTATGGCTATGCTGTCGAGAAAGTAGAGTGAGTTGAGGGTGTTAATTCTTGGAAGGCAGGAGATGCCTTGCTTTTGATGCAATGGTCGAATATGCTGTTATCATCAGGACGCTGAAGATTATCAATGCGCTTCCTGCAAGGCCTGATATTGTCACTGAACCTGCATAGATGAATGAGAGCAGGGTCGTTATCGCGCTTCCCAGCAGGAGGACACATACTGCTCTTGATGCAGGCACAAGCTTCAGGCCAGCATACCATGATGTGACATAAGCGAAAAGCAGTATTGAAGTCAGGACTATCCATCCAAGCTGTGGTGCAGTCAATGCTGTGATGCCTGAGATGTTCCCGGTAACTGCAAGGAATGCGAATATGAACAGAACACCGAAGAACATCCTGCCGAAGGCCACGACCCTTGAGGGCAGCTCCTTCAATGCATGCTTGGATATTATTGTCTCAGTTGACCAGAAAAGTACTGCTGTGAGGATAAGGAACTCTGGCACGCCGAAGCCGAAGGCTGTCTTGCCGAGTATGAGGAGATTTCCGATGAACAGAAGGATCGCTGCAATGATGAATTTCCGGTTTATTTTTTCTTTCAGGAACAGTATCGCTGCGAATGTGACGAATATGAACATTGACTTGTGAAGCAATGCTGCTGAGGCGCTTGGCGCCATGGACAGTCCCTTGAAGAACAGCAGGAACGGGATTGATCCGCCGAAAAGGCCTATCGCGACCAGCTTTCCCCATTGTTTTTTGGTGAGGGTCTTCAGGGTCTTGAATTCCTTGAACATTATCAGTGCGGATAACAGGAAAAGTGCTACCAGGATGTTCTTGGACCAGGTGAAGATGTATGGGTTGATGCCCTGGACACCGAACTTGTTGAGAAATATGGATGCTCCGCTGACAAGCGCAGTCAATAAGACAAACAGATAGCCTCTTTTCATGCTTTGGATAAAGAATACGTCATTTAAATAGTTTTTGATTACTTGGTATGTGCATAGTACGGATTTTGCTGCGCAAAATCCCAAAAGAGCGCCGCCCTACCCTACTCCGCTTTTTGCTGCGCAAAAAGCTCCGCCCAGCCACGCAAGCCATTGCTTACGCTACGCTTCAGCAACAGCTTGCTCTGCGGGCACGGACGGTTAGTGCGGTGCTCTTTTGCTATGCACATACACGATTATCTGTGTGTATTATGCAGTAACAGTCCTTTACAAGGTAACATTTATAAATGACACTTCATTGGGTGTTTATACGTCATAGTATTGTTCCGGTAAAAAAGAGGGTGAAATAAGTATGGATAAGTCTAAAGAGTTTATTCTATGGTTCGATCAACTGGGGATAGAGGATGTTCCGTTTACAGGGGGTAAGAACGCATCACTTGGTGAGATGTATCAAAATCTTACTGCGAAGGGTGTCAAGGTGCCCAATGGCTTTGCAGTGACTGCCTATGCTTATGATTATCTTGTGGAGAAGTCCGGGATAAAGGACAAGATCCGTGAGGCGCTTTCTGATCTTAATACCCATGACATGAAGAACCTTTCCGAGCGCGGGGAAAAGGTACGGCTGCTTTTTTTGAATGCAGAGTTTCCTCAAGAGCTGCGTGATAAGATCTCTGCTGCTTATGTGGACCTGTGTAAAACATATGGTGAGAACTGTGATGTTGCAGTTCGTAGCAGCGCAACTGCAGAAGATCTTCCTGATGCATCGTTTGCAGGACAGCAGGAGACATTCCTGAATATTCGCGGGCCAGAGATGCTCATGGACGCCTGTCGCAGGTGCTTTGCATCACTATTTACCAATCGCGCTATATCTTATAGAGTGGATAAAGGATTCGATCATTTCCAGGTCGCGCTTTCAATTGGCGTGCAGAAGATGGTGCGTTCAGACCGTGCTTCATCAGGAGTCATGTTCTCTATTGATACTGAATCAGGATTCACAGATGTTGTCTTTGTTACGTCAGCATACGGACTTGGAGAAACTGTGGTCCAGGGTGCTGTAAATCCTGATGAGTTCTATGTTCACAAGCCTACGCTGAAAAAAGGATTCAAATCAATCATCCACAAAGAAGTCGGTGAGAAAGCCATAAAGATGATCTATACTGACAGCGGGATCAAACCTACGAAGATTGTGCCAGTCAGTAAGGATGATCGAAGGCACTTTTCTGTAACAGATGAGGAAGTTCTTACGCTTGCTAAATGGGCGTGCATAATCGAAGAGCACTACAGCGAAAAAGCAGGACATTTCAAGCCTATGGATATGGAATGGGCAAAAGACGGCGAGACTGGCGAGTTATTTATCGTGCAGGCGCGTCCTGAGACTGTGCAGAGCCAGAAAGACCTGACCTGTATTGAGGATTATAATCTCAAAGAGAAAGGGAATGTTCTTGTAGAAGGAAAGAGTGTCGGTCATAAGATAGGTGTAGGCGACGCTAATGTGATCAAGGATGTTGGAAGAATAGCAGATTTCCAGAAAGGACAAGTTCTTATCACGGATATGACTGATCCTGATTGGGAACCTATCATGAAGATCGCTTCAGCTATTGTCACTAATCGTGGCGGCAGGACCTGTCACGCAGCTATTATCTCCCGAGAGCTTGGGATACCTTGTCTTGTCGGGACACATACTGCTACGCAGGCGGTGGCTCAAGGGCAGAAAGTGACTGTTGACTGCTCACAAGGTGACGAAGGGTTTGTCTACGAAGGAGAACTGCCTTTTGAGATAGTCAAGACAGACCTCAAAGAGATGCCTGATACCAAGACAAAGATAATGATGAACCTGGGAAATCCAGAAGAGGCATTTGCGGCATCTTTCCTGCCTAACAAAGGCGTGGGCCTTGCGCGAGAGGAATTCATCATCAATTCATCCATAAAGATACATCCGCTTGCACTGCTTCATTTTGACCAGCTCAAGGATGCAAAGACGATAAAGCTCATAGAGAAGATAACGTTTGCTTATGATGATAAGGTAGAGTTCTATGTTGATAAATTGGCGCAGGGAATTGCACGGATTGCTGCTGCATTCTATCCTAAGGATGTCATATTGCGGTTTTCGGATTTCAAGAGCAATGAATATGCAAATCTGATCGGCGGCAAGGAGTTTGAGCCTGTGGAAGACAATCCTATGATCGGTTGGAGAGGATCAAGCAGGTACTATTCAGAGAAGTTCAAAGCGGCATTCGCTCTCGAGTGCAAAGCGGTTCTTATGGTCAGGAATGATATGGGCCTTTCAAATCTTCAGGTCATGATACCATTCTGCAGGACGCTTGATGAAGCACACAAAGTGATGGGTGAGATGGAAGCTTCAGGGTTAAAGCAGGGTGAGAATGGATTGAAAGTGATAGGAATGTGTGAGATACCATCAAATGTGATACTTGCAGAGGAATTCCTGGATATCTTTGACGGGTTCTCTATCGGTTCTAATGATCTGACTCAGTTGACACTCGGTCTTGATCGTGATTCTGAGTTGGTTGCGTCTATTTATGATGAGAGAAACGAGGCTGTGAAGAAATTGATAAAGCAGGTCATTGATGTAGCTAATGCCAAGGGTAAGTATATCGGTATCTGCGGCCAGGCACCTTCGGATTTTCCGGACTTTGCAGAGTTCCTGGTTGAGGCGGGGATACACTCGATGAGTCTTAATCCTGATACTGTTGTGAAGACTACTGTTGCGATAGCAGAGAAGGAGAAACAGTTGGGGATAAAGTGATTTTTTGTTTTTTAATTGGTCTCTTTTAGTCACTATTTCTTAGATAGTGCTTCTGGGCGCGCCTGTCCCGCGGCGCTCGCATTACTTCTGGATGATTGGTTGTTGCTTTGGATTGAAGTGGTTCTTTCTTCTATTGCTATAGGCTTGCTGGGCGGCGGGACTGGCGCTGGATGTCTTGTGTTTTTGTTATGTTTAGGTGATTACAAAAAGGCGCAAAAACGCGGTAATCTTTATATAATAAAGGGATTTTGAGGTTTCTGATGCATGATACGCTCATATCCAAGGATATCATAGAAGCGGCTCAGAAACAGGGAAAAGTCAAGTCTATAACTGTTGAGGTGGGGGATCTTGGTCATCTGCCACTGGAAGAGCTGCGGGAGACACTTGTGAAGATGGTCCCTTGGGAGGTCAGGATGGTGTCCAAGAAGGCGCTTGTGCGCTGCACCTGTGGGTATGAGGGTGAGCCTGACATCAAGGATCACAGCCATGGACACTCTGTGTTCGTCTGCCCCAAGTGCGGGCAGGTGCCTGAGGTGCTTGAGGGCAAGGATATCGTGCTCAAAGAAGTGGAAGTCGAGTAAGCCTTCTACGGAATAAAAAGTGGTAAGATGCTGAAGCTCAATAAGTCTTCATTCAATGATTTTCTGACTGATGTAATGAGATATAACGAGCTTGTGGCACCTATCAAGACAGATGAGTCTCGTTTTGATGTCGTGCGCGACCTTTCCAGGATGCAGATAGACCTTCATACTTATTTCCCTGCAAAGAAATTCTTCTTCAAGAAGCACCAGACACTGTTCACATTCTCTAAAGGCAAGATCAAGAAGCCCGAGCTGGTCACTGAGAAGAAGCAGAGGGTGATGGTCGGACTCAAGCGGTGCGACCTCAACAGCATCAAGCGACAGGATATCATGTTCATGAAAGAGACACAGGACCCTTATTACATCGAAGAGCGGGAGAGGACAATTCTTATCGGGTATCATTGCCTGCAGCCTGCGGATGAATACTGCTTCTGCTCGTCGATGGACCTCGGGGATTACTATGATCTCATGCTCTATGAGAAGGAAGATGCTTATCTGCTTGAGATAGGTTCTGAACGGGGAAGGACATTCATCGAGAGGTACAGGAAGTACTTCTGGGATACAGACCTGTTCCTTCGGCCAGAGGATCGACGTCTCTATACCCAGCTCTATCTTGAGAAAAGGGATATCGGGCATTATAGGGATGACCCCTCGTGGAAGAAGGAGATCGACAAATGCTTCAGCTGCGCAGCGTGCGTCACACTGTGTCCCAGCTGCTATTGCTTTGATCTCTACGACAAGGCAGATGCTAAACTGCAGAGCTTTGAAAGGAAACGGAACTGGGCATCATGCCAGCTGAAATGCTTCACGCACGTCGCTGGAGGGCACGTGTTCCGTGATACGCGAGAGGACAGGTTCAAGCATCGGATATACCATCAGGTGCAGTACTTCAAGGAGAAACATGGCATCAACCTCTGCACAGGCTGCGGAAGGTGTATACGAGGATGCCCTACCCGGATAAACTGGGTGAAGACACTCAATGAGATGGAGGAGAGGGAGTAAATGCCAAGGACAAAGGTCAAACCTGCAGAGCCGGAAAAGAAGTTCGAGAATCCGTACATGCTCCAGCCAGTCAAGGCGACTTCATTTAGACGGGAGACTGCAGACTGCTTTCTGATAAGGACGTCATTCAAGGGAAAATATATGCCTGGCCAGTTCTTCCAGGTGTACCTGCCAGGCTATGGCGAGGCGCCGATCTCAGTCGCATCATATTCACAGGACTTCCTTGACCTCAACATCAGAGAGGTGGGAAATGTCACAAAGAAGCTTGCTGAGCTCAAGAAAGGAGACACTATCCATATAAGAGGACCCTATGGAAATGGTTATCCTATGGAAGACTTCTATGGCAAGAAGCTCATCCTTATCGGTGGCGGCAGCGGAGTCGCGCCGCTCAAGGGGATAATGGGATATGTCGAGAAGCATCGCGGTGATTTCGGGGATGTGACCCTGTTTTTTGGTTACAGGTCACCTGATGACGTGCTGTTCAAGGAGGATCTCAAGAACTGGAAGAAGAAGTTCAACCTCAACATGAGCGTGGATGCCAATCCCAAGAAGGTCAAGCTGCACTGCGATGTCTGCTTTGTCACGCATCTTGTAGAGAAAGCGAAATTGAATCCGGAAGGTGTTGTGGTCTTTGTCTGTGGACCGCCGGTCATGATGAATGTCACCATAGGGCTGCTCAAGAACAAGGGATTCAAGGACGAGCAGATATACATCAGCACAGAGCGGCTCATGAACTGCGCGCTCGGCGTGTGCGGGCACTGCATGATACACGGAAAATACACCTGCATGGACGGGCCTGTCTTCAGGTTCGATGAGATAAAGGATTACGATCATGATTAAGATGGCAAAGAAAGCAAAACCTGCAAAGCCTGTCGTGGGCAGCGGCAAACGGAGTTCGCCTGGTCCACGACATGCGAAGCCTGTCGTGGGCTTTTATGACCTGACAGGTTGTCAAGGCTGCCTGCTCAGTTTCCTTTTCAATGAGGATGAGGTGCTTGACATAGCAGGGCATGTCGATATAAAGGCATTCAGGTTCTTTATGGGCGCTAAGGAAGAGAAGCAGTTTGATATCGTGTTTGTCGAGGGGCTTGTGGCGAGCAATGCTGATCTTGATACTCTAAAGATGCTGCGGGAGAAGTCCAAGGTGCTTATTGCCATGGGTGCTTGTGCTTGTACTGGCTGCATACCTGCGTACAGGAACTTTGTGGATGTGTCCAAGTATGCTTATCTTGTGCATGAGAAGGTAAAAGAGATCAGGGACGTGCCGGCTACACCCATCAATGAGCATGTCACTGTTGATTATTATATACCTGGCTGTCCGCCTGACAAGAAGCAGATACTGAAGTTCATCAAGGATGTATTGATGGGCAAGAACCCTTATGATTATGACAGGCCAGTCTGTTTTGAGTGCAGGTTGAATGAGAACCGTTGCCTGTTGGATGAAGGCAAGATGTGCCTTGGGCCGATCACTCGCGGTGGGTGTGATAGTATCTGTACTAATGGTAAACTGGAGTGCTGGGGATGTCGAGGGCCTACACCTGATGCGGATATCCCTTTGATGATCAAGCTGCTTGAGCAGAAAGGGTTCAAGAAGGAGCATATCAAGCAGAGATTGAGGACGTTTGCGGGGATGGTGATTGAGAGGCCTGCAAAGCTGGTGACTGCAGCGCCTACTAAGAAGCCTAAGAAGAAAAAGGTCGTCCCTAAGCCTAAGAAGAAAAAGGCTGTGAAGAAGAAAGTTGCTAAGCCTAAGAAGAAAAAGGCTGTGAAGAAGAAGCCTAAGAAGAAAAAGGCGGTCAAGAAGAAGGCTAAGAAGAAAAAGGCTGTGAAGAAGAAGCCTAAGAAGAAAAAGGCTGTGAAGAAGAAGCCTAAGAAGAAAGTTGCTAAGAAAAAGCCTAAGAAGGCGGTCAAGAAGAAACCTAAGAAGGCGCCTAAAAAATCTTTGAAGAAAAAAAGCGCAAAAAAATCAGGTAAACTCGCAGGTCTGCGAGAGAGTTCGAGGAAACCTCGAACTAAAGGAACGATAAATGGGAAGAGGGCTTTTGAGCGGTCCCGCTCTAAATCTTCAGGCAAGCCTGAAGCTTCGCCCAAGAAAGTTACGAAAAGAGTTGCAGCGACCAAGGCTAAGGGGAAAAAGCCTGTAAAGACAAAGGCTGCTAAGAAACCTGCTGTTAAGAAGGCCAAGCCAAAGTCCAAATCACTCATCAGCAAACTGAGAAAAACCTTGAAGAAGAAATAAAATGACAAAGACAATAACACTCAATCATATAACAAAGATAGAAGGGCACGCTAATCTCACTGTCGCTATCGACAAGGGTGAGGTCAAGAAGTGCGAGCTCGGCTCTGTCGAGGGATCGCGATATTTTGAGGGGCTGTTGAAGGGTCGGAAGTGCTTTGAGGCGCCGGAGTTGACCTCGCGTATCTGCGGTATATGCAGCTGCATACACGCAGCTACTTCTGTGCAGGCTGTCGAGAATGCGCTCGGCATAAAGCCTACAGAGCAGACACGGCTGCTCCGCGAGCTTGTCGTGCTGGGTGAGAGGATACGAAGCCATGCGGCGCATCTTTATTTCCTTGCTCTGCCCGATTATCTGGGTGCTGAGTCAGCGCTTTCTCTTGGTCCCAAGTACAAGACCGATGTCGGGCGGGCGCTCAAGCTCACTAAAGTAGGGAATGAGCTTGTCTCTGTTGTCGGTGGAAGGGACATGCATCCTGTGTCGATGCAGGTCGGCGGGATGACAAAGATACCCACACAGGACCAGATCGATGACCTGCGCCGGAAGCTGCAGGATGTGCAGCAGGATGCAATCGCTACAGGCAAGCTGTTCGCCAAGCTGAAGAATCCCAAGTTCGACAATGAGACTGAGTATTTTTCCCTGTCTGATGGGGCTACAATCCCTACACTTTATGGGGATCTGGTGTCTCAGTCCAGCAGGTTCAAGAAGAGCGAGTACCTGAAGTATCTTGAGGAGTATCATGAGCCTTATTCAAGCGCTAACTTCGTCGTGAAGAAGGACAAGAAGTACATGGTGGGTTCGCTTTCCAGGTTGAACAATAATTATCGTTTCCTGTCCAAGAACGCGAAGAAGATTGTCAGCGATGCAAAGGTGAAGTTCCCTGTGTATAACCCGTTCCTGAACAACTTTGCCCAGGCAGTGGAGTTGGTCCACACTGTCGACAGGGTGGTTGAGATCTGCAGGAAGCTGAAGGTCAAGGAAGAGAATCCTGTGGCGTTCCGGTTCAAGAAAGGGCGTGGAGTGGGCATCGGCGAGGCTCCGCGAGGCATTTTGGTGCATGATTACGAGATCAATGACAAGGGAGACATCACAAAGGCCAATATAATCACTCCTACTGTGCATAATCTTCTCAATATGCAGGAGGACATACGTGCTTTTCTGCCTAGTGTGTTGAAACTGCCTGAGAAGAAGATTGTCGGGGAGGTTGAGAAGCTGATACGGGCTTATGATCCCTGCTTCAGCTGTAGTTCACACTTTCTCAGGGTCAAATGGGAGAAGAAATAAACAATTTTTCTGCCTGATGTTCACTTCTTATGTTCTTTCCGTAGTTTCCAGCTTATGTCCTTGCTGGATTCCACCTGTGGCTGGTCGAAGGGGTTGACATCGCGTAGCCACGATGAGTAGACAGCGACGTAATGCCAGAATGCCATGAACTCGCCTATGCTGAACGGGGTTATCTTGTCCAGGCTTATCTCTGCAACAGGGATGCGCTTGTTGATTGCGTCCCTGTAGGTCCCCAGGAACTCATAGTATATCGCTTTTGCATATGGAACATTGTTCGCTTCTCTCAGCTTTCCGTCTTTGATCTTGATATTCTTCACAGCATCAGGGATCTTTACCTTTGATTCCTTGTCGTCCGGGTTCTCTACTGTGAGGAACAGGCCCAGCACGTTCTTCTTCCCTCCAAAGAAACGCTGGTTTGTGTGGTGTTGAGACTCGGGAGCGTCGGCAGAGAATATCGTCTGGCCGCGTCCTCTCTTGCAGACAGATTCATGCATGAGCTGCACCACAAGGTTCTGGAATCCTGCAAGCCTCGACGAATAGATAGGGCAGAATATCTCGTCATAACCCTTCTGCTCAAGCAGGTAGAGCGCAGCTGCGAGCTGGAGCGCAGGGTTCTCGTCTATGTGCTCGCCTGGACTGCATTTCTTGTACATGTCCTTTGCTCCGTCGTCGATCTCTTCTACATTGATGTCAAAGAACATCGCTGGGGCGTATGCTGAGGCAGTGACTCCGGAGTACCTTCCGCCTACGGGGGGATGTGGGATCATGTCAAAGCCCTGCTTCTTTGCTATGACTGACAGCGCGCCTGTGTTGGGTGACGTGACAGGCAGCACCTTGTATCCCTTGAATGCGAATAATGCTTCCAATACACCTATTGTCGTGCCTGACTTGCTGATCGGCATGATAAGTGTGTTCCATTTCGGAAAGAAGCTCTTGATATCCTTGAGCAGGTCGGGCTCCATGGTCGTGACGATGAAAGTGCGCTTGTCATAGGTCATGGGTACCAGTGCCTGATGGAATGCCTTGAATGAGGTGTTTGACCCTCCGTTACCGATGATTATCAGGTTCTCGTATTTCTTGTACTTATTCAAGACGTTTTTCAGCGCCTCGAAGTCTTCCTTGTAATCCACGAAGTCAGGCACTGGTTTTTTTGCTATCTTTGACAGCTTTGCCTTAAGGCTGCTGTAGTCTTTTATCCTCAGCTTTGAAAGGTCTAGGTTCAGCATCTTTATCCTCTTTTTTGTCCTTATTTCATCCCTTTTATCAGGTCAAGAAGCGCAGCTTCCGGATCCTTTGCCTTTGTTATGCCGCTTGCGACAAGGATTCCTTCGCAGCCCAGCTTCATGGCGATCCTTACGTCCTCATGGTCCTTGATCCCTGCTCCGCAGAGTACAGGAACGCGCTCGTCTACCTTGTGGACAAGATTCACTGTGTCTGTGATCAGTTCTGGATGTGCTTTTGATACAGAGATATCTCCGCCGATCAGTTCTGGAGGCTCTACTGCAACAAAGTCAGGGGCAAAAGCAGCAATCGCTTCGCTTGACTTGGCGCTCGGCGCGCATACAATCGTCTGGAGGCCTATGCCCTTTGCGCGGGTTA
>JBHPEY010000042.1:0-11748 GCA_042576705.1 Nanobdellota archaeon | reverse complement strand
AACAGGTGATCATAAATGGCAACAAGAAAGATCAAGAAAAGGCTCACACAGGACCAGGAATTCCAGATAATGAAGCTTGTCCTTGACAAGTTCCTTTGGATGGGCTTCCTCGTGCTCGGCTATGCATTATACCTCGGCGCTGTTGCAGACGACTGGGGACCAGCGATCGCCTGGGGGATATCCGGTGTGATAATCCTTGTGCTCTTCATGATGCTTATCGTGCGGGAGTATGAGATACTGAGATAATTTCTTTTTTTCTTTATTTTTAGTCAAGATGAGAATACTGCATAACAAGAAAGGTATTGAACTCTCTATAAACTTCATAGTCATGCTCATACTAGGGACAGCTGTCTTTATAGGCGGACTGGTGTTCGCTTCCAAGTTCTTCAGTCATGCAGAGAATGTCAGGGGCAACCTTGACAGCCAGACAGAGAAACAGATAGAGAAGCTGCTGGACAGCGGAAGCCCTGTGGTCATCCCTATAAGCCAGAAAGAGATATTCAGGAACAAGTTCGGGACCTTCGGTGTGGGGGTGCTGGCAAGAGAGACAGGGGACTATACTATCAGAGTCACTTTCAAGAAGGCATTCAACCCGGAGACAAAGCAGGATATAATTGTCGACGGAGTCAGGGTCAACGCACAAAGCTGGCTTGACGACTCGACAAGTACACAGACCCGGAACCTGAAAAAGAATGAGAAAAGCAAGTTCCTGGTGGGTGTGGCAGTCCCGAAAGGCGCGAAAAAAGGCACTTACCTATTCGATGTTTCGTCAGAATACAGGTCTTTAGACGGTACCGAGATTGATCCAGAATACGACGACCCGATCCAGTTCATTGTCAGGGTCCCATAGATCATTTGACCTTCTTCTTGAACGCAAACACACCATCGACCTTCTTGCCGCAATGCCCGCACTTCCCGTCCTTGATCTTGATATTCCCCACAGAGAACAATGCCCCGCGATCCACGATCTTCTTGCCGCATGAGGCACAGTATGTATCCTCCTTTCCCTCGAGCTGGATATTACCCACATACACATACTTCAGCCCCACATCCTTTGCGATGTCATAAGCCTTCATCAATGTCTCCTCCGGCGTAGGCGGAAGATGCTGCATCTTGTAGTAAGGGAAGAACCGTGAGAAATGCATGGGCACGCGATCGCCAAGCTCCTTCTTCACCCACTCGCACTGTGACCTGAGCATCTCATCAGAATCATTCAGCCCGGGTATAACCAGCGTGGTAAGCTCAGTCCACACCCCTCGTCTGAACACAGTCTTTGCAGTGTCCAGCACAGGTTGCAGCTGCCCGCCGCAATACTCTCTATATAATTTCTCAGTAAATCCCTTCAGGTCGATATTGCACGCATCAATGTAACGATAAAGTTTCTTTACAGGCTTGATGTTCAGATAGCCGTTAGTGACCATCACGTTTGCAAGCCCTGCTTTGCGTGCAAGTCGTGCAGTGTCCAGCACATACTCATAGAATATTGCAGGCTCGACATAAGTGTATGATATAGAATCACAACCAGCACTGACTGCATTCTCAACGACCTCTTCAGGATCCATCTTTGAGCACGGCACGTCTTCAGGGCCGCGCTGCGAGATCTGCCAATTCTGGCACCATTTGCAGTGCAGGTTGCAGCCTGGTGTCGCGATAGAGTAGGTCTCAGTCCCAGGCAGGAAATGAAAGAGCGGTTTCTTCTCGATAGGATCGACTCCGGTAGTGCAGGGCATGCCATACACCAACGAGTAAAGCTTCCCGGCATGGTTCTCCCGCACATGGCAGCTCCCGCGCTTGCCATGCAGGATGACACACTCATTAGGGCAGAGATGACACTGCACCTTCATCTTGTCCAATGCCTCATAGAACATCGCTTCCTTGAGCCCTTCAGAACCTGCAACCATTTTCGCAACATCACCTCTTTTGATAGAAGAAGCACTTGCCTTTTTTATATATTATGATATGTCAGGTCAGAGAACAGCAACTAAAACCAAGCACCAGGTCATTGTCACCAAGCCCCGGGCCGCTGCAACCACGATGTCTGCGTCTAAGACTGTTTTGTCATTCGTTCCGGCCGAAGGCCTTTCTTCCTATATCGTTCATTTACCGAAAGTTGGCTAAGGCGTCAGCCGCAGACAACCCTGCAACCGAACGGTTGCAATGGCTGCTGCCCAAATAAATACACATAAAGCAGCTAAATCCCACACCAGGCTTGCTACATCCAATCCTACCAACGATAGTTGGCTAAGGCATTGGCCGCAGCCAACCCTGGAACCGAATGGTTCCAATGCCTCAGCTTTGGTTGGCTAAGGCGTAGCCGCAGACAACCCTGCAACAGACCTGTTGCAATGGTGCTAACATAATCTCTATTGTCAAACCAACATCCACCACTAAAACCAAAGCTGAACTAAGAATTCAAAAACACAACACCCCCCCGGTTAACTTTATATATAGCAACTCCTTAATCTCCAAAAAACGAGGTGACCAATTGCTAAAGCTAAAGCGTGACGTCGGCCTTTTCGGCGCGACCGCATACATTCTCGGCGTAATAATAGGCGCAGGAATCTACGTAGTCATAGGACAGGCCGCAGGTATTGCAGGCAACTCACTATGGCTCTCCTTCCTTCTCGCAGCATTGATCGCCGCTTGCACCGGACTCAGCTACGCAGAACTGGCCTCATCATTCCCATACGATTCTGCAGAATTCATGTACACAGCAAGAGCGTTCAAGGACAGACGGTTCGCATTCGGCGTAGGCTGGATGAAACTGATAACCCACATCATAGCCACATCCGCAGTGGCCCTGGGTTTCGGCGGCTACCTCTCGCACCTGACAGGATGGAACTTCATCTTCTGCGCACTGCTGCTCATAGGCATCCTCACGATAATAAATCTCATAGGGGTAAAACAGGCCTTCACCTTTGACATAATCATGGTGATCATCGCGATAGTAGGCCTCCTCATAGTGGTGGGCTTCGGCATTCCGCACATCCAGGCACCAGACTTCTACCTGGATTTCTCATCGGGTTGGTCAGGAATACTCACTGCTGCAGCGCTGATATTCTTCGCGTTCCTTGGCTTTGAGAACGTGGGCAACATAAGTGAAGAGGTGAAGAATCCTAAGAAGACACTCGTCAAGGCACTCATCATTTCGATAATCATCTCGACTGTGCTGTACATGCTCGTCGCGATAATAGCAGTGAGTGTCGTTCCCTGGAACGTGCTGGGCAACTCGAACTCGCCCCTGACCGATGTGATGACCAGCCTGCTAGGGACCAAGGCAGGTATGATGATGGCCATCATGGCCCTTGCTGCGACAGGCTCGACAGTCCTCGGCCTCTTGATAGGCACCTCAAGGATGGTGTACGGCATGGCTGAAGAGCGTTCCCTGCCAAAGATGTTTACACGCGTGAGCAGGAAGAACAGGACCCCTTACATCTCGATAATAGTTGTCGCGGCCCTTTGCGCAGTATTTGTCCTGCCTGGCGACATCAAGGCAATAGCGTTCCTCACTGATTTCGGCGCATTGTTCATCTTCATGATAATCAATCTCTGCCTCATAGCATTAAGGTATTCCCATGACCATATCGAGCGCAGCTTCAGGGTCCCGCTGAACATCGGCAGGTTCCCGATCATCCCTGCCTTTGGCATCCTGAGCTCTGCAGCACTGCTCTTCACCTTCGAGAAGAAGCTGTTCTTCATAGGCATCTTGACATTCCTTGTTGGCATAGTGCTCTACGCAGTCTTCTGGGAGAAGAAGCACATGGAAAAAGAGGCCAGCCCAACCACTGCCACCAGGCGGCTGAAGAAGAAGTGAACCAGCACTTATAAGCAGCAGGAAAACAAAGAATTCTCCCCAGTAAATTTTAAATACCCAATACAACTTCTATTCCGCATGACAGGGTGTGAGGTGCATACCAGATGAACAAGAGAGTATTTAGCATATCGCTTATCATTCTTATAGCAGCCCTTCTTCTGACAGGCTGCGCAGAGGACATAAAGACATCAAAGAAGACCGCGAAGAAGACAGCGTCTTCAGCAGACTACACAGGATTCATGGACCTGAAGGCAGGCCAGTGGACAGAGACTGTCTCCAGGGCTGCAGGTGAGAAGATCACGACAAGGATTGAGGTCCTTGAGCAGTCACCATCATTGAATAAGTTCCAGATAACAACAGGCCCTGCAGATGAGAAGATCATTGCGCAGGTCTGGATACATCCTATTAACAAGATAGCGACGAAGTATGTGGTAAAAGCTGGCGGCGATGTTACCTGCTATGACATGGAAGACGTGCCGGACGGGTATGTCCCTGCCGAGCAGGGCAGCTATGACATAGACAGGGTCAAACCCACCTACGATATCTACACAACCCCTACCGATAAAGAGGTCTCTGTCGCTAAGTTCAAGACATCAAAGGGTGAGATCTGGCTCTCTTCTGAGGTCCCATTCGGACTCGTGAAGATGATGACAGATGGTGACACAATCTCTTCATTGTACGACTTCGGCTCGATAGGAGCAAAGAGCATGATATCAGCGCAGGAGATCGATGATTGTAGAGACCTGAGCGGCGTGATGGATACGCTGGCAGATTACACATCTGATGACGATGAAGAAGAAGCAGATGACGAGTATGAGGAGTATTACGAGACCGAGCCGGAGACTGTGAAGACAAGCATCAATACGCAGGATAAGGCTGACGACGATGTCACATTCGACTGCGGTGACTGTTCAGGCATGCCTCCTGCAGCAAAGAGCGCCTGTCTTGCAGCGTGTAATTGAGCGTTCCTGGTCCGTTTCCACAGCAACCTTTTTAAAAGATAAACCTATTTTCTTTCTTAAAAGAGGTGTAATATTGGATCCCATGCTTGTATTGCTCATAGTAATCATATTCGCTTATGCTTCTGGCGAGGCTGCAAGGCATATGGGCATTCCCAGGGTTGTCGGCCAGATATTCGCCGGACTCATGCTCGGCCTCCCTTTATTCAAGCCATACATCATCTCAGGGAATAATGGTGAGCTGATCCAGTTCCTTGCTGACCTGGGCATCCTGCTGCTCTTCTTCTTTGTAGGGCTGCAGATAAACATGACAGAGTTCAGGAAGAACGTGGGCGAGTCATCTCTGGTGGCAATCTTCAACACCATCCTTCCATTGGTAGGTGGTTTCCTGATATTCTTCTACCTTCTCGATTTCAATTTTGTCGCTTCGTTGATAATCGGCATATGCCTTTCAGTATCATCGCAGGCAGTCTCTCTTGCTGTGCTTGACGAGCTCAGGATGCTCAAGACCAAGATAAGCCAGCACATCATAACCGCTGGCGCTGTTGACGACATGTTCGAACTCGCTCTTGTATCGGTGGTACTCACATTGATCCACGCCGCCACTGAGCAGGCCAGCACTGTCAAGGTGCTGATGGATGTAGGCATATTCGTCACTGCGATAATCGCTTTCCGTTACGTGATCATCCCTGTGCTGATGAACCTTTTCGCAGAGGAGAAATCAATAACCCATCTTTTCACCGGCGCGATAGTCATAACACTCATACTTGCATTGGTCACGCTCTACCTCGGCCTTGGAGCGATCATCGGCGCATTGTTCGCAGGGATAATCGTGCGGGAGGTCCTTCTCACAGGCAAGCACAAGAAGCCCTGGGAAGAGCATAACATAGCGAAAGCGATTCACATAGTATCTTTCGGTTTCCTAGTCCCTATCTTCTTTGTCTGGGTAGGTATAAACACAGACATCACTGCGATAATCAGTGAGTGGAGACTAGTCCTTATCCTCTGCGGGATAGCAATCATAGGAACAGTCGTAGGATCAGTCATAGGCGTCATCATTCACGGCGGTAAGGCAAAGGACGGCCTGATAGTAGGATGGGGCCTGAGCTCAAAAGGGGACGTGGAGCTGGTCATCGCGACCCTTGCTCTTGCCAACACCATAATCACAGAATCAGTATTCTCTGCCCTCATCATGATGGCATTCTTCACCACCCTGATCTCGCCGATATTCTTCAGGTATCTCATGAAGAAGTATCATGGAAAAGACAGACGGGCCGGTGCAGTCGGTGTTTAAGATTTTCTAAGAAAAAAGTTTCCCAAGCACATCCATAGTATAAAGCAAAGTGGCCTTTGCCTGGTTCTCAGAAGGGTTGAACGCCTCCTGTTTCGTGTGCACAGAGAAGATGCGTACCTGGTTGATGAAGTGTATCTGCTGCGGAAGACCTGGATCCAGTTTCACGCTCTTCTCACTCATCCGCGCGATAAGCTTGCCGAGCCCGATGCCAGGCTCTTTCTCCAGCGCGTCGTTGCCGGTCACCTCAAAGTATTTCCGATGCAGCGCAGTCTCGATCACGCGCCCGCATAATATTATCGCGCTGCGGTAGCAGCCAGCACCGAAACATTTCTGCAGTTCATCGACATCTGCCTGCACATTCTCAAGGATCTCTTCGGGAAGCTCAGGCAGGTCAAAGTTAAGCACGACAGAACCTTCCTGCACTGCCTTGGGTATGGGGATGGCAGCCGCTTCCTTCTCAAAATCCTCTATCTCGTTCTCAAGCTCTGCGATCTTGGATAGATCTCCCATGTCCCGCTCGATCTGCTCGATGATAGGCAGCGCCTTGACAGGCTCAAGATAATTCTCGACGATGAACTTGGCATTGACCATGACCTTGGTCAGAAGTTCCTCATATCTCTTGTTATCATTGGCCTTGTGTACCTTCTCGATCTCGACAACAAGCCCCTGCGCACTCCGCTTGAGCCGGTCAGCAAGATACTTTGCCTTGTTGTAGTTGTAATCATACATGTAACTCCCATCTTGAACGACCTTCTTGAGGTCAAACTTCTGCTGAGAAGCAGCGAGCACCTTCTGCTTTATCTCTTCAAGACCGAGTCTGAACTTATCGAGTTCCATAGGATAAGATTTTGTTTCAGTCGTATAAAAACCTTTTGAAGATGTTTATAAGACACCCAGCGCCAGTCCCGCCGCCCAGCGAGCCTAACATAACCAAAGTAGAAACAACTTCAACCCAAAGCAACCACAAATCACCAATAAGTCATGCGAGCGCCGCGGGACAGGCGCGACAGTCAGGAACTAAAACCCATGCTGCGGCCAAACCAAATCACAATAAAGCCGCAAATTCCCCAATCAGGCTTGTTCCATCCAATACTCCTAACTTTTGAAGATGTTTATAAGACACCCAGCGCCAGTCCCGCCGCCCAGCGAGCCTAACATAACCAAAGTAGAAACAACTTCAACCCAAAGCAACCACAAATCACCAATAAGTCATGCGAGCGCCGCGGGACAGGCGCGACAGTCAGGAACTAAAACCCATGCTGCGGCCAAACCAAATCACAATAAAGCCGCAACTGTTGAGAATTCCGCAGGAATTGTCAACCGCCGAACGCAGCGTAGCGGAGTGATCGCGTTCCCAATCAGGCTTGTTCCATCCAATACTCCTAACGATACCTCAGCTTTGGTGCTAATCAAGTCTCCATTATCAAACCAACATCCACCACTAAAACCAAAGCTGAATTAAGAATCAAAAAAAATTCCTGCCACCTCTACACCTACCCACATCACCAAAGCTGAAGTTACCTGAAGCGAAGTTGGCTAAGGCGCAGACGCAGACAACCCTGGAACCGGACGGTTCCAATGGCTGAAGGTAACCCTGCCACCGAAGGTAGCAATGTCAAGAATTCAAAAAAACCTCTCACCCCTTACTCCTCACTCCCTCACTCTCACTCACTTCCCACCAACAACCTCACACCAACCCATCCGATAAGCCACATCACCTTCAACACAGACAGGCTTCCTCGAGACATAAGCATGCACCCGGTCCCCTTCCTCAAGCGAATCCCCGCCGCGCATCAGCAGCACCCTCCGGTCACCATTGCATCCAGACAGACCGATCGGCACATCACTCAACACAGTATAGATACTCTCGCCATCCTCTTCAACCCTGCCAACACTCTCTATGACCCCGCATATGCTCTCACAGAACAACCTCAAAGCCAAAGGCGGCTTGTTATATTCCTGCCTGCACGCAGCTGACAGGTCCAGCACAACGGCTCTACTGCCTCTATTGATATAGATATCATCCATGTTCACTTCCCCCACAAAAAAAGAACCCCATAATCTTTAAATATCTTACGATATCCAGACTCAAGATGAAAAGAGGCTCCACAACCAACTGGATAATCTTCTCCATAATCACATTAGGCATTGCAGAGATACTCACCCAGCTGGTCCTGGCAAGGGAGTTCCTCTCTGTCTTCTACGGCAATGAGCTGGTCATAGGCATTGTCCTTGCAAACTGGCTCCTGATAAGCGGCATAGGCAGCTACGTGGGCAGGCAGGTCCCAAGGATTGCAGACAAGCAGAGGATGATAATACTCCTCCACATGCTCATAGCCGTCATCCTTCCCATCCAGCTTTACATCATAAGGAATCTCTACAACTTCGCATTCACAAGAGGCGAACTGGTAGGCGTAACCCAGATCTTCATCACAGCATTCCTCACCCTCCTTCCGGTCTGTTTTATCACAGGATTCTCCCTCCCGTTGTTCTCAATTCTATATTCAAAAAAGAAAAAGCCAGACCAGATAGGAAAAGTATACTTCTTCGACTCGCTCTCGAACATAATAGGCGGCCTGCTGTTCAGCTTCATACTCATCTATGTCTTCAGCCCGTTCAGGATAGCATTGCTCGTCCTGATAGTCAACCTCGCTGCCGCGATGTTCCTCTCGATAAGATACAGGAAGACAATATTCTTCTTCATCGCGACAGGCATCCTCATCATATCAGCCGCAGTCTTCGGCTCATATGACCTGAACAAGCTGACAACAGAACAGCAGTACACAGGGCAGGACATCTTCATAACATATGATTCGATCTACGCAAGGTATGTCGTGACAGAGACAGAAGGCCAGCTGAATTTCTTTGAGAATGGCATGCCGCTCTTCTCGACGAACAATGTGATGGAGAACGAGGAGCATGTCCATTACGGCATGCTGCAACATTCCAATCCCACAAGAATCCTGCTCATCGGCGGCGGCCTCTCAGGCACGCCAAGCGAGATCCTGAACCATGACGTCGACATGATAGACTATGTGGAGCTCGACCCGATACTCGTGAAAATCGACGAGAAGATCACAATGGCCCTGCTGGACGAGAAGGTGCATGTCCACAGCATGGACGCCAGGCGCTTCGTGAGGCAGACACCTGTCAATTATGACGTGATACTCATCAACATGCCTGACCCAGGCACAGCACATCTCAACCGCTTCTACACAGATGAGTTCTTTGCAGACCTCAAGGATATCCTGGAAGACGACGGCGTGGTAAGCCTGAGCATAAGCTCTGGCGCGAACTACATCAACGAGGAGACAAGGCAGCTCAACTCTGCAGTCTACAACACACTGAAGAGGCATTTCCAGAATATACTCCTGCTTCCCGGAGACGAGGCCTACATGATAGCCTCCGATGCTAAGCTCTCTTACAGCAACTACAGGAACACCACAATCCCGACGATGTATGTCAATGAGGATTACATGTTCGAGCGCCTTGACAAGGGCCGGATCTCCCTGCTGAAGGAAGCGGTCACATCATTCTCGACGACAAACACAGACTTCAGGCCCATAGCATACTATTACCATCTCCTTGTCTGGCTCAAGAAGTTCCAGGCAGATTTCATGATCCTTATCGCAGCAGTCATCATCATCCTCATGTTCACGCTCTGGCGCACGACCCGCACACGCTTCGCAGTCATGACAGCAGGCTTTGCAGGCATCTCCCTGGAGCTGGTCATCATCATGGGATTCCAGGTGATATACGGCTACGCGTATCACGAACTAGGGATAATAATAACGTCATTCATGGTCGGACTGGCGATAGGCGCGTGGATCACAACAAAGAATCCGAAGATATGCAGGAACGCGATATCAAAGACCAGCATGTCCATAGCAGCGTATGCATTGCTGCTGCCATTGGCGCTGTATGCGATGAGGGATATGGATATATTACCAGCTGCTGCAGCCTGGCTTCTTTTTCCCGCACTTACAATCATGATCGGGCTCCTCGTGGGCGCCCTCTTCCCCCTCGCTGCGGATAAGGGCTTCAGCACTGTCAGCAGCACTGCGGGTAACATGTATTTCCATGACTACATCGGAGCCTGCATCGGCGCTGTCCTGACTAGCGTCGTCATCATCCCCCTGCTTGGCATCATCGGCGCTTGCATCGTGGTCGCTGCCCTTGCCATCCTTAGCGGGCTTCTCTGCAGGGAGTGAGACATCCTTCTTGAGAAGCTTTTCCATGAAGAAAGTGGGCACGCGTCTCCTTCGTGCGAAGTCGATGAGCTGGGTCAGCACATAGTGGTGCGTGTTTATCGGGTTCTCGTCGATGACCTCTATCAGGCGGTGCCATTCTGCCTCAATTATATCCTGCGGGTTCCGCGGCCTGAGATCATAGCTGCCAGGATGCCCGTTGGTCGTCGCTGAGTAATTGTATTTCAGTATCTTGTCTCCCCTGTCACCCGGCCTCTTGTACTGTCCGACAAATCCTGTTATGACCACCTCAAGATTTGTCTCTTCCCTTGCCTCGCGCACTGCTGCCTCTGTATAGCTCTCGCCAGGCTTTACCCTTCCGCCAGGTATGTTCCACATGCCGTCCCGTCTTCCCTCGCGTACGAGCACGACTTTGCCTGCATAGTCTGAGATTATGACACCCACTGTCTCTATCACTACGGGCTTGTGTACACTCTTGGGCTTTACACCCTTTCTCGCCGCGTCATTTATCGTCCTGATGAACTCAGTGAGCTCAGGGTAGTCTATGAATGTGAAATGCGCCGCCTCTGCAAGTTCAGGACACTTGTACGGGTTGAACGCCGCAGTACGTCCTCCATTGCGTTTCACGAACTCTATTATCTGCAGGTCATTGTCATTGTCTCCCACGTATAGCAGGTTCTTGAAAGAGACGTCCTGTTCATACATCATCCTTGCGAAGCATTCAAGCTTGTTATGCATGCTTACCACAAGCTCGTAATCACCTGTTATGATGCCGTCCTGGACTCCGAGCTTGTTCGCCACAAAGAAATTGATGCCCAGTTCCCGCCTCACCCGTTCAGCGATCAGATCGATGCTGCTTGTTATGATGCCTGTGTAATCTATATCAGCATCAAGCTCAGAGAAGAACTGCCTGACCCCTGGCACGTATCTGATCCCGCCATACTGCACCCAGACGTCTGATACCTTCTTGCCTTTCAGCATCTCTGCATTGTGTCTGCCCCAATCCTCTGCCCCTGATGGATCATGCCTGTACTGTTTCTTGAGTGCATCCCATTCAGAAGGGTTCACGCCAGCCTTATAACCGAAAGTGTTGAACGTAGCTCCATTTACCAGAGTGTGATCCATGTCAAATAATCCTACCTTTATCGGTGCTACCAATATAAATCCCCAAATCACTACTAGAAGATGGTGTTTATAAATATTTCGGCAGTTCAGAGGTTTTCCTTTTTAAAAGCCCCAGGCTCTTCAGGAAATCCTCCCTACTGCCTGCCTTGTGGCGCTCAGACAGCTTATTGAGGGTCCAGATGGTCCGTAATGCAAAATCCCGCAGCATGAACACCTTGAGCAGTCCCTCATCGACAGGCTCTCCATACGCTTTAGAATAAGAATCCAGGAACATCTTCCTCTTGGCGTCATCAAGCTGCGCGAGCATGACAGGAAGTACAAGGACAGGAAGCTGTTCAACCTGTTGAA
>JBHPEY010000041.1:0-11931 GCA_042576705.1 Nanobdellota archaeon | reverse complement strand
GCTACACCATAGCCCCTATTGGTTGGTATTTGGATTAATAGGGGGTATTTAAATGTTATTGGTGGGGTCGGTGCGGTTAAGCCATGCACCAGGCCGCCACTACCAAGCACTTAGGTTCTAAGACTGTTTGCGTATTGTTCTGGCCGAAGGCCTCCTTTCTATATCGTTCCTTCTACCTGAAGCACCACGCGCTCGTTTCAAGGTTGCTGAAAGGCGCCAAAAAACTACTTCGGCGCCTTTTTGTGAGGGGGTCACCGATAGCAACACTTAGGGTAAATCCGATAATGATGCCTTCACTCGCTTCGCGAGCTCGGCATACGGATTTGCGACTATTCTAGTTTCGCCGTTTCCCACCCACCTCCCCTAAGAAGGTAAATTCGCCGTGCGGCGAAAGAGTTCGAGGAAACCTCGAACCGACCCCCTCTGTAGTAGAAAGGCGCTAACGGTACTATTGCATTGTTCTTGGACTAATTATATAAAGAACCATTAATTCTGCAGTATCATGGCTGCCATAACTGAAATGCAGAGGTTTCACCTCAAGAAATTCGTGAAGGAAGTAGGGAAGCATCGAGGTAGGCACACTGAGTTTGTCACTGTATATATACCTTCAGGGTATGACATGAACCTTATCATCAACCATATCTCTCAGGAGCAGGGGACTGCTTCTAATATCAAGAGCAAGTCTACGCGTGAGAATGTGATCGGTGCGCTTGAGAGGATGATACAGCACCTGCGGCTGTTCAAGAAGACGCCGCCTAATGGGCTTGCTGTGTTTTCTGGCAATGTTGCTGAGAAGGAAGGACAGGAGGATTTCAAGGTGTGGAGCATTGAACCGCCTGTGCCTTTGAACTTCCGTACCTACCGATGTGATAAGGAGTTTGTGCTTGATCCTCTCCGTGAGTTCCTGGAGACAAAGGAAGTGTATGGCCTTGTCGTGTTTGACAGGCGTGATGCCATGATAGCTCTGCTTAAGGGCAAGATTCTCATCCCGATACGAAAGACACATTCTGAAGTGCCTGGCAAGATGAAGGCAGGCGGACAGTCAGCTGCGCGATTCGCGCGACTGCGAGAGGGTGCTACCAAGGACCATTACAAGAAGATTGCCGACTATATGAAAGATGAGTTCCTTAAACTTACTGAGCTTAAGGGGATAATCCTCGGCGGGCCCGGAGTCACTGTGAATGACTTTATGGGTTATGGTTACCTGACTGGTGACCTGAAGAAGAAGATCCTCGGGACAAAAGACCTCTCTTACACTGGAGATTTCGGTCTGCAGGAATTGCTTGAGAAGAGCGCTGACATACTTGCATCTGAGGAAGTCTCTCAGGAGAAGAAGATTGTCGGAGATTTTCTCAATCTTCTCGCAAAGAAGCCAGGTATGGTCAGCTATGGGAAAGAGCACGTCAAGAAGGTTCTTGAGCAGGGTGTTGTGGCGACTTTACTCCTGTCTGAGACGCTGGAGGATGATGAGATCGAGGAGTTCGAGAAGATTGCAGAGAAGCTTGGCTCTGAGGTGAGGATCATATCTGAAGACACGCGGGAAGGTGTGCAGCTGCGTGATCTTGGGAAGGTCGCTGCTATACTTCGGTACGAAGTTGCTACGGGATGATGGAAGATATAAATCTCGCTGAAAAAGCGTATCTTAATCTGTTCCCTACTTCTAAAGCCAACTATGGATTCAAGGTAAAGTATACTGGCCGTCTGAAAGACTTCGGTGCTTATGTTTCCCTTTCAGGTGGTGTGATTGAGTTCCGTCTTTCGCGCAAGTGGTACGCTATCTCTCCTGAGATACAGATGGGGTGCATGCAGGAACTTCTGGTGAAGCTGATGAAGGTCAAGAAGGAGTCCATGTATATAGATCTGTATAACGGGTTTGTGAAGAACCTTCATGTCGCAGTGCCTAAGGATAATATCGATCCCTTGCTTCGGGAGAGTTTTGACCGGGTTAATGAGCGTTACTTTCTTGGGCTGGTGGAATGCCCTAACCTTAAGTGGGGTCGTTTTGCGACTACGACTTTCGGTTCTTATGATTTCAAGAATGATACCATAACAATGTCCTCTGCGTTCAAGGAGGTCGAGGATATCAAGTATGTTGATTATATAATGTTCCATGAGATGCTGCACAAGCAGAGGAAATTCTTCAAGTCAGGGGCGCGTACTTATTATCATGATGCGCGGTTCAAGAGATTGGAGAAGGTGTTCGAGGATGGGGCTGCTATCGAGAAAGAGCTTGGTCGGGTTGTGGGTAAGGAGAAGGCCAAGGCTTATTATCGTCAGAAGAGGGTGGGGAATAAGCCTGAGAAGAAGAAGGGGATATTTGGTTGGTTCTGACCTACCACAATATTTATAAACCTCAATGGAAAAAGGTTGTATAGTGCTTATATTTGCTTAATACGGTAAAAGAAGTGGTATTTATGGTAGATGAGGGCGAAACAAAAAAGACAGGAGCTGGCTCGCTTAAACCAGGCAGTTACATGGTAATGGATGGTGTTGCGAGCAAGGTAGTAGATATCCAGATATCCCGGCCAGGCAAGCACGGGCATGCAAAAGCGCGGATAACCGCGGTGGGCCTGCTTGATGGCAAGAAACGAGTTTCGGTCATGCCTGGGCATGATCTGGTTGATGTTCCTATAATCGATAAACGGTCGGCGCAGGTGCTTTCGGTGTCTGGCGATGTGGCCAGCATCATGGATGTCGAGACATACGAGACATTCGATATGCCGATTCCAAGCGAGCTGAAGGCACAGGTCACTGAGGGCTGTGAGATATTATATTGGGTCATACTGGCTGATAAAGTGATGAAACAAGTCAAGGGTGCTGATTAATATGGCAAAATTTGATGAAGCGGCTATAAGGAAATTCACTAACATATTTATATGCAGGAGATGTAAGTCCAAGATACGGGCCCCTAACCTGAAAGTGATAGCCGGAAGGATAAGCTGCAGGAAGTGCAGCAACAAGACACTCAAGCCTAAGAGAAGGAAGTGATCCTTCTAATATTTTTTGATATTTTCCAAAAAGAGACGTGAATACAAATGAGTTTTTGGCAAGACTACAGATGGGTCATCTTGTTCTACTCAGCAATCATTCTCCTGATATTCATATTCCGAAAGAAATTTGACATGCAGAACAGGTTCCTGGCAATGTACAGGACCAAGGTCGGCATCAAGCTGATGGACAGATGGGGAGACAAGTATTCTGAGCAGATAAAGGTGCTCGGCTATGTCGGGATCGGTGCGGGATACATCGGACTTTTCGTCATCGTGTTCTTCCTTCTAAAGAATCTCGTGACATTATTGACTGTACCTACAGCAGTGTCTGCAGTGAGCGTCGTGATTCCTGGAGTGAAGATTCCTGGCAGCCCTATACAGATACCATTGGTCACGGGATGGATAGCATTGTTCTTGGTCATACTCGTGCACGAGTTCTCACACGGAGTTGTTGCGCGTGCGCATAAGCTGCCGGTCAAGTCATCCGGGATATTCTTCCTTGGGCCGTTGATGGGTGCGTTTGTCGAGCCTGAGGAGAAGAAGCTCGTGAAAGCCAGCGATACTACGCAATACTCTGTATATGCAGCAGGGCCTTTCTCTAATGTGCTGCTTGCGTTGGTGTGCCTGTTCTTCTTGACTTATGCTTTTGCTCCAGGTCTTGGTGCGATGGAAGACCAGGTCGGCGTGGAGATCGTAGGTGTGACTGACGGGTTCCCGGCAAAGGAGGCTGGGATGGCCGGCGACATGATCGTCACCCAGGTGAATGGAGAGCCTGTCAAGAATTATGATGAATTTACTGCTCAATTGAATTATGTAAGACCTGATGATGCGATAAGTCTTGTGGCGAATGGCCAGGAGTTCAGTTTCAATGCAGGAACAAACCCTTCAAACCCTAAAGTAGGCTACCTCGGCGTCATGGCGTCGAGCAAGGCAAAGACAGAGCTGAAGAATAATTCCTTGTGGTTCCTTGTGATACATAAGATACTGCAGTGGCTCGGAGAGCTTCTTGCTATAACCGGGATACTCAGCTTCGGCATCGGTCTTGCGAACCTGCTGCCTTTGGGTCCTGTTGATGGAGGAAGGATGATCAAGGTATCTCTTGAGAAGATCAAGGGCGTCGCAAAGGGAGACTTCTGGTGGAAGAAGATAAGCATCGCCACACTGTTCCTCTTGGTCATAAACATATTCTGGCCTGCTGTAAAATGGATCGGCAAGCTTTTCACTTGAGACGTGATGTTCTATGATACGTGTTGTGTTGCTCGAACCTGAGACTGCTGGCAATGTGGGAGCTATAGCGCGGGTGATGAAGAACTTTGACTTCCATGACCTTGTGCTGGTGAACCCGCACTGTGACCATCTTTCTCCTGATGCGCGGAATCGTGCAAAGCATTCCCAGGAGATACTGCAGAACGCAGAGGTGTCTGAGTTCTTTATTGTCGATGATTATGATTATCTTGTGGCCACTACTGCCAAGACTGGGACTGATTATAATATACCTCGCAGTCCTTTATCGCCAGCAGATCTTGCATTGAAGCTGAAGGGGATCGATCCAAAGAAGAAGATCGGGTTGGTGATCGGTCGTGAGGGGCATGGGATGTTTAATGAGGAGATTGAGAAGTGTGATTTTGTTGTGACCATCCCTTCTGCTCCTGAGTATTCTACTTTGAATATCTCTCATGCTGTCGCTGTCATGCTCTATGAATTGCATAAGGTGTTTGCTGATAAGACAATATCCAGTCATATCACCCCTATCGGGAAATCTGAAAAGGACCAGATATCTGCGATGTTCAAGGAGATATTTGATGGTTTTTCTTGGGAGACTCCTGATAAGAGGGTTACGCAGGAGAAATTATGGAAGCGTCTTGTCGGTAAGGCTATGCTTACTAAGCGTGAGGCTTATGGGATGATGGGTTTCTTGAGGAAGATCATATGGGTGCAGGGAAGGAAAGGATTGGTGAAGGAAAAACCTGTCAGGAAAGGATCAGCTAAGACTCCGTTTGCTAAAAGACCTGTCAAGAAAAAAGATAAAAAAACATTCGTAAAAGGAACGATATCTAAGAAGGGGGCTTTTGAGCGGTCCCGCTCTAAATCTTCAGGCAAGCCTGAAGCTTCGCCCAAGAAAGATACGCAAAGAGTTTCAGCGGCCAGGGCTAAGTCTGCGTCAAGGCCTCGAAAGGCAAAGCCTGCCCGTCCAGTACGGAAAAAGGCTGTGGCGAAACGGCCCAGAACTACAAAGGCAACTAAAGCTGTTTCCGGGCGTGTCAAGAGATAAATATATAAAAGCCATGTTGCTTATATCGCTAAAATGGAAGACGAGAAAGACACCAAGGGACTGACAGTCAAGAAGGAGGAGGACGTGTCTAAGTGGTATACTGAGGTCATACAGAAGGCAGATCTCATGGCATATACTGATGTCTCTGGTTGTATCATATTCAAGCCGCATTCTTATGCTATGTGGGAGATTATCCAGCGCGAGGTGGACAATAGGCTCAAGGCGCTTGGTGTGCAGAACGCTTACTTTCCGCTTTTCATACCTGAGAGCCATCTTTCCAAGGAGGCTGACCATGTCGAGGGTTTTGCGCCTGAAGTCGCGTGGGTCACGCATGCTGGTGAGACAAAGCTTGATGAGAGGCTTGCAGTGCGGCCTACTTCTGAGACTATCATGTATCCTGCGTATTCAGAGTGGATACGGTCGTGGAGAGACCTGCCGCTTCGTCTTAATCAATGGAACAATGTCATCCGATGGGAGTTCAAGCATGCAGTGCCGTTCCTCCGGACGCGGGAGTTCTTGTGGAATGAAGGACATACTGTCTTTGCTACGCAGGCAGAAGCAGAGGCTGAACGTGAGCCTATCATAAACATGTATCTTGAGGTCCTCAAGGATTTCATGGCGATATACGGCAGTCCAGGCATCAAGTCTGAGAAAGAGAAGTTCGCAGGTGCTGTGTATACATGTTCAATCGAATCATTCTTACCGATAGGGAAAGCGATACAGGGGCCTGACTTCCATCATGACGGGCAGAACTTCGCAAAGGCTTATGACATCAAGTTCATGGACCCTGATGACAAGGAGCAGTATGCGTGGCAGAACACATGGGCGATAACCACGCGCATGATCGGCGTGATGGTGATGATGCACGGCGACAACAAGGGGCTAGTGCTTCCGCCGCCTATAGCACCTATACAGGCAGTCATAGTGCCGATCCTCAAGACAGGTGACAACAAGGATGTGTTAGACCGGGCTGACAAGATAAAAGAACTCTTGTCTGAAGAGTATCGCGTGCATCTTGATGACCGGGAAAACTACACTCCCGGCTGGAAGTTCAATGAGTGGGAGATGAAAGGGGTTCCGCTGCGTATCGAGATCGGACCTAAGGACCTTGCGGCAGACCAGGCAGTGCTTGTCAGGCGGGACAATCGTGAGAAGAATTTTGTCAAGACAGATGATATTGTTGAGACCACCAAGGTCATACTTGATGATATCCATAGGATGCTCTATAAACAATCTGAAGAGAATTTCCAGAACGCTATCGTTGATGTCACTAACATGGATGAGCTTAAGCAGGCGATCTCTGAGAAAAAGATGGTGCTGGTGCCTTACTGTAATGATGGTGAGTGCGAGGAATCCATCAAGGAAGAGACTGGTGGAGCAAAGACATTGAACAGTCCTTTTGACAAGCCTGTGCAGGAAGGTGCCAAGTGCATACGCTGCGGGAAGGATGCCAAGATGAATATATATGTGGCCAAGAGTTATTGAGATGACGGAACTATTTTTTGATTTCTTTAAGAATTAAGGCTTCTCGGCTTGCAGCTATCGTAAACCTTTAAAACCACATCTTTCGTACCCTTGGTATGATGACACAAGTTATTTATATTTTGAGGCTTCTAAGTGGTAGTAACGTATAAATAAAGGGGTGGATTATAGCACCGTCTGAATACGGCGCTCAGAGGTCATGCACAAAAACTTCGCCAGAAGTTTTTGGCATCCTAAAAATCCGCTTATTAAATGGGTCAATTCCGGCGGATTTTTATGATATTTACGATAGTGGGGGTTTACAAATGAGGAAGCTATTGACAAGCACGGTATTGGTACTGTTTCTGGTGTTGTTCTCGGCAGTGGCAGCTGCGGACATGCTCGAGATAACAGAGGTCCGAATTGAAGTGGATGATGACAAGCAGTCTGCAGATGAAGGTGGCGGTACAATAGATATCATACCGGACTCAAAGCTGACTCTCAAGGTAGAGGTCACGAACAACTTCGAGCGCGGGACTGATGATGCAGAGATAGAGAATATCGAGGTCATCGGTCTGCTGGAAGAGGTTGATGATGGTGATGACATGGAGGAAGAGGCAGATGATTTCGATCTTACTCCTGGACGCGACAAGACCGTGACACTCTCGTTTGATATACCTCTAAGGCTAGAGACAGACGAGACATACCAGCTTATCCTGACTGCGGAAGGCGAGGACCAGAATGGGACAGACCACCGCGATGAGATCGTCTTTGATGTCGATGTCGACAAGGAGAATCACGAGATACGCTTTACAAGGAAAGAGCTCTCACCAGCAAAGGTCAGCTGCGCAAAATCTACCAAGGTGCTTGTCGGCTTGATCAATACGGGTGAGGATGAGGAGGATGTTGAGTTTGTCATTGAGGCAGATGATCTTGACTACAACAAGCGGATGGAGTTCGAGATGGCAGAGGACATCGATGATGATGACAATGAGTATTCCTTTGCAGGCACCATCAATCTTGATGATGTCGATGAAGGCAGCTACTCTGTGCTTGTCAGGGCGATGTACAACAATGGACGGGATTCTGTCGAGGATACACTGACCCTTGAGGTGGATGAGTGCGCAACAACCAAGCCCGAGCCTGAACCCGAGCCAGAGCCTAAGCCTGAGCCGAAACCTGAGCCTAAGCCTGAGCCTAAGCCAGATACTGTAGAGGTCGTGACAGCCCCTACACCTGCACCATCACCTTATGTGAGGCCTTCATCTGTCGCTGTGGCGACACCTAAGACGTCTTTTTCGAAGGACAGCTGGTGGAGCGAGAACAAGTGGCTTGCGATAATCCTGATAACAGATCTTATACTGATCATAGCAGGGATAATCGTGATAGCGGCTGTATTGAAGAGAAGGCGTTAGAGGCTCTCTTCTGTATTTTTTTCTTATTTTTTCTTATCTGTTTTCAATCGAAACCTTTAAATAGGAGCTTAAATTTAAAAGCGGTATAGTTCTTTTAGAAATGGTGAAAAATGAATTCTGAAAGGTTATAGGTGTTATAACATGGCAAATGATGAAAATACTATGAAGACCGGCACCACGACTATCGCACTCAGGTGCAAGGATGGGATAGTGCTGGCTGCAGACAAGCGGGCTACCGCAGGCAACCTCATCGCAAACAAATGGGTTGACAAGATATTTGAGATTGAGGATAACATGGCACTGACCACTGCAGGGACTGTTTCTGACGTCCAGCTTCTTGTAAAGCTGATCAAGGCAGAGCTTAGGCTGAAAAGGCTCAGGACAAGCAAGGCATCTTCAGTCAAGGAGGCTGCGAACCTACTTGCAGGCATGGTATACTCAAACATAAGGAAATTCAGCTCGATACCAGGCATATCACACTTCATATATGCAGGGACTGACATGGAAGGATTCCACATCTACGACATCTATCCGGATGGCTCGATATCAGAGGCAGAGGATTACCTTGCTTCAGGATCAGGCAGCGTGTTTGCTATGGGTGTGTTCGAGACGCTCTACAAACCAGGGATGACTATTGATGAAGGTGTCACACTTGCAGTGAAGGGAGTCAACGCAGCACTGCAGCGGGACTCTGCATCAGGCAATGGAATAGATGTGATGACGATAACAGCAGATGGTGTAAAGAGGACAATGACCAAGAAGGTCCCAACACTCGCAGAGTAGATACTCTGTTCTTTTTTTATTTTATATTGAAATAGTACAATTCTGGAACAAAGGTGAATTTAATGAGCGCAATACAGAAAGAGATATTGAAGCGCCTGCCTGACGACAAGATAAGTGATGTCGCTTTTGAAGGTGCTAACATAGTCCTATACACGAAGGATAAAGAATTCTTCCTGGACAACAAAGGAATGATAAAAGAGATAGTCAATGCTATCAAGAAAAGGGTAGAGCTCAGGCCGGACCCTTCTGTATGCATGGATAGGGAAGATGCAGAGAAGACCATCCGTGACATGATACCAGAAGAGGCAGGTCTCAGCGATGTCATCTTCGATCCGCAGAGATCGATGGTTGTGGTACACGCAGAGAAGCCAGGACTTGTGATAGGCAAGCAGGGTGAGCTTCTGAGGTCGATACGTGAGAAGACCATGTGGGTCCCGCTGATAAAGAGGACACCTGCTATACGTTCTCAGTTGATTGAGAACATCCGAGGAGTGCTTTATGATAATTCAGATTACCGGCGTAAGTTTTTGGATAAGACAGGCCATCGAATCTATGATGGTTGGATACGCGGAAAGAAAGAGGAGTGGATCAGGATATCTTATCTTGGCGGAGCACGGCAAGTCGGCCGTAGCGCTGTCTTTTTGCAGACTCCTGAGTCTCGTGTGTTGATGGATTGCGGGATAAATGTCGCGAATGACAACGAGGCATACCCTTATCTTGAGGCACCTGAGTTCAAGCTCGACGAGCTTGATGCAGTGATAGTCACGCACGCACATCTTGACCATTCCGGACTTGTACCGTGGCTTTTCAAGATGGGTTATCGAGGACCTGTGTACTGCACACTGCCTACACGAGACATCATGTCACTTCTCCAGCTTGACATGGTAAAGATCATGCGCAGTGAAGGGAAAGAACCTATCTTCACCTCTGAAGAGGTCAAGGAGATGGTGAAGCACACTATAACACTTGATTATGATGAGGTTGCGGACATAACACCTGATGTAAGGATAACACTCTATAATGCAGGGCATATGCTCGGCAGTTCAATGGTGCATCTTCACGTGGGAAATGGGCTCCATAATCTGCTTTACACAGCAGATATGAAATATGCCCGGACCAAAATCCTTGAGGCAGCAGCTACACGGTTCCCTCGGCTTGAGACATTGATGATTGAGAGTACGTACGGCGGCAAGGACAATGTGCTTCCGCCTGTGCGCGAGCAGGATATACTGCTCCAGAATATCATAAAGGATACTGTTGCCCGTAATGGTAAGATCTTAGTCCCGACACTCGGTTCTGGAAGGGCGCAGGAAGTCATGTTATTGATTGAAGAGATGATACGGAAGGGAGATATTGAACCTACGCCAGTGTATATCGACGGCATGGTGTGGGACGTGACTGCAATCCATACTGCATATCCTGAGTTCCTGAACTCTGCGGTGCGGAAGCAGATATTCCACAAGGATAATAATCCATTCCTGTCACCCATATTCAAGCGTGTCGGGAGCAATAAGGAGAGAAAGCAGGTCATCGAAGAGGCTGGAAGCTGCGTGATCGTGGCTACATCAGGAATGCTTGTCGGTGGCCCATCTGTTGAGTATCTGAAAGCGCTTGCTGACAATCCGCATAACTCACTTGTGTTCTCCTGCTATCAGCCGGAAGGAAGCATGGGTAAGAGGATCCGTGAGGGTGAGAAGGAGATCATCCTGCGAATTGACAAGTCAGGCAAGCCTGAAATCTTGCATATAAAGATGGAAGTGCATAAGATAGAGATCACAGGTCATTCGGATAGGCGTGAGCTGATGAATTTCCTCAATCGGTGCCAGCCGCGGCCCAAGAAGGTCATCATCAATCACGGTGAGAATTCCCGGTGCCTTGATCTGGCGTCCAGTATCCATCGGCAGTTCCGGGTGGAGACTGTTGCGCCTCGGAATCTTGAGGCTGTGAGGATACGGTAAGGAATTGCTTAAATATTTTTTATTTAATCATTTGTCTTCTTCTTTTTTCGACCATCCTCTCGGACACTCTGCGCTGGTATGCTACCCACTTGTCGTCGTAATGTTGCTTAGGGTGGCTTGCGTAGCCGCAGTCAGGGTTCACCTTGTCGTGAATGCCTGCTAGTATCTGTTGGAATGTGAATGGCCGCTGGTAGCCGTGCAATGTTCCCTGTTTCCAGGCGATGTCTGAGATGTCTATCACACCATCTGCTCCCAGGTTGTTCAGCATGTTATTGTACAGGCTTATCGAGTAGAAATTTAGGTTCTTTGAGTATCCTATCACGCCGTCCGGCATCGTTGCCAGGTATACCTCTACATTCTTCTGGTTCACTGTGTGGCCCTGCAGGCCATCTACTATCTTCTTCAGGACCCTCCTGATACCACCTATCTTCTTTGTCTCAGACTGCTCGTCATTTCTGCCAGGGTTCAGGCTGTTGGGCCCTTCGTATAGAACTACGCGATGGCTGCCAAGCCTTGTCAGTTCGGCCTTGATCTTGTCGAGCTTCTGGAGCATTTCATACACGGTCCTTCCGGTGAATGCTATGGTGTCGCACCTGCTGCGGTCGACTTTGGTGTATGTCCTGCATCTTTTTGCTCCTGTCCGCGGGTTGGTCCTGCAGACGCGCTTCTTCACCCTTCTGGAGCACCGCCTTCTTGGGTTGTTATTGTCATTCGTGTAGGGGTTTGCATCTTCTGTGACCAGGTTGCCTAGTGTCACTCCCCATCTTCTCGCGCTGGGCTTCCTGCTCGCGTTCTTCAATGCTACATTAAAAGAATTCCCAAGGAATATCACAGGGCTTGAGTCGCAGGTCGTTGCCTTGGCCTGGTTGGGCATACCTACTGCAAGAAGTGCAATTATCGTGGCTTCCAGGCTCCTTTGCATGATATCTCCCTATAATCACCCCTAAGCCCTGCTGTGGCTAATATGTATAAATAATAAGAAAAAGGCGTTTTTTAAGGTACTGGAAGGGTTTTTTACAAATCCCTAATAGGTCCTTGTCATGGCCTGTTCC
>JBHPEY010000040.1:0-11990 GCA_042576705.1 Nanobdellota archaeon | reverse complement strand
GCATACTCCTAAAGCTGATCCACAATCCAGAAGCTACATTCACGGAACTTCTCGGTGAAGAACGCGACTCTAACAAGTTCGCGTACCACATCGGAGTGCTGGAGACAAAAAAGCTGATTCTAAAGAAAGAAGGACAGTATTCACTCTCACCTGAAGGAAGAAAGCTCTCTGCATTCATAGAAGGGGACACAGGCACAAAAGCAGCGTTCCCGACATTTGCCCATGTGCTCATAGTCAAAGACGGAAACAGGATACTGGCACAGAAAAGATTGAAGGAACCATTCTACGGTTACTGGGGACTCATCTCAGGAAAGATAAACTACGGCTTCAACATAGAAGAATGCGCAAAGCGGGACATTGAAGAGGAATCAGGAATAACCGCACAGAACGCCAGGCTCATCGGTGTCAACCAGGCGAAGACATTCGAAGATGACGATCTCCTCCACCATCACATCATGTTCTTTGTAGAACTCACAGGAATCTCAGGCACTCTGAAAGAGACCACACACAAAGGAGAGAACAAGTGGATGACAATAGAAGAATTCAAGACAAAAGAGCGCTTCCCAGACCCCTGGATCGACACAGTCCTCAACGAGAAAAACTTTGTCAACATAGAGACAGACCGCATCATGAAGGACGGCAAGTTCGTGGATTGCATCCTCAAGCGCATGGACAAGATACAATAAGAAACACCACTTCTTCTGCAAAAAAAGAAAAATCCAGCAACGAACCATTAAAAACCCCCCCGACCAGGAACAATTCCATGGGAATCGGAAAACTGGTCAAGCAGATCTGGAAACACAAGGCAAAGACAGTGATAGTAGGCGGCGCGCTTCTCAGCGTGACAAGCATGGGCTCGGCAATAGGCTACTCCTTAGACAAAGACTACACAAAAGCAGCTGGCGCGGGCCTCACCTGCATCGCATTCGCCTTCAGCACAGGCTGGTACAGCAGGAACAGGTACGCAAGAAGGAAAGAGGAGAAGCAGAAGAAAGCATACGAGAAAAAGGATTACGAAACATAAGAAAGATTTCTTCACTCACCAAGTATGTGCGGCAGCACAGCCCGCAGATCCTTATTCTCTTTAGGTATCACGACATCCGCCACTTCGCAAAGAGTATCACTCTTTGAATTGAAAGCGATAGAAAGACCAGCAGTCTCTGCAGCCTTGATATCATTATGGTTGTCACCGACAAACACACATTCTGACGAGTCAAACCCTTCACGCTCTGCTATCTGTAGAAGCCCGGTAGCCTTGTGCTCAAAATCAAACTTCGTCGCCCTACAGCCAGATATCACGCCGGAAGGATCAAAATCAAAGTAGTTGATCATGACATCATCAAAAGGATGATCTGGAAAAAGCACATCAAGAACAATCGAAATACTGCCAGATATCACAGCAAGCTTCAGCCCATTTTTCTTGAGCTCAGCAACAGTCTCCCGCGCACCGTCCATGAGACGCAGCGCAGAGATAGCTTCAGCGATCTGTTCCTTGGTCGCTCCTTTCTCTCGGAACATAAGAGCGTCGATATTCGCCCACTCAGAATATGTTATCTCGCCCTTCTCGAACTTATCTATCACCTCACGCCGTTTCTCCTTGTCAGTCCCAAAGAAATCATGCAGCGTCTGCCATATGAAGATAGTATCATCAACTAAAGTCCCATCAAGATCGAAACACACAAGCTTATACTTCATCAAAACACCTCTCAACAAAGATCGAGTATCCCCTTTATCTGCTTAGGAGAAGTGAGATTGAACTTAGCCATGACTCCCGCATCCTCATCATGCTTCCCCCACTTGGCGAGCGCAAAGTTGATCCCTAGCTCCTTGCACGCATCTGCGTCGACCTTCTCATTCCCGATGTAAAGATCAGGCTTTCCGATATCCCTCACAAACTTCTGCAGCATGGAGAGCTTGGAAGGCTCCTGGTTCAGGGGCCCCCTATACACATAATCAAAATACTTCTTTATTCCCGCAATCTCCAGCGCAGGAAGCACCATGTCTTCAGGCGCAGTGGTTATTAGCGCCACCCTGCACGTCTTCTTCAACTCAAGGATCATATCAAGCATCTCAGGCACAAACGCATCCTTCCCTTCCTTCTTCAACTCCGCCAGATACATCATCTGGTAGAGATTGCGCGCATACTTGACCATCACCGATTTGTCAAACGAATCCTCCTTGCGCAGCCCTGTCAGCCGCGACATGATATCAAGCACAGCAGGGAAATAATCAGCATCACCCGTATGCTGCCTGACAGAGTCATCACCAAGCATCTTCGCCATCAGGTCAAACCACGCAGCATGCGCCTTCTCAGCAGCAGAGCTATTGATTATAGTCCCATCAAGGTCGAATGCGATTATCTTGTTGGCCATGGAAAGCAAAAAACAAAACCCAGTTTATATATTTTGCCAACCTGTTTAAAACTACCCGACCCACCGCCGCACCCAACCGACAACCAACTCCACAAACTCCTGCCGGTGCTCCCTGAACCAGTGGTCAGCCCCAGCAACCTCTTCCATCACCTTCGGCTCATTAGCAGCCAAAAAAAGCTGCCGCGTCTCCTCGATGCGCACCCGCAAATCCCCTGTTCCGTGCACGAACAGCACAGGGCAGTGCACGTTCTTTATATCCTCAAGCACAGTATGCAATCGTGTGCTGGAAACATAGTCCTTACGTATCCGGAAATCAACATGATTATGAACACCACGAGTCATCAATTCCTCGAACTCATGCGGCTGGAAATGGCTCTGCAGATGATTCTCAAAATCACTGCGCGCACCCTGCACAACAACAGCCTTGATCCGCGCATCCTTGGAAGCAGCAAGCAGCGCGATGTTCCCGCCGATGTCAGTCCCGACAACAAAGATCCGTTCCTTATCAGCATAAGGCAATTCAGAGACATAATCCAGCGCAGCAAACACATCATCCACCTGCTGGTGGATAGTATGCTCCTCAAAAGCCCCATCACTATCACCATGCCCGTGGAAGTCAAAGCGAAGCGTAAGAAATCGGTACGGAGCAAGAATATTCCCCAGATCAGCAGTAAGGTCATGATGCTTATGCTGATTGAAACCATGCAGCACGATTATCACAGGATACCTGACAGGCTCGACAGGCTCCGAAAAACGCACGATGCCTGACAGCCTCTGCCCGCGGGAATTCAGGAATGTCACATCCTCGATAGTCAAGACTCACACCTCGAAGAACTCAACACTTCCCGACGGGACGTCAACAACAGCAACAGTCCCCTCTGTATGATAATAATGCGCCCCAGGATTCACAATCCGAGTCCCCTTCACAACCTCATCCCTCTTCCGATGCGTATGCCCATGGAATATGTAGTCATAATGACCGATCTTTTCCTTCGCAAAACGGTCAGGATCATGATGCATGAGATATATCTTCTTCCCATCCACCTCAAGCTCAGAGAAAGCCCCAAGATAATCGAACCCATACTCGCCGCATAGCGACTCAAACTTTGCCTTGTCACAATCACAATTACCGAGCACCAGCTTCATCTTCAGCCCCTTGAAATATTTCAATGTAGCCGGCGCGACAACATCACCAAGATGTATCACAAAATCAACAGAAAGCTCAGAGAACTTCTTGACAGCTTTAATGATGTTCTCGACATTATCATGTGTATCAGATATCAATCCGATCCTCATTCACACTCACCCATCACATACCCCTGCACAACATCTGCACCCTCAGAACCGATGCATGCAGAGCAGGCATTGGAGAACCTCTCCCACTTCGTAACCTTAGTAAGATTGTTCCATACCTTCCCACAGACAGGATTATAATCAGGATCGCAGGAAGACTCCCATGCAAACCTGTCACCGCAGACAGTCAGATTAGTGCCAGGAGAACACCATTCATGATAATAAGCCCATTCCTCGCACCAGCTGCCATCAGAGAAAGTGCATATCCCGAAAGTCCCGCCATGCCCCTCCTTCATCTGCAGTGTGGCACCTGTTGTATTCATGCAATGAAGCGAAGCAGGATTGGCGACCTGGCTCTTATCGATCACCCGCTTCTGCTGTGCATCCTCCTTGCTCAGCATGTACTTCTGCGGAGCAGACCCACAGCCGACAAGTACCAGCAAAAGCAGTACAAGAACACATATCAATATCTCTTTTCTCATGCAAGGAACAACAATTGCACAATATTTAAATATTTCTAACCAAAACTCAGGATTATGATACTCATACTAGGCCGTTTCCAGCCCTTCCACAACGGGCATCTGAAGGTCATCCAGGATGCACACAAGGAAGACAGGCACATCACCATAGTCCTGGGCAGCTCCCAGGAAAAAGACACCAATAGAAACCCTTTCTCAGCAGACGAACGCAGACAGATGATAACAAGGACCCTAAACCCAATCAACATAGAAGTAGCGTTCATAGAAGTCCCCGACATACAATGCGACAATTCATACATCAAACACGTAGAAAAACACCTCAAATCAAAGCCAGACAGGATAATCACAGAGAACCAGAAGACATACAACCTCTTCACAGAAGCAGGCTACAATGTCCAGCTCACAGAAAGATACTTCGGCATCTCAGCCTCTGACATACGCAGACGCATCTCTACCGGCCAGGAATGGAAAGACCGAGTTCCGCCACAAGTCACAGAATACCTAAAAGAAATAGACGGCATAGAACGGATCAAGAGATCGTCAGGATAAACAGGCTCACTTTTTCTTCTCAAGATAATTCCTAAAATTCTCAAAAGCAAGCTTCCTGTGGCTGATAGAGTTCTTCTCCTCAGCGCTCATCTGCGCGAATGTCTTGTCATGCCCATCAGGCAGGAATATGGGATCCCAGCCGAAATCACTGTCACCTGTAGAATCAACGATTCGGCCTTTCACAACACCCTCGAACACAAGTATCTTCTCTTCAGCTCCATCGCGAGCAGGGATTCCATAACCGATATAGCATTTGGCAGATGCTGCCTTGTTCTCGAAACCTGACAGCATGTCCACAAGCCCGCGACGCCCTACTGTCTTCATGAACCATTTGACAAGCGGCCCTGGAAGTCCGTTGAATGCGTCAAAACAGAGGCTTGTGTCCTCGACAAACACCTCCGAATCAAGGAGCTTCAGCGCATGCCGTATCTTGTCCTCGACAATCAGCTGCTCATTGACCTCCTGGAGTTCAGGCAGGTCGACATCCTTGCTCTGCACCTCATACCCTACAAGAAGTTCCTTTGCCTCGCGCAGCTTGTTCGGATTACCTGTGATGAAAAGCAGCTCTCTCTTCAACAAAAACACCCCTTATGGTTCATACTCATCAAGATTAAGGTCACGCCTGGCAAACTCTAAAAAGCTTTTGGTCGCCTTGCCGAAAAGCACCATCCGGCTCTCCAGGTCCCTGTGGAACTCATCAGCGACGACATCCTTCCGCTTAAGGTCTGTGAAGAACTCCTCCTTTGACATCACCAGACCCTTTGGTGCAAGATACTGCTCGCCGAAGAAGTCTATGGAAAGGTCCCATGTCTTTGAGCTTTTCCAGAAGCTCCGCCTGGCGATGTACTTCACAAGAGAAGACGGGCTGTCGGTCTCAACAGGCAGGGAATACCTGACAGAACTCACCAGTATCTTCGGTATGACCTCTTCTTTCTCCAGCCTGAACCTGTTTGCCTGGTATGATTCATAAGTGAAATGATAGTTCTTTATCACCTGTATAGTGCCGTGGAACGGATCGCTGGCGCTTATGTACTTCCAATAGAACTGTCGTGTATGGAATGGCTGTGACACATCCTGCACATAATGCAGCGCCCTGGACAGGAACCTGAATCCCCAATAAGTATCACCGCGCTTGAAAGCATCCTTCGCCATGCTGTAGAAGTGCTCCACCCTGTCAGGCGCTTCACCCTGAGCAAGGAATCCCATAGGGACGTGGAAAGTCCCTGTCGGGTAATATATCTGCCTGTACCCCTGGCTCTCGCCATGGAATGCCTGCATCCAGCTCAGCTGGAGGTCCTGGTCCATCTCCCAGTCAGGCTCATCAGAGAAATCCGCAAGCAGCTGCTTTGCGCTTATCGAACCACCCACTGGCGACCCCTTGAAGAACAGCACAGGCTCGTAGAGCGCGTGCGCATAGAAATCATCCACAGTCAACACGCCAGGCACCTTGTTCACGTACCGCATAGTAATCTCTGATATCGTAGGATCATCATACTGGTATTCTGTGACTGAGATGTTGCCGAACCTGTCAAGCCACCCAAGATCACGCACAATCTCCACAGTCATCTGGTCATGCCGCGCCCAGGCCATAGCTGATGAGGAGAAAAGTACAATTAGAAGAAAACAAAAAAATAAATGCAGAGTTAACCTTTTCAGCATGCTTCAACCTCTTTTTTGTTAAAACTGGACCCTGCGGGACTTTCACATCAAAACAAGTCATCGCTGTTATTGATAATTCGAACCCGCGGCCTCCCGATTGCCAACCGAGCGCTCTACCAGACTGAGCTAAGGGCCCATATAAGCATAATACAGATATTCATTACTTTATAAATATATTCCTAGAATACACCTTTTCGCGCCTTTCCACCATCGAGGGGGTCGCCAATTTAGGGGAGGTGGGTGGGCCGATGCGGAACTACAATAGTCGCAAATCCGTATTCCGAGCTCGCAAAGCGAGCGAAGGAATCATAATCGGATTTGCCCAAAGTGTTGCTACGGCGACCCCCTCACAAAAAGGCGCTGAAGTAGATTTTTGTCAGCGCGGTTGCGTTTCAGGTAAAAGAAACGATATAAAAAAAAGGCCTTCGGCAAGAACGATAGTCAAACAGTCTTAGAAGCAGACATCATGGTGACAGCAAAGCAGACATCGTGAGTGACTCAGCAACCCAACAGCGTGCCCTCTACCACTACAAATCACAGAACCAAAGAAATCCTCACTCAATCTGAACCTTAGTACCCAATGCCTGCCCAGGCATCCCAGTCTCAAAAAGAACCCTCAAAGCGCCTTTATTGCCATGTGCAGCCCTTACCTCTCCCTTCAGCTCCTTGCCTGCAGAAGACTTCCAGACCACCTTCTTGCCAACCATCTTAGCGGCTTTCTCCTTAGAATCAGTGCCATCTACCAGGATTATCATCTGGTTCATGACCTTCCGCTTGTGGCTTCCCTTATAGCTTGATATGACGCCTTCCATTGAATACACCAAAAACCATGGATTTAGGGGTTGTTTATAAACTTTGCTTTCCTTTAGAAAGCAAAGGGGAAGAGACCATTTAAAAGGGTCTCGACACTTTATCCTGTTTCAACCAAAGCCTTTTATATATAAAACCCTCAAATTTTGCACTATGGAAACACAGACAGCAGAAAGGCTGGAACAGCTAACAGAAGGGCATCTCCAGCTCAGGCCATACAAAGGCCTGGAGACGACCCTGAGATTATACCTTCCTGAACACCTCTCAGAGAACGTAAAACAGGGCCTGGACATCCTAAAAGCCGATGCACCAGAGCATTACAGGCTTATTGAGGATCACGTCCAGACAATCCGGCTGAGCGCTGAAGAGTTTAACTACTCTGCTGTATCTGAACCTGCCATATATCTCTCAATGAACACTATCATGAAAGGACGTGTGCATTGCGCAGTCCTTTCAGTACATGAAGCAAAACATCGCCAGCTGTCAGATAACAATGTCATGCCATGGGAACAGAAAGATGCCTGTCTTGAGGCAGAAGCAGACTGTCTTGAAGCGCTGGGCGAAAGGCACTGGAAAGAGTTGAACATGGGTTTCAATTATTCGCGCGGAGCATACCTTGGCCTGCGAAGGGTCAACAGTTCATCTTAAGAAAAAGAAGTTCATCAGGCTGCTCGGTCTAAAGCTTTCGTCTCGTTTTCATCGCGTGACTTCTGCAGTTCGTGGAACTCCTGGAGGTCTGCGGCAAAGTGATGGTAATTCTCTTCAAGCACCTCATAGAAGCGGCCAAGCTCCCTGCGCAGGGTCTCTTTCTGCTCGAGTATCTCATTGAGTATCTTGTCAAAGTCCTCTACAAGGAATCCTGGCTTTGTCCAGTTGGCATTGCTCTCTGAGACTCCATGCTTCCACCTGAAGAGTTCGCATACGAGCCTGTCGACATCATCAGCCTTTGCCTTTGCCCGGTATTCTGTCTGCTTGGTGACCTGTGACATGTCAACTTCGCTATTGACATTCACGACCTCGACAAAGTTCTTGTCATTCATGTTGACCAATGATTTACCGAATTCAAGGTCTATGCTTTCCTCAAGCATAAGCTCGATAAAATCAAGGGTGTGCAGGAGTTCATGCTGTGTTATGTAATCCCTTATGTTTGAGAAGCAGGTTATCATCTTCTCGTATATGTTGAAGAGTTCCTGGTCCTGCTTGTTCATCGCCTCGTCTGCCATCCTTGTCAGCTTGGCTTCATAGGCTTTCAGATCAGACATGTATCTCCCAAGGATGGCTTTCTTCTCCTTGACTATATCGAGCAATGTCTGCACCTGGGCGACATTCTCACCATAGATGTCACTCACAAACCTGCTTATCCTTTTGATGTCAGGATTCGCTGCATTGTCCTTTGGTCCGAACACGCGCTTCTGCATAGATATGTCTCCTGCCTTGGACTTCATCGAAGACAGTGTCTCGAGTACCTGGTTGCGCAGGTTGACATCTGATATCTTCTTTATATTGTTGAATATCTCCTGGTCTATTGCAGGCGGCGGGGCTATATCCACGCCTTTGAGGAACCTTAATGGCACGACGACAGGCTTGTACACACTCTTGCCTTCAGGAATCTCAATCGGCCCACTGGGCCTTCCATGCGGCGGTCTTGTATGATTACCCCTGCCCTCTCCTTTTGCAGCATGCACGACAATGTGATGCTTGAATGCGCCTTCTATCCTGAACCTGCCTTTCTCGTCTGTCTCCACACACACATCTTTCTCGTCTTCTGTATACTTGACAATGACCTTGGCGTCAGGGAATTCTGAGTGTGTCACCCAGACCTCCGCCTTCTCGACAGGCTTTTCAGGATGGTCATGCTCTACCACAGTCCCTTCAATCACGATCCGTCTTGATACATTTATTGTCCTTTGACAGACTACCTTCTTTCCGGCTGAATCCTCTACAGCTATGTGCAGCAGGTATCTCTTGCTCTCTTTGTCCACTGAAAAGTCCTTGTGGAACGGTGTCTTCTTCCACACCGCTGCCTTTCTTCCAAGCGCGCGCCACCCCTTCTTTATCTCAACAGGCACGACCTTGGCGCGCTTAGGGACAGTCACTGTCACAGGCAGCTTATTGTCGCCAGACAGGCACATGTTATCGCCCACGATAGCGGGAAGCTCAGCATTCTTATCTCCGACATATGGTCCCCAATGCCAGAGATACTTGTATGGCGGTTTCCCGCCCTTTATCTCTGCCTTGAAAGCATCCTTCTGTGCAAGAAGCTCTGATAGCTCTGTAGTATTGCGCGTCATGTCCTGCGGGTTTGTTATCTCCACAGTGAGTGGCCCTCTCACCTTTAGACAGAGTATTTTTCGAAGTTCAGCAAGCAAGTCAAGCTCTCGCCGGATTGCTCCGCCATGTGGCACATCACCTTCAGTCTTTGTTCCGCCTGCAGGTGTGTGGGTATTGAAAAGCTTGCCAAGCACATGCCCATCCTTGTCCATGTTCAAGACAATGTCCTTTCCGAATCTCTCGATATACACCGAGACTGCAAGTATGTCCTTTCCCCATATATTCTTGGCCTGTTCTCTCCATCTCTTCTCTTCGGGACTGTCCTCGCGGGTTGTTATGAGAGTATCCTCGTCCCACTTGCCCCAGCTCTTCTTGTGCTCCCTGCCTGCACCCATGATAGAAGAATGCCTCTCAGGGGTCCGCAGTTCCTCCTTCCAGTCCTTTGTGAGCTGGCTGAGCTTGAACTCCCTTCTCGAGTATATTGGAGCATTGAATCCGAGGTTCTTCTTGATCCACCAGAGCTCGTCAAGCGCTTCCTGGCCATGTTTCTTCTTGAACTTCTTGGCCCATCTTCCCTTGAATCCGAGATTGAGAAGTCCGCCGAACAGGAAACCGATCTCCTTGACATGCTCTTCCAGGGTCCTCTCTATCTTGTCGCTCTCCTGCATGATTATCTTGACTTCTGCTTCAAGAAGCGGTATGAGTTTAGCGAGCTTCACTGTCTCAGGCTGGTCCTTGACCAGCTTGATGCCCATTGCAGCGAGTGTCGGGGAAGTACCTTTTGTAGTGAGCTCATTGAGCCCTTCCTTGAGTTTTTCAAGCAGGAGGGAGAATGTTGCCTCGACATCTTCAAGCACGAGCAGGTTATAGACAAGCTTAAGATAGAGCTCGAATACAGGTTTTATCTCCTCACTTACAGTAAGGTTGAGCATGCGTGACTCCTGTGATGTTATGTCTCTCAGGTAGGCAGGATCCCTGAAATTCTTAAGGTATTTCCCAAAGTTCTTCTTGGCATCAGGCTCAAGGTGTTTTACTCCCTCTTCTAGCTCTTGTATGTCCTTTATGAGGATGTTCTTCTTCTCTTTAAGTATTTCAAGGAATACACATATATCACTCCTGTTCCCGATCGCCGACTCGTCGCCAGACACCGGCCGCTTCTCGCTTGTATACCTTCGTATCTTGAATATGAACGGAATCAGGAAGATCAACCACCACCAGCATGCAAGGATGCGGAGCACGACATTCCAGTCGCAGACATCCATCCCCATCCAGCTGTAGAGGAAACCCAACAGGCAGAAACAACCCGCCGCTGCCTTGCATGCGCAGTCCGCCTGGCACTCGAGTCCCTTGAGACAGCCACTAGGTTTTGCCTTAGGGTCACAGCTCTCATTGGTTCCTATCTTGCCATCGCCGCACGTGCCTGTCTCATTAGGGGTCGGTGGTACAGGATCAGGTCCCGGCGGCGGGCATCCTTCATTCAACAACACAGACCCTCCTCCAAGCAGAACTATAGAATAAGCATTTTCATTAAGTGTCAGCACTGCCCGTCGGTTCTCGCTCAGTGCCTGGCTGCTCTTGTACGCCGCAACCCGCACGGATTTTGGCTGTGTCTTTGAGAACTGTGTTATCTTGTTCTTTTCAGCATCAGAAAGTTTCCAGAAATCCTCTGCCTTTGCCTTGATAGTCCCTTTGCGGACATCCACAGTGATATCAGTTGAGAATGGCTGGGATGCGATGTAATCATTCATTATACCCATCACAGCATCCGCCCGCTTATTTGCAAGCATCTTGTTGTACTCCTCGCTGCCTTCCCAGCTTGTGAAAGCGTGCAGGTATATCACCCTGCTCTGCTGCATCGCACCTACACGGTCGATGAATGTGTATACAGAATTCGCTCCGCCCTGCAGTATATTGTTCAGGTTCCACTGTGCAGGATCATCAGGAAGATCATACTTGAATCCGATGTGCGCTTCACACGCACCCGGCCTTATGGCCTCAGGGACCTGTGTGCCTTTGATGTCCAGCGCACTCTTCTTCACAGGCTTCTTGTCAGGAGCAGCCTCATCCTCTTCAGCTTCTTCCTCTTCTTCTCCCTCTTCAGGTTCATTTATCTTCTTCTTTTCCTCTGTGCTCTCAGTCATGCTCAGCAGAGGATACATCAGGGGCGCATCACCTTGTGCAGGTCCTCCCACATAACCTGCCTGGCCATAATAAGCATGATATTCTATCCCGTCATATCTGCACTTGCCGGCATAGGGAAACAGCTCGCCGTTCACATCCACCTCGCTGCCGAACTTTATCCCTGATCCTGATGGTGGTGAAGTACACGTGTTCTCAGTAGGCGCCTCTGTCGCTTCGGTAGTTGATATGGAAAGGCAGGCGTAACATGGATTGCCGCAGCTGTCTTGGAATGAATAGCCGGTCCAGTACTCACGCACCCTGCCATCAAGCATCTTGCTGCCGACCTGGCCTGTGATGTCGCTTGTGAAATCAGCAGGGTCGCTGGATGCTCCTGCCGATGTTTTCATATACAGCGTGTCGCCCCTCCATCCTGCGT
>JBHPEY010000039.1:0-13255 GCA_042576705.1 Nanobdellota archaeon | reverse complement strand
GTGGCCAGGCGGAGCTTTTGCGAAACGAAGTGAAGCAAAAGCGGAGTAGAGGCTTGCGGGCGGCGCGTCCAGTGAAGTGCGCTTGGCGCTTGCGCTTCCGTATAATGAACGATATAGAAGGGGTGGCCTTCGGCCGGAACGATAGTCAAAGAGTTTGCAGAGGCCTGTGCGCAAGGGGAGCGACCCGGAGCGTGGTCGATCTAGACCCCCTGCTCAGCGTATCAAAGACTCTCACCCCTTCTCGACCCCTCACCGACCCCCAAACCCCAAAAAAATCGCGCGACGCGCGCTTCGCGCACTTATATCACATATATTAGCTATTTGCTTAATTGTTTGTCTTTTTGTTAAATTAATTGTCTTTTTGTTAAACACATTAGCAAATAGATAATTTTATAAAGAGAAACCCCGTATGAAGCCTTTATACGGTGACTACGATAGTAAGGCCACTTCCAAAGTGGATAATGCAGAAGTACGCAGTTCTATGGAAGCAGTTTAGCGAAAGCAGTTTCGAACATTCTGAGGCGCTTGGTGTGCTGAAAGAGAACACCAGCGTGATCATCTCTTATCTGAAAAAACACGGATGGGTAGAGGTAGCTCTGCATCCTGAAGACAGCCGTAAGAGAGTGTACAAACTGAAGAGCCCTGAACAGGCTATTAGCGAGATGGCAGATGGAAGAACTTGAACAGATGATAGCGGAAGGAGAAAAGAGGAGGCGTAAGAAGTTCATGAAGTATGCGCTCCTTGCTCTGGCTATAGTCATGCTAGTCATCGGGATGGCCTGGGTGTTTGACAAGACAGGTATAACAGGGTTTCAGGTTGCTGAGTTCGAGACCTTGAATTATGAACAGGATGTCTCACTTACTCTCACTTCTGATGATACCTATGATTGGATGCTTGATGCTTATACTCCTGCTTTCAACATGCGCAGCGTGCGGGTTGATGCTGAGGCCATGGGCAAGGGACGTGTGAAGGCTTATCTTGTCGCGCCTGGCGGAAGCGAGTACCTGATATTCAATGAACTGGTCAAGCCAGGAGATACTATGGGAAATCTTATCACCGGCGGCGCAGTGATCGCTGAAGAGGGCAATGAGACAGTGAATGAGACACAACCGCCTGCGGCGAACGAGACTGTGAATGAGACCAATGCAGCAGAACCTGACGCGCCTGCGAAAGAGATAAGTATCGACCTTGCTTACCAGGCAGGGACGCGATGGGATGCTGATGATGACGGGCTTGCTTTCACCAGCGCTGATGCTGTTGATTTCACCGTCGAGAACAGCGCGTTCAACTGGGAAGTTGACGAGAGCAAGGCGTGCACCAAGTGGACTGTGGTGAACGATCTCAGTGTCGCTACCAGTCTGTGCAATGGCGGCGCGGAGTGCTGCGCTGTGGCAGGGCTCGCGCCTCACGACGAGACATGGGACTCTGCGTTCTATCTATATTATGAGCAATATGGTTCTACGCTTGCTAATACCGTCGAGGCGCAGGTGCTGTTCGTCGACCAGAGCCTTGTGGAAGGGGAAGTGTATTTCGACTCTGCGCAAAGCAGTGTGGCAGCGCTTGACGCTTTGTTTGAGGAGGCGCCTGAAAAAGCCATTACCGATGCTTGCTCTCAGACCTGCGCGCTTGCTGATGGGTTCAATGCTACGTCGTATACACTGCGGTTCGAGGTCGAGGCAGGCATGCTGCTTAAGGTCAAGAAGATAAAGTATTCTCTCGAGGTGCTTGAGGCAGGGAATCTGACTGTCGATACAGGGAATGTCACTGTGGATCCTTCGATAAAGAACGCGCTCGGCCGTGCGCTTGATGTGGATATCGATTTTGTCGAGCCTGGGACCGACAGGAAGATGGAAGGAAAGCGGCTTGCGAAAGGAAAGTATAAGGTAAAGGTCAATCTCACGCGCGAGAACATGCCTGTGAAGAAGATAGAGATGAATGATGTCTCTGTCGACGAGAACATGACTGCGTTTGTCAATGTCGATGATGTGGCTGAGACCGGTGATCTTGCAGGGTTCGCGGAGGTGTATGCAATCGATCCCACTGCTGTGAATTTCAGCAATGCTACAGTGACTGTGGTCGCTACAGGCCAACAGCTGCTCAAGTGCAAGGAGTGGGACTTTGACGCGCAGAGGTGCGACGGGACATGGGACGTGTTCAAGAGAGGGCTTGTTCCAGGACAGGAATATACATTCATACTCACCCCTGATGATCCAGGGTTCGGCGAGATAAACATAACCAAGGCAGAACACCTGGATATAGACTACACATTCATAGCAGATGTGTATAACCAGACATACCTGCAGGATGATGTCTGGACAGGGAACATAGACGATGACCAGATAGTACAGGTGACGTTCGAGACAGACCTGACAAACGGCAGTGTCCTTGACCTGTTTGTGAGGGACGGCAGGGTCAAGAACAACTGGATAGAGGTCTACAAGGCAAACACAACATCGCCCCTGCTGGGACAGTCAGGCGACTTCGGCACGACAGGGGAATGGGTATACATAAACATCTCAAACCTCGCAGAACCTACAGACATGTTCGACCTGAAAATGGTGAGCGGAGCCGGCGGGAAGGACTCGATCCAGTTCGACTACATCCATGACGCCATCAGGACTGTGGACGACACTGCATTTGTCGTGAATACCACATCCATCACAGAAGGTGATCCTATCTACATAAATGTGACGTACAGGATAGGAACAGGAGGAGCACCTGTAACTGACTGGATAATCCAGCTCAACGAGACCAACAATGGCATAGTGGTTGGTGGTGCCTGCGGAGCAGGAGATGTATTCATGGTGACCTCAGCAAATACTTCTGGATGTGCTGTAGCTACGCCCTGCACCTACAATAGCAACGGGACAATAACAATCCCTCAAGCACACGCCCAGAACAAGGACATGCCCATGGTATGGTACCTTACTGCGTGCGGCAGCGCATCGACATACTCTCCGGCAGACCTCCTCACATACCAAGTCAGCGGGGATGGAGGGAACACGCTTGACCTGCAGACAGGAGGCATAACAATAGAATCGAGCGGTCCGCCTATAATTCCCCCACCGAGCCAGACAACAGAACTAGGGAATGAGACAGAGATAGTATGGAACATATCGGGCAATGGAGGATATTACTGGACATACAGGAACGGGACGCTTTTCGAAGGGCCTCTGGAGTGGTCAAGCGGAACGCAGGTGATAACAACACCTAATGTATATTTCCTCGGAGTCTGGAACTACTCTCTTGTATATAACGAGACAGGGGGAAGCGGAGCGAGCACATCGACACTTTTCACTGTGCAGGACACGCAGTTCGCGTCATGCGACGGAGAGGCAGGGACAGGGCAATTCGTTCTTCCAGGACCTACACTGCGCACCATAACAGTAGACGGGGACATGAGTGACTGGGACGGCATAATCAATAACCCATACAACTATGTCAGTGACCTCACAGAAGCTCAGGGCGACCTTGATGACATACAGACTGATGACAGGGACATGATAAAATTCGCGTACACCTATGACCAGGACTACATGTACTTCTATTATTACAGGTCCTTCACAGGCAGCAGGCAGGTATCTATGATAGCATACCTCGACTATGACCTGGATGGTTATATGGAGACAGGGGAGCACATGGTCAAGTTCGTGTGGTCAGGATCGAACAGGCACTATGACGCAGACCTTTATCATTACAACCCAATAAATGTGGTGACTGGAGATATCATGCTGGGAGATGGGTACAACATGCCTGGATCTATAAGCATCTACAAACAACTTGAGCAAGACATGCTTGGAGGGTCACTGCTCGGCACAGAGGTCGAGACAAGGGTCCTATGGTCTGACCTGGGTTTCTCAGAGCCAGGGGTATCCAACCTCAAGGCATCCTGCGGAAGGGGATCTGCGACAAATCTCCCATCACAGCTCGAGGATAATATCGGAGATGTCCTTAGCGCGTCGAGCGAGTTCTTTGTCCTCTATCCTGACAATGAGAAGGCCACCAAGAACGGCACGACAGTGTATTATGACCATGAGATAAAGAACTGCGGAAACCAGCTGACAACAATCGACTTCGCCAACACCTCGAGCCAGGGATGGACAGCCACATTATATTATCCATATTCCACTGAGACAACCCTGACAGACAGCAATGGCAATGGGATGCCTGATCTCACACTCGGCGCAGACGACTATAACACAGTGATAGTGCGGGTCGATGTCCCCAGCGCTGCTTCAATGGGCACAGTCGACGTGTCTAACATCACCGCGAACAACTCAGACAGGACAAAGAGCGTATACGACACCACGACTGTGGCAGATATCGCCATACTGCCTGCTGTGTATGATGTGTACGGAACACAGGGCCTGAAGGCGTCATTCAACTTCACTGTATATAATTACCAGATATTCAATGACACGCTCGAACTGACCATAACATCAACCAATGGCTGGACAACTGCTGTGTACTATGCAAACGGGACGCAGGCTGTTGATACTGATGGAGATGGGAGGGCAGACCTTGGCGGGTTCATACCATTCGAGTCAAAGGACCTCTACATGACAGTCGAGATACCTGGAGGTGCGTCAAGCGGCACAGAAGACCAGGCGACAATCAGGATAAACTCATCAGTGGATCCCAGCAACACAGTCTTCTCCACTGCAAACATCACGGTGAGGGACAGGCTGATACTTGTGCCTTCAGGATACAACAGGACAGTCAATTCAGATACAAGGCAGTATTTTGAATTCAACATAACCAACAACTGGAACGAGACAGAAGCGATAGAGCTCAACAACACATACACGCTCGGATGGGAGACAACTTATGTCGACTATCTCAAGCAGCCGCTCAACGACACTGACAGCGACGGGAATGTGGACATAGTGGTGCCAGGGTATGGTGCGACCAGGACGTTCTATGTGAAGGTACAGGTTCCCCAGAACACTACCATGGGCCTTAGCGAGATAACAACCCTGTACGCGAACTCATCATTGAACACAAGCCTGTATATGACAGCACTCATAAACGAGACTCCAAGAGGCGTGACACTCTACAATGACTCAGGAAGGACAGATGTACAGTACACATATGTGGTCGGATCACCAGTATATGCAAGAGCGTTCTACCTGACAGGCCTCACAACAGTCTACATGACCTGGTACGACGGTTTCAACTACACCAAGACAAGCGACAACATAACAGTCACCGGAGGAGGGACTGCAGATGACTGGGTGCAGACCAACAGCTCACTCGGAGTCCATTATTGGACAGTCACTGTGTACAATGCTGATGACCACACAGAGGTGACAAGGAACCAGTTCCTGGTGACAGATCCTGTAGACCCCAACCTCACCGCGATATTACCTGTACCTGGCGCGAATGTCAACACAGGCGGACAGATAGAGGTAAAAGCGAATGCGACAGACAATGTCTACATCAGCTATGTGGAAGCCAATATTGCCTACCCTAACGGCACAAACTACACACTGGATCTCCTCCCAGATGGAGGGATCAACTACAGCAACTTCTTCACAGCACCTATATACCTCACAGGAAGATTCAATATAACATACCTGGCGTTCGACCTTTTCGGGAATGTCAATGACTCAGAGGAATCCTACTTCAATGTATATGATAATATACCGCCTTCTGTCTTTGACCTGCAGCCTGACGGGAATGAGTACAATTATTCTGATGTGATCGAGATATCTGCCAATGTGACAGACAATATCGCAGTGGACAAGGTATTCGCCAATATAACATTCCCTAACAGCACTGTCCTGACCATCGAACTGACGCCCGCTGTGGGTGACAAGTATAACAACTCGTTCACAGTGCCCTCTCTGCCTGGAGCGTATAATGTAATGATCTGGGCAAATGACACCAGCGGAAACATCAATGATACAGAGAGCACTTACTTCACAGCAGTGGCGCCAGTGCCGACATACCCTGAGGTGTATCTCAACTCACCTCCTGACAATCTCACGACCTCTAACCGCACGATAGAGTTCAACTGGACAGCGATCAGCGACCAGTACGGCAGCATGGTCTGCAACCTCACCATAGATGGTGTGGTCAATGTCTCCAACATAGTCTCTACGAACAACACACCCACGACACAGATCGTCAGCGGGTTCACAGAGGCGCCGCACTACTGGAACGTCACCTGCTGGGGCGAACCAGGATACATAAACACCAGCGAGACAAGGAACTTCACGATCTCAGGGCTCACCATCACGCTCATATCTTACCGCGGCCTGAACAGCTCTCTCGAGGATGCAGGCGCGTTCAACACATCGAATCTTGAAGAGATCGAATACTCTGAACTGAACTTCTCAATAACAACACTAGACACCATAGACAGCTGGTACCTCAACTTCACTGCAAACGGCACCAATGGCTGCAGCCTGGGTAACAAGCAGGAGGCAATCTGCTACAACTATGACAATGCCAACTACCAGTGGATATGGTTCGTGAACGGAAGCGAGACAACGACGTATGACGGGACGCAAGGGAACCAGGGAGACAGGATAATCGAGACACCTATCGGGAGCGGCAGCAATGTGAATGTCAGCTACCTGATTGACGAGCACTACAACCCCAATGTCTTCAAGTGGTACTCTGCACTGTACAACTTCTCTGATGTCAAATGGCAGAACAGCAGCAGCGCGAGGATCAACGGAAATGGCAATATCATCAAGATAGAAGTGAATCAGAACATCGTGCCTCTTGATGCAGACCAGTACAAGCTTGACTTCAGGGTACAACACAACAATCCGGAGTACCCGCTGGAGGCATTCGCGTGCAACAGCAGCTATTCGACAGGCCTTCCGCACGACTTTGCAGGCTGCGCGCTCGTGACCACCAAATATCCATCCGAGCTCCAGGATGACGGCACAAAGTTCAGAGGCATCTTCACAAGGCAGCTCATCGACGAGCTAGGAGACCTCAAATACATATTGCTCGAGATACACTCATCAAATTCATCAGAATACTATGCAATAAAGACATACAAGGCGACAAAAGGAGGCTACACCACCCACTGGGAATACACAAATGACGAGGGACAGACATGGAACAATTCAGGAGACGGTTACGAGACAGAGATGAACATAAACTGGTTCTATGATGGAGCAGACCCGACCGCGTTCGTGTACAGGTTCTGGGCAAACACCACAATAGGAGAAGAAGAGTATCTTGAAGGCAATATCACCTGGCAGGTATCACCGACCAACAACTATCCGCCTCTTGTGTCTATATATAGACCAGAGCCAGACGCCACGATCAGGTTCCCATACCTCATAGAATTTAATATCGCAGATCCCAATGACGACCCTTTAAACGGTACACTGAAGCTCTACCTCAGCGGTGTCGAGAACAAGACACTGGCGATAGACCTCAACCAGTCGAACTCGAGCTACCTATGGGATGATGACACGCCTGACGGGACATACAACCTTACGCTGGAAGCGTGCGAGCTCGGGACAGCAGACCTGTTCTGCGTCAATGACACGCATGAGATCACAGTGGACAACACGCCGCCTGAGATTGACCTGAACTTCCCTCCTGACAATGAGAACACCACGTCCACGAGCATCAACTTCAACTGGACAGCGACAGATACTATTGACCCGAGCCTGACGTGCAACCTGACGATAAACGGAGTGGTCAATGCAAGCGACATAGCGGCTGCGAGCGGCGCTTTCACCAACTACACGGTGAGCGGCCTCAGCGACGGCACATACTCCTGGAACATCACCTGCTGGGATGACACAGGCAACACCAATACATCAGAGACAAGGACATTCACTGTCGACACCACACCTCCTGAGATAGAGTTTGTCCCGCCAACACCCAACAACGGCACGTATAATACAGACCAGACAATAAACATAACCGCGAATGACACAAATCCTGACACGATCATCATCTATGTCAATGGAACCCCTGTCAAGACGTGCGGCAGCAGCCCATGCGAATACAACCTCACAGAGGACGGGAACTATACTGTCTACGGCTGGGCAAATGATACATTCGGAAACACAAACCAGACAGAGCCGCGGTTGATCATAATCGACAAGACACCTCCGCTCGTGGACTTTGAGGTGCCTACAACCACTACAGGGAACCATTCACAGGACTGGATATATACAAACGTGACTGGAAGCGACCTCTATCTTGATACAATTGTCGTGCATCTGTACAACAGTACAGGGGACCTGATAAACTCCACATCCAGCGGTGGTTCGCCAGTGCTTTTCAACTTCACAGACCTGCCGGATGGGACGTACTACATAAACGCGACTGCGAATGACACTGCAGGGAATACGAACTCTACAGGGACAAGGACAATCACGCTCGACAGGACAGAGCCTTCTGTTGTGCTGCATGACCCAGACGACGGTCTCATCACATCTGTGACATCGTTCAACTTCAACTGGACAGCTTACAACGGCATTGACCCGACGCTGGACTGCAATCTTACCATAGACGGCGTGGTCAATGTGACAGGGATCGCGTCGCCGCAGGGCGTGCCGACAAACCAGACAGTGTCTGGCTTTGAGGACGGAGTGCATCACTGGAACGTGACCTGCTGGGATGATTCAAACAACTTCAACACATCTGAGACTTGGAACTTCACAGTGGACACTACTGCGCCTGAGGTCTATCTCATGAACCCGCTGAACGGCTCTACAGATTCTAACGGCGACCTTGTGTTCTTCACATACAACACCACAGATGACATAAACATCACGAACTGCACACTTCTGCTGAACGACACTGCGTGGAACAACCATACAGACGTGACAAAGGACACTGCACTGCTCTTCAATGAGTCTGACCTTGCGGAAAATGTGTACGGCTGGAGGGTCGCGTGTACGAATGAGCTGGGCAACACAGGGACATCAGAGACGTGGATATTGATAGTGGATTACCCGCCCAACCCTCCGAACGGGACGCTGATAATAAACGAGACAATAGAGAACGCTGACGGCGACTTCATAGCAGGGACGATCGAGCTCATAGACACGGGATCCAACCAGACAGACACCACAGCACAGTCCGGCGAGACAGAGAACATCTCAGCAGGGCAGTATGACATCAAGATAAGCCCTGCAGGGATAACCATACAGGACGTGTACATAAGCAACCTGACGATCGTCACGAACATCACAGACGTGATAGACCTTGACAACTACACAGAGACGCAGTTCGACTTTGTCAACACATACGCGATAAAGCCATACCTGACAGGATACGACTACATCGACATCACGATGACAGCAATCTCTGGCGACGCGTTTGTCTGCGAGGAATGGAACTTCACAGCAAGGACCTGCAACCAGAACAGATGGGTGAAGATGGGCAATTACCTGCCAGGAGAGAACTACACCATACGGGTCCATGATCAGGACACGTTCGGGTTCATGGAAAGCAACATGACGATAAACCTCATGGACTTTGACAGCTACTTCATAGTCAACAACCAGAGCATCACTGACCAGGACGGCACAATCGTGGAAGTGCTGATCACAGTGGACAGCAACACGCTCAAGAACGTCACTATCAGGGGTCACAACAGCATCAACTTCAGCAATGACCTCAGGATTGGAGACTTTGTGAACCGTTCAGGCTGGGTCAATAATTTCATAATAGACCCTGAAGACCTGAATGTCGTGAACTTCACTGTGTGGAAGAATGCCAGCGACCGCGGGACATCCTTGTGGAAGTGCAAGGATTATAATTATACAGAAGAGATATGCAATGAAGACCTCATATTCGTCAAGAACGTGACTCCTTATGATGATTACATGATGTTCGTGACTGCTGCAGACCCTGTGTTCTTTGAGCAGCCTGATGACATCAACGGCACTGACGCGTTCATCGATGAGAAGACCGGCGATACGAATTATGGCGTGTCTGATGAGATGAGGATAGATGACAGGACATCAAACACAAAGAGAGGTATGATAACATGGAACCTGTCAAGCATACCTCCGGGAGCGACAGTAACAAACGCTGTGATGGAACTATACAAGTATGCAGGCTCAGGATCAGACATACCGCTGGAGATCATGAGGATAAACGAGAGCTGGAACGAGACAGCAGTCACATGGAACACCAGGCCAGACAACGACACCCTGAGCTATAACTCTACATTGGTCACAGGACTGCTGCAATGGTATGCCTGGAACATCACAACACTTGTCGCTGAATGGCATAATGGCACCTATCCTAACTATGGACTGTATGTCAAAGCGAGCATTGAGAATGCGGGGACAGCGAACAACCTGAAGAGGTTCTACAGCTCTGACTATGTGGCTGATCCTTTATTGAGGCCCAGGATAAACATAACATACGAGTTCTTCTCCTCTCCTGCAGTGGACCTCAACTACCCTGCTCCAGACTATACTACCAATTCAAGGAGCGTCAACTTCAACTGGACAGCGACAGACTACTATGATGCCTCGATGGACTGCAACCTAACCATAGACGGTGTGGTGAATGTGTCAGGCATAGCTTCTGTGAATGCTACACCCACTAACCAGACAGTGAACGGGCTTGCGGATGGCGTGCACTACTGGAATGTCACGTGCGTCAATGATGACGGGCGCTTCAACACAAGCTCGACAAGGAACTTCACTGTGGATGCCACGCCGCCGCAGTACAGCAGTGACCAGGATGATTCAGGCGGAACAGTGATTGAAGGGACTGCTGTCAATATCTCAGTGTACTGGCAGGATGCTGGCGAAGGGCTGGATATAGCGCTGTTCAGGAGCAACGAAAGCGGAAGCTGGACTGAAGCGTCGTCATGCACGTTCAGCGGCGCAGGGACAGGATGGTGCAACAAGACAATCGACACGACAAGTGATGCAGGCAAGTACATCTGCTGGAACCAGTATGCGAATGATACTCTTGGGAACCTTAATGATACAATGCCTGAGGTAACGCACTGCTTCACAGTGATTGCTGCGAACACACCACCATATGATATAACAATAACAGACATCGATGGCGGCGGGAACCAGACGATAACCAACAACAGCCAGCCTTTCGTGACATTCACAGGGTATGATGACGAGCAGGGCACGATCAGCTGCTCGCTCTGGGTGAATGGAACTTCGGGGTACGGTACCAATGGCAGCACTGTGAATGCTACAGCAACTGTACTGCAGGTCAACCAGACTCTTGTGGATGGGCTTTATGATATCTATATGAACTGCAGTGACGGGATGGCGACCAATATCAGCACAAGCTGGCAGTTTGAGGTGGATACCACACCTCCTTTGGTGCAGTTTGTCGGGCCTACACCTGCTAATGGGACATATAATACCACGCAGACGATAAATGTGACTGCGAGCGATCCTAATCTTGATTCTATCGTGATATATGTGAATGGAACATCTGTGCAGACGTGTGGCGGCTCGCCTTGTGACTATACCTTCCCAGGTGATGGGACATATACGTTCTACTCTGTGGCGAACGATACTGCAGGGAATGTGAACCAGACTGAGACCCGCGAGGTGATCATCGACACGATACCGCCGCAGTGGAGCAATAATGAGACATCTATCGCTTCAGGCAGCGCATATGTCCCTGGAGCAAACTACCAGTTCAATGTGACCTGGACAGATTCTGGAGTCGGGATGGCGGGCGTGATCATAGAGCATAACTTCACTGGGACGCTGCAGAATGTCAGCATGAGCAACCTCAGCTCTGAATATTATTTTGATGTGTCAGACCTGCCTGCAGGGACCTATGTGTGGAGGAGCTATGCCAATGACAGCGCTGAGAATAGCAACCAGACTGACCAGTGGACCTATGTCGTTGCCCAGGCAAGCACCACCATGAACCTTACTTCTGCTCCTTCATGGACTGAGACGTATGGTACGCAGACTACGGTGAACTGCACAGCAGATAATTCCGAGGTCACGCCCACGCTTTATCGCAACGGGACACCTGTGTCAATACCTGATGTCCAGACTCTTGGGGCTGGCGAGTATGAATACATATGCAACTCCTCATCTACGCTGAACTATACAGGGGACAGTGCAAGCAATACATTGACGATCAACAAGGCCGCAAGCACCACAGACCTGTATCTCGATGGCGTGCAGAACAACAAGACTGTAACCTACGGGACACAGACAAACGCAACAGCTGTGACCAGCGCAGGAAGCGTCACATTATACAGGAACGGGACGCCGGTAAGCAATCCAGAGATCGACACGCTAGGGGTAGGATTCTACAATTATACAGCAATCAACCCAGGCAATGAAAACTATACAGGAAGCTCAGAGACGTGGTATCTTACCGTGAACAAAGACAGCACAACCATGAACCTGACAGCGACACCGTCCTGGACAGAGACATATGGACAGCAGACCACTGTGAACTGCACAGCAGACAACAGCGAAGTGACACCTGCACTTTATCGTAACGGAACACCCGTGTCAATACCTGATGTGCAGACACTCGGCGCAGGAACCTATGAGTATGTGTGCAATGCCTCGGCTACGCAGAACTACACAGGAGACTCTGCAAGCAACACACTCACGATCAACAAGGCAAGCACCACCACCAACCTGTACCTTGACGGGGTCGAAAACAACAAGACAGTCACAGTAGGAACACAGACCAACGCAACAGCAATAACATCAGCAGTCAACGTAACACTCTACAGAAACAGCACACCAGTAACCAACCCAGAGATCGACACGCTAGGCGCAGGATTCTACAACTACACAGCAATCAACCCAGGAAACGAAAACTACACCGGAAGCAGCGCAACATGGTACCTCACAGTACAGAGCAAGACAATATCCACATGCTCACTACAGATAATACCCGCCAGCGGACAGAGCTATCCAGTCAGCGCCAATGCAACCTGCAGCTGCACCAACCCAGAAGCCGGCGCCACACTGTGGAGAAACGGGACAGACGTAACCTCACCAGAGAACAACACACTCGTCGACCTCTACGCAGGCGATCATGGATACGTCTGCAATGTCACCGAAACAGCCACATACACCTCTGCTACAAACAGCACCACCTATGTGGTCAATGACGGAAGCACGACAATGAACCTTACTGCTTCCCCATCATGGACAGAGACATACGGGACGGAGACGACAATCAACTGCACAGCAGACAACAGCGAAGTCACACCAACGCTTTATCGCAACGGGACACCGGTGTCAATACCTGATGTGCAGACACTCGGCGCAGGAACCTATGAGTATGTGTGCA
>JBHPEY010000038.1:0-13503 GCA_042576705.1 Nanobdellota archaeon | reverse complement strand
GTCACTACCTCCCAGCCAGAGTTTTCCTGCATAGACGCCTATATTCCCTGAAGGACCCTTGTCACCATGATCAGTGCAATCACCTGAAGCGTTGCAAGAAAGAAGACTGCCATCAATGTCTAAAAACCAGAGTTTACCACTGAACACTCCAATCCCTAGCAGCTCAATCCCCTTGTCACCATGGTCAGTGCAGGTGCCGGAAGAGTCGCACGAGCTGAGATGACCGTTTTGATGGCCCAACCAGAGCTTACCGTCAAAGACAGCCATGCTATCTATAGTTGATTCTTTATCTCCATGATCTAGACAGACACCGGAAGTATCACATGAAATGAGATTGCCGTAAAGCTGAGCTAACCATACCCTCCCATCAAAGACTCCCATTGCAGTGACTAGGTTTCCCTTATCACCATAATACGTGCAGACCGCGGAAGAGTCACAAGAGCTTAAGTTACCATCATCATCCCCTAGCCAGAGCTTACCATCTAAGACCACCATTTTCTTGATAACATCCTGCGTCTTCTTGCCATGATTGACACAATCGACCGATGAGTCACATGAAATCAGGCTTCCGTTACTACACCCCATCCAGAGCCTGTCAGCGAACACAATTGAAGAATACACGCCGCAACCAACAGGATTCGCATGATCGATACAAACTCCAGAAGGATCACACGAGCTGATTTCGCCGGCAGACTGGATTAACCAAAGGTCTGAAGCTATCGTCCTATAAAACACATCATGCATCTTCAGATAGCTCTCAGAGATTAACCCGCCCCGTACCTTCAAGTCACCTCCCACGTCAAGCAATGTCTCAGGTGCAGTCGTCCCTATACCCAATCTCTTGTTGGTGTCATCCCAGGTGAGATTCCCGTCGGATCCTAATGAGCTTGAGCTGTTCCAGAACGCTATGCGGTTGGCAGCGCCTGCGCCGGTCACCGTTCCTGTAGGCCAGGATGTCCTGCAGTCCCCTGCTAGGCATATCTTTGATGCAGACATGTTGCCGTTTATCTCAAGAAGGTATGCTGGGTTTATGGTCCCTATGCCTACATTGCCGCCGGTTATCTTGAGATTATCTCCGCCCAATGTTATGTTTTTCACCGGGCCTGTGCTGGACTGGAACTGCTGGCGCTCACTGCCGCTGAAGTCAAGGTCCTCGCCATTGATGCTCTGGTCCATGTAGTATATCCTGCCGTATTCCAATGACAGTGCTGTGTTGCTGCCGAGCAGGACATCATACTGGCCTGCGTCGATTGCGTTGTTGAAGTCTGTGGAGGAGTTGTATATGGGTGAGCCGCCGGTCGGTGCCTCATAGATATATACAGTCAGGTTGCCGTCTATGGGGTTGCGCGAGTTGTCTACCACATTGCCCTGCAGGGACATGAGGTCTGCCAGGACGCTGGTGCTGGCAAGTGCGAGGATCATGATTGTGAATAGAGAAATTGCTGACAGCCTGAAAGCCATGTTCTCTTTTGTCATCTTCTGCTCCATCTTAACCATCGCCTCCAAATCCTCTGAAGAGGATCTTTATGCTGTTGAATAATCTTGATAACCAGGATATTTTGGCTGCGGGTCCAGAATTCTCTTCTGTTTCGGGCTCCTGTGGTGCTGCGCCTTCTGTCTGCGGGTCGAGGGTGACCTCTACGTTGCCGCAATCTCCTCCGGTGCAGGTTATGTTCTGCCTTACAAGGAAGAATCCGTTCCTGGATACGTTCGTGTTCACCGTCGGGGTGATCCACTCTGCTGAGATGCTGCCTATCGGCCTTGCCAGGACATTCAATGTATTGCTGCAGTCTGTCACGCTGTCTTCTGTGCCGTCGTTGGTGGTCAGGCAGGCCTGCCAGGTTTCGCCCGCAACTGTCTCTTCGCTGAGGATTAGATCTGTCCTGTTATTGTACAAGGCAAGGATCTGCACAGCAGATAAAGAGCGGTTAAATATCATCAGATTGTCTAGGGTACCATTGAACCATGCCTGTCTTTCCTGTGCTGCGGCATTATAAGCAGCTCCGACAGTGCAGTAATCACCATCTATACTACCCATCCCGCTGACATCCAAAGGTGAATTCGCATCTTCACTGCCATCTATGTACAGCCTGATATTATCGCCATCCCTCAATCCACATACAAAATGCCACTCATCATCATGGACTGCGATGCTGGATTTCAGGTTCGCTGTTGTAGAATTATCATCTATGCCAAAAGTCACATTTCCTGCACTCTCTGTACTTATAGCATATCTCTTTCCACCTGCACCTGTTCCCCCTTTAATGAACGCATACCTCACACTTGAGAAGCCGGTCTTATACCAAAGGCAGACAGTGCCATTACCACTTCCCCAATTGAGACTTGTATCGTTGCCGCAGTCTACATAATCACCATCACCATCAAACTCATACGCGCCTTTTCCATCATATCCTCCTGTGCTGTTCCATGTCGCATTAGTTACATCACCATGATTAGAGAAGTTACCGCTGTAATCCTTTGTCCAGGATGACTCGTTGCCTCTGGTCGCCTCGAACGGCATGTTCAGCACCATGATGCTCGTGCCATTCACGTACCAGTTGGTCATGTTTGCCAGGCTGTCTGCATCTGCATCGCGGGTATTGAAATAGACTGTAAGATTCTGTGTCGTGTAATTGGTGCCGTCTGTGCTGTTCAGCACAAGAACAGACACAGCTGGCCTGTTATTCACTGAGAAGTTCCTGTACTCTGTCTGGTTGAGGTTGCCTGCCATGTCGACGGTATACGCGGTGTAATTGACAGTACCTGGAGGCAGATCTGTGAAGTTCCTCTCAATCCTATGGGTGCCTGCCTGGAAGGTCGCGTTGATCTCTTCAGCACTTAGGACGCGGTTCCATATCATGAACTCATCTATACTGCCGTTAAGATGTGCAGTCGCGCCCCGGGAGTACGCGCCCAATGTGTTGATGCTGCTTCCAGTACCGAATACGCCCGTGTAGCTGCCGCTATCTCCCAGGACTCCATCAACATACACCTTGTAGACCTTGTTGACAGTATCCACTGTACCGACACATAAATGCCAGGTATCTTGATATATAGTGTCAGTTGCAATGATCCAGTGTGAGGATCCATTCCATATCCTGAACCTGCACTCCCTGGGACCTCCTCCAGTGCCGAATACCGACATGACAATACCACCATAGTTATTATCGAAAATTATCTGGTCTGTCGTGTTGATATAGCCGATCTTGACCCATGCAGCCATGGTCATGCCTGCAGATGGGAGCAGAGAGTCGAATGCGATATAGTCATCCTCACCATCGAACCTGTATGCCTTGCCCCTCGCTCCGGTCCACACCTCTGGACAAAACGTCTCATTACACGTACCATCATTGCCATAAGAAGAGCTGTCAGAGAACAATGTGCCGTTCTCCTGCTCCAACCTCCACCAGCCTACCAGGCTCCGGTTCCAGTCGAGGATCACTGAATGGTTATTATCATCTGTCGTCGAGACATTGATATAAGCCCAGTTGCGGTCCTCAGGATTTCGCTTGTTGTTTTCAGGTGTCGGATCCGCGAACTCTATGCCTGGCTTTGTCAAGTCGACTGTGATCGTCTGGTTTACGCTGATATTGCACTCAACAGGGTCGCATATCCTGCAGGCCCATTCGAATGTCTTCTCTGTGTCGAAACCAGTGATGTTGAACTCAAAGTGTTCATTGAAGTCACTGAGGGATGTTGAGGCGTTCTCATGCCATGTCCCTGTGTGGTTATGCCACAGGCTTGCATTGGCAAGCCTCCTGTCAGACGTGCCGTTGCACTCGAACTTTATGGTGTTGTTCAACACCCAATCATCCAAGGGGTCTACCTGCTCTATGAACACCCCCCTATTCAGGATGGTAAGGTTATTGCTGCAGACCGCTGTGCCATCTGTGACGCCGTCATTAGGAGTCACGCAGGCCATCCAGACGTCGTCGACAAGGGTCTCGTCAGATGGTATGATGTCTGTCTGGTTCTCGTAGAGCGCGCGGATCTGGCTCAGGGACAGCGTCCGGTTGTATATCCTTACATCATCCAGTGTCCCGTTGAGGTTGCCATAACTTGTCCCTGATGATCCCATCCTCATCGATACAGATGAAGAGTCGTAATGATTGGCTATAGTCGCGCTGTGTATGATCTCGCCATCAAGATATATCTTCACAGGGATCGGCTGGACAGTCCTGTCGACAGTCCCGACCCAGTGATGCCAATCACCGTCGAGTACGTTTGTCCCATCCCACACAGAGTGATAGCCATTATCCGTGCTATTCGCTATCAGCATGCCGCCCCGTGGAGTCGGTGGCTCACCTGCCTGATGGGTTGTCATAGATATCTTGCCACTGAATCCGATCGGGTATCCATGCTCACCACTCTGTTCAGAGATATTGCCCTTGATCCACACTGCTATCGTATACTGCAGCGGCATCGCTATATTGCCCAATGCCACGATCCGATCAGTATTCTGTCCATAGAACCGGTACGCGCCCCTGCCATCGTGCCCTCCTGTCGCGTTCCAGACAGGGTTGTCATACACAACTCCATGATGTGAACCATTGCTGTAGTCCTTTGTCCAGCTGCTCTCATTGAGTTCTGTACTTCTCTCGAACGGCATGTTCAGCAGCATGATCGGTGTACTGTTCAGGAACCAGTTTGTGATGTTCTTGTTCGACAATCCCTCGCTATTCGAGCTGTTGTAGTAGACCGTGAGATTCTCTATCGTGAAATTGGTGTTGTATGTCGAGTTCAGCACCACAGTGTCTATCACTGGGTTCGTGCCCTTTACCTCGAGCGTGCCGCTGCACTGTACTGCACCATCTTCAACACCGTCGTTCGGGGTGACGCACGCATTCCACAGGTCACCTACCGAGGTCTCCCATGGGACAATCGTGTCAGCACCTTCCTGATAAAGCGAAAGCACCTGCTCTGCAGTCAAGGAGATGTTGTATATCCTTACATCATCCAGTGTCCCGTTGAAGATGCCAAATGTTGGAGTGGATGCGCCAACAATCACCCGTATGGAGTCTGAAGAGCAATGACTAGGTACAGCCGCGCTGTGTATCTCAGAACCATCAATATATACTACCCCTTCCTGCGCATCCCTGTCGATGGTCACAACCCAATGATGCCACACACCATCAAGGACATTGGTTCCATTCCATATGGACACCCATCCATCTTCAGTAGCATTCAACAGGATGATACCTCCCCTGACCGTGCCATTCTTCATGTTTGTCGCCATAAGCACCTTACTTTCAAATGCCATGACATAGGTATGCTCAACAGTATCCTGGTCGGAAAGATTCCCTTTTATCCACAAGGCGAATGTATACTGCTGCGGGATCGATACGTTCTCCTGAGCAATTATGTACTCATCATTGGATGTGTTGAACCAGTAAGCCCCTTTCCCGTCGTGTCCTCCTGTCGGCAGCCAAGTCGCGCCGGTTACAGTCCCGTGATTCGATGCATTGGAATAATCCTTTGCCCAGCTGGATTCGTTATACCCTCCTGTCGCCTCGAAAGGCATGTGAAACATCTTTATCGCAGAGCCATTGACATACCAGTTGGTGATGTTTTTGACTGTGTCACTGCTGTCTCCGTCGGATGATGTGTAATATACTGTGAGTTCCTCGTCGGTGTAATTGGTCTCGTCATCGCTCTTTATCTCGGTGATGCTTGCCTCTGGCACATGGTTGATGCTGAAGTTCCTGTACTCTGTCTGGTTGAGGTTGCCTGCCATGTCTACTGTATATGCTGTGTAATTTACAGTGCCTGAAGGAAGATCCGTGAAGTTCTTCTCCAGCCTCTGGGCACCTGCCTGGTATGCGGCCTTAATCTCTTCAAGGCTCAGGACGCGGTTCCAGAGCATCACCTCGTCGATGCTGCCGTTGAGAGTTGAAGACGCACCCCATTCGTACGAGCCTAATGTAACCTTGTGGTTGGCGCTCGTATATGTGCCTGTATAAGCCTTAGTCCCTTTCAACACACCATCAACATATACCTTTATCTCCTTGTTGACAGTGTCTATCGTGCCGACGCCGAAATGCCACTGGTCCTCGTATATGGTGTTGACTGCGGTCACCGTCACAATCGAACCGTTATATATCCTGAACCTGAGTTCCTTAGGACCTGTTTCAGTATAATTAAACACCATCATTATCAAGTAACCGTAGTTCTTGTCGAACACTATATTGTCATTCGTCCTGAATTTTCCCACCCTGAACCATGATGCCAGGGTCAGGTCGGTATCCGGGAAGTCGTAATCGATCTTCACATAGTCATCCACGCCGTCGAACCTGTATGCCTTGCCTCTCGCTCCTGTCCACACCTCCGGACAGGTAGTGGAATTTCCATTGCAGATTCCATCGTTACCATAAGAAGAGCTGTCAGAGAACAATGTGCCGTTCTCCTGCTCCATTCTCCACCAGGCTATCAGGCTGCGGTTCCAGTCCAGGATCACAGAGTGGTCGTTCGTCTCTGTCGTCGAGACATTGATATTCGCCCAGTTGAAGCGGCTGGAATTCCTCACGTTGTTCAGAGGTGTCGGGTCTACGAACGCTATGAGCGGCGTGGTCATGTCTGTCGTGATCGTCCTGTTGACGCTGAAGTCGCACTCGCCAGTATCGCAGGCATTGCAGCCCCACACGAATTCCTTCTCATTGCTCAACCCGCTCCTGTTGAACTCAAACTCAGCATAGGTGCCGGAAAGGGATGTAGAGCCATTGGCCACCCATGCACCTGAGTAGTTGTGCCACAGTGTGGCATTGACAAGGGTGTTGGCGCTGGAGGCGTTGCACTCGAACTTTATCGTGTCATTCAGGACCCATTCATCCAATGGATCCACCTGCACTGACGTTATGCCTGAGGACTGCACTGTAACCGTGAGTAATGTCCAGAGGGTGTTGCCGAAGGAGTCATTCACGCTGACGTTCAGGTAGTATACGCCGATAGCAAGAGCTGTCACGTTGGTCAGGTCGCCATCGGTTGCGTTGATATTGAAACTGCTGTCATTTACTGTGTAGGTGTCTATGCCTATAGGATCTGAAGCATCTATATCATATACGAATGCATTGCCGAAGACTATGGTCTGGTTGGTGAGGGACGGGTCCCACGTCGGTGCTGAGCTGTCCAGGGTGAATGTGCGGTTCTGGGAGGCGAATGCGCTGTTGTTTGAGACGTCATATACCTTGCAGTTCCAGTCGTAGGTGCCGTCAGCCAGGTCTGTCAGGTTGAAGTCCTGCTCGTCAGAGGTGCCTGACATGTCCTCTGTCTTGTTCGGGCCCCATCCTGAGATGTTGGTGTAGAGGGTGACGTTGTCTAGCTCCAGGTTTGTCGCGTTGCATGTAAGGGTTATGTTCGGGTTCGTGGTGTTGTACCCATCTATCGGGCTCACGAGAGCCACCACAGGGAGTGTCGTGTCCAGGATATTGATGCTGTCGCTTGTATCCAGGGTCTCGTAGCCTGACCTGTTGCAGGTGACGTTCCAGTCATAGGTCCCTCTGTTGAATGTCCTGTTGTACTCGAACAGGCCATTTGTCACGTTGTAGGACATCATCGCTGTTGAGTCGTTGAATGTTATGTTGCAGTCTGCGTCGGTTATGGCGGCTCTGCTTGACCTGTTGGTGTAATTGGCGAAGAACCATGTCAGCTCGCCAGCGTCGACAGGCTGGTCTGCGTAGGGCATGCCTGAATCGTTCTGGTCCCAGATGCTCAGGTTGGCGTTGACGCCTGCACGGTATGATGTGAAGTGTGATACGTTGAAGAAGAGTGTGCTGCCGTTCCAGCTGAGGTGGTGGCAGGCAGGGTCTGTTGTGGAGTTGCAGGGTATGTAGCTGCTGTCATCATCATTGTCTGATTCAATGATTGGGTTTGTATAGCTTATGCTGTATAGTGTAAGGTTGGCGGTCACGTTCCAGCCAGGCTTTGCTGATGAGTTGATGAATATGTTGTTGTTGCTGACACGCACATCCTCTGAGAAGTTGCTTCCTGAAGCTCCGAATGCTGAGTCATTGAACAGGACCATCTTCCCGTATCTGGTGTCTTCAACAGTCAATGTGACACCCATTTCCACGTTCCAGTTGTTGATATTTATGATGTAATTGTTTATGTGCTGATTCCTGAGCACAAGATACCGGACAGCATTGACATCCAGGTCCACGCCGTCGGACATCAGGGTGTTGTTCTCCAAAATGATTGTTACGTTCTGGACGTTGTTTATCTTGAATGAAATGTTCCCGATCGTGTTGTTGGCGATGGTTATCGTACTCTCATACGCCTGGCCTATATCTATAGGACTTCCTAAAGATCCGTTTAGGATATTATCTGTCACAACAGTCCCCTTAGAGCCTTCCGAGATAGAGATGCCCGTCATGTTATTGTATCGATATGTGTTGTTAATAGCACCCAGTTCTCTTATGCCGTCTGCGAGGATAGATGATATGTTGTTATACTCGACAAGATTCGTAGTTCCATGCATTTCAATACCAGTCTCATTCGCGAGTATCGTGTTATACCTCACCGTGCTGTTCGTCCCGGAAAGCAATAAACCATATGTTGAACAGTTGAAGGTGCTGTGCTCGACAACATCATTTATCCCCTCTAACATCACCCCGTCAACACCACTCCAGTCATCACAGGCATCTATGGAGCGGATGATGTTGAAGCTCGGACACGATTCTGAAACACAATCGGTGAAGATTCCGGTGGTCATCGCCTTCAACTCAGTGTTCTCCACGATGTTGTAGTGAGAATCCATCTGTATACGGACTCCAGTCATCCCTCCTACAGCAGCACCTGCGTCAATCACTGAGTTATTCACTGTGACATTGCTGGAGTTGTATATGACAACACCATAATCGAAATCATCTATCGTGCAGTTATTCAGGGTTACGTTCTCGTCATTCAGTATCTTAAATGCAGTCCCGTCCAGATTCGAGGTCAGCGTGTAGCCTTTACAGTCAAATACCACATCGCTCTCCACCATAAGGCACACACCAGAGACATCTTCGGATATGTTGTGGGTCAGGTTCCAGCTGACGTTCACAGTGTCTCCGCAGGCAGGGCCTTCACCTACAGAGTAGTTCGTGAAGCCGGTGACGTTAAAGACGAAATCGTCTGCGTCGGTGATCTCTGAACATATCGATTTAGAACATGGACTTCCGTCCCTGTATGGTGTCCGCCATGTGAACCCTAGAGAATCAGTGTCATAGAATGTCAGGTTGGCGCTCTGGTTGAAGCCAGGTCTCGCGTCAGACCTTACTGAGATAAAATTGCTGCTGATGTTTATGTCATCCACCATATTTGACCCTGCTTGGGATATTGATGTGTTGAGGAACCTTATCTGAGCTTCTCCGGAATCCTCGAATATGAGGCCTGCGGTGTTGAACGAGTATTTGGTCACTGGCTGGTCGAGGAAAAGGATGTCTGTCGACGAACTGACCAGGAAGTCCTGCTGACTGCTGCCTGAGACTGTGTTGTTGGAGAGGTTCAGGTAAGATGAGCCAGCCACATCTATACCCCTATAGTTCCCTGAGAGGTTGTTACTAATCACCCTGTTGAAGTTGGAGTTGCTCTCTACGAGGATCCCGTCATTGTCACTGTCACTCACAGTGTTGTTATACACAATGCTGTTGTTGGTGCTCCTGATATCTATACCGTAGTCGAAGTTGACGAGTACGCAGTTCTTTATCGTGATGTTGTCATATCCGTATGCGTATATGGCTGTGCCGTCACCTGTGGCGTCTATGGTGAATCCTGAGCAGTCCAGGGTGATGTCGTCTGCACCTATCTGGAGGCATTTCTCTGTACCGCTGTAGCTTATGTCTGCGTCCAAGACAGTGTCTTCTGTCAGGTTGGCGCCGCAGGAGATGCCTGGACCTACTGTCAGGTTGTTGCTGCAGTTTGTCTGGCCGTCTTCTATGCCGTCGTTGGGGGTGATACAGGCCATCCAGGTCTCGTTCACATCTGTCTCGTCATCTGCTATGATGTCATAACGCCCCTCTGCAAGGTATCCTATCTGCTCCTCGGACAAGGTCCTGTTGTAGTAGATGAAGTCATCCACCACACCTGCGAAATCTCCCCATGCATTGGCTCCTGATCCTGAAGAGGAACCGACAGCAATCTGTGCCATGGATTGTATCGAGCCGAATGTCACGTTGCCTGCATAGTCTCCATTGACATACAGAATCCAGTGCGTATCATTCTGTATGACCGCCGCATGGGTCCATGTGTCTTCAGGGATTATAGGCCCTGTTATGTCATAGTTAGTACCATGCCAATATCTGAACCTCAGCAGGTTGGAGCTGAGAGTGAAACCGAGATTCCAGTTGTAGTCATTGTTCCACGCTCCTGACAGGATGCTTCCATCCACTTCTCCGGGATTCCTCTTGAACCAGATGGACATAGTCATGTTCTCTTGGAAGTAATTGATACCGTAGTCCACATGCCTGAAGTATGATCCAGTCACATTGTAGGCACCTGTGCCGTTCGGGCCTCCATCAGGGAGGAATCCTGGGGCTGCGTAGGCTGTGAGGTTATAGTGCCATCCTGCGTATTCCATGGTTATGTTGGTCTCATTGTGTGTTGCATTGCCTTCCCACGCCTCGAACGGATAGTACCATATCTGTATCCTGCTGTTGTTCACATACCAGGTCGTGACATTCACCACAGTATCGCCATCAGTGTCTGACACGTCCCAATGGACTGTGAGGTCTTCCGTGGTCCGGTTACTGCCGTATGTGCTGTTCAGGACGACATCTGCTGCGACAGGGAGATAATTGGTCACATCGACTGTCAGAAGGGTCCACAGGATGTTGCCTTGCGTATCGTTCACGCTGACATTCAGATAGTAGACCCCTCTTGCAAGGCTGGTCGCATTGGTAATGTTTCCGTTCGACGAATCTATCGCAAAATTGCTGTCATCTATATCGTACTGGTCAATGCTGCTCAGATCGCTCGCATTCACATCATAGACGAATGCTGTACCATAATCGATCGTATGATTCTGGAGAGGCTGATCCCAGGTCGGAGGAGTGGTATCAGATACGTTGACGATCAACAATGTCCAAAGGACATTTTCCGCGGTGTCGTTCACGCTCACGTTCAGATGATATACACCTACAGCCAGAGCCGTCGCGTTCGTTATGTTGCCATTTCCCGAGTCGATGCTGAAATCAGTGCCGTTCAACCAATATTGATTGATTCCGCTCGGGTCGCTCGCATTCACATCATAAACGAATGCAGCGCCGTACTCTATCGTCTGGTTTTGGAGAGCCTGGTCCCATGTCGGAGGTGTCGTGTCCTCTGCTATCCTGAAGCTGGTGAAATGTGTCGTGTTGAATAGATAGGTGCTCCCGTCCCAGCTCAGGTTATGACAGGCAGGGTCAGTATCTGCAGTGCAGGTCGTGTAGGAACCGTCGTCATCAAGGTCGACCTCGATTAGCGGGTGGTCGAAGCTCAGACCGTACAATGTCACTTCAGCAGACTCGTTGAAACCAGGAGTCTCTGTCGAGTTTATGAACACTGAATTGCTGCTGATGTTTACTGCCCAGGACAGTTCGTCTTCATCACTTGCCACCATAGACTTGTTGAGGAAACGTATCCTGCCTTCTCCAGTGTCCTCTATCGTAACGTTTCCACCGATAGAATAATTACAGGGGATTACCTGGTCTATCAAGGTCAAGTTGCCCCAGGCACCCACGCATACTGTCGTCCCATTGTTGTTCAGTATAAACGTGTTATTCTTCAGGACTCCCCCTGCTGAGTAGGGCATATATACAGCGTAGACATGTATCATAGTCTCAGCGACCTCTATAATATTATCCTCAATATATGTCGGACCGTTTACCCAAGTCACATAAATCGAACCTAACGGATACAAGGTTCCGACACCAGATATGTTATTCCCGCTCAGGTTGTTATTTACACCTTGGTTTACGTATATTCCTGCTCTATGCACCCCGCTTATATTGTTCAACACCACATCATTATTATCTCCGCTCACATATATCCCGTAATCATTGGATTGGAAGGTGGCATAGATCAAATTAGACTTTATCAGGTTCCCATCCCCTCCAACGTGTATTGTAGGGATAGTCCCCATGATAGGGTGTGGCGGCGGAGGGATATAACCCGTATATCCCCCAGAGAAAATGTTGCCAGATACTGTGTTGTTGTGACTGTCATCATCTAAACTGATTGCATGATAAAAATCACCACCTGAAAATTCGCCGAATGCGTTGTCAGTGAACCTGTTGAAAGAAGAGTTTACCGTAAAAATAATATTATCGCAAAAATACAGATGAGAAGAGTCTATGGTGTTATTATAGGATTGAGTCAAATTGATTCCCAGCCCCAATGCGTCATAAGGATGCGCGCTTATGTTTGAATTGTTGATTATACTGACGTTTACGTTATTGAACGCAACTGCGGTGGAAAAATTGTGTACTTGACAGTTGTCAATCGTCAAATTATCCCTGCCTGACGCCCGGATTCCCGTCTCTGAACTATCTGGCACGAAATTACTGCCGTTTATGTGGTAATTGTTGCAGTCAAGGACGATGTCATCAGCTCCGAGTATCAGCCCGTCTTCAACGCAGGCGTCGTCCCCTGTCGCGTTGATCAGGTTCTGGGTCATTGTCAGAGACTGGGTGAGCGTGTCGCCGCACAATGCCTCCACTACATTCATTGTCCTGTTTGTGCCTGCGAAGGCGCTGTTGCCGGACTCGTCGTAGGCAAGGCAATTCCATTCAAATGATACAAGAGGCATGTCTGTGAGGTTGAAATCTTCCTCTGCAGACGCCCCTGTGACGTCCCTGCTCTGGTTCTTTGCCCAGCTTCCTGTGAGGTTGGTGTACAATGTGATATTTGTCAGGTTTACGTTCGTGGCATTGCAGGTCAGGGTGATGTTCCTGCTGCTGTTGTACCAGTTGTCATTCGGGCTTACAAGAGTGACTACAGGATCATCTGAATCAACAACATCAATCGTTGAAGACCAGTTGTATGAAGAATAATTCTCACCATCATACGCTCTCACCGAGACATTGACCTTGTCGCCGATGGTATAGTTAGTCGCGCCCAGGGTAGAGTTAATGATAGAACCGCTCGCCTTGTAGTACCATGTCTCGTTGTATACATTTACATTGTTGACATACCAATAGAAAGTCACATTGCCTACACTGCCTTCAGCGTCAGTATATGTCGTGTTGGCCTTGACATCCTTATAGTAATCCAGAGTGGAAACATTGAACAGAGGGGTCGTGACCTGCGGGGGCACATTAGGGGCCTCAAGCACACTCAGATTGTTGCTGCATAAGGTGTTGCCATCCTCCAAACCGTCGTTAGGTGTCACACACGCCATCCACACATCACCGACAGCCGTCTCATCAGAAACAATCAAATCTGTTCTATTCTCATACAGCAACTGTATCTGCTCTGCAGACAATGATCTATTGTACATCCTGACATCATCGATAGTCCCGTTATAGACCCAATTGTAGATCCCGCCTATCC
>JBHPEY010000037.1:0-13891 GCA_042576705.1 Nanobdellota archaeon | reverse complement strand
TGTCGTCTTCATCTGTGGTGTCGTCTTCATCTGTGGTGTCGTCTTCATCTGTGGTGTCGTCTTCATCTGTGGTCTCATCATCGGATGTATCATCCTCATCAGAGACTGTCTCGTTTGTCTCAGCTGCAGCAAAACCAAATACACTGAACAGCATCAACATAGCCAATAAAACGCTTAATATCTTTTTCATGGTATTTCCCTCCTCAGTATTGTTTTTTTATGATTTATATGAACATAAAATGGGGCGTTGCGGAGCTTGTTGACCAAAGCGTGATTGCGAGGCATGCTGTGATCTGAGTATTAGTATGTCCGCAACGCTTAGGGTATGTAATGGTGAGAAATTACTTAGTTATTACCTGCAGGACAGTGGGTTGGAATGGTTTAGAAATGCCTTAAATGGTGGCTGATAGTTTAGAACTGTCCCGATCGGCTCACTTCAGGAAAACAAGGTTTTTTTTGCCTCTTTTCTCCTTGTGGATGATGTTCCGCTCCTCAAGCTCCTTAAGGAGCAGGGAGAGCTTTGTTTTAGACAGACCGGTTGCTACACGCAGTGTACCCTGCTCACAGCTACCTTCCTTGAGCTTCAGGACATTGATGACTTGCTGCTCATCCTCTTTGAGGTGTTCTGTGAGGTCTTTTTCATGGGTCTTGTGGGCTTCTGATGCTTTGCTGTGGGTTTTCCTGTTGTTTGCCTTATACATGAAGTATGTTATCACAGCAGCGATTACCAGGACACCTATGATCATCAGAACCAGCGGAAGCAGGTATCTTACAGGCTTCCTGTACTTGATGTAGAATGCCAGTTCATCACCCTTCTTGAGCTCATGCATCTCCCAGACCACTGTTATGACCTGACCATCTGTCTCAAGCCGCTTGGGCTTTGGGAATACTGCAGAGCCTGATGTGGACCTCTGCCTTACTGGCCTGTCAAGGATGGCTTTCTCTGGAAGGGATACCCGCAGCCTGAAGGCCTCTGTGTCAATCGGCATTGTCATGGAGGCTATGTATGTGTCTTTTTCCAATAGCTCGTCGGTTATGTATGAGAACTTAAGGTTCCTGCTCTTCTTGAGATAGAAGACCAGGTTGTTAGACTGGAGTATTGCAGGTATCTCGAAATTGTCAATCTGGTTTATTATGTTCCTTGCGTCGTAGGGCAGCTCTATGGAGAGGTTTGCTGCCTGCTTCTGCGGGAATGTCATTGACGATTCCACAAGCACCTTGTTGTAGGCTATGTGCATGTGGGTATCGTATTTGGCAAGGACAGGGTCTGCTGTGGTTGAGTTGTCTGCTGTCTGAGCGGCTGCTGTACTGCAGAATAATGCCATAGATATGGCTAATATGCAGAAAATCCTCAAAAGATAGGCTGGATATCTCAATCTATTCCTCCAACCTCCAAATCCCCTGCAGACTTTTAGTCTGGCTTTCTTTAAATAGTTTATGCAGGAACGTTTATAAAAAGGCATATTATGGAGATGAACATGGCTGAGGATGTAATCATAAAAGGGGATTTTCTTGAAGGTGGTGGGCAGATAGTGCGTACTGCGCTCGGCCTTAGTGTGCTGCTGGGCAAGGCGTTTGAGGTTGATTCTATCCGTAAAGGTCGTAAGGTGCCTGGGTTGAAGGCGCAGCATCTCACTGCGATAAATGCGCTGAAGGAATTGTGCGGGGCTGAGACTAGCGAGGTTTCGCTTGGGTCTGAGAGTCTTTCGTTCTCTCCTGGGAAGCTTACGCCGCGGACGCTTTCTGTTGATATCGGCACTGCAGGGAGCATCACTCTTCTGCTGCAGTCCCTTTGGGTGCCGCTTGTGCTTGGTGGCGGTAAGTTCCGGCTCAAGATCAAAGGCGGGACAGATACCAAGTGGAGCATGCCTGTTGATTATCTTCGCGAGGTGTTTGTGCCTCAGATGAAGAGGTATGCTGACGTCGAGATTTCTGTTGTCCGGCGCGGGCATTATCCAAAAGGTGGCGGTGAGATTAGTCTCAAGATAAAGGGAAAATATACATTGGAGAATCTTGGTGAGGCTCCGCAGATATCGCTCTTTGAGCAGGGGAATTTAATACAGATAAAGGGTGTGAGTCACGCGTCGTCTGATCTTGAGGGAGCTAATGTCGCAGAGAGGCAGGCGCGGGCTGCGAAGCATCTTCTGACCAGGTTGAATGTCCCTGTGAATATCGCTGCGCAGTATTCTGAGACATTCTCTACCGGCTCTGGAATCACCTTGTGGGCTGTCTTTTCCAAGGCAGAGGATGATATCGATGTCGCCAATCCTATCCTGCTGGGAGCTGACGCGCTTGGCGAGCGCGGGAAGCGTGCAGAGGTCGTCGGTGAGGACGCTGCCAAGAAACTGCTTTCAGAGATAGAGAGCGGAGCTGCTGTCGATTCACACCTTGCAGACAATCTTGTGCCTTTTGTCGCGCTGTTCGGCGGCGGGTTCAAGACATCCTCGCTTACTGACCATACCAAGACAAATGTCTATGCTGTTGAGCAGTTCCTGGGAAAGTGTCTTGAAGTCGATGATGTCGGTTCTGTTGTCAGGAAACTCTCCTAGGATGGTTGTTGAGATCAGGTCTGCTTGAGACCTGTGCAGCGCCAGTTCATATTTGCACCGAGGGTCTTCTCATCAACCACGCATGCAGGGCTGCATCCTTCTTCAACTCTGTCCAGATCGAACCACCAGGTGAAGGTGTTCTCGTTGTATGTGCCTGCCCCTTTGAGTGCGCCTTCTTTCATGCAGTTGCTGCTCTCTGCAATCTCCTTTGCCTCTTCCATGGTGAGCTTCTTAGACTTTATCTCTTCTGTGAATGTCTTGCCCTGTGCCCTGCACTGCCTTGGATATGATTCCATAGCAGGATACCCTGCAGCGATGCATTCATTGAAGCTTGAGACCTCTTTTCCTCTGAACTGGTCCTTGTACTCCTCGCAGTATTCTTCCCACATGCGCTGGCACGCCTGTGTCGATGGGCACCACTGGTAGCCTGCTGCTGGGAGACAGCCGTGCTCGTCCTTGTCTCCACCTATCTGTTTCTGCTGGGGCTGATCAGGGGCTCTGTCAGGGGCTTCAGCGCAGCCTGTTATCAACATCAATACCGAGATCATTGCTATGATTATTGTTATTCTCATGATATCACCTTTTTGTGTCAGGGTGTGATTGTATTTTAATAAGTTTATGGTTGAGGGTGGGGTTGAAATGGTGGGTGAGGGGTAATAGAAATATTATTATAGTTTAAGTACTGGGTCTGTGTCATGATGAAAGACAGATACCTATTGAGATCAAGAAAACTCTTGTATGCGATGATTGGGGTATTCCTCCTGACATTACTCTTCTTTGCAGGAACATTGATTGGCGAGTTCAACCGGCTTTTCTCTTTAGTTGCGGTGCTTGCATTGATATTCCTCCTCATGGGGATTGTACTGGTTGTCTTTGCAGTAAAATCAAAAGCGCCGAAGAAGCTGAAGATATTCCTTTATATGGCTGGAGGATCGGCGACAGGTGTGCTGGCAGGATCTATCCTGCATAATGTGTTCTATGCGTTCGGGATACTTGCAAAGGATATTGCTGTATTGCATTATCTCTTTGAAGCCTTGCATGTGTTCTTCTTCCTGGCGTCACTTATCTTGTTCCCGATCGCTTTCATTGTCGGAGCTATAGGGGGCTCTGTCATGATGCGGAAGAAAAAGAAATGATTTCTATGTCAGGCCGTTCTCGTTGAAGCATTTCGTGTATTTCTTGTCCATGGACTTTATGTGGTTGACAAGCCATGTCTTTATCAGGTTGAGGGTGTCTTCAGAAATCTCTTTGCCTGCCTCGATGTCTTTTCCGACCTGCTCTGCTTGTTTCAGGAACTGCTTGTGCGTCGCCTTATGCGCTGTGGAGTCTTCATAGTTGAACTTGTCGAAGTATCTCTCTTCTGTCTGGAAATGCTTCACAGTGTGCTCTGCAAGCTCCTGGAATGTTTTTGGGATGTCTTCTCCTTCTGCGTCATGCAGTCTGTTGAGGAGCTCTATCTCTTCCTTGTGCTCCTGGTCTATCTCTGCTACGCCTACGCTCAGGCTGTCATCCCATCCTATGAATGGCATGCTATCACCTCTTTGGTTGGTTGAGTGATTACTTCTTTTTTTTGCCTGTCTCCTTTTCTACGCCCAGGTATTTGGCTACGACACCTGTCAGGATCCAGATGGCAATCGCTGCTATAAGGCCGTGCATGAACTCGTAGAGTCCTGTGAACAGGCCTATCAGAAGAACAATCAGGCCTATCCCGCCCAGAAGTTTTATGAGAGCTTCTTTTTCACGTGTTTTCATGATGATACCTCCTTTGGAGAGAATCAGTGCCTGTAATTTATAAATCTTGTCAAGAATCTCTTTTTGATGGTGTAAGAATCAGTCTACTCTTCCTGCTTGGTCTCTTCTTTGACTTCTTCAGCAGGAGCTTCTTTTGGCTCTTCTGGTTTAGGTTCTTCAGGTGTCGGGGCAGGTTCTGGTGCCTTTGGCTCTGGCTTTTCCTTTTTCACTGCAGGCTTAGGCTCTTCTTTCTTGTTTTCCTTCTTTGGTTTGGCTGGTGCTTTCCTCTTGCCTTTGCCTCCTGGCCTGCTCTGTTCCTTTGCCTGGAAAGCAAGGAGGTCCTCTGTGGTCAGCTTCATCTTGTTCTTTATCTTCTCTTCTACTGTCTTCTTCTGGTCTCCCAGCTTCTTGGCCTCTTCTTTCTTGACCTTTTCGCGCTCTTCAAGGTTGACGCCGTCGATCTTTGCTTTCAGTTCCCGGATCTCCTGTAGCTTTCCCTTGACAAGCTCGTTCTGCTCTGTGTATTTGCCTTTCCATTCTACGAACTTCTTTAGCGCCTCTTCCTCTTTGGCGCGGGCGTCTTTGACCTCTTTTGATGATTCAATCAGCTCCTCGTGGAACTGCTGGCTCGCCTCAGCCTTTGTCTGGATCTTCCTATGAGTATCATCTGCTTTCAGCTTTATCCTGTCAAGATCCTTGCCCAGGGCGTGAATCTTGTCGAAGACATCGCTGACCTCCTTGGATTGCTCTAGCGTGCGCTTCTTCTCTGCGATCATCTTCATCATGCGCTGCTCAATATTGAACGGGAGTGCTTCAGTCTCTATCTTCAGCTCCAGATCTTCTATCTCTCCCTTGATCTTCGCTGGATCGAAACGGATGCCGAACTTTCCGCTGACAGTCTGCTTCTCCTTCTGCAGCATCCGCATCTCGTCCCTTTTCTTCTTGAGAAGATCGTTCAGCTCGCTCCTGCGCAGCTTGGAGTCCTTCACCTGCTTGGTGTAGTTGTTCCTTTTGCCTTTTGATTCGCGAATTGTCTTCGCAAGTTCAGAAATATCTTTTGTCGCGAGCTTCTTCTTCTCAAGCGCGGCCTCTTTTTGAGTGTTCAGCTCATCCAGCTTGGCCTTGAGAGTATCAAGCTCTTTTTTCTTCACTTCTATCTCAGCAAGTGTTTTTTTCTTCTCTTCCTCGTTCATAATGATCCCGTTGTGAAAACGACGCGCTTGAGAGCGCATCTGGTTGAATTAAAATAAAAAGCAAAAAATGCTTAACCGAAAAGTGCGCCGAGTCCGGCAGCAGCCTGTTCTTCAGACTTGCCGTCGTCTTCTTTCTTCTCTTCCTTCTTAGCCTCTCCACCTTCAGCAGGGGCAGCACCACCTGCGGCAGGAGCAGCGGCAACTGGAGCAGCAACAACAGCAGCCTTCTCGATCGCTTCGTCGATATTTACACCGTCAAGAGCAGCGACAAGCGCCTTTACTCTTGCATCATCAATAGTAACACCGGCGGCTTCAAGCACTTTCTTGACTGAAGCCTCGTCAACCTTCTGACCTGCTTTGTGCAGCAACATTGCAGCGTAGACATATTCCATTTTGAGTCCCTCCGTTCAAATCATGAATCCTGTTTGTCTGTTCCCTTCTTTTTTTCAAGGTACCAAGCCTTTGAGGCCCAGCATCTGGTTGTGAGCCTTAGCGATAAGCTCTGGCATCACACAATCAGCGTAAATGCTACACTCCCTCGCCAATGCTTTCGCATCAGTGAAGGCCTTTGTAACCATGAGTTCAGTTGTCTCAGCAGTGAGGATCCCTGCTTCCATCGCAAGGTTGAAAGCCCACCTGTGACAGTTAGTCATGTTGTTTATGTACTCATCCTCATCTATTGCTAGGACGTCTTTTGTGAATATGTTGCCATCTTCAAAAGTGGCGGTGAGTTCAAGGCCTATCTCCATAGGTTCGATGCTCAGTCTTGTCAGGATACCTGCAAGCTCTGCGTTGATCACGTCACCATCCTTGGCGACCTGCGAGTCCTTCTTGATCACTACCTTGCCTCCGTCAATGCCTGCCGCGATACCAGCACCGCCAAGCTGTCCTATGATAGGACCTGGAGCAAAGCCGGTCGGGCCTGCAGGGACGATTATGTCCTTGGGCGTGGTCTGGCCTGCCTTGATCGGTGCGGAAGACTTGTTCTTCTGCAGGTTCTTGTAGAGCGTGAATGGGTTCTCTTTTGTGAACAGGAGTGCTGGCATACCTTTCAGGTATGGTATGAGCTGCTCGAGGCCTTTCTTTTCCTTGGCTGCTTCCTCGATCGCGATTGTCATCAGCCTGCGCTTGGCCATCTTGAGGACGACTTTCTCCCTCAGCTGCGCGCGCATGTTCTGGAGCTGTTTAGTCGGGAGGTTCTCCATGTTCACGGCGCCGACTATCGGGTATTCTTTCGCGAGCTTGACGAACTCATCGACAACCTTTTTCTTGGCTGCGGGAAGCTTAGAGGTCTTTATCGGCATTTTACTTCACCTCTACCGGCGCGCCCATGGTCAGCTTGAGCAGCAGCTTCTTGATATTGTTCTCCTCATTAGGCAGCTTGTGCATGACTGCATTGTAGACTGTCATGATATTATCAATAAGTTCAGCCTCATCCTGGTTCTCTACGCCTACAGCGCACTTGATGACTGGCTGGACCTTTGCCTTTGCGACAACTGTCTTCTGCAGCCTGTCATACAATGGCTGCATGGCGAACTTTGGAGGTACGACGCAACCTGCTTTAGGGTTGGGCATCTTCCCTCTTGTCCCTAGGATCTTACCGAAGACCTGGGCCACCTTTGGCATTATCGTGGCCTGGGCAATGAAGAAGTCGTGCTCTTCTGCGAGCTTCTTTATGAGCTTCTTGTCCTTCTGGTAGTTAGGGAACTCATCGACAAATATAGATGTGTCACACACCTTTGCTGCGTCTTCCTTGAGCTCAGGGCCCACGAAAGCACAGATCTTGAGAGGCTTTCCCTTGGAATAATGCATTGGGATGTAGAGCTCTACGTGCTGCTCAGGTTTTTTCATGTCCAATCCCTTGAGATTTATGATCAGATCGACTGTTTGATTGAAATTACGCTTCTTAGAACTCTCTTTGAGCTGTTTTAGAGCTTCTTTGACTGTATCCTTATCCATTACGACCATCTCCTCCCTCCTACACCCTTAAAATGGCTGTAGTCCACGGGATTGCTGTGATTGAGTCTTTTTGATTGGGAGGATTGGGTGTATTTAAAGGTTTTGGGGTTGAATGATTATATGTAAAGATACTGCTTCTGCTTGTTCTCTGTGCTGTACGGGATCTCTCCGAACTCGCAGGTCTTGCAGGTGGGGTCGAGTGAGATCCAATCGTCCGGCTGCTTGTACTTATTCGGGGCGCTGTCTATCTTCACCTGGACATAGGCATGGCCTGGGATGAATGCGAACCTTGCGGTCACGCCAATCGCAGACTCCAGGTTTGCCAGGAGGATTGCCAGCCCATCGCAGTCGGCGCCTCTTGTGTATATTGTCTCGAAAGGGCTTTCCAGATAGTCATCAGGGGGGTCCCCGACATACTTGAAGTTGTCTCTTACAAAGTAGAATATCGCTTTTGCATAGCAGAGGTCCATGCCTTCGCAGCTGTCTGTGGCGATGCGGGCAGCCATGGTCTTTATCGCCTGATGATTGTATATAATCAGCTGGCTATAATCTGACCTGCTCGCTTTAGGGATGCCAGGTGTCTCGTTGACAAGCTGTTTTAGATAGTAAGGAGCGACTTCGCTTATCGTAGGGATATTCTTGGGATGAGGATCCACTTTTATCCCATAGTACGGCACCACCATCATTATTATCAGAAGGAGCAAGAGAAGCGCGGCAAGGTAAGCCCAAGGGCTCTTCTTGCTGGAGTCTGGCTCTGATGTTGCGACACCACGCTTCATTCGTTTTTTCTCCAGTTCCTGGAGCGCGTGCTCAGCCTCTTTTATCAGGTCCTCTTCTTTCATGTCCTGGACAGATGCAAAAAACTTTATAAATGCTTCGCAGTTCAGTCTGTGTATGGCAGAGAAAGGTAAGTTTCCCAAGCACATCGGCATAATACTGGACGGCAATAGACGATTTGCCAAGCGACTCATGGCAAAACCCTGGATGGGGCATGAATGGGGAGCAAAGAAGGTCGAGAAGCTGTTCGAGTGGGGCAAGGAACTGGGAGTGAAAGAATTCACACTCTATGCTTTCTCTATGCAGAACTTCAACCGTCCCAAGGAGGAGTTTGATTTTCTGATGAAGATATTCGTCGACTTCTTCGACAGGACAAAGACAAATGATATCATCCATGAGAACAAGATAAGGATAACCTTCCTCGGCAGGATAGAGCTGTTTCCCAAGGAAGTGCATGACAAGATGCTCGAGCTGATGGAAGCCACAAAGGATCATGATTCTTATTCTGTGAATTTCGCCATGGCTTATGGTGGCAGGGAAGAGTTGATTGATGCTATCAAGAAGATCGGCCGCAAGATTGAGAAGAACGAGATATCTATTGAAGATATCGATGAGAAACTCGTTGATGAGAACCTTTATTCAGATCATTCACCTGACCTGATCATCCGGACTGGTGGTGACCATCGCACAAGCAATTTCCTGGTGTGGCAGAGCTGGTACAGCGAGTGGTTCTTTCTTGAGAAGTTCTGGCCAGAGTTCGAGAAAGAGGATCTTGTCTATGTCATCGACCAGTTCCAGAACCGTGAGCGAAGGTATGGAAAGTAATCTTTTCTCTGTAATCTTTAGCGTATAGATGCGTGCGAGGCATGGCTTTGCGCGAAAAAGTGTGTGATGCGAATGAAGATCGACAAGTTTCTTTCTAGAAGAGGGCGGGAAGCATATTTCCCAAAGGATGGAATAATCGCCCAGACAGCAGAAGCGCGAGGCAAGGGCATCAATGCGACGATAGGTATCGCGCTCGGGGATGATTCTGCACCGATGAGGCTCAAGTCGATAGCAGAGAAAGTGTCGCTTGATCCTAAAGAGGTCTTCACTTATGCGCCGAGCTTCGGGAAACCTGAGCTTAGGCTTGTGTGGAAGGAGGAGATCAAGAAGAAGAACCCAGGCATCAAGGGAGAACTGAGCCTGCCCGTAGTCACGAACGGGATAACACACGGTCTCAGCGTGGTAGGGCATCTTTTTGTCGATGAAGGTGACAGGATAATCCTGCCTGACAGGTTTTGGGGCAATTACAAGCTCGTGTTCGAGAAGGCATACGGTGCGGTGCTTGACACGTTCAATACGTTCAAGGATGGTTCTTTTGACATCGGCGCGATGAAGGAAAAGCTGGCAGGGGACGGCAAGAAGATCCTGCTTCTGAATTTTCCGAACAACCCCACCGGGTACACGCCGACTGAGGAAGAGGTACAGGCCATTGTCGGGATCGTGAAGCAGAGCGGTGATGTGCTTGTGATATGCGATGATGCATACTTCGGCCTTGTATACGAGGATGGTATCTACAAGGAGTCTGTGTTCTCAGAGCTGGCAGGGCTTGAGAATGTGCTGGCGGTCAAGCTCGACGGTGCCACAAAAGAGGAATGCGCATGGGGCTTGAGGGTCGGTTTCATGACGTTCGGCGGTCTCAGTCCTGAAGAGAACCAGATATTGGAGGAAAAGACTGCCGGGATTATCAGGGGCGGCATATCAAATGTCTCGCACCTTTCCCAAAGCCTTGTGCTGCACGGGCTGAAGACTGGGGATGATACCAACCAGCACGCTATCCTGCAGAGAAGATTCATGAAGGTCAAGGAGACCCTGAAAGAGGACAGGTATCGGAAATACTTCTCACCATACCCGTTCAACTCAGGCTATTTCATGTGCCTTAAGCTCAAGGGCGCGGATGCTGAGGGCGTGAGAAAAAAACTTCTTGAGAGATACGATACAGGGGTCGTCGCCATGGGCGGGGTGCTGAGGATAGCATTCTCCAGTGTCAAGGAAGATGACATACCTGATCTTTTTGAGAACATATTCAATGCTTGCGAGGAGGTCTCAAGATGAAGATAACAATAGTCGGTGCGGGGAATGTTGGAAGCCAGGTAGCGTTCTACTCAGCACTCAGGGAACTGGGAGAGATAGTGCTGGTGGATGTCGTCGAAGGCCTCCCCCAGGGAAAGGCGCTTGACATGCTCCAGGCGATGCCGGTCGTGGGGTCGAATGTAAAGATTGTCGGCACCAATGATTATGGCGATACTGCAGGGTCGGATGTCGTCGTGGTGACTGCAGGCATCGCAAGGAAGCCTGGGATGAGCCGGGATGATCTTGTGGCAATCAATGCGAACATCATGAAGGCGATAATACCTGATGTTGTAAAGCACTCTCCTGAGTCGATACTGATAATGGTGACAAACCCGCTTGACGCGATGGTGCGGCTGGCATATGATCTCAGCGGATTCCCCAAGAACAGGGTCATCGGGATGGCAGGCGTGCTCGACAGTGCGAGGTTCAGGGCATTCCTTGCGCAGGAACTCAATGCTGACGTGAATGATGTCGAGGCTATGGTGCTTGGTGGGCACGGGGACCTGATGGTGCCGCTTGTCGGTCATTGCAAGGTGGGTGGCAAGCCGATAAAAGAGCTTCTTCCACAGGAAAAGATAGATGCAATCGTTGGTCGCGTGAAGAATGGCGGGGCTGAGATTGTCGGGCTCCTTAAGACGGGAAGCGCGTTCTTTGCGCCCGGAGTTTCGATAGCAGACATGATTGACTCGATATTCAATGACCGGAAGAGGGTCCTGCCCTGTTCTGTATTGCTCGAAGGTGAGTATGGTGTCGACGGTTTCTTTGTGGGTGTACCTGTCGTGCTCGGGAAGGGCGGTGCAGAGAAGGTCGTCGAGATGGAATTGAGCGGAGAGGAAAAAGCAGCGTTCGGCAAGTCCGTGGAGCATGTCAGGGAGCTGGTCAAGAAGTTATGATATTTTTTATTCCTTTTCCCTGAATGCGGTCATTTCGCAGTGCCTTGCACTGCTCCACTCGGCACTTAGCGAACATCCTGTTCGCTAAGTATCTGTGCCTGGAACTTCAGGATCTTCACTGAGCTGTCTTTCCATGCGTGTGTCGGCAGTCCTGCTTTCTGACAGGTCATCTCCAAGGCACGCTCTGGTGTGCAGTCGTATTCTGTGAAGACCTGTGGAAGAAGGAGTCCTGATGTGAAGCTGTTCTTTATGATGAGGCCGTCTTCGCCGATCTTTATCTGTTCTGGGCGCTGTTCAGGTGGTGTCTTTATCTCTTCAGGGACTGTCAATACTGAGATCTCAATGTCTATCTCCTTGAGTTCGTCTTCTTTCAGGTCTGGGAATCTTGGGTCCTCGAATGCAGCAGCCCTTGCTCCTTCGATGATCCCTTTGAACAGCGGGAGTGTCGGGTAAGGGAATCCTATGCAGCCTCTTAGGTCTCCGTGCTTGTGGAGCGTGACAAAGACCCCTTGTTTCTCCTTCAGGTGGTCGCAGTCTTTTGTGTCTGGCTCCTGTCTTGAGAAATAGGTCTCTATGGAATCCCTTGCTAATGTCAGAAGTTGCCTGCTCTCTTTTTCCGAAAGCATCTTGATGGTGTTACTTCACTGCCTTTGAGAAAGACTTCAGGAAGGACTCAGCGTCCTTCTTGACATTCTTGGCAGCCTCTTCAAGGATCTTCTTCGGGTCACCAGACTCGATTTCGATCACGAGCTTTGGCACACCTATCAGAGGGTGCGCGATGTTATAGCCTGCTGTCTTGACCTTCTTGTTGTTCCACAGCTCGGTTTTCAGGGCATTGCAGAGAGCGTGGCTTTCGCCCTTTATCTCAACAATAAGCTTGTTTTTGGATTCCTCAAGAACGTTTATTTCCATCGATACCACCATGTATTGCCATAATAGCGTGTCTTTACAAGAAATTAGGGGTTCTTTATAAATATGGTGGTTGGGTGTTTATCTGACAATCCTGAAGTCCATCATCATGCGGTCCTTTTCAGACTTATAGCGTTTCCAACACGTCCTGCACAGCCTCTTTCCCTTGAATTCACGGTTTATAGGGTTATGGCATCCCGGCTCAGAGCATTCCTTCGGCCTGCTGACCTTTTCCTCGTATCTCAGGACCTCCAGGCAATTATAACAGACTTTAGAACCTTTGAACTCGTCAGTAGCTGGATACCTGCAATTGACTTGAGAGCATTCCTCCATCAGCATCACCTATACCTCTTTTTAAGGTGGTTTGGCTATTTATTTTTTGTGCTTTTGGGGGTGGTGAGGGGTGATATGGGGGGTATTTTGAGTGGGTAAGAGGTGCGGGTGGTAATCTGGTTAGGAGGAGCAGTTTTTTGTTTTTTGATTCTTAATGCAGCTTTGGTTGTAGAAACCGGAGTGGTTATGATGATGGTTGCATATGGAGCACCAAAGCTGCTCTATAGTCCTGTAGTATTGGATGGACCAAGCCTGATCACTAATGTTGCTGCCTTAATAGAATTTGGTAGAGCAGCTGCGTTTGTTAAGAATCCCGCAGGGATTGTTAACCGCCGAACGCAGCGTAGCGGAGTGACTGCGTCAGTAACTAGGCTTGTATAAGGCGGCGCGTCAAGAACTCTTCCCAGCTTTCGAGCTAATGTAGTCACTACTGCGCATCGCACTCAGTTTCTTATGTCGAAAGCTGTTTATCTATCAAAAGAAAAAGTTGTCATCCTTTGTGCTGTTTATCTATCAAAAGAAAAAGTTGTCATCCTTTGTGCTGTGTCTCTTGTTGTTTCTGTTGCTGCTTCTGTTGTCTCTCTTATTGTTCACTCCATTGTATCTTCTGGTTCTTTTGAGAACAGTCCTTTTACCCAGCGCCACATCCTTGTGAAGACGCCTGGCTTGCTTTCCTTGTCTTGTTTTTCTGTTGTCTCTTCTCCTTCTTCCTCTTCTGTCTTGTCTGCCGTCTCGTTCGTCTCTGAATCCTCTTCATCTGTTCCTGTACCTGCTTTACCTGCATCTTCCAGCTTCACTGTTGTCTTTGTCTCTGTCATTATCTTCTCTTCGTCCTTGTCCAGGCCGTTGAAGACATGGGTTATCTTGAATTCGTCACCTGTGAACGTGTCCGGAACCTTCACTATGTATGAGTATGCTGTCAGCTCTTCTCCTATGGCAAGCTCTTCTATGTCTATGTCTCTGCTGCCTGCTGTTGACTTGAAGCCGCTCGGGAACGTGTCTATCAATGAGACATATGTCAGCTTATGCGGTGCTATGTTCTTGATCTTCAGCGTGACATTGACCTCTTTACCGTCTACTTTTATTGTCGGGGTCAGCTCTGCCAGTTTGTCCTGAGGCGTCACTGTTATGGTCTTCATCTCGTCGAACTCCATGATCTTGCCTGACGCTGTCTGGTAATTCCCGCTTATCTTTATGAAATATTCCTTCTCTTCGTCATCTGTAGGGGCGTTCAGTATCTTGTTGTATGCGTAGTGTTTCTTTCCAGGCCCCAGCTCTATATGCCTCCAGCCCTTGTTGCCGATGATGTCGCTCGCCATGTTTATCGATATGTCTGAGATTGTGTCTTCCCCATTGTTGGTCACTTTCGCCTCTATCTCAAGCTCCCTGCCGCCTTTTATCGTGTCTGGCCTGAATGTTATCTCCGGCACTA
>JBHPEY010000036.1:0-14717 GCA_042576705.1 Nanobdellota archaeon | reverse complement strand
GCTTTCTATTCGGTAAAATAGGGACTTTCAGCCGGTATTGTCACAGAATTTGAGTGATACCTTTTTCTGGTGCTTTATAAAGAACTGTTCTAGCTTGTTTGCGGAACATGTTCTTAGTAACTAGATATTCTGCCATAACCTTTATAAGCAAAAATAGACTTGTGAATGTCCAAGGGGAATAGTCCTGGACCAAGGTCGGTTTTTCTTCATCTTCTATCTTGAGGTATTTGAGACCTCCATTTACTGTAATTACAGCGCCAGTAATTATGTGATCACAGGGTTGCAGCTTTACCGTATCTAAGCCCTGTATATGGAACTGGACTTGTGACGCAAAAAGTATTTAAAGTGCTTAAAACTATTAATCAGAATGCCTGAGAACATAGAAATCGATCCACTGCCTGAAAATCCTTCGAAGGCACAGATTATGGCTAAATTGCATGAAATCCGTAGTCTTAGGTGGTTAAAGTGCCGTAGACCTGGAAATGCAGGATCTGTGGGTAACACTCTCGAAGATTATCTTGGTATTACTGAAAACAATATCGCTTCAGCTGATGCTGGTGAGTGGGAAATTAAGGCACAGAGACAAAATACAGGATCACTCATCACTTTGTTTCATTTCGAACCTGAACCTAGATCTGCAAGACTTGTACCAAAACTGTTGTTACCAAAATATGGGTGGCCGCATGCTACGATATCTGGCGAGCAGAGCTTTAGAGCAACAATAAATGGCATGAGATATACTAACAGGGGATTTAAAGTGGTGGTTGATGACGATCAACAAAAAGTTTTGGTGCACTTTTCTAAAGATCATGTGGTTGCAGAACATAATAACTGGTTCACTAATGTTGTACGGCAGGTTGGTGATGGAGAAATTAATCCTCAACCGTACTGGACTTTTGATTCTTTAAAAAGAAAAGTTCTTGCTAAAATCAATAATACTGTTTTCATTGTCGCAAAGAATCGAAGAGTAAATGGTCGAGAGGAGTTTTACTATGACAAAATACTGATGCTATCAGATATTGACTTTGATAAATTCCTTGATTGTATAAGAAATGGACATATATTGGTTGATTTTGATGCTAGGACAGGTCATAATCATGGTACTAAATTCAGAGTTAAACAGGCACAATGGCCCAAATTCTTTGATACAATAGAAAATATTACATAAGTTTTGTTTGGCTATCTTTAAGATTGAATGATTCTGCGAAACGTTCATGTGCAAAATCAAAGAATTCTTTGTTTATTTCTGCTCCAATAAATTTTCGGCTAAGTCGTTCAGAAACGATCCACGATGTTCCTGTGCCCATAAATGGATCGAACACAATTCCATTTTTTGGAGATCCACATTTGATTATTTTTTCGACGAGTTCTTCGGGAAAAGTTGCAGTATGTGATCCTTTCAATGGTTGTGTATTTATGGGCCACACATCACCAGGATTTTTTAGTTTCTTGTTTAATCCTATAACTTTTATTGAATCTAAATCAAAAAAGTATCTATTTTTTCTGACAAAGTGAAATACGTGTTCATGCATGTTATTAACCCTGTCAGTCACGCTTGCAGGGATTCTATTTGGTTTTAACCATATAATATCTGATCTGAGAATCCAACCTCTATTCTGCATTTCTATTGCAAATCTCGAGGGAATCATAAGAAGCTGTTTATTTTGGTAGAGTTTTCCGTTTTTTTTGATTTTTGGTTGAAGTGGTTTTAGTGTGAAATACTTTTCTTTTCTTTTCTTCTGATGTTCTGTGATATTTCCTTGTTTATCTAAATATTTCTTCCACGCCCCAGCACCAGACCCGAAAAAGGTGTCTCCGACGTTCACAAACACATTCGCGGTTTCTTTTAAGTATGGGATGAATTGATCGAAATAGTCTGCGAGACCTTTAACAAATCCTTCAGGAGTATTCTCCGCGCCGAGTTCATCTTTTCCATTGTACACGCGCTTCGCCCAATAAGGGGGAGATGTTACGATCAGATCTATATGTTTTTCTGGAAATTCTTTTATTAACTCACGACAATCAGCGAGTTTTACTATGTGTTTAGCCATATTCAACCATATTTTCTTTTTCTTTTTTATTCTTTCGCTTCTATGTCCAGTGGCCAGTGGTTATTTTATAAAAACCTCAACCCCGAACCCCCGCAGTAGCAGTAGGCACACTACCAACATATCCCTGTTCAGCATAATAACTCCCGAGCATCTTGCCCGTAGCCTTGCTGCAGGGGAAGTATTTGTATCTTGGCTCTCCCCAATAAGTATCTCCCTGGTATCCCCTGCACTTGCCCCTGGTCAAGGACCTGTATCCTTCGCTCATTTTCTGGTACAGCTTTCCTGAGCCAGAGTTCCTTGGCGTGTCTTTTGGGATGTGGAACCTTGCGACATCCAGAGGGTAATGCTTCGGATCGATGTGTATGGGGTCGTCCTTGCCTTCGTAGGCTATCTCTACCTGGCCGTCCTGCACCACAACTATATCACCGGCCATTATGGGATCGCCTTCCTTGAGAGGGATGATATCTAAGCCGCGCTCTACCCTGACTACCTTGTTGCCAGTCACAGAAGTTACCCTGCCCTTAATCCTGCCGAACTTGGTGATGCTGTTATCATCCTCTTCTTTACTGAAGAAACCAAGGACGCTGTCCATGAAGCCAGGCTCTGGCTGGTTCCTGCACTTTCCGTCACGCCAGGGCTGGAAGTTGGGGCACATCTTGATGCACCTCTTGGCATGCTGAGAGAACATCTCGTTCTTCTTGCAGGTAAGATCCGGAGCATTGCCATCCTCGTCAAGCTTTACGACAGCAGGGGCCTGGTGGAACTTACAGCCCTCGTTCTTAGTGGCATCCCTGTCGAAATTAGAGGCTTCTGGATCCATGCAGCCTTTCTTGGTCTTCTGCTTCTCATAGAAGCAGTCTCCCGGTTCAGTGGCCTCGCGGTCATAGTTCTTTGCACCGAAATCCTGGCAGCCTTTCTTCTTGGGCTTCTCCTTATAGAAGCAGTTGAAATTATCATACAAGCCTGCGCGGGAAAACTTGTTGTAGTTCAAAGCAGTCCTTTCAGTGCAGCCGTAGTGCTTGAAACAGGAGCCGTCATTCTCTGTGGCTGTGTCGTCATAGTTCCACGCTTTCCAATCTGTGCAGCCTTTCTTGCTGTCTTCTTCAACAAGAGGCTGCTCCTCGTCGCAGTTCATCTCGCTTGTCTCCCATCCTGTACCGCATTGTCTCTGGCACCTTTGCCCGTTGGCGTGATCCCAGTCGTAACCGTTCGCATAATCGCACTTCTTGACGCACTTTCCATCCACCAGCTTCTTGTCACTATAGCAGATCATCTCGCACCAGGCACCATTAAACTTCTCCAGGTGCGGCCTGCAGTTGTTCTTGTCAAGACCGTCCTCGTCCACCTCAACGCCATTTATCATGAGAGTCTCGTCCTCGTCCTCGTCATCTTTGTCATCGCCTTTTATCTTGTTCCAGAGCTTGCCAAGACCGCCTTTACCATCACCTTCTTTCTCATCCTTGGGAGCGTACTGGTCATAGCCTATTCCTGCGTATTTGCCGTCCTTGCAGAAGTGATGGGTGGGGTTGTAAACACAGATATCAACGCAGGTCTCCTGCTTCCAGTCCCAGCTGAAGCCTTCATCACAGCGGGAGTAGCACTTGTTCTTCTTGAACTCAAAGCCGTTCTTGCAGACAGAGACGCACGCCTTTTCCATGGGCAACCACCTGGTGCCTGCCTTACAGCCGCGCTTTACATCAGAGGCCTTGGCAGGGTAGTGGACATCTTCGGAGAATCTCTCTGCAGCAGCAACAAAAATGGAAAGGGCAAAGAGGGTTATTACGAGAATTGTTATTGATTTCATGGGGGTGTCGGGGTTATTTGGGTTTATAACTGTTTTGGCTTTTCCCCTGTCAGACGCCTTGAAAAGGTGATTCCATAATGAAGCAATATACACTACAAACCTTTATAAGTGTCATTAGCATTATTATCTCCAGGGCAACAGCGACTTACAAACGCTAAAAAGAGATTCTTTTGAAAACTGAGGGTACTTAGAATGAGTATAGATGACAAGCTAAAGGACGCGGAAGATATTGTTCTGAATAGGCAATATAGGCTCTACAGCCAGCCGATATCGCCTCCTCCAGGGGGTTTTGGAGGTGGAGGTCCTGGCGGTGGGGGTTTTGGAGGCTCAGGCCCTTTAGGACCCAATGCAGAGAGATACCTTGCAGACACTTCCAGGGAATTCGGCGTGAACTCACCTGCAAAGTCACCTTCTATGGAACCTCTCGAGCCGATAAGCAGCTCTGTGCTTGATGCAGTGGATGCATTCGACAAGGACTTCGGCGTGAACTCACCTGCAATATCACCCATCATGCCTAATCCTGTAATCAATAGTATGCTGGATTCTATCGGTAACATGGGTGTGAACTCGCCAGCTATAACTCCTGACCCTTACAACTACCAGTCACAGATAGACCGACCGATGCTCAATGCGATAGACAACATGGCGCAGCGGTTCAGTGTCCAATCACCACCTGTCACTCCAACCCTTCTCACAGTCGATCCTGTAATCAACGCAGTGGATACTTTCGCACAGAACATGGGTGTGAATTCTCCTGCAATAACCCCTGACCCTGTGTATACACCAAAGGTAGATCACCTCACTGGTGTGGTGGAAAGGATGTCAAAGCAATTCGGGGTGAATTCACCACCAGTTGCGCCGACAATGCCTGAGATAACACCAACGCATGAACCGTTTAAATTAGACATCTCTCTTCCTATGCACAGGCCGGAACCTGTCGAGCCGTATAGACCAGCACTGGACCCGAAGGTAGTCTCCGCAGTCATGAAAGCTACTGAATACCTCCTGCCAAAGCCAGAGCCGCTTCCTATAGTGCCTGAGATAAAACCAACGCATGAACCGTTCAGACTAAACATCTCTCCTCCTATGCACCGGCCGGATCCTGTCGAGCCATACAGACCAGCACTGGACCCGAAGGTAGTCTCTTCGGTCATAAAGGCTACTGAATACCTCAGGTCAAGGCCAGAGCCGCTTCCCATAGTGCCTGAGATCCCGAAACCTGCAATAGATCCTGACCGGTTCAAGCCAAAGTCCCTTGATATACTCAGCCTGATTAAACCTGTAACAGATTATGTCCTTCCAGACGTAGACGCTGTCAAGCCTTATGTATCACTTGTTACCGATACTACACTCCAAGCAGTGCACGATGCAATCAAGACACAATCCAAGCCTGCACCGCCATATATTACACCTATAATCCCTGAAACCAAAAGACCTACATTCGATCCTGCATCGTTCAAACCAAACATCCCTCCACTCGAACCTAAACCAGGGTATACTCCTGAGATCTCAGCGATAAAGGAATCAATGGACAATGCAATGCTGTCAGGCATGCGGGAAACGCAATCACCTCTCAAGCTCGACCTGGGGCCATACGAGCATGAAGACCTGGACAAGCAGCTTCCGGGCAGCATGTTCCTACCAGAAAACATCGAACCTGTCATAGGGGAGATGAAACGCACATTCGGGATAGATGATGACATGCTGAGCGGAGGGGTCAGGCTCAAGGGAATGGAGGATTTCAATGCACTGGGGGCAAGCTATGATCCTGAGGAGAAAAGACTCGACCTGTCACCAACACCCCCGCTGACAAGCCCGTTAGGCGTGTTGGGTGACGATACAGAACTTCCTTTCCAAAGGCACCAACGGCTCATGCAGGAGAACTTTGTGCCGCACGAGTTTGGCCACATAAAAGAGACGCAGGAGTATGGAACACCAAAGGAGCATGAAAGATATGGGCTGGGATTCGAACCAGTAGAGGCAGCACACGAACACTTTGCAGACAGGATTGCAGAACGATTGAGCAGGGGCTTTGATGCGACCCAGAATGAAATACTGCAGCACAGGTATGATTCAGACCCTATCGTCAATGACCCTGTGCCTGAAATAAAGGATTCACCGGGCAGCATGGGTGAGTTGGCATACCTGAAGGCATCTGCAAGAGCGTTCAACATTCCCGAGGTGGAAGAGAAGGTCGACCACAACCTGTCAGAGGGGCTGTTAGGTGTGGGCGCAAGCATGAATGCGGTCAGTGGAGTGATGGATGCAATAGGTCAGGTCACTGAAGAGGTGTATGAAGCAGGGACACGGGTCCCTGAAATGGAAAAACCATTATATTTAAAAACACTTGAAAAGATACAGAGGGAGACACTGCAACTGAACAGGACTGTGAAGTCAATATTCGATAAAAAATGAAACCGGCAGCAAGCGCATCAGGAAGCAGATGGGCTGATGCACACAGGCGTGCAAACCCATCACCAGGACATCTCATCGGCAAAGAGATGAAAGAGATAGACATGGAACTGTTCAACAGGATAAAAGAACTTCTTGACACTTCAGGCACAGAGGGAATCACAAGCCAGGTGTTCCATGAGAAGACAAAAGCGCTATTCGAAAGCAAGGGCGTGAAGCACTTCCTTTCCGACCCTGGCGATGCAGAGAATGCAGACGGGTTTATGCTGAGGGACATCGCAGAGCTGTACAGGACAACATACCTTATCTCACGGGAACATGCTGACAAGAAGGAGAAGCACTCTGCAGAGGAGCTTCTCTTCATGCACCACATGTCAGGCATGACAGCACACGTGCAGAAGAACCGGCCAGCAGTGCATGAGGTGCCGCTGAAGTATGACCTGGTGCAGATAGTGTGGAGAATGATATCCTGTGCGCACGTTGTCCAGCAGCTGAAACAGAGTGGTTTCAACGGCAATCCGCAGGGCATGACCTATGGTGATGTGATCTCCGCGCATAACAAGGACGTGCCTGTGCAGGACGGTAATCCATTATACCAGATAACACTTGATGATGAACTCGCAGGCCAGAAGGTGCATGACCATCTCTCAGCAAACATGGAAGCCCTGCTGAGCAGGAAGGAACGCATCGACGGGCTGATGATGAAGTATCCTAAAGGGATACTATCTGACTGATAATCAATCTTCAACTTCTAAAAAAAGGTGATCCGCAGTGATAGAAGATGAAAATAGACACAATAGTAGCAGAAACAGAGAAGCACCTGAAAGAAGAGTTCGGTATAGACTTCAAGAGGCCTGACGCTGTATCCCATCCGGCAAACTCTTTCTCAGAAAAAGACAGCTACTACTGCGGACGCACACGCAGCGTCCACATGCCTGATACCGGAATAGGGATGGCAAGATTCTTCCACGAATACTTCGGCCACGCACTTTTCGACCAGCACACGAACTCAAGCAGGATGCTGCGGGAATACCGTGAAACCATGTCTGCATTCGAGACAAAGCACAAGATACCTCCTGACGTGCCTATAGCCGCGAAGAAGACAGGGGAAAACACAAGATTTGCGCAGGGACCCCTGCGGACCAGCAACAGGGACAGACCGTCGCTATCAAAGGGCCTCACAGAAGCACTAGACGATCATATAGTGCGGAGTACAGACCCTAAAAGGTTCATGCAGGCGGTGGAGCAGTCAGCGAGCGCGAGTGGAGTTGCGCTGCAGCAGAGCGACATGGAAGCGCTGGGAAAACTCGCTGACAAGTCCGCGGGCCTGTTCGGAAAGCAATACTACAGGAATGTAGAAGCGCTGATCAGGGACTTGATAGACTCAAAACGATACGTCCAGACAGAACCGAATACGCTCTACTACAATCCAGAGGATACAGAAGCGAAAGCATACATAACAACACTTCAAAGACACAACGAGCTGTTCGAGAAGGTCAGGTTCCTGCAGGAAGGGTTTGCAATGTGGATGGAAAAGATGCTGCTCAAGCATCGTGGAGAACACAAGTCCTGGTCAGAAAGGGAGAAAGAAATAGAATGCACGTGGTATGAAGAGGCGCTGGAAAGTTTCTCTGATGCGGTGCTGGCCTCAGGCACGCTCACTACACTATTCAGGCTCGGCTTTCCCAGGCCTGCAACAGAGGAACTCATAATGCGTTTTGCCCAGGAGCACATACCATCAATAGATAGGATTAAGCTGATGATATCCTATGGATCCGGAAAAAGAGACCTGGACATGGTAGCAGTGTATGAGGATGGGGTGATATCAAAACAGGAATACATATACGCAGACGACCTTGACATAAGCCTGCATGCAGAGGGTTTTTTCATGCAGCGGCTCATGCGCCATGACATAGAACTCCTGGAGCCCGTGCTCGGGGGGAAGCTTGTTATGGGTGATGAAAAGCAATTCCAATCCCTGAGAGAAAAGGTCATGTCGACAAAACCTGGTGATGGTGCGGTCGATTACGCGATAAGACGCTCACTTGAGCTGCTGGCGTCAGCAGAATACTATCTTGACCAGCACAAATACAGGGTAAGGAAGGAGATTATCTGGTCAGAGGATACTGCCAGTCTCAGGGACAAGGTGACAAAGGACGAAGGGCTTGAAATTCCTCACAAGGACCTGTCACACGCGATGAACGCACTTGCATTCTGTCTTACATACCACCAATCTGCAAGAGAATACTCAAAAAACCACAGGATAGTGCGCTATGCAAAGATGCTGGAGAGGGATCCATTGTTGAGCGAACTGACTGCATATCTCAAGGATATCGAGAACCACAGGGTGCTGCCAGGCAGGGCAGAGGTCCAGGCCTGTTACCGCAAGGTGCGCACAAGGATTGTGAGGAGTTCTTTGATGAATGATAAATGCTGAACTCTTTCCGGGAAATGTTCCTGATGTGTTGTCTGTTTTTCGCTTATTTCTTGTTTATCCGGATGTTGTCTGTATATCTCGTACTTTTTCTGGAACTGCCGGCATCATTGCGGGAATTCCTCAGAAGCATTCTTTAAACTCCAAAACATACTATAACATGGCGAAATCTTTATAAATAAGTTCGACTTATGTAGACTTAGGTGATTGATATGGTGCAGGCACTGGTCGAACTTGATGAGAACACTAACAGGGTATTGAACGTGGTAAAGGCAACATACGGGCTCAAGGACAAAGGGGAAGCCATCTCTTTTGTGGTGGGGGAATATGTCGAGCACGAGAAAGAGCCTAAGCTGCGGCCTGAATTCATCGCAGAGATGAAGAAGATAGAGAAACAGAAAAGCATCCGTGTGAAAGACTTCGCCAAGTATTTTGGGCGGAAGTAAGGATGTATGACCTGGAAATAAAACCTGAAGCAAAAAGGATAATTGCGAAGCTCGTCAAGAAGAATGTCAGGTTGTTTGATATTCTCGACAAGAAGCAGACTGACATACGGCAGAAGCCTTTTCATCAGTACAAATCATTAAGAAAGCCTCTCCAGAACTTCAACAGGGTGCATATAGACAAGCATTTCGTGCTCATATTCAGAATAGATCATAAGCAGCAGGTTGTTGAAATCTGGCATTTTGCGCACCATGATACTGTATATGGATGGAATCCCTGAATCACCAACAGATTTTTAAATAATACCCCATTCTTCCCTAAATCATGGAAAAGAGGCACGTCATTATCGGAATCCTTGTAATATCCTTATTCCTTCTTGGTTGCTCTGCGCAGAAGACACCTGATCTTGTGTGCAACAAGCCCTATATACGTTATGGGAATGGGTGCTGCATGGACCAGAACTCTAACAATATCTGTGATGATGACGATGATGGGTTCTTTGAGCCGGAATATGTCGGTGGGACTCCAATACCTAAGGAGACAGTGACGTATGAGGAAGAGGATGATTATGACCCTTCTGAGTTTGTTGAGGAAGACAGTGTCGTTGATGAGGTCGTGTCTGAGCCTGTTGTGGTAGAGGTGCCTGAGGAAGAGGTCGTTGTTGAGGAAGTGACTGTGACCAAGTCCAAGTTCACCACACCTGAGCCCAAGCCGTCCGGCTGGATAGCAGAGCATGAAGGCATGTCCATATCTGTGGAAGGCATCACATTCGAGGTCAGGAAGAAGAAGACAAACTACATTGGTGAGGAGGATACAGAGGTGTGGCTCAAGGAGATGAAGCTGCATATCAAGAACAAGGATTATGTGTATCTCCATCCCAAGATCAAACTGAAGGTGCATGACTGGAAGGACAATATCATCAGGGATACTATGCTCTGTGATGCTTCAGATGATATCCTGATGATGGGGTGTGACTCTGCACTGCCCAGGTGGGAGAGCATGGATGTCACCATGAAGATAGACCAGAGGATCGATAGACCTGGGACCAAGAAGACGTTCTTCATCTCCATGGAGAACAAGAGGGATACACGCTCATCGAGTGTGCTTGAGATCAAGAAAGAGGATATTGATGTGTTGAATTTCGTTGGGGCTGTGTATGTTTGATCCTGAAATCATACCTGAGGCGCTGTTGGTTCCTGAGGTTCCTGGACCTGCTCTGTTCTCTTCTGAAGCTTCATAAAAAGTACAGCTATGAGTATAATCTGGATGATTTCCATCCCAGACCCTATATACACCTGGATCGGTTCTGTCGAGAGCATTATTATCAATATTTCTTGGATCAGCCCTACAACAATCGCAATGATTGCCAGTAATGCAAGCCCGCTTATTTTCTGAGCCAACTTATCAAACCCCTCTCAACTTCTCCAATATCCAGATCATACCTTCAGTATCCAACCCACAATACTTCAACAGGTCAACACGTATCTTCTCCTTCTCTGCAGCTGTCAGTTTCTTGTTGTTCTGCAGCTCCTGGTATTTCAGGGACGCGTCACCGCCGTCTGCTATGTCCAGTCCATCATACCCTTTCCCTGTCAGTGCAGGGAGGACTGCTTTCAGGCTGTTGCTGCCCTTCTGTTTCGGGTCGTGATAATGGAATGCCTTGAAAGGGATCATCAGGTCCATGAACCTTGGGATCAGGTTGTCATACCAATTCTGGTACTCTGGCCAGACCTGCGCAGCGTCCCTTATCCTGCCTGTCTCAAAGGACTGGTTGAATGCTATTATGCTGCCTTCAGTCCCTAAGTTCTCCTTCAATGCTGCCATGAATGCAGGCCTTGGATCTGTCGATTCAAGATGCAGGAATTCCTTGTGGTCTGTAATCGGCTTGCCTGTCACGTCATCCTTTGTCACTATGTGCAGCGAGAACTGGAACGGGATCTGCTGGTAAGGGTGCGAGTTGTCGTACAACGGCACTGCAGGGTTGATGGTCTCGAAATCCAGGAAATACAAGGGATATCTTATGTTGTCCAGGAACTCCTTTATCATGCCCGGGTTGGTGAAGACCTGGCCTGTCTTGGTGCTCTGCATCTGCACCTGCTGTTTGTCATTGAGATCATAATCATCAGGGATGTCCTTGATAGACAGGATACCCTGGTCGTAGAGGTCCCAGCTCTTCTTACCTCCATAGTACAGGTCAAATACAGAGTCCTCTGGCAGTGAAGCCCAGCAGAGATCAGGTATCAGAGGACAGGGGTATGGGTCTGTGCACTGCTTTCCGATAGGGGTGTCAGGGCAGGTCGGGAAATTGATCGTGTTGAACATCTCTGTGATGCGCTGCTCGATGCCTTCTATCGCTTCCTCCACCTGGTCTGTCACGTCATCCATCGCAAGAAGCTGCTTGTAGTCAAGCTCTCCCTGCCTTACATAATCAGAATTGATGTGCATCAGGAAGCACTTCCTTATCTTCAGGCCGAACTTGTGATAGACATGCTTCTGGAATGAGAGGTCGTGGATGTTCACGTCCTTGACCTTTGTCGCGGACTTGACCTCTATGATGTCCCACTCATCCTCACCGACAGGGCTTAGGATATCTGCCCTTGAGTAGAGGTCCTCGAACCTTATGCCTGCTTCGAACACCGGCTTTCTTTTGGATAAAGCAGCCTTTGTCTCATGGATGTTCTTGATGAAGTCATCCTCCTTGATGTCGATGCCATCAGGGAACCATTGCTTTGCCATCTGGCCAATCATGTGGCCCTGGTCAAAGCGGTACTGCGTGGCCTCATCTATCTCAGGCAGCTTGTCCTTATCGTTGAAAGCGGTCCACATGTACTTAGGGCACTGCAGGCCGTTGAGGTATTTGGATTTTGTCAGTAGTGGCATTGTGGGGAAGAAAAAGTTGAGGGGGTTTAAAAATATGGCGGAGAAATTGAAGGGATTTCAGGATATTGATGAGTTTCTGGAAATGCTCCTGTCTGGCAGGAATTGTTTCGGAAGCCCTGAAATATTTCGGGAAATCTGTCGTGAATACATATTAAGCTGGAAAATATAGAATGTTGTATGTCATTCTCGAAGAACTGGGAGATAACAGTAATAGAGCTTGAAAACAATATAGGTAAGAAATATAAGGTGACGCGAAGGCTGCCTGATGTTTCAGTATCAGAAACAAGGGTTTTCAGGTCAAAGGATGCTGCTAAGAGACAGTTAGAGGAATGGATTTCAGCAGTTCCTGCATCTTGTTCTCAAGAAGGTCAATGAGTTCTGGTTGGTTGTGATGGTACGTGTCAGGTATGTCCAGGGATAATATGCGTTTTTTTAGGCAGGTATCGGGAAATCTTTTTGACAGCTCTGTCTGCTGGAAATCCTCCATGACAATGATGGTGTCTGCCCATTCCAGCTCTTTCTCAGTTACGGGGGTCTCATTATACAGGCCTGTTGACCTGGTCTCGAACCTATCCCTGAATAATTCCTCTGCTGTCTTGCTTCGGTGCTGGTTCTGGTTGCATATGAAGAGGATTTTCATAGATGATCAGAAGCACGTAGGGTTTAAAAATATGGCGGAGAAATCAGGGGAATTTCAGAACAGCTGGCGAATCAGGGGCCAGAAGTCGCTCATGCTCATGAGGAACAGGACGAGGATTACGAAGAACAGGATGTAGAGTATGTAATACATTATCGCGAGTTTTCTCAAGAGTCCTTTTACTGCAGGTTCTGCCATGCTGGGTGGCTGAAAGATGTATACATTTAAAAAGGATACTGTCATATCATGCATCATGTCACTCAGGAAGACTGTGCTTGCGATGGGGATTGCTGTCGTGTTTGTCATCTTCGTAGCTTATGGACTCTATGCAGTGTATGAGCCTCCCAAGAGATATTACGAGCAGAGCAAGTGCTGGGAGGAGTTTGACTGCGACAAGGAGATCCGGGAATGCTATGAGAAGCAGCGCAAGGCAGTGAATGGAAGTGAAGAGCCTGTCAAGGAGCCGGTCCCGATGAGAGGGTATGATGAGTGCTCAAAGGATGTCTATGGCACAGAGGAGTACATCAATTGCATGGAGGGCCGTGACGATTGCGAGGATGAGTACAGAAAATCTACCCAGAGATACAGGCACGCGCGGAACAGCTTCTATGCGCTTTTCATAATAGCGCTCATCGCGATAATTGTCGGGCTGTTCCTCAATCATCTCGAGAGCATAAGCTCAGGGTTCTTTGGTGGAGGGATACTTGTCCTCATCTGGTCTTTGATCTATACAGCAGAGTACTGGCTGCAGTGGAACAAGTATGTCAAGCTCACTGCATTGGGGATAATACTTGTGATACTGGTCTACTTCGGCTACAAGAAGGTCGAGAAAAGGATGTCTGTGTCGCGTGCAAAGAAGAAATGAATCTATTTCTTGATTACGCTCAAAAATTTCTTGTGAAATTTTTGGCGTCCTAAAAATCTGTCTCTAAAAGTGATTGTCCTATGTTCGGGAAGGTTATTCTTGACTGATTTTTATGATATTCGTCGCGTAGATGAAGGTGCCTGTGAACATCCCTTTAACGACAAGGCCTTCAACAATGACATCTTCGTTTGCTTTTGGCAGGTCGTCAGAGCTTATCATGATTGAAGAGCTGTCGTCATTCAATGAGAAGCCTGATGCCGGACCGACATCAAGAGGGACCATCGCTTTTCCTGAGACCCTTACTTTCTTGCCCAGGAACTTCTGATTGTCTTCGTTGATGTCCTTGACAGTGACCATCGGGGCGCAGCCTGCGAGAAGTAGGGTCAGGATGATTGTGGTGAGTAAAATCAGCTTTTTCATCTTGGTTCCTCTTTTGTGTGTTATTTGTTGTTTTTGTTTATAAATGTTGTTGAGGATTGTGTTGTGGGGATGTTGGTTGGTGTTGTATTGCTGCCCTGTTTTCAATGTTTTTTGGGCAGGATCGCAGTATCGTCAGCAATAAAGCGATAGGATTAGAATATTTTATTTGTACATAGAAAACACAGACGCTCTGTGAACTCAAAACCAAATCACTCTTCAGAATCAGCTGTCCCTTTTCGCATCAATAAGACCAGCATCCTTTGGACATCCTTGTTAGACACACCCCTTTCAGGCATGCCTATCTCTTCTGTTATCATATTCTCAAGATCAACATGCTTTCCTGGTTCGTATGATATATTCACCGTGTCAAATCCCCTTGCTGCGAGAATACGTTCAGCTTCATCAGCAACTTCTGCTGTCATCAGGTACTTGTTCAGCGACAGATCCACAACCTCGAAATGCCTCTCAGCCATTGTCTTCAATCCGCGGTATCTCACAGGCAGATAGCTCTCACGCGTCCCCTGCTTCCTTGCAGCTACCATATATGTGCAGTCTGCAGGGTTCATTTCGGCTTTATCTCCTCGTGATCGCGATTGACATGGCGGAATACATCCTCATATTCAGGGATGTCGTCAAGTTGGTCAAGGATGTCCTGCGCAGTCATCTTTTCCTTGGGCTTTTCAGTGATCGATACTTTCTTCTTAGGCGTCTCTTTTTTCTCTTCTGCAGGCTCTTCTTCTTCTTCTTTTGGCTTCTCCTTTGGCTCCTGT
>JBHPEY010000035.1:0-17500 GCA_042576705.1 Nanobdellota archaeon | reverse complement strand
TCAGCCGCAGACAACCCTGCAACCGAACGGTTGCAATGGCTGCTGCTTAATCAAATTCACATAAAGCAGCAAAAAATTCCCACACCAGGCTTGTTCCATCCAATACTACCCAACTACACCTCAGCTTTGGTGCTACTTCAGCATCTATTGCCACACCACCATATACAACAATCACCAAAGCTGAATTAAGAATCAAAAAGACAACCCCTTCTACTCCTACCACAACCCCCCACACCCCCACAGCACACAAAAACTTTAAATACAACCTAAAACCAACTAAAAACATGGTAAGGACAGAAGATTACGACCTGAACCCTCTAAATGAGGGTGAAGACCTATGCAAGGAATGCCTGAACTTCAAGGACTTCAAGGAGAAGTGCTGGTATTTCTGGGAAAAGAAGAAAGAGTGCAGCCAGAAGCTCGACATCTGAATCCCACATATTCTAAAAAAACCAAGAATAAAGAAAGCATTAGGTCAAGCAACATCACTCAGGCAATTCACACCCGGTCTTCTGCGCAAGCAATGAGAACTCCAGCTCACCCACCAGCTTCTGCCCATCCCCGAACTTGAACGTAGGCAGGTACTGCACACCCTCTTCAGCGCATTTCTCAGGATCACCACCAGGCATATTAGCATTGCACTCGACATATGTGATATGCTTGAACGCATTGCCGAAATCCTTCTTCACGTTCATGCAGTGCGGGCACAACTCGCTGCCGTACATCACCACGCCAGCCCCGGTCAGGCACTCTGCAAACCCATTATAATCCTTGGCAGGTCCACCGCCGCATCCAATCAAGAACAACGATACAACCACCATCATACCAGCCAATATTGTCTTCTTCATCTCAACAGACCTCGCATAACCTATCAGGATCAAAACCAAGCTTCCGTAATCTCTCCTTGCAGTGCTCGCAATGATAGAAGTTGATCACAGACAGTATCATTATCAGCGTGACAATCACCGATGAAGAGATGCAGAACACGCACCATTTCTGGATAGCGAAATACTGCACTGCCATGAGATAGCATGAGAACACGAACCCGACTATCGAGAACCAGACGAGCAACAGGTTAAGGCGCTTCACTGTAAGCTTCCTGTGGAACAGCACATGCTTTGTAAGGAGCGAGTAGCAAGACAGGATGATGAAACCATACCAGAAGATACCAAGCAAAGCGACAGGGACACCAAGTATGGCAGAGTATCCGCTCTGCGCGACACGTGTGCAGTTGAACATCTCGCTGGTGTCGCAGAAGCTCACCCCACCAGGCTTGAAGTACAGCCAAGTCATGTATATGGATATCAGAAGGCCCAGCAGCGCAAGCACAAGGACAATCCGGATGATGCTCTCCATCTTCCTTTTCTTGTCCTGAGCATACTCCGAGACCATTCCCTTGGCGAACCTCTCGACCTTGACGACCCGTTTCTCGAGCCTCTTGACCTTGGAGCCGGGAACCACCCTTTTCACTGCACGTCTCGCAGGAGATGCCTTTTTCTTCACCTTCTTTTTTGCCATACCGACACCACACATTTACATTATTATAAAGATTTCGCTCCTTTCAGCACATTATAGATATACGCCCTGTTGAAGGCCAGCAGCACAAGCATGAACACAGCCAGCACGAGTGTATTGACCACAGCATACCCGCCATACACCACAGGGTTCTGCATGGCAGAGCCGAGCAGCCACAGGACAATCCAGTCAAACGCATAATACACTGCTGCAAACACAAAGAACATGGCAACAGCAGACAGGACAGGCCCGAAGTACAGCCGAAGCCGGTTGAACACGACACCTATCGAACGCCGCACGAGCCTCATTCCCTTGCCCTGGAAATAGAGCGAATGCGCAGTATTCATGGTGAGATAGAAACACACCGCAGCCAGCACAAAGAACACATTGCGGATATTGACAAGCAGCTTGACACGCACAGAGACTATCAGCGCTGCCGATATCACAACAAACACAGCAAGGAAGATGGCTGTGAGCGCATAGTTCGCGACCAGAAACCTGCTGAACTGTCCCCAATCCAGCTTCCCCTTTGCAAAGATCTTCCTTATCTGGTCGATGACCAGGAACTTGAAGAATGAGTAGAGCAGCACAATTATGCCGAACCATGCGACAAGCTGCAGCAGCACAATGGCAACCATATTGTTAGGATTCAGTATAAGTGATTGAGGATCAGGGAACATCCGTGAGAACAGGATGTTCAGCAGGAACAGCGAGCCGAAGAAGCAGGCCTCTGAAAGCATCGCGAGGAAGAAAACCATCTTGTTTGCCGATGACCGCCTGCAGGTGTCGAACAGGAGTGATCCTTTGATCCTTTGGACTATCTTGCGCTTCATCTCAATCTTCCTACGAATCCTTTTATCTTCTCCTCAGGATTTCCCCGCATCACTTCCTTTGTGATAAGAGCTAACGTCGCGACAGGCTCCTTTCCACACTCTTCCTTCATCGAGGCGAATGTCTTGTCATCACCCTGCCCACCCATGGTGCAAAAGAAGGCGACCTTCTTGAACTTGTCCTTGTTGTCCCGCAGGTATGTCCTCACAGGCGACGACATGTTCCACGCCCAGACAGGCGTGCCGATGACGATAATATCATACTCAGCAGGATCATTCTTCACAGCATCGATCTTTGTGAGCATCTTTCTCATCCCCTCCCTGCCGCACTTCATGTAACCGATAGGGCCTCCGCGCTTCACAGGGCTGGTTATCTCATAGACATCGCACTTCAGCTCTGACGCGATGGCTTTCCCTGCCTTCCTGGTAGTCCCTGTCCTTGAATAATAGACGACCAGAGCTTTCATCTGAACACCCTCTTAAGATCCTTGCGATAATACCTAAACAGCACATACCCGCCAAGCAAGACCATCACAGCACTGAGCCATTGCCCCGCAGTCAGCATCAACCAAGTCAGGTCCTCACGATAGAAATCAATCACAAACCGACCGACCCCCATCAACGTGATCATGTTCCAGAAGATAAACCCATCCTTCCTCTTCTTCCGATGAAGGAACACCAAAAACCCGAAAACCAAAAAACGCTTGGCCGCAGAATAAAGCTGCTGCGGATGCCTGCACCCGCCATACTCAGGGAAATACCAGCACCATGACACATCTGTCACCCTGCCAGGCAGCTCCCCATTCAGGAAATTAGCAAGCCGCCCCACAGCAAGTATGAACACTGCAGGGATAGAGAGATAATCCCCAAGCTTAAGGAGCGACACCTTCTTCCGGATAGCCGGCTGCCTCCAGAACAGGTATGTTCCCAAGGCTACTCCCAGCAATCCGCCATGGAACGCCATCCCTCCCTGCCAGATATACAATATCTCCCAGGGACGCATAAGATAATATGAAGGCTGCCAGAATATCACATGTATCAACCGGCTGCCCACAAGCACCCCGACCATGTTATAGAATATAAGGTCATAAAGCTCCTCTTTATTCAGCCGAAGATGCTTCCTCTTGATCACGAAGTCAAGATAGAGATAAGCCAACAGAAACCCCAGTACATACACAAGCCCATAGTAACGTATCTCTACAGGCCCAAGGTCCAGGAGCACTGGATTGAGATTATGCACGAATACCATGAGACCCTAAGAAGGAGTTTATTATTTAAAGCTTACTCAATCCGCCACCCATATCTAAAACAATTTGGGGTGGTTGCGCTTCAGGTAAAAGAAACGATAAGAAGAGGAAGGCTCTTCCCGAATCAAAGATTCGGCAAGCCGTCAGGCAGAGCCTGAAGCTGCGGCCAATAACTTTTGCCAAAGAGTCCTCAGCAGCCAGGTGCGTGGTTTCAAAGCACCCCACATCACAATATTTATAAAAACAGACCCCTATTTCTATAATATCACAGTATTTAAACAAAAAAAGAGGGGAAAAAGAGCTTGACATGGTATTTTGATTTAGGACTGTACTTCTGGGGAATGTTCAAGCTATGGATAACCACGTTATTCATCACCCCGTTCAGGCACGCTGAGATGCTCTGGCTCCTCATCCCTATCTGGGCTGCATGGTTCTTTGCTGAGATATTCCAGGAGAAGCACGGCACCAGCATGGGCAATGCCATAACAAACGCAGTCGTTGTCATTTGGGGCAGCGTGGACTGCACAAGGCAGACTGTCAAACTGATAGGTACCGGTGTGGTGAAAGGGTTCGGCACTATACTGATCAGGTTCTCACTGATAGCAGCGATACTCGGCTATGGCATAATGATAGTCGTTCTCGGCCTGAAAGGCAACACGGTGATAAAATACATAGGCCGCGTAAGGGAGGTCACATACGCATTCGCGATATTCACTCCTGTGTTCTACAACGCGACCCCTCTCACCCTGCAGCACGTCATTGCAGCATTATTGTTCTTCCCGCTCTTCTACTTTGCGATAGAGCTGATAGACCGCTACACCCCTAACCCAAAGGCTGTTGTTGAGGACATGGAGGATTCAGGCGGGGAAAGCAAGAGCGACTCCGGCTTCGGAAGCAGCAGCGGAAGCAGCGATCTTGATTTCGGAAGCAGCAGCAAAGACAGCGGCCTTGGCGGGGAAAAGAAAGGAGGAGATGATTTCGCGGATCTGAAACTGTAGTAACATGATATACACAACAATAATGGAATGGGCACACGTCATCATCCTGGTGATAGCCTCTATCCTCTCGCTGATAGCATTGAGGAATATACACCGCGCAGAGCACTCAAGACATATCATGGTTGTCAAGAAGACAGTCTTCACCCTTCTCGCCCCTGCGACAATAGCTCTCACATCGGCATTCCTGATAAAGAACCTGTCAGGCTGCCTGTGCGAATGGACAACATCAACACTATTCAACACATTCTCTGTCATCGGCTATCTCCTGCTCGCAGCAGCATTCATACATTTCTGGCACGGCTCAGGAAAGCATCACACCCTGCACCTCAGGGACAAGATATTCATGTTCGGCGTATGCTGCGGCGTGTTCATATGGCTGTACTACCTGTACCGGATAGTGATAATCCCGGGCAGCGCAGGCACATCTTTCCTGCAAGGCACATTGAACATCTTCCTGCCGCTCATAGTGTCGATAATATTCATCCTCACTCTCGTCGTGCATCCAAGATTGAAAGCAGGGATAATCCGCACGCCGATATGGTACATATCAAACGGCATCTTTGTCCACTTCCTGGGCTTCATGTTCGCAGAATACCACAAGTGGTCGCCTTACCTGATAAAACTGCCAGGAGTGGCAGCGACACTTTTCACATTAGGCGCATTATACTTCGCGCTTGGTTTCTACGCAGCAGACAGGAAGTATAGCATAACAAAAAAGGCAGCAAAGACAATAGCAACAAAAACACCGTCAAGGACAAGAATTACAAAGAAAAGAGTGACCAGAGCAGCAACAAGGAAAAAGAAGACAGGCACAAGACCAAAGAAAAAAGCAGAAAAAAAGAGACCAGCAAAGAAAACAACAAAAGCAAAGAAGAAATAACCTCTTTCTGATAGATAAACAAATTTCGATTTAAGGTACTGAAAGCGATGCCTTGTAGAAACGGAAGTAGTTCGAAATTTGGGAATAATCAATCAGAAAAAAACATGGGCCTGGCCGGAAGTTCGGCGCAAGTCGAACTCCGCAAAGCTCGCTTTGCCCTATCGAACCGGCGACATCCGCCATTTTCAGCGTTAAACGCCTGTGAAGGCGACGTCATCTACAGCGCACAGAACACCGATAATCAGCATTCTCGCACGTAGCCGCTAGACCACAGGCCCATAGAAACCAATAATCAACCCCCCTCTTTTAAATATTTTGCTCCAAACCCCTATTTCCGCATGATATTCTCCATGGTCTGCTCGCCAACATTATGCTTCTCGAGCGTCCCTGCCTTCTTCCACATCTTCACGGCATTCTTCAGCAGGCCCCCGCCAGCATAGCACACCCCTGCTTTATCATGCATCTTGGCCTTCTTGTACATACGCGCCGCAGGCAGCCATTCCTTGGCCTGCTCGTAATAGAATGCAGCCCGCTGGGGCTCCTTCAGGGTCTTCTCGAACATCCGCGCAGCAGTCCCAGGCATCCCTGCATTCGCATAGCACTGCGCAGCATACCCCCAGCCCTTCATCCCCTTCAGCACATCAGCAATCTTCTTCCATGCCCTCTCAGGCTCATCATCCAGTTTCTGTGTGAAGATGACAAATGCCTTGTTGATGGGCCCAGACCCAATATCAAAATAAGCATATTTGGCATATGTCTTGGCCTGCCTCTCAAGAAGCCATTTGGGATCCCCACAGCGCAAAGCGATCTCGCCATAAAGATCAGCAGCAAGCATCCCCTTCTTACGCACAAGCAGCTCTTCAGCCTTCACAAAATCATAGATCACAGTAGCATCAGGTGTCCTTTCCAACAGTGCCTGCAACAGCTCTATCTTCTGCTCGTGCTTGACCCGTTGTTTCAGGATCAGCTGCACCTCAGTTGGGATCCTCATCTTTACCACTTCAGTCCTTCAAACTCCTCAAGCAGGGAACCGTCTGTCATCCCCATGGAATATGTATACCAGTCAAGCAAACCTTTCTTTTTCTTCTCCCGCAGGAACTTCACAAACTCTTCCTTCCGCGGCTTCTCCCAAAGGTCAAAGAAGAAAGCAGCCTTGCACACATGAAGTATATCACAATGATGATGATCGACCCGCATGTCCTCACCACCCTGCACTGCAGGATGCACAGGACAGTGCACCACATCCTTGGCAACATTATACACAAGATTACGGCACACCCCAGAACCGCGAACATCCTTACTTCTATTCATCCATGACCGCAGGTCCTTGCCCTGCCGCGCATAGCTGTCGAACTCCAGCGTGTTCTTGTGGATGCCCTCGGCTACAGAAAGCTTGTCCTTGAACCGGTGCCCGCAGCACCCCATGCAGCTCACCCACCCGAGTTGGCAAAGTTCTGATTTGACATATTTCATTTTATAAGGTGACCATTAGTGACGCTTGTTTTTAATGTTTTCTCTTATTTAAATGAAAAATTCACGATAAGCATCATCTGAAAGATATTTTTAAACAAGCCATAATGTTTAAATACAGACCAATCCGCCTCCCAGATTATTAAACAGGTTGTTGTTTTTTTCGGAGCGTCTGGTCATCGCAAGCAGTGTCCAGGACAAAAGGGGTCAATTAGATGATCAATAACATATCAAGGATAGAGGTAGACTCAAAGAAAAAGAGCTCTGAAGCAAAGGTTCTAGAGAAAAAGCTCGCCAGCATATGCCCTGATATATCCATAGAAGTCAGCAAGGTCTACACGATCCAGTTCGGCTTCTCAGAGACACAGATCGACAAGATAGCAGACGCCCTCCACAATCCCGTGGTCGAGACAGTCCGCATCGATAGACCATCTGACAGGAACTTCGACTGGGCATTGGAACTGGGTTTCCTCCCGGGTGTCACAGACAACACAGCCAACACAACTACAGAGATGATCAACGACCTCTTCAAGATAGAGATAGGCAGGAACAAGGTATTCTCATCAAAGATGCTCTTCATCACAGGCAGCATCACAGAAGACCAGGTAAAGACCATTGCAGAACAGCTCATAAACATCCTGATAGAACGCTACCACATAAAATCCTACGCAAAATACTTCCAGGACAATGGAATGGACAAGAAGCTCCCAAGGGTGAATCTTGAACCGAGCACAAAGGTCCTGGAGATAGACCTCGACATTCCCGACCAAGCTCTCGCTGACCTCGGAAAGAAAGGGATCCAGGACCCGGACACAGGAGAACGACGCGGTCCGCTGGCGATGGACCTCGACTACCTCAAAGCGATCAAGACATATTTCGAAAAAGAGAAAAGAAACCCCACAGACATAGAGCTGGAAGCGATTGCCCAGACCTGGTCAGAGCATTGCAAGCACACCATCTTCGCTGCAGAGCTGGACGACATAAAGGAAGGCATATTCAAGCGCTACATAAGGGGAGCGACAGAGAAGATACGCAAAGACCTGAAAGACAATGACTTCTGCATCTCAGTATTCAAGGACAACTCAGGCGGAATTATCTTCGACAACGAGTTCATGATAACCCACAAGGTAGAGACCCACAACAGCCCGAGCGCACTGGACCCATTCGGCGGCGCCATAACAGGCATAGTAGGCGTCAACCGGGACACGCTGGGCTTCGGCCTGGGCGCAAAGCCCATAACCAACATCTACGGCTACTGCTTCGGAAAGCCGGAAGACACAGACACGATATACAGGAGGGAGAACCAGGACACCCCTGTCCTCTCACCAAGACGCATCCTCGACGGAGTGATATACGGCGTGAACGTAGGCGGCAACTGCTCAGGCATCCCCACCCCGAACGGCTTCCTTTTTTTCGACGACGCATACAAGGGAAAGCCACTGGTTTTCGTAGGCACAGTAGGCATCCTACCGAGAACCCTCCCAGACCAGAGAAAAGGCCATGTAAAGACAGCCCAACCGGACGACAACATAGTGATGATTGGCGGCCGCGTAGGAAAAGACGGCATCCACGGCGCGACATTCTCAAGCGAAGCCCTGGACAAGGGAAGCCCTGCGACAGCTGTCCAGATAGGCGACCCGATCACACAAAAAAAGCTCTCAGACGCGATCTGCAAGGAAGCAAGAGACCGCTACCTGTACAACTGCATAACAGACAACGGAGCAGGCGGCCTCTCATCCTCAGTGGGTGAGATGGCAGAGGACTGCGGCGGCTTCACAGTAGAGCTGGAAAAGGTCCCGCTGAAATACCCTGGACTGCAGCCCTGGGAGACCTGGATCTCAGAGTCACAGGAGCGCATGACACTGGCAGTCTCAGACCGACAACTGGAAGGATTCATGAAGCTCATGGAACAGAGAGGAGTAGAAGCCACAGTCATCGGCAGGTTCAACACAAGCGGCAGGGCAAAAGTAAATCTCAACAAAAAACCCATCTTTGACCTGGACATGGACTTCTGGCACAACGGCCTGCCAGACAAGACCCTAAAGACAAAACCATACCCCTACATCAACAAGCTCCCGGAACTCACGCTCGCACCGCCAGAGACCACATTCAGGAAGCTCCTCCAAAGCCACAATCAATCAAGCTTCGAGTTCATCTCAAAACAATACGATCACGAGGTCCAGAACAACTCAGTCCTGAAACCGCTGCAAGGCAAGGGCAGAGTCAACGGAAACGCATCAGTCATCCGCCCGCTACTGCACAGCAGAAAAGGCGCAGTACTGTCCCAGGCCCTTTACCCAAGACTGAGCGAGATAAGCTGCTATGACATGGCAGCCTGCGCAATAGACACCGCAATAAGAAACTGCGTGGCAGCAGGCGCAGACCCCGACCACCTCGCTCTGCTGGACAACTTCTGTTGGTGCAGCTCAGACGAGCCAGAACGCCTCCACCAACTGAAGGACACTGCCAAGGCATGCTACGACACAGCCACAGCATTCATGACACCTTTCATCTCCGGAAAAGATAGCATGTTCAACGATTTCAAGGGCTTCGATAAAGACAGCAACAGGATCAAGATCTCAGTCCTCCCGACACTCCTGATATCCAGCATCGGAGTGATAGACGACATAGACCACACCTGCTCCATGGACCTGAAAAAAGAAGGAGACCACATCTACATAATAGGTGAGACAAAAGGGGAATTCGGCGGAAGCGACCTGTATCATGTGATGGAAAAAGAGGGCGGCACCCCTCCAACGGTAGATCCGGACAGGGCAAGGATCCTATACAGGAAGATCCACCAGCTGCACAAGAAAGACATGTTCACCGCATGCAACAGTGTAACATCCGGCGGCATAGCAATGACCATAGCAAAGATGTGCATAGCAGGACAGAAAGGCGCCAGCATAGACATAACCCGCATCCCAGGCAACAACGTAGTAGACGAGACGATCCTATACTCCGAGACCCAATCAAGATTCATAATAACGATAGATCCTAAAGACAAGGAAGACTTCGAATGCGAGATGGAAAACTTCATAATAGGACTGATAGGAGAAGTCACTGACAACGACAAGCTGAAGATAACAGACACAGGAGAAGAGATGATCAATATCAAAATAGAAGAACTGGACAACATATACAGAGAACGCTTCAAGGATTATTGAAAGATGAAACCAAAAGTACTGATCTGGTCCGGATACGGAATAAACTGCGAAGAGGAATCCGCGCACGCCTTCCAGATAGCAGGCGCTGACCCAGACATAGTCCACATAAACGACATCATCTCAAAAAAGAAATCAATGTCAGACTACGACATGATGATGTTCCCAGGCGGCTTCTCCTACGGCGACGACACAGGCTCAGGAAACGCCTTCGCGAACAAGGTAAGGAACAACCTCTGGCCAGAGCTATTGCAATTCATAAAAGCAGGCAAACCTATCCTGGGAGTGTGCAACGGATTCCAGATAATGACAAACCTGGGCCTCTTCACCCTCCCTGATACAGAGACAGGCAAAAGGATCAACGCAATGGACGCCAACAACAGCAACAGATACGTCTGCAGATGGGTGAACCTTAAATCCCGATCAAAAAGATGCATATTCACAAAAGACATCAACACAACACACATCCCTGTAGCCCACGGCGAAGGCAAGTTCTACTGCGAAGATGATATCTACGAACAGCTGAAGGCAAACGACCAGATAGTATTCACCTACACCGACGAGAACAACCAACCAGCAGAAGGCAGATACCCGAACAACCCCAACGGATCGCTGAAAGACATAGCAGCGATCTGCGACCACACCGGACGCATAATGGGCATGATGCCCCACCCTGAAAGGGCCATCTACACCTGCAACACACCAGATTTCCACGCAAACAAAGACAATGCAAGACGCAGCAACAAGGAACTGCCGGAATTCATACAATCAAACACAATCATATTCAAGAACGCTGTAGATTTCGTGAACAGCAGCACATTCAACCATGAAGAGGTTAGACCTGCAGCGAAAGCTGCAGTGGGGAGTGAATCACACAAAAAAGAGGCGATCACGTATGCTGAGTCCGGCGTGAACATCACGCTGGGCGATGAAGCATCCAAAACCCTGTACAGCGCAGCAAAGATGACATTCAATAACAGAAGGGGAAATATCGGCGAGATAATAGTCCCCTTCGACGACTTCTCAGGAGTCCGCGCAATCGACGTGAGCAAACTCCCTCCAGGCTCTCTCATGTGCATGGGCTTCGACGGCGTAGGCACAAAAGTAGAGATTGCCCAAAGGATGAACAACCACAGCACAATAGCATTCGACCTCTTTGCGATGGTCTGCGATGACGCCATAGTGAGAGGCGCAGAACCAGTATTGATAGGCAGTGTCCTGGACGTCAACTCATTAGGCACGAGCAAACAGCCGAACATAGACGCGATAAGACAACTGGCAGAAGGCTACATAGCAGCAGCAAAAGAAGCGAACGTAGCAGTCATAAACGGTGAGCTCGCAGAGCTGGGCGACGCAGTAGGCGGCCATGGAAGATTCAAGTACAACTGGTGCGCATCCCTGATCTGGTTCGTGAACCAGGACAAGCTCCTCACCGGAAAAGAGATACAGCCAGGCGACGGGATAGTCCTGCTGGAGGAAAAAGGCTTCCGATCAAACGGATTATCATTAGTAAGAAATATCCTCTCAAAAAACCACGGCGACGAATGGCACAACCACCCCTTCGAAGGCAAGAAGCTGGGCGACCACATCTTAACACCAAGTACCATATACTCAAGATTCGTAGTCCACCTCCACGGAGGATTCCGCACAAAAGGCTGCGCAGAGATCCACGGCGTCTCACACATAACAGGAGGAGGACTCCCGGAAAAGCTGAGACGGATCCTCAAGCCAAACAACCTGGGAGCAGAACTGAAAGACCTGTTCACACCCTGCCCTGCGATGCTATACTGCCAGAAACTGGGCAATGTCCAGGACAGGGAAGCCTACCGCACCTGGAACATGGGACAAGGCTTAGCAATCATAACCCCGCAGCCAGACAAGGTAATAATGGAAGCGCAGAAGTTCAATCTGAAAGCAAGACTCGCAGGAAAGGTCACCCAAGACAATAAGATCACCATCCATAGCAAAGGCATAGAAAAGAAGACACTGGAATTCTGAACCTACTCATCATCAACAGTGAACAACCGCGAATCCTTCACCTTGAACAGCCCAAGCCGAGCCCCGCAGTCCAGCCACCCATGAGCATAATTCAGAGCAGCAAAAGCAGTGACCCAATCCCCTTTCTCACGGAAGTGCCCAGCATCAGAATGATACCTCGTAGCCATGTCAAGCACCTCATGAGCCTGTTCAGACCGCGATTCATCAACACCCTTCTCAGCGATCATGTCCAAAGCTTCCTTTGTCACAGAGAAATACTTATCCAGCTTATCTTCAGAAACAGTGTTTTCCATTGTAACTACCTGACCATGCCTGAACTGTGCGATATGAGTATGAAGAATATCATGAACGTGAATATCACAAAGACGAATATGAAACTGAGTATCCGGATGAAGAGCGTCTCTGACTTGATGCCAAGATATACCATGACCCCTCCAAGCAGAAGTACGAACATGAGTATCATGATGACCTGCACAACATAAGCAAACATGCCCTCTACAGGATAGAATACATTGAAGATAAGATAGAAGTATGTAGAAAGCCCTGCAAGGATTGTTATCACAACAGGGCTGTATCTCCGCAGCCATGACCCGAATGTCTTGTCCTTTGGCGCAAAGAGGTCACGGCCTTCAATCTCTACTTCGTGCATGAGATCAGCACGTTCTCTCGCCTTTGATGCAACACGAGGCTTCCGCTTCAGAGACTTCTTCTTCACAGGACTCTTATGCTTAGCGCCTTTCTTCCTCTTTTTGGCAACCATTGGTCATTTAAATGGGGTTGTAGTATTTAAACCTTACCCCCTCTCAAAGCGGATTTCAAGCTTTCCAGAACTCTCGTTTATGGTCTCCTCATCAAGCTCTACCCTACTATTCAGCTTGTTCTCCACAAGCCACCTGTCAGAAGGTATCATATCATCAGGCAAAGCAGATAGGTCAAACCATTGCACACTATCTGTCCCCTTTATCTCGCCCAAAGGCCGGGCCAGAGCGAATATTATCACATAAGCATGCTTCAGCTCATCATCCTCAGAATGCTTCTCATTCACAACAGCATTGATAGAATCCACAACCCCATCCATGAACGTCTTACCCTTCAACAGCCGCACTCCAGCCTGCCGGACAGTCTCGCTAAGCCGCAGCCGACCTCCAGGCAATCCCCAACAACCTTCATAAGGACGCTTGTTCCGCTTCCACAACAGCACACGCCCAGAATCAACACATCCCACAAGCACGACAGGCAAAGGGCTCATCTTCTCAGCAGACTCAACAAAGAACGGGATATATTTCTCAGCAGATTCAGAAAGCACATACACATCCCCTGACTTGACCACAACACCCTCATCAACAAGCTTCTGCAGGAAATAAGCAAGCTCATTGGACCGCATCCCGGACAGCTTCTCAATCTCATTGAACCGCAGCGATTTATTATAAAGAAACTGCTGGAATATGCTTCTCCGCTTAGGATGATTAAGATTATAGTCCACAATACCCCCCAATTACAATATATTACAATATCTTACTCAAGACACCATGAGGAAGTGTTTATAAGATATTAATCTTTCCCAAAAACTGTGCCGCATGGCATCGCCGCTCACGCAGATTGACGATACCCAGGCACAATATCACTACTAGCACCACTCCCGCCGCCCAGCGAGCCTAAAAACCCAGAAGAAAAAAACAACTTCAACCCAAAGCAACAACATATTACCTATAGGTCATGCGAGTGCCGCGGGAGTGGTGCGAAAGAATGAAGGTGATTCAATGTACGACAGGTCTAAAGCACACTACGTTGTAGCAACAAGCATAATAATGAAAGACAACAAGTTCCTGATAGCCAAACGCGCACCACATGAAAAAGTCCACCCCAACCTATGGACAGTCCCAGGCGGAAAGCTAGAGATGTCCGACTACATCTACCGCCACAAGGACACACCCATCCACTGGTACAACATCCTGGAGAACGTAGTGAAGCGTGAAGTCATGGAAGAGGTCGGTCTGAAGATCAGGAACCTGAACTACCTCACAAGCATGGTCTTCCTGAGACCGGACGGCATCCCTACGATAATAATCTCATTGTTCGCAGACCACCACGAAGGCAGTGTAGCGCTGAGCAGGGACCTGACTGATTACAGGTGGGTGACATTAGAAGAGGCAAAGGATTATCGACTCATTGACGGCATATACGAAGAGCTTGTGATGCTCGACAAGAGAATCAGGGGTGAAGAAACAAATTCATGGAAAAAGGAATGATCATTTCTTCCTCTTCCCCATCTCCCGACGAAGATAATCCCCCTTATCCAATATATTAGTGACATACACCTTCTCAGACTTATCAAGCGAACCGGTTATCTTGCCATACCCAAGCACTTCCTCTTTCTGCGAGACAACAAGAACCTCGCCCGAATGCACATTGGCCTTCACAACCGACTTCCCAAAAACATCACGCCCACACAAGAACAGCCATTCAGCCTTGTCATCGACCTTGACCCATCGATGCGAAGCATGACCAATCAAGTCCAACAGAGCAAGGCTAGGAGTAAATTTCTTCCCCTTCTCCTCACCCAAAAAAATACCAGCATAATGAGGCTCACGATTAAGGTTCTTGCTGACCTTCTCCATCACAGATTTCAGCGGAGGCAGTACCTGATAGTAATTCCTGCCTATCTTCTCCACATGCAGCAGTCTCTGCTCTGTAAATTTTGAGATAAACGCCTCAATCATCGTTGCATCCTCACGACCCGTCCCCGCCTGCTCCAGCGCCACCATCCTGCACCGCCGAGCATCATAGGTATTGAAATAAATATCAGGAACAGCCCAACAGCAAGCTTCAGGAACTTCAATATCAACTCCTGCACAAGAACTATCCCAAGGACAAACAGCACTGCACCTATCCCGAACACTACTAGACTGGCTCCGAATCCTCTGGCCATGTTATCTTCACCTCTACATCAAAAGCATCATTTATCTTCTTCTCGACCTGCGCCTTGAGCGCGTCAAGGTCCACCTTGTCCTGCGTCTTCTCAGACAGCTCGATCTTGTCCTGCAGCATCTGCACCTGGTTCTCTGTATGCTCAAGCTTGTACTGCAGGTCATTGATCTCATCAAGCACGCTGCACCTTCGCAGCTTGTCATCAATCTTCTTTATCGCGCCCTTGGCATCAGTATAAGAGTCACGCAGGTGCGAAAGCCTCTCTCGCGAGACCTCGGATATCCTCTGCATCGCTTTCTCAGAGTCCTTCACCTCAAGCGTCCCGACCGCCAGGGCATTCCGCATCTTGTCAAGGATGGTTATTATCCTGAACTCAGCATCATCCACCACAGCACTGACCGGGTTAGAAACGTACTTTGAGAACAGCGTAGCATCCTGCGCTATCATCCTCTCGTATTTCTTCATCGGCTTGCCCAAAGGCGAGAACAACGAGTCTATCTCATCCTCTATGGACCGCACACGTTTCCAGAGCTCCTCCCTCTTGGCATTATGATCCTGGAACTCTGTATAGCTATCTGTCTGCCTGAGGTCATCCATCTTTCCCTTGAGCTTCTCCATCATCTGCTTGGAGTTGGCAAGCTTCTGCGTGTAAGTTGCCTCTTCCTCACCCACTTCAGTGAGAAGCTTCTTCTTGGCCTTCAACGTGGTCACTGCCTTCTGCACATCATCAAGATGCTCCACACCCACATTGCCCTCCTCAAGTATCTCCTTGATGCGCGAAACCGCATCACTCATTGTCTTGATGCTTCGGTTCACATCAGCGGCATGCTTTGCAAAGAATGCATTCATCACAGCATGGCCTTTTGCTGAAGACTTGGCAAGGACGACCAGCATCTGCTCAAAATCCTTGCAGAACTGGGAAGTCCACCCGCAATCAATCTCTTCAGGAACATCGACGTTATTCAGGAACTGCCTGTGCTGCTTGATGTAAGACTCACGATTCCCTTCCATGATGGCACGTTCCCTCTCAGGTATGTCAGGGTTGTGAAGATCCGCAGCCCCAAGGTCCTTAAGCTTCTCCTTGAGCTCAACCTTCTCATCAGATATCTTGGAGAACTGATCCTCGATCTTGGGCTTTATCTTCTCAAACTCAGAATCAGACCGTTCCTGCACCCAGGAAGAGAGCGAAGCAAGCGAGACCTCAAACTCCTGTATCTCCTCAACCTCATCCTCTTCAGAATCCCCCATGCTAAATAGCTTCTTGAACCAACTCATAAAATCAACCAAAACACATCATCTTCAATACGTTTATATAGTTTATGGTGCAGTTATAAACAAGATTTGAAGGACCCAAGACGTCTGCCAAGATGCGCTTTAATCACGATGTCAGATTCTAAAACTGCCTGACTAAAATTAAAGGCCGCAGGCCTTCCTCCTATATCGTTCACCATACTGAAACACAACAATGACAAAAAGCAACAAAAAACAAAAAACGCGCTACCAAAGAAAACCAGATGACAAGATCAAGATAGCGAAGCAGCACATAGAAAAACTCCTAACCCAAGCAAAAAATGTCCAAAAAGACAACACATCCCTGGCCAACCGCTACGTAACCCTGGCAAGAAAGATAGCCATGAAATTCAAGATTCGCATGACCTCTGAACAAAAGCGTCTGTTCTGCCCACACTGCTACAGATTCCTCACACCATCCAAGAACCTAAGAGTCAGAATCCACGAACACAGGATAATATACTACTGCCTGGACTGCAAGAAGTTCTGGCGCAAGCCTATAAAGAAAGGAAAAAAATAATTCTAACGGAAGTTATCATCAAGGAACTTAGCCATCGCAAGCCCTTCTTCATCCCCTGCGGTCTCAAAGCAATCCTTAGCCGCATAGACCGGTCGGGAATATTTAGGCTCTCTCTGTAGCGCGCATAATCCCATCCTCTTCGCAGACTCGACATCACCCGCCAGCTTGTAGAATATTGCAGCATCCTGGAATGCATCATCTGCATACGCGACTGAAGCTGCATCTTGAGCACTGATCTCATCCATCGATTCTACATGCCTTTGACAGAAATCAGCAAAATCATGATAACATTCTGTGATGTTCGCCAGGCCATGATCAACAATCTTCTGTAACGCCCCCTCAGAATCATGTTCGTCGAGGAAGTCCAGAGCATTTGAGAATCTGTATGATTCTTCACCCTCAAGAACCTGCAGCCCTCGTTCCCAGTACTTGCTTGTCGGAAACAGCCTGCCGCCGTGCATCTTCTCTGCGATCTTATACTGTTCAAGGGAGATTGACATTCGGCCTCGTTCAAACCACTGATCTCCGAAACCTGCAACGTCTTCAGGAGTCAAGTCCTCACCGACCTCTCGCGCATATTTCAATGCGTTATCACGTGGAGAAGTGCCGCGGTCCATCAGTTCAACGAATCGCTCCTTCGGAAAAGGCAAAGAGCATGTC
>JBHPEY010000034.1:0-17585 GCA_042576705.1 Nanobdellota archaeon | reverse complement strand
TTGATCAGCTTGTTCACGTGGTTTATGATCTTGATGAACCGCTCCTGCATCATCTCAGGAGTGAGCTGGAGCTCTTTGATCAAACGGTCGACCTTGTTGATGAACAGTATCGGCTTGACGCGCTCCCTTAATGCCTGTCTCAGCACTGTCTCTGTCTGCGGCATCACACCTTCGGATGCGCAGGCGAGTACGATCGCCCCGTCGACAGCACGCATCGCCCGCGTGACGTCTCCGCCGAAATCAACGTGGCCCGGAGTGTCGATCAGATTGATGAGAAACTCGCCGTCCTTGAACTCGTGCACCATGGAAACTGCTGCAGAGTCGATAGTGATCCCACGCTCCTGCTCGTCTGCGTGGAAGTCAAGCTGCAATGCCTTGCCTGCAAGCTCTTCAGACATCATGCCTGCGCCTGCAAGAAGGTTATCAGAGAAAGTAGTCTTTCCGTGATCGATATGTGCACAGATAGCGATGTTCCTTATCTTGGTAGGATACTTCATCGCTTCCATGACCCTTTCAACCATCTTTGCCATAATTATCACCTGTAAATCATATGTTCTTTTTATCTACAAGATGTGCTTGTCGTGCACTGTCTTGTATGTGTGGAGTTCAGTGGGAGTGAACCAGAGATTCACTTCGTACTCTGCATCCTTTGCATCGCCAGATGCGTGGATCACGTTCTTGACAGATATCTCCTTGTCATCAGCGTAGGAGAAGCTCACGTGGGTGTAATCACCACGGATCGTTCCCGGGGCTGCAGACTTTGGCTCTGTAGGTCCGACGATCTTCCTGACAACCTCGATTGCATGCACGCCTTCCAGCGCCATGACGACAATAGGACCTTCTGTTATGTAGTCAAGAAGAAGTTCCCTGACCTTCTCGCCACGTCGCTTTGCAATGTCTTCAGTGTAATGCTTCTTGGCGAATTCCTTGTCTATCCAGACCATCTTCATGCCGATGATCTTGAGGCCTGAGTTCTCGAACCTCTTTATGACCTCGCCGATGATGCCACGCTGGACCCCGTCGGGCTTGACTGCAACGAATGTCTTTTCAATCATTGTCCATACACCTCTCCTGCAGTATTATTCTGTCTTTCCGCGCACTCTTCTGGACTCACCTGTCCACTGGTGCTCCCGCGGTTTCCTCTTCAGCTTGAGCATGTTCTTCTCGCACTTAGTGGCGCAGAAGTAGATGATCTTGCCGTCTTTCTTGACAAGCATCTTGCCCGTGCCTTTCTCAATCGTTATTCCGCAAAAACTGCACTTAACCATTTTCAGTCACCTACTTTCTTCTGCCCCTGTTCAGGGCTCTAGCTTCAATCTCTGTCTCTCTCAGCATGAGAATGTCCCCGACCCTGATAGGGCCCTTGACATTGCGCCTGAGGATCTTGTTCTGGTCCCTTCCGGCAAGGATCTTGCATCGGACCTGGATGGCTTCGCCCCTGGATCCTGTCCTTCCTATGACTTCCTCGACCCTTGCAGGCCAGGCATCACTGAAGTTGACAGCCCCTTTAGGTCCTTCTTCCTCTTTCTTGCCACGTTTCTTTACGACGACCATTTTCTATCTTACTCCGCCTTGGCTACGTCGTCCTGTATCTCCTTGAGCAGGTCCTTTGCATCGCCTTCATTGAGGACAGCGACTGCTGAAGTGGACACTGTGAGTCCAGCTGCAGCGCCGAGCTCTTCCTTTCCGCCGACCTTGATGCAGGGGATGTTCTTTTCCTTGCAGAGCAGCGGCAGGTGCATGGCTATCTCAGGAGGATTTATATCACCAGAAAATGCTACTAGCTTAGCAGTTCCTTTCTCGACTGCTTTTGTCACTTCGTTTATGCCTTTCCGTATCTTTCCGGAGGTCTTTGCAGACTCTATTGTCTGATATGCTTTTTCAATGAGTTCTTTATCGTCTGACATTCTATTCACCCCGCACTAACTTGTAGTGCTTGATATTATGTGAGAAGTAATACATACCCCTCGCTCAGGCCTTTAGGCCATCATAGTCTCATAAGAGTATTGTGGAGGAGAAAGAGGGTGTATATAAAGGTTGTGTTGAGTGTCGCCTTTTCGATAAATAGCTGTACAGGCAGATAAAAGGCCGCCGTCGCCCTTCGCGAGCCCCTTTAGTTAAAGAAGAGAGCCCGTTGTCGGGGGTTGCCCCCTACGGGGAGACAGGGCTTATAGAAACATAATTAGTGGGCGAGCCTGGCGACAAACGAAGCTTTTGTGAGCTAAGCGAACAAAAGCGTAGTAGGCCTTTTATCTGCCGTAGAAGTAGAAAAATAAGAAAGTGGGTTGCGCTTTAGTATTGTAAATGATATGGGGAGGGAGGCCTTTGGCCAATAATTTTAGTCAGACATTCTTAGAACCTGAGTGCGTGGTACCGGCTAGACTAGGTGCGTGGTTGAAAAAGAAGTAGAAAAATAAGAAAAAATTACTCCATCTGGACGTTCAATTCCCCGCCCTTGGTGAAGTACTGGTCTGGATTAGGTATCATGTAGTCGATCTCCATATCACCTGAGGCGAAATCTGCGTCAGGGTCATCGACATAGCACTCGAAGTCCTTGTTCTGGCCTGGTTCGATATACGTCTCTACAGGGTCGCACTCGTCTCCGTTCAGGTAGAGAGTTACCTCGTTTATCTTTGAATTGTATCCTGTGTTCTTGAGACTTAGATAGACTATGCCGTCTACTGCCTGGTACTTGACACACTCCAGCGGGTATTCCATGTCACAGATCTCTCTTGTGCCCTTGTCCCTTGAAGTGTCTTCCAGCTTTTTCATCGCAAAGCCTTCGCCGGTGTCTTCATCCTTCATGGCAATAACGCGGTCTTCTTCCTCTTCTTCATCGTCATCATCTGATGTTGTTGTCTTTGTCGATGTTGTCTTTGTCCTTGTGTTCAGCTGCTCCTGTGCCGCCTGGACCTTCTCCATCTCTTCCTGGACATCCTCCAGGTGCTGCTCTGCTTCATTCTTTGCTTTGTTGGCTTTGTACTGGCTGTATCCTGGGACGCAGCCTATCAGAAATATCATTATTACAAGAATAGATATCATCGCTAGCTTTTTCATTTGTATCCCCCGATATTATATCTTCCCGAATCAGAGATTCGGCAAGTCAGTCAGATGCTTTGCATCTGCCGGTAATGCAGATTAATAGTCGGTCAATGTTTATAAAGGTTTTTACAGGGGATTTGGTATATTGCTGTATTTCTAAAGCATGAAGAATAATATTACTGGGAGGATCAGGCAGCCCATCTGGTGGTTGCGTGCGGTTCCTGTCAATCCGGGGATTATACCTATTCCTGTTGATACTATCAGGACTAATATTCCTAACGGGCCGGAGAAGTAGAAGACTAATATGGTTATTAGGAGGATCACTCCGCTGGCTACTATGGTGTAGTTTACTTTTTCCATTGCTCTTGCGAAGAGTTTGCTGATCTTCAAGGCCAGGAGCGTGCTTGTGGCTCCGGCAATCAATGCTGCGCAGATGAATATTATGAGGAAGATGATCGTATAGTTTTCTATGAGTTTTGATACTACAATCACTGCACCGTTCCTTGCTTTCTCTATTGTGTAGAGCGTGACTAAGGAAAGTACGAAGTTCACTGTGTTTATGCCGCCTACGAGAATCATGAATCCGTAGTTGCCTATGTCTTTTGTGAGCTGGGATGCCAGTACTGCGCCTTGTGCTGGGCCTAATCCTGGGAAGAAACCTGTTAAGCTCCCTGCGAGCGTTCCTGCGCCTATTGCTTTTGCTATGTTCTTTTTCTCTACTGTTATTGTTTCCTTGAATGTCTGTTTTGGTATCTTCACTTTCTGTGTGAGGCTTACTACCAGCATGCTTGTGCCGAACAGACCTGACAGCATCGGGAATAATGGGTCTTGCAGGTTCGGCATGTTCAGGACTATGAGTCCTAATACTCCTGAGACCAGGAATACTATCAGGTTCATCAGTTTCTTCTTGTCTTTCAGTATCATGAAGACTGTTATTGCTATGAGAAGGTAGCCGATGTAGTTCTTCAGCAAGGGGTAGATTGTTCTTGTTATTGGAATCATTACTGGTACTATCAGTGCTGCGAAGATCAGGCATAATAGTGAGCCGATGACTGTGAGTTTCACTGCTTCGAATCCTTTGCCTTCCAGCAGAAGCTTGTGGCCAGGGAGTACGGTGAGTGCCTGGTCTGCGTCTGGGGCTCCGAGGAAGATTGAGGGGATTGCGTCGAGAAAGGAGTGGGTGACTGACATTGAAATTATGAAGCAGCAGAGGACTATCGGGTTTGTGTAGTTGAGGAGGATCGGGGAGATCGATAATAGAATTAATGAGATTAGATTTATGTGGACTCCGGGGATCAGGCCTGTTATAATTCCTGCTGTGATGCCTAGGATTATTGCTGCGAGTATTTCTAGTAGCATCGTGAAAATATTGTGCGGCCCGGGCGGGAACTCCGCGATCAAAGGGGTAAAACCATTTCGAACCCGCATAGCTTTGGTAGAAGCAAACGGTTTTTCAGACCGACGCAATACCAGATTATGCGACCGGACCATTGCACAATATCGTAAGGTTTATATACTTTGCAAACTTGATACGCTCTGCTTTGGTAGAGCTTACCGGATTTTTATTCCGGTGCAATGCCAGGTTTTGCGACCTGGTTTTTTCTTTTATTTCGGAAATATTCCGACGAGTTATTGGTTGTTTTTTCTGAGAACTAATTGTCTTTTATTCTTCTTTAATTTTCCTTGAGAGTTTCCGGATTATTTTCTGGCAGGGTGTGATGTTTTTGAGAAACAGTCTTATGATTCCGGACTGCTTTGTTTTTCTCGGAAGGTCTTTAGAAATAGTTGTGTATTTCCGGCAAATGTTGCGGAGTAAGAGAACTAATAGAATTTCTTTTTGGGACGCTTTGAGTTGGAATTCTTCCTGAAGGCTGGTTTCTTGGGCCCTTTACTGAATTTTCTGTCATCTGATGAAGGTCTTTTTCCACGGCTGCTTGGCCTGTCTCTTCGGTCGTCTGAGGAGGGTCTTCTTTCGCGACTGTCTCTTCGGTCGTCTGAGGAGAATCTTTTCCTGGGACTGTCCCTACGGTCATCTCGTGAAGGTCGTCTCTCTCTGTTGTCTGGTCTGCTTCTTCGGTCATCTCGTGGAGGCCTTCTTTCGCGGTTGTCTGGTCTGCTTCTTCGGTCATCATCTGCTTCAGGTCTGCTTTCGCGGTGGTCATCTCTTCGTCTGAAAGAGCTGATAGGTTTTCTTACGTCTTCAGAGTCGCCTTCGCGCTTCTCGATCTCTTTCAGAAGGTCATACAAAGTACCCAGGCGGATGTCCTCTATCCTCATCCTGCGCAGTTCCTTGATGTTCAGTCGCTTAGGGTTCTTCATGTGCAATTATTGGCTGTTTCTTATTGATAAGGCTTTTGGTTTTGTCCTTGTGGGGAAACTAATAAATACCCTCTGGCTTTCCTTTTTGGCATGGCAGTTGAGATAATGGCACCTGCAGGTGGCTGGGAAGCACTTCGTGCTGCGATAAAGGCAGGAGCGGATTCTGTGTACTTGGGGGTGTCTGAGCTTAATATGCGTTCACGTGGGGCCAAGAATTTTGATGTTTCTGAGCTTGGGGAGATTGTTGCAGTGTGTTCTAAGGCTGATGTGAAGACTTATTTGACTTTGAATACTGTGATGTATGATGAGGATCTTGAGAATGCTTATCGGATATGTGATGCAGCTAAGTCTGCGGGGGTTTCGGCAGTCATTGTCATGGATATCTCTGTGATTGAGTATGCGCGCTCTATCGGGATGGCTGTGCACCTGTCTACGCAGATGAACGTGTCTAATCTTGCTGCGGTTCGGTTCTTCTCTAAGTATTGTGATGTGATTGTGCTTGCGCGGGAGCTCAGTCTTGATCAGATAGCTGCGATATGTTCTGGTGTTGCTGCCGAGGATGTCCGCGGGCCTTCTGGCGAGCTTGTCAAGATAGAGGTTTTTGTGCATGGTGCTTTGTGTGTCAGTATAAGTGGGAAGTGTTACATGAGTCTTGCAGTTTACAATGAGAGTGCTAATCGCGGGAAGTGCCTGCAGAACTGCCGGCGCAAATACCTGGTCACAGATGAGGAGACTGGTGATGAGTTGTCTGTGGAGAACGGGTATGTGATGAGTCCGCGAGACCTTTGTTGTGTTGGGATTGTTGATAGGTTGATTGGTGCTGGAGTGAGTGTGTTCAAGATTGAGGGTCGTGGACGTAAGGCAGATTATGTGCATACTGTTGTGTCGGTGTATAAGGAAGCTTTGGGTGCTGTTGCGGATGGTTCTTATGAGGCTAAAGTCTCTGGTTTCAAGGAGCGTCTTGCTGCTGTGTTCAACCGCGGATTCTGGGAGAATGGATATTACCTTGGCAATAAGATGGGTGAGTGGTCGGATGTTTATGGGTCAAAGGCTACTACGGTGAAAGAGCATATCGGGAAGTGTCTCAATTACTATAGTGAGAAGAAGGTCGGGTTGTTCTTGGTCGAGGCTGGCGAGCTTTCTGTGGGGGATAAGATTGTGATTCTTGGGAACAAGACCGGGATTGTTGAGTGTGTTGTTGAAAGTATGCGTGTCGATGATAAAGATGTTTCTGTCGCTAAGAAGGGGGATGAGGTCACTATGCCTGTTTCAGAAGTCGTGCGTGCGAATGATCGGTTGTTTGCTGTGCGCGATAATTCTTAATTCGGCTTTGGTTTTAGATTATTGATGTGGTCTGACAATGAATGAATGCTAAGTACCAAAGCTGATCTAAATTTTGGAGTCTCACGTGAACGAGAACCCTATCCAGAAAACGCAGCTGCTTAATGTGTATTTGATTGGGCAGCAGCATCTGATAAAGAAATTATATGTGGGAGGGGGCCTGCGGCCGGAAATTTAGTCAAACAGTTAGCAGAGACCTGGTGCTCAGTGGCAAAGAACCTGATCTCCTGGTTGGAGCGACTCTTCCTTGTTTCTCAGTCAAAATAATCCTCTTTGCAGAATCTGCTTGCCATCTTGCTCTTGTATTCGCAGCTGCCGTTCTGTTCTATGATATTAGAATATAGGAAGCTCCTGTATCTTTGGATCAGTGAGGTGCAGTCCTTGCATCTGCTGAAGCAGGTGCCTATCTCGACCTTGAATTCTTTTTCGCTCATCTTGTTGAGCTTGGATGGGACTTCTGCAGCTCTTGTCCACTCCTGGTGGATGTTCTCTACAAAGCGATTGTCGGTTATCTTGTCTGAGAGCGTGATGTGCAGTGCGCAGGACTTTGGGGCGTAGGTGCTTACTATCTCCTTGCGTACCTTCATGCATCTTGCGTGCTGCATCTTGCTGTCCTGGTCTGCCTTATGCTTTGCCAGTTTTCCAGGAAGCTTTATGCTGCCGTCTGGGTTGAATTCAATCATTGTACTTGCCCTGCAGGACCTTCTGGATCACCTGATTCTTTATCTCGGAAGGTATAGTCTTCACGTTTATCGCAAAACCTATTAGCGTGATCGGGTTTATGTTCTGGGCATTGTTGAATATGTTCAGGGCATCCCTCAACGGGAGAACCAGAGTGACATCTGCGTCGTCATACTTGCCGTCTTCTACCCTTGTTATCTTCCCGTCACGGTCTACTTTTACTCTCAGTTCCAGCTCCCGGTCGTTGTCCTTGTCTTCGAACACAAGGTTCGCTTTGGGGAAGTCTTTCATTATCTTCCTGAAGAATGTGTTGCTGTTTATGAAATACACGACCATCTCTTCATCTATGCCAAATTCCTCGCCTGCATCGGTCCTGATGATGTCATCCTCTATCTCTTCAATGACTTCAGGCTCTTCCTGCTTCACTTCCTGCTTCTTCTCTTCCACTGCTTTTGGCGTCGGAATCTCGTATTCCCTGGTGCAGTCTGTGCTCTCCAGAACTTTTTCCTGCATGTCCTCGATGTCTGAGGTCGTCTGATTGTCGATGCATGCGATGACTGTCGCGTAAGACATGTAATTGCAGTAGAGGATCTTTGTCTTGGCAGTCAATGTGTGCTGTTCGTATGGGAAGCTGTAGTCAATATAATAGGTGTCCTGATCATTTCTGTACTTCAACATCGTATGGTCTGCCTTTTCTGTAATAGTCTTCTTTATCCAGAACGCGAGATCCTTCGGAAGCGCATTGTGCTTGTTGACAAAGACTGAGCAGATCCCTATGCTGACGCCAAGCACCCTTTCTGAGGTGTTGTCGTCTACACTTGTCCAGTCAGGATGCTCTATCACAAAATCATCTTCTTCAAAGTCTTTGTATGTTATCTTCTCGTTCTTGATCTGGTTAGTTGCAGTATCTGGCGGGGAAGTCTCCTGCAGCTTGCCTACTATCTCATGTGTCGTCTCTTCACACTTCGCAGAGCCGAAGACCTTATTGTGTATGTGCTGCGACCTGTTGTCTGCCTGCGCTATGCACACCACTGAGACCGCGTGCGCAAAGCCATTACAGCTGAATATCGTTGTGTCTGACAGCATTGTCAGGTTCTTGTACTCTGCAGAGTACTTGACGCGCAATGAGCTGTTGTCTGATATGATAAGTTCATTGCCTGAGTCTTCTACACCTTCTTTCAATGCTTGGTATAGGTGCTCCGCAGACATCTTCTCCGAGTTTATGATCGCTGTGCAGTACCCCATTGTCACGCTGACCTCTACCTTGCTGTCTTGGTCTGCAGTGTTGGGCCAGTATGGATGGCTGACAGAGAACCCGCTGCTTGAATAGCTTGTGTATTTGACCTCTTCTGCAACCAGCTTATCTATTTGCTTCTGTAGTTGTTCTTCTTGGGTGCAGCCAGTTGTTGTCAGTGTGAATAAAAATAGGATGAGGACCAGGTATGTGTGCGTCGATGTTCTTGCCATGAAACTTGTTGGACAGTCTCGATATATAAACCTGTTTGTTGCCGGATGGTTTTTGTGTGAATATCGAAAGCTATAAAAACCATTAGATTTGTGGTTCCTGTATCTTTAAAAAATGGTGATTTGATGAATGGTCGTGAGTATACTGTATTAGATATAGAGACTACAGGTCTTTCTAAATATAGGCATAATATCACAGAGATTGCTGCGGTGAAGTATCGTGATGGTGAGATTGTTGGAGAGTTCGAATCGCTTGTGAATCCTGGGAAACATATACCTTCTTTTATCACACGGCTTACTGGAATCGATGATGAGATGGTTGCGGATGCGCTGCCTATAGATAAGGTCCTGCCTGGTTTCCTTGATTTTCTTGGTGATTCTGTGATTGTCGCGCATAATGCTACGTTTGATCATGGGTTCATATCTGTCAATGCTTCTGAGCATCTTGATGTGTGTCTTGAGAACGAGAGGTTGTGCACGCGTAAGTTGGCTAACAGGTTATTGCCTAATCTGTGGAGCAAGAAGCTGGCGTGCGTTTGTGATCATTTTGAGATAGTCAATGAACAGGCGCACAGAGCAATGGGGGATGTGCGGGCTACTGCTTTGGTGTTCTCTGAGTTCCTTTCCATGATGGAAGAGAGGGGCTTCTGTGAGAAAGAAGAGGTGTTCAGGTTCGAGAGGATGTCGCCTGCGCAGTGCCGTAGGCTGGATGATTCGGATTAGCGCTTTTTTGCGGCTTTTTTCTTTGCAGGTCTCTTTGTTTTAGGTTTAGCTTTTTTGGTCTTCTTTATCAGGGCTTCTGTTGCGGGCTTTTCTTCTTCTGGCGTTTCCACCGCAGGTTGTTCAGGCAGTATCTTCTCTGCTTCCTGCTTTTCTGCTCTGGCTTTTTTTCTCTTCCTGAAACGCTTGTACCAGATCACGATTACAAGTATGAGTACAGCTACTGCGAGTTTGAGTAGGATCCCTTTCCAGTTGTCTTTTATTATGGTGATTGTCTTCTCTGTGAATGACTTCTTTACCTCTGCTACTGCTTCCTGTTGGCCTATTGCCTGTGGCTGTTCCATTGTTGGTTTTACCTGGGTCTCTGTCTCTTCTGGCTCTTCAGCAGGAGGTGGAGGCAGTCTTGGTTCTGGTGCTGGAGCTGGCTCTTCTTTTTGGGTGGGTTCTGGTTCCTTGAGCACACCTGGTGGGATGTAGTTGCAATACATGCTCTCATCAGGCTTGTTCACAGGGAGTCCGCAATCGTTCTTGTCGGTGCACGTCCTCAGCTTCTGGTTGTATGACCTGCACTCTGTCCAGTTCGTGCATTCCCATCTTGGCAGGCAGATCTGGTCCTGGCCTGTGGTGCCGCCAGTGCCTGCGCCTGAGGAGCAGCTGCCGCAGTCTGCCTGGCAGTCTGAGCAGGTCTCTACACCGTTGCATGAGTTGTCTCCGCAGTATGGGCCTTGTTGTATGGCAAAGCCGCTGAAACTTGATGTCGTGAATGTGAATGTGTTTGTTGTCGTGTCTAATGTGGCCTGGTCTGTTATGTCTGTCCAGGTGCCTTCGCAGGTCTGGGATGTGAAGTTCCAGTCATTGCATTTCAGCAGTCTCAGGAAAGTCTCGTTTGCAGCATTTGCTTCTGGATATGCTAATACGAGGGTTGCGCTGGTGAAGTTGAATTCGTTATTGATTCCGTATGTGGCAAGGTCGTCTGTGGCGTTATCTGCCAGCTTGTCTATGCCGAATGTCTTGCCTGTCTCTGAGGTTATGTTGACACCTTCCAGTGTGATTATGACTGTGTCATTGTGGCCTTCGAACTTTATGTTGAAGATATCGCCAGGCAGAGTCGATGAATACCCTCCGCTCGAGTTATCTTGATCCACTGTCTCGTTTGTCTCTGGGAAGATTATTATTATGACCACATTTGCGCTGCCGTTGCTTGTGTTCGTGTCTATTGTGAAGACTACCGGCTCTTGCACCTTGAAATAGTCTGAGCTGTTGCCAGTGTTACCTTCTGTGTCGTTTGCGTAGAATGTTATGTTGTGGGTGCCTATCTGTGTTGCAGTGTATTGTTTTTGGGCTTCACAGGTGTCTGCTATCAGTGTGGTTGTGGTGTCTGGCTTTGTGATGACTGCCCAGCAGTCTTCTACCTGGAAGTTGTCTGATGCAGGGGCGTATAGGTTTACAGCGGTGTTGTTGCTTATTATCGTCGGGTCTGTTGTGGTAGACAGTATGATTGGTGCTTCGTTGTCTTCTGAGACAATTGTTATCTGGATGTTTTCTGTCTGGGTGTCGTTTACGTAGTTTCTGTTTGATGTTAGGTTGTATAGTGTGAAGAATGTATGTGCGCTTTCTAATCGTCCGGTTGCGTTTACTGACCATGTGCTTGTGCAGGACTGGCCTGATCTTCTTATGTCGCAGGTCTGTGGGTTGCTGTCTGTGGTGTAGAACGGTGTGTCGCCTGTTGTTGTTGATACTGCTCCGGTCTTTGTGCCTGTGGGGACTGCTATTGTGTCAGTTGCCTGGAGGTCTGTGTAAGTTGAATGATTGCAGCGTATGGTGAATGTGTACGAGCCGCTGGTTGTGAACTGCCTTGTGTAGGTGTATGCTTCGCTCATCCTGGGATCGTAGGTCATGCTGCTGAAGTTTATGCTGTTGAATGTGATTTCACAAGCTGCGTCTTCTATATCTGTGCCGTTTGCAGTGGCTGTGAAGTCTGCATAGAATGTGATGTCCTGGTTCAGGTTCCTGGATTGGCCTGCGTTTGGCATGTCAAGGTCGGTCTGGTCCCAGATTGTCAGGAAAGAGGTCTGTCCTGCTGAGAGGTTTCCGCCGGCGTAGGCGCTGAATGATTCTGTGTCGAACCAGACGTGTGTGGTGTTCTGTTCTGGGTCTGTTTCGTGTTCATACCAGCCTGATAGGCATTCGTTGTCGTTGAAATTCCAGATATCGCATTTGCTTATGAGCTTGATCTCATTTGGTGTTAGTTTTGGGAGGTATATTGTGGCGCCGGTGTAGTCTTCTATCTCTGCAGCGAGGATCTCTGTGTTGAACTCGAAGACTTCTAGTGCTGAGAGTTTCTGTTTTGGTTGTTTTGGTGTTGTCAGGGTGCTTTTTGTGATGAGGAGATCTTCGTTGAGGGTGATTGTGGCCTTGTTGCCTTTGTCTGACTCTATGTCTATTGTCTTCTTCTCTGGTGTTGTGGGTGTTGTCTTGTTTATCGTTATGTCTTCGCAGACCTCTTCTATCGTGCAGGTCTCAATGTAGGTTGTGGTGCAGTTCTGGGTTTCTGTTGTCGTGCATGATTCTGTGCATTGTTGTGTTGCGTTGGTGTAGTTTGTGCAATCAGGTGTGCAGATCTCTTCGCAGATATCTACTGTCGTGTTTGTGCATTGCTCTGCGGGTTCGCTTGTGCAGGTGCTTATCTCTTCGCAGATTGTCTCTGTGACTGTCGCGCCTGTAATCATGTTTCCGCCGAGGTTCTCTATGAATCTCCATATCTTTTTCCATATGGTGTCGTGGTTGATTATCTCTACTCCTGTCGGTACTTTTGGGTCTAGTGTTGCTTCGACTGTGCCGCATTCTCCTCCTACGCAGGTCACTCTTGTGGTGTATGTGAAGAAATCATGTTGCTTCTTGGAGGTGTTTGTTGTTGGGGTGATCTGGGTTGTGGTGAGTTGTCCCCAGGGCAGTGAGAATGTGTCACTGTTTGTCTTTGTCACTTCTGAATCTGAGCAGGTGATTGTGAGGTTCCAGTTGCCTGAGTCTTGTACTAGGTAATCCGGGCTTAAGGTGTAGAAGTTGTTTTCTGTGCTTGTGTAGCCTGCGTTGTTGATGTAAGCGTTGTTGTCTTCTGTGTTGTATAGGTTGAACGTCACGCTGTTTATTGTTGTGGTGACGGCTGTGCAGTTTGCGCGGATCTTTTTGATTGTGTTGTTGTATTGGAGGTTTGCGCAGGGCATGAAGCTTGTGCCGTCTATGCTGCACTCTACAGAGTGGAGGATTGCGTATTCGTATACCATGACTTCAGGATACCAGCCTGCTTTTGCTGTGTATGATGTGGATTCTGTGTCTTGGTTTGCGGGTTGGTTGTAGTCAATGTTGAATGTGGAATCGTAGTTTGTGCTGTCACCGTCATTTGCTGCGGTTCCTGTGTGGTAGTCGCCTAGGTCGTAGTTGGTGGAGTCTGCTGCGAGGGTTGTATTCAGTACGAGCAAGATAGCTAATGCTGACGCTATCATCGCTGTAAATGCCCGTCTGGTCATGTTTTCTGTTTTCATTACATTCCACTTATCCAATCTTTCTCACAGTAAAGCTTGAACCAGGATTGATTACCGTAGATATGGCTGCTGGAGTACAATCATAACTGCCAGAGTAAGCAAAATCTGCACCATTACCTGTACAATCCCCGCAGTTTAATATTGAATTACAATCTGCGCCAGAAAAACCTTTGACTTTTGCATAGATCTTCTGTCCTGCATTGACTTGTCCTACCCAGGTTGTCGATGCGCTTGTAGACGTATCATCATATGAAAAACTTATAGGAACCTTGATTCCTATCAGGTTCTTCCTTATACTATCCGCCCATATCGTTAGAACAACCAATCCGCCATCAGAGGCTTGATCTATGCTTACGCTCGCGTCCAGCCTTACCTCATACACCCCTGAGGTGGAAATCACGAACCAGTTATTGTCACCTGAGTTGTACCAGGTCAAGCCATTAAGGTACGTGTTCTCATAAGCGTTCTGGCCGAACATCTTTTCAGTGGTCGAATAATCACTTGCGTCATTCATATTAGCATAGCCGTAGATGAACTTCCCTGTCAGGTTGCCTTGGGTATTTATGTGTCCTGTCGCGTTTATGTCGCCGTCAACAGTCAGGGTGCTTGTCGGGGTTGTCGTTCCTATGCCTACATTGCCTGTCGTGTCATTGACGTAGATCCTTGTTGTGTCTCCTGTCTGGAGCTTGAGAGGGGAGTTGCTTGAGAATGCGTCTGCGTATACTGTGCCTGATGTGTTTACATCAAGGGTTGTGGATGTCTTTGTGGATGTATTTGTCCAGCCGCCTGTGGAGTCTGTTGTTGAGTAGCCTGCGCTTGCGTGGTTGCCCCATGTGTATGCTGTGTCCCAGTTGGTGATGTTGGGGTTTGTTATGTCTTTTGCTGGGCTTGCGTTGAATATGGGGTCTGTTTCTGTGTAGGTTGTGAGGTATCCTGCTGCTGAGTGGTTGCCGTATGCGTATGCTGTGTTCCAGTTGTTTATGTTGGTGTTTGTGATTCCGCTTGCTGGGTCTCCGCTGTAGACTGGGTCTGTTTCTGTGTAGCTTGTGAGGTAGCTTGCGCTTGCGTGGTTTCCCCATGAGTATGCTGTGGACCACATATCCTTGTGGGAAACTACATAGTTGGATGCCCAGCTCCAGTTGTTTGTGTTGGTGCTTGTTATTGATTTTGCAGGGGAAGCGTCGAATATCGGGTCGGATTCGCTTGTGAGGTAGCCTGCTGCTGAGTGGTTGCCGTATGCGTATGCTGTGTTCCATTCTGATGCGTTTGTCAGCTTGTTGTCTATCTCTGTCTCGTTGTAGTATGATGAAGCGGATGTCAGGTATCCTTGGTTTGCGTGGTCTCCCCAGCTGGATGCGTTGTCCCAGTTGGTTATTTTTGCTGATGTCACTGCGCTTGCGTCGTGTGCTCCGAAGATCGGGTCTGTCTCTGTGTAGCTTGTCAGATATCCTTCTGCTGAGTGGTTGCCCCAGCTGTATGCTGTGTCCCAGTTGGTTATTTTTGCTGATGTCACTGCGCTTGCGTCGTGTGCTGTGAAGATCGGGTCTGTCTCTGTGTAGGTTGTCAGGAAGGTCGGTTCTCCTATCACGTTCGCCCAGAGTACGTTGCCTAGGAAATAGCTTGCAGTTATGTTGTTTGCGCCCCAGGTCTCGCTTTCGTTCTTTCTTGCGTAGTCTGTCGGGTCGAAGGGGGAGTCGTTGTCTATACCGTCGCAGAGGCTAGCGCTGCCTGTGATTGCGATGCAATCTAGGGTGGATTCGTTTATGTCTTCTCCACCAATCGTTCCTATGGGTGAGTAGAAGAACTGTCGCTCTACTGTCGCGCCTGTCGCGTTCCTGAAATCTATGTCCTCTCCGTTGATTGAGTAGTCTTTGTAATACTTGTTGCCATAATATAGATTGAGGGGGGTCTGTTCGCCCAGCATCACGCTCCAGGTGCCGTTTCTTATCGCGTTCGTGAAGGTGTGGGTGTAGATCTGGTTGCCGCCTGTGAGAGCGTCCCAGATGGAGATTGTTATGTTGCCCAGCTCTATGGGCTCACCTGTGGCTTTGTCTGTCACGTCGGTGCCCTGGTCTGATAGGGCGGCGTTGAAGGCTGATGCAGATGTGTTTAGCAGTAAGAGTGCTGTCGCAAGGGCTAAGATTGTTAGGATTTCAGTCCTTGCTCTGCGGTGCTCTTTCATGTGTTGCACACCTCTGCTGCTGGATTGCTATTACAGATGTATAGTATCAATGAATCTACCTGGTCCTGTAAGCTTTCAATCTCTGCCTGCTGTTCCTGTATCGCTTTTGTCAGGACTGGTGTGAATCCGTCATAGACCAGGCCATAGTGGTCATTACCATACCTTACCAGTTCGGGTATCACATCCTCGACTTCCTGGGCGATCAATCCGAGCAGCGTGTGGTTGGACCCGTTCTTCATCTTATAGCTTACAGGCCGCAGGTCCATGACTGCTTCAAGCCCATAGTCGATATCAGTGATATCTTTCTTGATCCGCCTGTCAGATGGGGGAACCCAATTACCATCATTATCCACATAACCATTAATACCACTAGATCCCATGAAGACAGCGATATAGCCTGCTGCTGGAAGATCTCCTTCGTAATCTGTCTTTCTTGTAAAGACTGCTCCTCCATCTGCCTTGACGACGAATTGGTCATCTGCCTGTGAAGATACCTCTGTAGTGTCACTATCGCTCCAGACAAAGGATCCTGCGTGTGCAGCGGTTGAGTAGGTTCCTGCTGCAAAGCTGTACTGACCGCTTGCTACGTTGGCATACCCACCTGGTATTTTGCTGTACAATCCGCTGGCTGAGTTGCTGCGCCCACCAGCTATAGTTGCATAGGATGCAGATATCTGGTTATTCCTACCGCCGCTTATTGTAGCGCCAGTCAGCGTGCCTGAATGCGCGTTGTTGCCGCCTATAATGGTCGGATAGGTTGCTGGAAGTATGACAAAAGCTCTCTGGTTGTTGACTTTGATTGTGAAGTTGGCATTGTCATTTGTGCCTATGTAATATCCCTGGCCGGCTACGCTATTGCCTAAAAGAGACCAAGATGTCCCGACGCCACCATCTGTATCTGCTTCCCAATGGTCTGTGTTCCATTTCAGGACCTCTCCATCGGATGGGGTGCCTGTGTTGACATCTGTTAAGTCATTGAGTGCAGAGGGGATGGTCGGTCTGTTTGAGAGATCATTGTAGCTTCCGGAGAACATGCCTGTCAGTTGGGAGCCGTTGCCTGCGAAGCTGTCTGCGTAGACTGTCTTTGTTGTGTTTATGCTGCCGTTGACGTCCAGGGTCTGGGTGGGTGTTGTTGTTCCCAGGCCTACTTTTCCGTTCTTGAGTACTGTGATGCTGTTCTGCCTGTTCCCGTTTGATGTTCCGTTTCCTATTATGAATATAGGGTCTGTAGGTATCCAACTTGTGTTATCTCCTGAGACCTGGTTATATCTGCCAACTACCAGTGAGTAAGCAGATTGTGCCTGTGTGTAAGATCCCATTGCTGTTGAGTATTGTCCATCTGCGTGTGTGACTTCTCCCATCGTGGTTGACCCTAGTCCGTTTGCTACTGTTGAAAACCCCATTGCGGTCGAGCGTGCTCCAAGAGCACTTGCCGAGCTGCCCATTGCTGTTGAGTAGTCTCCGCTGGCAGTTGTTGCTTCTCCTATTGCAGTTGAAATGCCTCCGCTGGCGGTTGACCAAAATCCAGTTGAAACTGAGCCTAGTCCGCTGGCGGTTGTCGAGATTCCCATTGCTTTTGAGTAGTGCCCGCTGGCAGTTGTGTTAAATCCTATCGCTGTTGAGTGGTCTCCGCTGGCGTTTGTGTTGTAACCCATTGCGATTGCGTAGTTACCTGTTGCGGAATTGTCTGAACTGCCGATTGTGGCTGCGCCGCCTGAGCTTACTTCCACGTCGAGAATTCCAGTTGATTTTAGACTTCCTACTGTTATGTTGTTTGAGGTTGTCGCTCCTCTGGACGTTACATTGTCAAGAGTGTCGTTTGATGCTATGGTATAATAGTTGTTGGTGCTATACTGGTTGGTGGTGCTGTTATCTATGTACTTGTTTGTCACGTTTATGTTATTTCCGTTCAGCGTCTGATTGTTGGTTGCGTTGCCTGTGAATGAGTTTGTTATGTAATAATTGTTAGAGCCTTCTGGCCATTCTGTCCTGCAGGTTGAGTTCAGGCAGAGTTCTGGGGTGTGGATCTTTGCTGTTGTGTTTACTTCTAATGCGGTGGTTGTTTTTGTTGATGTGTTTGTCCAGCCGCCTGTGCTGTCAGTTGTTGAGTAGCCTGCGCTTGCGTGGTCGCCCCAGGCGTAGGCTGTGTCCCAGTTGGTTATGTTGGATGCTGTGATGTCACTTGTAGGGTGTGCTGTGAAGATTGGGTCTGTCTCTGTGTAGGTTGTCAGGTAGCCTGCTGCTGAGTGGTTGCCCCAGCTGTATGCTGTGTCCCAGTTGGTTATTTTTGCTGA
>JBHPEY010000033.1:0-17910 GCA_042576705.1 Nanobdellota archaeon | reverse complement strand
TTGCTTAAGTTGGCGATCCCTCGATAGTGGAAAGGCGTGAAAAGGTGCTACTGCTTGTTTTTCTTAAGTTGGCGACCCCCTGATGGTGGAAGGGCGCGGGTTGTTATGTAAATAAATCAAATATTTTATAAACCGACTTTCTTTTTTGTTGCTCATGAAATACCGATTCACTGCAATGGGTCACAAGAACATACTGGCCAATCATAATAAGACCCTTGAATTCACTAAAGACACAAAGCTCAGTGTTGATGGAGACTGCATTGTCGGGGTGAATGCGGATTTTGATACGCGCAAGCTGCAGGCGCTTGTGAAGAATCATAGTCATCTTATCATGACTATCCGTACGGGGAATCTTTCTGAAAAGATTGAATTTGTCGCCAATAAGGATTTTTCTTCTTCGCGTGAGGTTGTGTTGCGGTTTTCAGAGTTCAGTTCAGACAGGACACTTGGTTTCCGGGCGTCAAAGACATCTGCGTTGCTGAACCGCAAGCTTGTTGGGCGTCTTCGGGATCCTCGGCAGAGGATTATCGTCGAGATTGAGCCCATGATAAAATTGATCATATTTGATTTTGACAATACGCTCTGCGATCTCAAGAGCGCGCTGGAGTATTCGCATAAGAAGATGTCGCAGGTATTGTGCGAAACGTATGGTGTCTATGGGCCTACTGCAGTGAAGCTGATGTGGGAGATCGATGCCAAGTACAGCAAGAAGGGGTATCATTCCTCTCCTAAGAATTATGACAGGCATATCTGGTTCGGGGAATTGTTCAGGCGCGTGGGCGTCAAAGCCACAAAGGATGATGTCGAGAAGATGGTCAGGCTTTACTGGCAGTTCACGCACCAGGTCGTCAAACCACTGCCTGGCGCCCGCTCTGTGCTGGAAAAGCTGCGTCAGAACTACAAGATTGCCGTGATGACAGACTCTGACGGGGACAGGAAGATCAAGATGGAGCGTCTCCGGAAGACAGGACTGCTCAGGATGTTCGATTACGTGGTGATCAGCGATGATGTCGGGGTCAACAAGCCTGACAAGGAGTTCTATTCACGGATACTGAAGAAGTTCAACGTGTCTGCTGACCAGTGCGTCATGGTCGGGGACAAGCCGCAGGTGGATCTTGAGCTCGGCAAGAAGATGGGGATGACAACTGTCTGGATGAAGTACGGTGCCTGGGCAGAGCTGCATGCCGATGAACTCTTCGCTTATGTCAATCACGAGATAACAGACCTGAAACAGCTGCTTGAAGTGGTGAGTCAACAATGAAACAGGTCACGCTCAGGAAACGGGATATAAAATCAATCAATGAGGAGATAAAGAAAATATACAGTGTTGATGATTTCTTTGATGTCAGCGATTTTGTCACGTCTGCAGATGATTCTTATATCCTGAAGGATGGCCAGGTGATGTTCTTCTATAAGGAAGATCTCATTGTGCCTACACTCCGATCAATATTGAAGAACAATTTCCTCAAGAACGTTGTCATCAATATGGGTGCAGTGCCGTTCATGGCAAAGGGTGCTGACCTGATGAGGCCTGGCATTGTCGGTGTCGATGCTTATGTCTGTGAAGGGGATATCGTTGCGATAGTGGACGAGAACCATCTCAAACCGATCGCTATCGGGCAGAGCCTGTTCTCCAAGGACGAGATGCAGGAGATGGAAGTGGGCAAGATGGTCATAAACCTGCACCATGTCGGGGATGATGTGTGGAACTTCTCAGCAGGGCCTGATTAAATAGCCAGTGCAAAGCTTTATAAAGGACCTTCTTGATTTTTTGTGTAGTGGAGAGTAATTCTTACGGTTTTTAGGGAAAAAAAGGGTGATACTAGCAAGTAGAAGCCAAAATGAGAATAGCAGGACTGCCTCGAAGGATAAATGGAGAGCTTGGGCGTATACATGACGTCAAGCGGTATTACAAAGAGCTAGCTGCAAATCCATCTTATATAAAGACCGGGGAAGTCGATTATCTTCTTGATTCCATAAAAGATGATGGTCTGCGTGAGGTCCTTGTGTACATCGGCAAGCACAATGTGCTGCCGGATTCTGATATCAGGGGCATAATAAACGGGGACTATGCCCAAAGCTATGCAGATGTCTGGAAAGCAGGCTGGGCAAACCTGAAGTATCTGCTGGAAGTTGTCAACAGCAGGTTCATGCCTGATGCGAACCCGTCTCAGATAAGCTATACAAGACAGGTCGCACTGTACTGCAAGGGCTGTGGCGAATACAAGGCAACAGGCATGTTCAAGGCTACAAGGAAGGACAAGTCATATGATGCACAGATCGATTTCAAGGAAGAGCATTTCATCGACCCTAATAGGATACGCGAACTCCTTGTGAAGCCGTCTGGAAAACGAAAAAGGCAGAGGGTGAAGTTCTGCGTGCCATGTGGTAGCGTCAGCAGAAAACTTTTTGAACGCAGGTATGAAGGACTCTACGCAAGCGCCAGGGAGTATGCGTTCAACCAGACGTATCTTGACAGTCTTATCAGGGAGGGCAGGCCACTGCCAAAGGTGCTTTCAGTCAACATCCGTACAAAAGAGCCGGGAAGGGAGGCAGAGAAACTCGCATACCAGCTGTCCGGCAAGAAGAAGGGCAAGTCAAAGCACTTTGCCATACTTGAGAAGAACCGACCAAAGCTCGAGGAGATAATCGGCGAGGAAGAGATTGACCTGCTGCTGTCAGACGCGGAAAACTCTATCTTTGACAAGTTTGGCATACGCCTGATTACCAGCACAGTCGATGATTGCTATGAGCTGATGGAATGGTTCAAGGCGAAAGGTGAACTCACCAGGTCCATGGATTATATCAAGGAACCCAAGCCCAATAATTACCAGTCCCTGCACGCGACTTTTGTATCCCAGCAACTGAATGACTTCTCTGAACTTGAGATACCGATTGACCTCCAGATAAGGACTCAGGAGATGCACAAGATTGCTGAAAAGGGGAGCGCTGCGCGCGGTCCGGACAAAGGCCGACGAGAACTTGTGGACCATAAACTGTTCCTTGCGATGACTGCGTTCAGGTATCACCTGTTCGGTGCCTAGCTTTCAGTCGCTTGATAGAATTCTTCTTGTCTTCGGGACAAAGTTAAGTATACCTTTCTCTGCTGTCTTGCCGCAGCCCATGAAGTCGTCCTTGTTCTTTATTATGACATAGCCTTCACAGTCTTCTGCTTTCCTGTCGAGGTCATGCCCCCTGAACCAGAGCCGGACTTCTTCGTCGGATATCTCCACGATGTTCTTATTTGCTTTCGGTCCCAGCATCTGGCTGCCCTCTATGGTGAGGCGGGCGCCCTTGTCAAGGTTGCAGGCGTACAGTCCCATATTATCTATCTTCAGGTTCGAGAAGTCTATATTGCCGATGTCCCTGTCGGCGATGTACATCCGGTTCTTGTTGTTGACAAGGAATACCAGTTCCTTGTCGAACTCGCAGCCCCACTGCTCTTTTATCTTCTGGTTAATCTCTTTTTTCTCCCTGCTGTTCAGGATCTTCAGGGATCTCTTCGGCGGGGGCGAGTCTTTGTCTTTCATCCTGTCTGGTAAATGATGGTGGTTATTAAAGTTAATGTATCGGAGAAAAAGCAAAAGAAGAAAAAAATAAAAAACTTAGTTGTATGTCTGTGTTATGAGCCTGTGCTCCACGTCCTCGTCATCTACAGAGTTGAATGAGATGTCCTCGTAGATGTACTCGTTCGTGATGCCTCCTTTCTTGACGACGACCTTCATCGGCAGGCCGTAGTAGTCATCGATCCACATGGTCACAGTACCGCCATCTTCTTCATATCGGACTTTCCAGACAGTCCTCATGCTCATCTGCTCCTCTGCGAGCTTCTCTGCATAGGTCACGTCCTGGATCCACTGGAGCGGAGTCTTCTTGTAGTATTTGGCGTACTTCACGCTGACCGGTGAGTTCGGGTCTGCACAGCGGTAGACATTCCTCTCGCAATAGCCTTCAGCTTTATTGCTTGAGAGGTCGATGTAGATGTTATCGATATAGACATCTTCTTTTATGTTGTCCATCTCCCTGAGCTCGACATGCATCCTGTCGCCCTTGATCCAGGTCTTCCATTCCTCAGGCTTGATGGTCTGGTCCTGGTACATGTAGCTCATGCTGGAGACGCGGCCTTTGTGCTTGTCGAGGAGCGCTGTCATCTTCTTGTCCATTGTCTTTGTCTGGACAGGTTCAGGCTCTTCTTCTTCCTCTTCAGGTTCTGCTGGTCTTGTCTCTACCTGTTTCGGTTCTGTCTTTGGTTTTGACACGACCTTCTTCACAGGTTCTTCAGTGTCCTCAGGCCCGGTCTGTTGGGCAGCGCAGCCTGTTAGGAACATCAAGGCAACGCCAAGAATAAATGCTAATGCAAGATATCTGTTTTTCATAGTCTAAACACCCCGGAAATTGCTGTTTTATAAATGAAATCCCCTTAGCGCACCAGAAAATAAGGGTGTTTGAGTATAAAAATGTTTTGATGGGTCTTTTGACAAGAAGGCTGTTTAAACCCCCCATAGAGGGTTATGCTTCCGTTTCAGCTGCGCCACTTCTTTCATGACTTCTATCTCTTCTCTCTTCAGGTACTGCTTCAGTGTCTTCAGCTTTCGGAAGTCTGGCTCGGGGATGCCTGCGTATAAGATATCGTTCTCATTCACCTGCCTGCCCACTGTTACATGGGGCATTGACACTGCGACCTGCTTGCCTGCTTCTGTTTTTGAAATCGAATCCTTCTCATGCTGTATGGATTTCACTGTCGAGATGTTCTGGCCGTCTTTCATAAGGGGCGTGCCCACCTTAAGCTCTCCGATCAGGATGTCGCAGCCGCATATCGCGGGGTTTGACTGGCGGAATATGTAGTTAGGCATGATTCTCATCTTGCAGGGCCTTACCAATCCTTCAAGCTCTTTTGCCTCTATGCGTTTCTTCTCTTCTTCCTGCCATTTCTCAAAATTGTCAATTATCTGGTAGATTATGTCGCTGTGTATTATCTTTATGTTCTTCTCTTTTGCAAAACCTGCTATCTCTTCGCTGAGTGGGGTGTTGAATGAAAGGATAACTGCGTTTAGCGGTGTCTTCTCAAGATTGGATTCTGCGTCGATGATGTCTTTTTTTGAGATCTCACCCACAGTCGCTTTCCTTATGCTGATGTGTTTATCCTTCATGAGGTTGATTATCGCCTCGAGCGAGCCGATGGTGTCAGCCTTGATTATGATCCCTTCCTTCTCTGTCTCTATCAGGACTTCGCTGATCTCTGCCTGGACCTCTTCCTTTGTCTGGTCTAGAGTCTCAGTGGTGGCTCCGCGTACAGGCATGCCTGCGATGACATTGTTAAGGTCAGGCGCTGCAATCTTGACGCCCGTCGCTGCCACTGCTTCCTTCACGCCGCGGAACTTGGCTTTCTTGTCGCGCATCTCTGCCAGCGGCATGGGCTGGAGCAGTGCGCGGACCTTTGTGACTATGGGCTCGTTCATTCCACCTATCACTATAATGTCATTCACGCGGATTGTTCCGTCGTAGACTATCACATCCAGGGTCGTGCCAAGGCCTTTCTCTTCCTTGACTTCCAGTATCGTGCCTTTTGCAGGGCCTGATGTGTCGCACTCCAGGCATTTTTCCAGGTAGCGTTGTGCAAGACCTGTGACCACCATGAGAAGCTCAGGGATGCCCTCCCCAGTCTTTGCTGAGAGCGGGACTATCCCTATCTCTTTTGTGAAGTCTGAGACGCGGTCGAATCTTTCTGAAGGGAAGCCGAACTCATGCAGCTTGCCTACCAATTCGTATAGTTTTGTCTCTACATCGGTCGTGACTTTTGGAGCCTGTGACTGTATGCCCTTGAGGATGGGCCCTTTGGTCTCTTTCCAGTTGGGCACTATGTCAAGCTTGTTTGCCGCTACAACGAATGGTGTCTTGTATGTCTTGAGTATCTCAACGCATTCAATTGTCTGCGGTTTGAATCCTTCATTGATATCAACTACAAGGATAGCGATATCTGCCAGGTTGCCTCCACGCTTTCTCAGGCTTGTGAATGCAGCGTGGCCTGGCGTGTCTATGAACAGAAGTCCAGGAATGGTGAATTCCATGCCCAGTGCCTTGAGAAGGTCGCCTGCTTTCTTCTGGATTACATCCAGCGGGATTATGGACGCCCCGATGGCCTGTGTTATGCCTCCTGCTTCCTTTGAGATGATCCTGCTGCCCCTGATGTAGTCTAATATGCTTGATTTTCCGTGGTCAACATGACCCACAACAGAACATACAGGACTCCTTATGCTGACGCATATATCTTTCTTGGCCATGCAGCAGGGGAAAAGAAGGGTGTTTTTAAAGGTTTTGGGGGTTTCAGCGCAACTTTTTTATACACATATCTATGGGGTTGAGGTATGAAACTGTACACCCTCCTGAGAGATAGAGCAAGCATCAATATCCTGAAGATATTGTATGACAATGAGGTTGTGGGTGGGAAGTATTCTATGAAGTATTCTGAGCTGAAAGGGAAGCTGGGCTTTTCTGGCAGGTCAACGCTTGAGAACCTTGAGCTTGTAGAGATGATTGCGCAGGAGACAAATGGCGGCGGAAAGACTGTGTTGAGCATAACTGCTAAGGGTAAGGAGTTTGTTGATCATTTTGATAAGCTGATTGCTGTGTTTGAGGGTAGGAAGGAGGAGCAGAAGGCATTTACTGTAGAGTATGATCTTACACAATCTGAGCAGAGATTGCTTGTGCTCTGTTCTAAGGTGAAGTCAGAGACTGGAGGGGTTGTTGAGCTCCAGGCGCTTACGCATGAGGTGTATCCTTACAAGGATCCTGCTAAGGTGAGTGGTGTTGTGGCCAAGAATGCCAAGAAGCTTGAGGAGCTTAATCTGTTCGTGCGGCATGAGAAGAAGAATGGTGTGTTCTTTGATATCACTGAGAGCGGTGAGAGGGTGGTGAAGGAGCAGTTGTTGGAGGCTGCGGTGCCGGAAGTCTGAATTGAATTGTTAATTCTTCTTGAGAACGTCTTTGATTATCTTCAGAAGATCATCTTCTTTGATGTCGCTTCTTATCCCGAAGTCTGTGAAGTGGGTCCTGGATACCTTATGGCCTTTGGTCTTCATTTCTTCCATGACATCGTCGAAATTAGGGCAGGGCAGCTTATTCCTCTTGCAGAGGTTGTGGATGTCATGGAAACCTGTTGTTCCTATTCTTGATTCGTCGCGGATTGTCTGTAGGAATCTTGCATCGGTGTTGTATTCCAGGTCTGCGGCGGATTTGTATATCTTTTCTGCTATCTTTTTGTCCCAGAGCTGTCCGAGCCACATCGGGCCTGTGTTGTTGAATTCTCCGTGGAGCTTCAGCATGTCGTCGACCTTTGTCTTTCCTTTTTCGCAGCGGAAGTAGATGCGCATGTAATGATCTTTTGAGTATGAGAATATCGGGGTGAGTGCCTTGTCGTACTGCGCGGCTATGAGCTGGCATTTTCTTATGAGTATGCGCAGGCCTGACTCGTGCATGAGCGGGCCTCTGTCAGGTGTTGCCCAGTATTTTCTTTTGCAGGCTTTTGGGAATGTGCCTGCCAGTGCGCTTGTGTCTGTGGCAGTCACTGCAAGGATTCCATTTCTCGCCATGCGTCTTGATGCTGCGTCAAGGAAAGGGTTCGGTGTGCCGAACGGGTCAATGTCTATGTAGTCGAATCCTGTTGAGTTCAGGATCAGGGTTGTGGCTTCGTTGTTTGTTATGTTTACTTCTGCTTGTTTGTTGATTATCCTGTCTTTGTTCGCTTCGAGGTTTTGTTTTATGATGTCTGTCGCTTTTTCTTTGTAATCATTTATGGTGATCGATCTTATCTTGTCTTTTGGCAGCTCTGTAAGGAAACGTATGGATCTTATGCCTGAGCCTGCCAATGGGTCGCAGATCTGCATTTCTTTGTTGTCAATGGCCTTGAGTAGAAGGACTGCTGTGTCGCGGTTGAACTTCATCACTGGATTATAGAATACAGGGAGCTTGGCGCTTATCTTCTCTTCCTTTGGAGCCTGGATTGTGACTGTGGCTTCGGTTATCTGCTGGAACATGTGGATTTTTTGTGCTGTGGCGTATTTAAAGGTTCTTGTGGCGATTGCCCCATCCCCGCCTCACTCCGTGAGGCCTCTTCCCGAATCAGAGACATTGCAACCATTCGGTTGCAAGGTTGTCTTCGGCTCTGCCTCAGCCAACTTCGGCAAGCCGTCAGGCAGAGCCTGAAGCGCCCCCTTTAATCAAGGTTACAGGCTTTGTGTGCGGAAATGGGGTGTGTCTGTAACGTATCGGAAGTAACGGAAAAAAGGGAACATTTATATATAGGGGGTATTTCTGTTGGGGTGTTGAAATTGATTTTCTCAGCTTTGCTGGGGATGCCTAAAGCGGCAAGCGCTTTGGCACATTCAATCTTGATCGGTTGAATGGAAAGGGGTGGAATAACTTATGGCTAAAAGAGCAGTGACATTTGCTTCGGTACTTCAGAACCCTATCTACAAGAATAGGGACACGCTTTACACTCTAGTGCCACCTACAGGACTTCTCCATAGGACAGAACAGAAGAATGAACTGATAATGGAGCTCGCTCCCATTCTCATGAACAGTGCGGTTTCGTGCGTATTCGTGTATGGGAACCCAGGGACTGGAAAGACTGCTGTGATAACAGAGCTTATGGCAGAGCTTGGTAGTGAGGCAAAGAAGCGTAAGGTAAAGCTGGAGGAAGCATATGTCAACTGTTCCGAAAACCGGACAGAGACTACCATCCTGATCGATATCCTCAGCCAGTTGAACCCTGACACGAACTATCCGCGGGTCGGGTGGACGCGTTCCAAGGCAGTGTCTGAATTCACAAAGACTGCTAACGACATGAAGGGTAATATCATCGCGGTGTTGGATGAGGTTGATTATGCGCTCAAGGAATCTGGTGATGATATACTCTATAGGTTGAGCCGCATCAATGAGAAGCTGAAGGCTAATGTGTCTACAATATTGATATCCAATGACGTGCGTGTTGCTGAGTACATCAAGCCCAAGACACAGTCTACTCTTGGGCGGGTGAAGGTCATCTTTGCACCTTACAATGCAGAGGAACTATATGATATAATCAAGGATCGGTCGAAGAACGCGTTCAACAAGGGCGTCGTGTCTGATGCTGTGCTGAAAAAGATCGGGGAGATAGAGGCGTCGCGCGGCGGTGATGCGCGGAAGGCGCTTGAGCTTCTTGATTCCTGTGCCAAGACTGCCATATCTAAAAGCAGTCATAAGATAAGCCTTGATCTCGTCGACGAATCGGACAAGGCGCTGGAGAAGGATACCATCTTTGCTGTGGTGTCTACGTTGACAAAGCATCAGAAGCTGTTGTTCCTTGCGATGATCAAGTCGAACAAGGCAGAGCTTGACGGTGGTGCGGTGTATAAGATGTATAATGAGGTATGCGGAAAGCACAATGTGCAGCCGTTGACAGTCAGGAGCATCAGGACATTCCTTATTAACCTGTCTGAGCTGGGGCTTATCCAGTCAGAGGTCACTTGGCTGCGTTCGTTGCGGAAGAAGAGCAGGACTATACGGCTGAAGGTTGACGCTGCTACACGGAAGAAATTGCGGAAGGTCATAAGAGACTCGATATGATATTTATGAAAGAAATCATGCTCCAATAGGAGACCACGGCAAAGGCTGCGCTTAACGGGGGTGGGGTGCAGTCTTTGCCATTATTTTTTTTCTGTTTTACCAAATGGCACATAGTTCTCGGGTTGTCTTGTTGTACGATAAAATATCCTTCAAGAGGTTTTTAATAACTGATTCTATTGTTCTTTGTTGGGTGTTACGAGATGTCAAAACCAACGCACGATGTAGAGCGTTTCCTCACTGAAGATTATTTCTCATGGCGAGGGAAACGAAGACTCAAGAGATTGTTTCGCGCACTTGAAAGACTGGGTCCTGAAAGATGGGAGATGTCGCAAGCATCGCCTAAATTTGATGATTTCATGGGTGGGCGCTGGTGGGAGAACGTCACTACTTACCGCACCAGTCATGAGGATTATTATCTGCGTGTCACGTGCAGGGAGATGGAAGTGTTTTCAGGTGAGCCAATGGTCTTGCTGAACCCTTATTCATTCGCTGTTGTCGATAAGTCGGCAGTTGTCAGAGGATCTTTCGGAGGGAAAGCGGTTGCTGAGTTCTATCAGACAATAGATGATAAGGTAAGAAATTCTACTGGTTGAATGTCTTGAAAAAAAGAATCAAATTATTTATCCGATGGCTCTTCGCACGTCACTCACTTCTGCTGCCTGGACGCCTTCGAGCTCTACTATCTTGTCTGCCACTACGTCTGGCGAGCCTAATTCCTCATCCATCACAAAGATGTACTTGAGCTTCTTCAGGCCGAATGCTACCGGTTCGATCTCTGCCTTTGTGTCACGGTCGCCTGCGAACTCCTTGACAAGTTTCGTGACCTCTTCCTGGACCTTTTCCAGGTCTATTTCTGTGGACTCGGGCATTATGTCGAGTGTTACTACTGCTGTTCCCATGATTATCACCTTTTCAGTTAGGTCCTTCAAAGCCGCATTCGTGGCACTTGTACTTGGCTACTATCTCCCTGCAGTGGCCGCAGCGTATGATATCTGTCTTGCCGCAGTTCGGACATACGAACTTTACTGTGCCAACCATGTTGGCGACTTTTTTCTTGCATGATGAGCATGTTGTTTCTTTCATATATGGTCCCTCCAACGTTGTTTGGGCGGTGGGAGGTTGTTTATAAAAGTTACCGTTATTGCAGCTTAACTGCTGTTTTATTGGGCTGATGGCGCTTTAGTAACAGAATCGATATTGGGGAGGGGGCCTACGGCCAATAAATTTAGTCAAATAGTCGGCAGCGACCTGGTTCGTGGTAGCAGCGATGGTTTCCTTTTCAGCACCTCAAATGCCTGTTTTTAAAGGGTATTTAAAAAGAAATACATTTTGGAGTAGTAATAAAGATTTATAAAGGTACATTAATTCAAACGTGTTGATTTGGGGGTAGTAAGCAGGTACAATCTAGACGACAAATCGGATTGATATTCCTGTTTTTTTGCTGCTCAATACTCATGATACAAAAGGGGGGGGATTACATGAGCTTTGATGAACTAGCAGATGAGATGGACAACCTTCTGAAGAAAGGGCCATCCAAGAAAGGGAAAGGAGTTTCCACAAGAGAACCTGAACCTGATATTTCTACAGAATCTGAGAAGAAAGGATTCTTTTCTGGGCTCTTCGGTAAGAAAGAGAGTGCAGAGGAACCTGTCGCGCTGGTCGCTTCTAAGCCTGCTTTGCCTAAGAAGAAAGAGCCGGCCATGCCTGAAGCACCTTCTTTTAAGCAGCCTGAACCTGCTCCTCCTAAGCCGAAGGTCAAGAAGCCTGTAGCTGCAGAAGAAGAGACTGCAGAGAAGAAAGGGTTCTTTTCAGGGATGTTCAAGAAGAAAGAGGATAAGTTCGAGCCCGTTACCGGGACGGCGAAGAAAGAGCCGGCAACGCCTGCTCCGCCTGAGTTCAAGGCTGTGTCCAAGAAGGGAAAGCCTGAGAAGCTTGACAAGTATCTCGGTGAGAGAGAAGCTACGCTTGCCAAGAAAGAGAAACTGCTCAATGAGCTTGCTTCATTGCTCGACGGGAAAAGAAAGAGCATCGACAAGGAGGAAGCAGAGCTGCGCCAGAAACGCAAGGACCTGGAGAAATTGCAGAAGAAAGGGGTCGCTATGCCCGTCCCTCCTGCTGCTCTGAAGGCTGAAGGATCATCTTCCAAGGCGCTCGTCAAACGAGAGAAGCTGCTCGAGAAGCTTGAGAATGTATTGCACAAGAAGCATGACAAGCTCACGCACGAGGAAGGCCTGCTGCTGCAGGAGAAGGAGAAGCTGAAGGTCCTGCGCGGCGACATGCTCGCAAGACAATCTTCTATCAAGTCACAGCTCAAGGATCTTAACAAGAACATGTCTTCTTTGGATTCAGACAAGAAATCGCTGATGAAAGAGATCATGGGCCTTGAGAACAAGAAGTACAAGATTGACACCCAGCTAAAAGAAGGGAATGACCAACTCTCTGATGTGCTCGCGCTCATAAAGACCAGGAACAAGGATATCGGCGGCCTCGACAAGAAGCATGCCATGCTTGACAAGCTGAATGCTCAGCTTGACAACAAGAAGATCTCCTTAGGTAACCTCGAGTCTGCGCTCGCGGCAAAGAACAAGCTGCTCAATAACAAGGAAGCAGAACTGCGCAAGAAAGAGAGCACGCTCAAGAGCGGGTTCAAGGATATCGACAAGAAGACCGATGTCCTCAACAAGGAGAAGATAACTCTCCTCAAGGACATAGACACGCTCGCATTCAAGAAGAAGGACATGGAGATAAAGATAGACGAGAGCAGCTCAAGGCTCAAAGAGCTCAATCAGCTCCTCGCGGCAAAGGACAAGGAGTTCAACATGGACTCAAAGAAGAAAGAGTTCACCCAGCTGCAGAAGGAGATTGATAATCTGCACAGCAAGATGGATTCCAACAAGCTCAAGCTGCACGAGCAGGAGCAGGCGCTCGAGGCAAAGAAGCTCGAGGTCGAGCAACGCATGAGCGAGCTTTCCGCGCGCGAGGCAAGCTTCGGCGACCTCAAGACGCAATACGATTCAGAACAGAAACAGCAGCAGGGTGTGCTGGCTGATATGGACGCAAAGGTGGCTGGCCTGACTGACATCAAGTCTACCCTTGAGCACGAGATATCTGAGTCAGAGAGCCGCCTGCAGGAACTGTCACAGCTGGCGTCAGCACGCGAGGCAGACATGGCGACATTCGAACAGAGAGAGAAAGAGATACGCCTCAAGGAAGCTGCAGTGGCAGACATACGGAAGACAAAGGAGATACTCGCAAAGAAGGAGGATGACCTCAAGAAGATAGACAGCCTCCTCACGAACAAGCAGAAGATCCTCGACAAGAAGGAAGATGATATCGGCCAGGAACGCGAGAAGGTCCATCACGAGATGCGGCTTGCTGATGCCAACAGGCGCATCCTCTGTGAGGAGATAAAGAAGCGCGAGCAGGATCTTGCTGATCTCACAAAGCTGCGTGATGTGCAGCAGCAAGAGATTGATGAAGGTGAATCACTGCTCAAGGCCCGGGAGACTGAACTGCTCGAGACCATCCGCGACCTTGAACTTGACAAGGAGATGCTCACCACAAAAGAAGAAGAGATAACCGCCGCTGCCAAGCGGATAGAGGATGACAAGCTGCTCATCGAACAGAAGGAGAACGAGATCATAGAGAAGATAGCTGTCATGGAAGAGCTGCAGGCGACAGTGCCTGAGCGTGAGGCAGAGCTCAAGAATATACGCGGTGAGTTGGACGCGTACGAGGAAGCGCTCCTCGCCAAGGAGAAGCTGCTTGAGAAGGACTTCCAGAGCAAGGCATCAGTCCTTGAGAAGGAATATGCAAAGCGCTCCAAGGAGCTTGATGGTGTGCAGAGAAAGCTTGAGAGCAGCATCGCGCGTGTGGACAAGAAGGACGCCAAGATATCTGCTGTCAAGGAGCTGCGCGCGAGCATAGCACAGCTTGAGACCAAGCTCAAGAAACTGGACAACCAGGTCTCGATCAAGCAGAGCGAACTCGAAGCGCTGGATATAGCTGCGATGAAGGACACTGCTATTTCCCTTGATACCCAGAGGTCAGAAAAGCTGCTTGACAAGAGACGCGAGGAGATCGAAGACCGGGAGAAGGATCTCCTTCTGCAGCAGGCCAATGTGGAGGCTGGGGAGTTCAAGGATTATGTCGAGCAGGAGATGGTCAAGTACGAGACGCCAGAAGTCCGAAGGATTGAGGACGCAGGAGAGCTGTTCTCAATGATAGATGAGGCACGTGAGCTCGTCAACATTGGCCGGCTGAACGAGGCCAGGAGCATCTATTCACGCATCGGGAATGTGTATGAGATGCTTGAAGTGGAGCCTGTAGACAAGAAACGCGTCTATTATGCGATACTTGAGCTGAAGACAGACATCGAGCTGGCGCATCTTGCTTAATCTTTTTTACGAATTTCTTTTTTTTTCTCAAAATATTTATAAACCTAGATGAATAGCGGGTTCAGCATGAAACGTGTGAAAAAGCAGGTGATGTTTCTTGTCATTGCACTTATACTTATGGCAACTTCTGTCTCTGCTGCAGACATGTGGGGTAAGACAAAGACCCTGTTTGTCAAGGAGCCGCCTGAATACCTGTGTAAGGTCTCGGTTGTTGATGAAGAGAGGTGTACAGGGGGGTTCAAGGGGACAGGGCTTCATGACTGCCAGCTGTACGATGGTCTTGACCCTCTGGAAAGTGATACAGCGCAGTGTGGGTTCTGCATTGTGCGCAGCAAGATCCTGTCACAGGTCGGGATGGACTGCGTCGAGGTCAAGATACGCAAGTCTTCCTTCATTGATACTGACCTGTCTTTCATACCTGGAAAGAAAGAGACTAGGAGGCTTTCTGAGGTGGAGACTATCCAACTGCAGGAGAGGCTGGCGTCGATACAGAAAGGCGCGGGAAACCTTCAGATCATGAGTGCCATAGTCATCGAGGAGAGCGGGGTCAATATCGGGACATACAAGAACTACAATGGTGAGTCTATCTTTGTTGCTGATGGGGAGCATTTCTTTGACACACTCTACAAGGCGCTGAACTACAGGCAGAGGGAGGGGTTGCTGAACTGGTTATCTAACCTGTTCAAGCCAAGGCATGACACCGAGACCAAGGTTGCGCTTGGGGTGTATAATGATTATCTTGACAAGACCTACCGCGAGCTTGAAATGTCTCATGCAGGTTATCTTAATCTTGTGAATGCGACACCTTCTGAGCAGCTTATCCCTTCAAAGGTCACTGGCGTGCTCAGAGATGGCAACGGGAATAGATTCGCAAAGGCGTTCAAGGCCTATGTGCTGGATAGGGAAGGCAGTTCGATGATGGGCGTGAGGCAGAGGGCGGATAGGTTCCTGCTTTCAGATGACTTTCCAGTGGATATGCATCTTGCGATGCTTGAGGAAGCCTATGTGAGGTATGGGCTTGTGAATGGTGCGAGATAATAAGAAATAGAAAAAAATATTTTTGTCTGCTTATTTCTTCTTTGCTTCCCTCTTGCACTCAGGGCAGCAGCCTGTACAGAAACCTCCTAGTCCCAGCATCACGAAGACTACGGTCCACCACTGGATGTTCCAGAAGTTCCAGACATTCAGGTCTCTCAGCAGGAATAGTATACCGAAGACCAACAGAAGAAGTGCACAGAGTTTCTTGCATTTACCGCAACACATTTGTGGATCACCTCAATGTTTTTTTGGTGATATAAGAGGGTTTTCTATATAAGTGTTTTGAGCGGTGTGTTGAGAAACCCTTTTAAATGAAGTTGAATTCTTTTTTTGCCATGTGCGGCGTAATCGGAGTGTTCAATGATGCAGAAGCTGTGAATAAGGTAGTCTCAGGTCTTGAGGTGATTAAAGACAGGGGAAATGATGGGTGTGGGGTCGCTTTGAACAGTGAGGTGGTCTTTGGGAAGACTGTCAGCATTCTGAAGGGCAAGTTGAATGGTGTCGGGGCGGATTGCGTGCTCGGTCACTGCCTGCATTCGATAGTCGGGTATGTGCCGCAACCTCTGCAAGGTAAAGGCTTGCTTGTAGCTAACTGCGAGATATACAACTGGAAGCAGTTCTATGAGAAGCCTGACGTGGGAAAGCGGAATGACTCTGAGGCGCTTCTCTGGGAGTTGGATGGTGTTGGTGTTGATGATGTTGAGAGTGTGCTTGATAGACTTGATGGGGTCTATGCTTTTGCTTATTGGCGGGATGGCAAGGTTGTGCTTTGTAGGGATATCTTTGGTGTAAAGCCTTTGTGGTACTCGCATGCTGATGGTCGGTTCGCTTTCGCTTCTGAGCGGAAGGCTTTGGATGTGATGGGCTTTGCTGATGCAAAGGAATTGAATCCGCGTGAGATATTGACTTATGATATTGCTGCTGATAAGATATCTTTTACTCATCGGAAGTTCTTTGAGGTTTCGCCGGAGGTTTCTGATGATAAGGAGAAGATTATCGAGACTGTTGGTGCGCTTGTCCAGGCTGCGGTCAAGAAGAGACAGCCTATACAGCGGTATGGGATATTGTTCTCAGGCGGTGTCGATTCTACTTTCATCGCAAAGCTGTGTGAGAAGCAGGACTGTGTGCTTTATTCTGCTGCGCTGGAGTCTGATATTGAGGCAGAGGATCTTGTGTATGCAAAGAAGGCTGCTGAAGAGTTGGGGATGAAGCTGAAGTTCAAGACGATCACGCTTGATGAGGTTGAGGAGTATCTTAAGAAGGTCGTTCCGTTGATTGAGGATAATAGTGTTGTGAAGGTCGGTGTTGCTTTGACTTTCTATGTCGCTTGCGATCTTGCGCAGAAGGATGGGGTCAAGGTCGTGTTTTCTGGGCTTGGTTCTGAGGAATTGTTTGCAGGGTATGAACGGCACAAGGGTGCTGCTAATGTGAATGATGAATGCCTGTCTGGGCTGCGGAAGATGTATGAGCGGGATCTTTATCGTGATGATGTGGTCACTATGAACCATAATATCGAGCTTCGGCTGCCTTTTTTGGACAAGAAGCTTGCGGAGTATGCGCTTCGGATACCTTCTAAGTTCAAGCTTGATAGGGAGCAGAACAAGATAATACTGCGTGAGGTGGCTTCTGGGTTGGGTGTTCCTGACATGTATGCCTGGCGTCGGAAGAAAGCTGCGCAGTATGGTTCGCGGTTTGACAAGGCTATCGAGAAGTTGGCCAAGAAGAGGGGATTTTCCTCTAAGTCTGCTTACCTGGATACTTTTTATTCCCGTAATCCTTCTTTGGGTGTGATGTTTAGTTCGGGGAAGGATTCTGCTTATGCTTTGTGGACCATGATGAAGCAGAATTATCCTGTGCGGTGTCTTATTACAATGAAGAGTTCCAATCCTGATTCTTATATGTTCCACACTCCTAATATTGATCTTGCTTCTCTGCAGGCAAAGGCCATCAATGTGCCTATTGTCGTCGAGGAGACTGCTGGGGAGAAGGAGAAGGAGCTTGATGACCTTAAGCGGGCGATATTGCGTGCTAAATTGGAGTATGGTATTGAGGGGGTTGTCACTGGTGCGCTCTATTCTCAGTATCAGCGGGAGAGGATAGAGAAGATATGTGATTCTCTTGGGCTGAAGGTCTTTTCACCTCTTTGGCACATGGACCAAGAGAAGGAGATGCGGCAGTTGATTGCTGAGGGTTTTGAGGTGGTGTTGGGGAGCGTGGCTGCAGAGGGTCTGGATAAGAGTTGGTTGGGTCGGCGGCTTTCTGGGTCTGATGTTGATAAGTTGGTTGCGCTGAAATCTAAGATTGGTCTTAATGTCGCTGGAGAGGGTGGTGAGTTCGAGAGTCTTGTGTTGGATGGGCCTATGTTTTCTAAGAGGGTTGTAGTTGATGAGGTTGAGGTTGTTGAGGAAAGTGAGAATGTCGCGCGGTGGGTTGTTAAGAAGGCAAGTTTAGTAAAAAAAGAATGATTAATAGACCTCAAAAGAATTTCTTCTGAGGTTTCTTTGGTCTTGAGTCCCTTCGCTTCTGCCTGTTTACGGTCTTGAGGGGTCTCCGGTCTGTCCACCAGGTGTTCCTGAAGCGGTCTATCTTGTTCTCGTTATCCATCTTGTACGGATTCTCATCCGGCGGCTGGATAGACAAGGCTTTCTTGAAGCGTTCGTCAATTGCAGCAGTGTTCTTCTGCTTTGGTTTCTTCTCTTTCTTCTTTTTCTTCTTGCCGCTCATAATACCACTAGGACAAGGAATTATTGGGGGTATATAAATTCTTTTCGGTCATTTCTATACTTACATATTTATATTAAATGACAAGATTTATATATAAATATACTTACATGGTTATATGGATGTAGATGGTTGTGCAGAATACGCGTGG
>JBHPEY010000032.1:0-18008 GCA_042576705.1 Nanobdellota archaeon | reverse complement strand
ACCACGTCACTAACTATTGGTTTGGTGTTTGGTATATCTAAGACCGTAAGTGTATCAGAACAATTCTCAGCTCCATCCTCAACCCCATCATTAGGCGTGACACAAGCCTGCCACACATCACCGCCTGCAGTCTCATTGAAGTGTATCTTGTCTGTCTGGTTCTGCCAGAGCAGCACCACCTGGTCCGCTGACAATGACCTGTTCCACACCCTCACTTCATCTATGGTGCCGTTCCAATATCCGCTGGTACCTGCACTGCCTATATACATCGATGAGTTGAGCACACTGAGATTGGATCCATCTGCCCAGCTTCCTACAGCTGCCCCGTTCTTGTAATGCGTCCTTGTAGTGCCATCATATGTCACCACGATGTGCTGCCATTCATCGGCTGTAAAGCTGCCTCCTGACCGCGTCACAGTTCCATTTGTGTATACCAGTGTCGACTCTATGCTTCCTGCATTGCTTCCGACAGTCATGTTGTCACCGACTGCGAACTCAACAGCATACCACGGCACAGTTGAGCTGGAGGATCCTGTGACTCCCCTGCGGATGCTGAGGTTTGTGGAGCTGGACAGGTTGAGAGTGTATGTTGACACGCCTGGATTGTCATTGCTGTCGTACTGGGTACTTCCACCCCTGTGAGCTATCGCGCCTGCTGTGACTATTGTCCTGCTTGTATCGACTGCATTCAGTGTAGTATTGTATTCAAGAGCATCAGATGGGAATGTATAAGTGCCATTCTGGACTGTGGTGCCGTCATTGAACTCTATGACATGATAGCTTATCTGTATATCCTGGCCGATATCGTTCCTGTTGAACCTCAGCAAGGTATTGTTATAGAAGTATCCGTCAAGCATCTTCTGGGATATATTTGCGACAGTGCCCGCCTCTGAATTATATGTGAAAAGCACCCAGGTCTTTGCAGGGTTTATCTCAGAGAAGACTATGTCTGACTGGAAGTCGCTTGACCCGAGGGCTGTCTCGCCGCTCGTCACTGTCGCCCCATCATACTCGACGACCTGGTATTCAAGATATCTGAAGCTCGCTGTGCCGATCGCATTCAGTTCGAGATTTGTGCTGCTGCTCAGGTTTGCCTTTACTAACTCGTCCTGGTTGTAGCCAGTGCCCTCCTGTTTCCAGGATAGTATGACAAAGCTCTTGTTCAAATCGACTTCATCAATGGATATGTTACGGGTGAATGAGTCATAAAGGATTAAACCGCGCTGCACGCGGACACCGGATGAGAACTCTGCGACGTAATAGTGTATTGGAATGTCGACTGCGCAGTCATCGTTCCTGCTGAACTCAAGTGTATCTGCCGCAGTGATCCGTCCTAATATCTGGCCGCAGTTAGGGTTTGTGTTATCTAACTCCGCTCCGAAGACCAGGATTGACTTGTTCATGTCAACACCTGTGATTGTGTCGCTGACAGAGTACTGGCCTGAAGGCAACAGCACAGTGCCAGACTGCACACGGTGTATTGAAGAACCTGTACTCTGCCTGTAGATGGAAGTGTTTCCGCTCAGAGAGTCTGGCTTGACCCATGACTCGAATGACCATCCTGCTCCATTATTTTTCATGGATTCTGATTCTGAGACGAGTATATAGTCATCAGTACCGTCGAACCCATAAGCGCCCCACCCATCATACCCTCCAGTAGAATTCCATGCTGCACTGATTACACTGCCGTGGTTACTGTTATTAGTATAATCCTTCACCCACGACGACTCATTCCCGCCAGTAGCCTCGAACGGCATGTTCAGCACCATTATCGATGTCCCATTCACATACCAGTTGGTGACATTGGTCACATTCTCCCCGTCACCATCAGACGAGGTATAATACACAGTAAGATTCTCAGTAGTATAATTAGTAACGTAGGTGCTGTTAAGCACCACGTCACTAACTATTGGTTTGGTGTTTGGTATATCTAAGACCGTAAGTGTATCAGAACAGTTCTCAGCTCCATCCTCAACCCCGTCATTAGGCGTGACACAAGCCTGCCACACATCACCGCCTGCAGTCTCATTGAAGTGTATCTTGTCTGTCTGGTTCTGCCAGAGCAGCACCACCTGGTCCGCTGACAATGACCTGTTCCACACCCGCACAGAGTCGATGGTTCCATTGAGCGATGACCCTATAGTAAGAGCATTATTATTGGTATCTATAGACCCGCCAGGACTGGTTGTATTCTCCAATGACCCGTCGATATACAGCTTCTGATCTGTCCCGTCGAACGTCATCACGAAATGATGCCATGAAGTCGGATTAACAACAGAAGCAGTGATCTCATTGCTGCTGATATAACCGTAGAGCACAGTGCCGTTCTCGCTCATCTGCAGTGCGTACGCATCTGCTCCCTTGTCGATTATTCCCTTGGATGCGCTTTCCGCAGCCCCGAAGCTCACATAGCTTGCAGGGTCTGCTATCATGAGGAATGATTGGTTTATCCAGTCTGCCGACCGCGTCACGTTAGAGACGCGGAGCTCATCCATTGTACCGTTGAACCACCTGTCGGCGAACTCGCTTCCACCTATTGACATATTATATATGTTCACTGTTATCGGTCCGGTCATTGAGCCTGTGGCATTCAGTGTCCCGTTGTAGTATACTTTGGAATCCCCTGACTGCCATGTCCCGACAAAGTAATACCATACTCCTGTCACGAATGTATCTCCATAATCACCTGCAACATTCACCCCTATGGCCAGAGCAGTGTCGGACTTGCGCTGGACCATGCTATAACCATCATCTGTATCTGAATCAGAGCTCTTGTCAAAGATGCGTGACCAACTGTCTGGTATATTGTTAGTATTGGCCCAGGCCTCGAGCGTCATTGCAGTTGTCAGGTCGAGGCTGTCGTCATCAGGAGAGTATATGCGGTCATCATCCCCGTCAAAGTCAAGTCCATTGCCCACCATCCCTGTGACAAGGTCTTCTGAAGCCATGGACCCCTCTGTTGTCCCGTTATTCGCGTAAGTTGTGCTGTCTGATATTGCAACAGCACCGACTGGATCCTCATCCAGGTGCATGACCAGCTTGTAGGAAGAATTCCACACGCCTGAAGCATTCTCTCCTGAACTCGCTGATGGATTACCGTAATACAGGCATATCTGTGCGACACCTGTGGACAATGTCGGCACCCTCACCCACACATCCGCTTTTGTAGAGGTGTAGTTCACCAGCTCATAGTCCAGCTCCACGCCGCCGGTTGCGCTGCAGCTTCCGTTCAGGAACCTGAGGTCATCATAACCACCCTGCATCTCTGTTGCCTTGGAGATATTGAGATATGCCGGGAAGTCGACAAGCGATGTCGCACCTGTATTGGTTATGTTTATCTGCTTCCTCTTGCTCCACAGGGAATTCCACCAGTTCGACGGGTCCTTCACCCATGCTTCAAGTGTTATCTGCGCTGTGATGTCAAGGCTAGAGTCATCCGACACAGTGATATGATCATTCCCGTCAAACACATAAGCGCCCCGACCATCGAAACCACCTGAAGAGCTCCATGCAGCCCCGCTCACAACCCCATGATTAGAGAAGTTACTGCTATAATCCTTGACCCATGAGCTTTCATTGCCCCCTGTGCCCTCAAACGGCATGTTCAGCACAAGGATAGAAGTCCCATCCACATACCAGTTGGTCACATTAGTAACATTATCATTATCCGCATCCGAAACATTCCAGTACACAGTCAGGTTCTCATTCGAATAATTAGTGCCATATGTGGAGTTCAGGACAATGTTCTCTATCCGTGGCTCTGTGCTCAGGACAGTCAATGTATTGCTGCAGCTCTCATCACCATCCACTATCCCATCATTAGGAGTCACACATGCCTGCCACACATCACCTGCAGTGGTCTCCTGGGACACGATAATATCAGTCTTGTTCTCATACAATGCTAGTATCTGCTCTGCTGACAGGCTTCGGTTGAGTATCATCACATCATCTATGAGACCGTTGAAACCCTTGTCGGATGTACCAACAGCACCACCTATGGTAACCGTGTTCACAGCGTCAGCACTGTCCCGCACCTTCCCTGTCAATGACTCTGTATCAGACTGCAGCGTCCCATTGACGTATATCTTGACAGTTGAGCCATCATATGTTGCTACGACATGCACCCAGGTATTATTAGATAGTGCACCATTGCTTGAGGCAGTCACTGCAGTCTCTGAAGCATTCCATATCTTGAGCTCGACTTTATGGTCCGCGCTGGTGTCAAGCCTCAGCCTGTATGTCTGGTTGTTGTTGGAGACATCATTATCATTCTTGTCGACAATTCTGGCGTTATCGGTCTTGCTCTGGGCATACACCCAGGCAGATATAGTCAATTCAGACATACCTCTCAGCGACGGATCGTTCGCTATCTCGACATAGTCATCAACACCGTCGAAGTCATAAGCACCATATCCATCACGACCACCTGTGCTGTTCCATACAGCTTCGCTGACAGTGCCATGGTTAGACAGGTTTGTATAATCCTTCACCCACGAGCTTTCATTCCCGCCGGTAGCCTCGAACGGCATGTTCAGCACAGCAATCGACGTCCCGTTCACATACCAATTAGTCACATTGGTAACATTATCCCCATCTGGATCAGACACGCTCCAATACACTGTAAGGTTCTCATTGCTATAATTAGTCCCATAAGTGCTGTTCAGCTCGATGGAATCCACTTCAGGAGGGAAGTTAGGTGGAACCTCAAGCACAGTCAATGTATTGCTACAGTTCTCATTTCCATCTTCAATGCCGTCATTCGGAGTGACGCACGCCTGCCACACATCCCCGACAGAGGTCTCGTTGAAGTGTATGATGTCTGTCTGGTTCTGATAGAGTAGCTGTATCTGGTCCGCGGTCAGGCTTCGGTTATAGATGCGCACCTCGTCTATAGTGCCGTTGAAGAAAGAATGGTCCAATAGCGCGTTAGTGCCGATTACAACGACTGACGATGAACCTCCCGAAGGATTGGTTATGCCCGTATCCTGGTCTACCTGGACACCGTCTATGTAGAAAGTAACATTAGATGTTGCTCCGGTGTCTCTTGTAATGACCAGATGATAGAAGATCCCCGGGGTCAATGTCGTGTCGGAATGAACAAAGTAATCATCTCCATCTCCTGATTCCCAGAACATGCTAAGATTCCCGTCAGTGTTTATTCGCATCTCATAAAGGTAATTATAAGCCTCTTGATCCGAGATGATATCAGACCCATGCGACACCATATCAAAAGTATTGTCTGTAGGCATACTGTCAAGCTTCGCCCAAGCAGACAAGGTTATACTACCGTCGATATTCAGCGCAGGACGACTTCCTATAGTGATCTGATTGTCCAGACCGTCAAACGCGTAAGCACCCTTACCATCATATCCACCAGTTGAGTTCCATGTTGCGTTATACACCGTCCCATTATTACCAAACACTGAATAATCCCTTGTCCAGTTGTTCTCATCATGCGTTGAATTGCCGTACCATGCTTCAAATGGCATGTTCAACACCATTATCGATGTCCCGTTCACATACCAGTTAGTGATGTTCTTGTTCGTGAGCCCGCCATCATTCAGGCTATCGTAATAGACAGTGAGGTTCTCAGTAGTATAATTAGTAGTATATGTAGCGTTCAGCACGACATTCTCGACGTGCGGATTGCTACCCTGTATGGTAAGGTTATTGCTGCACAGCTCATCGCCATCCTGATACCTGTCATTAGGAGTCACGCAAGCCTGCCAGACCTCATCCGGCGCAGTCTCATTGAAGTGGAGGACATCTGTCTGGTTCTGGTAAAGCAGCAGCACCTGGTCTGCGCTCAGGCTTCTGTTGTACACCCTCACATCATCGATTGTTCCGCCGAATGGATAATTGCCATTATTCTGCTTGCCTATCCTGAACGGTGCACTGCTGGTCACGTCTCCCAGGCTGGAGTTGGACGCACTAGCGATGAAGTTCCCATCTACATACACGCTCATGGTCTTGGTAGAGCCTTCATAGACACACATCACATGGTACCAGGTATCATTAAGGAGTGTTGTCGTAAATACCGGTGAAGTATGGTTCTCACTGTCAGATACCCGGCATATCACCCTTCCGAGAGCTGTCTGACTCAACATCCAGCCCGGAGTGGCTATTCCATAAGTGGACTTCTTGCCGAATATGAAGTCCGCAGCAACTGCAGAGTTATTTGGCTTGAGCCAAGCACCGAATGAGAATGAAGTGTCAGCACCAATCGCAAGATTAGCGTCACATTCAGCACTGTCGCAGTATATAGTATCATCCACTCCATCGAACTCATATGCTCCCCAACCATCATGACCGCCTGTAGAGTTCCACACAGTGCCATCTCCGAGCGTCACATTATGTCCGAATCCGCTGTAGTCCTTTGCCCACACATTCTCGTCGCTGGCATTCACATCGTGCGCCTCGAACGGCAGGTTCAGCACCATGATCGACACCCCATCAACATACCAGTTGGTGATATTAGTGACATTATAACCAAGCGGGCTCGTGCTGTCATAATAGACGGTCAGGGTCTCATTGGTATGATTGGTATCAAGGGTAGAGTTCAGCACGAGATTAGAGACATAAGGAGCAGTGTCCACGACAGTCAATGCATTGCTGCAGTTCTCAGCCCCATCCTCTTCACCGTCATTAGGCGTAACGCACGCCATCCACACATCACCGATTGAGGTCTCATTGAAGGATATCATGTCTGTTCTGTTCTGATAGAGCAGCAGGATCTGCTCTGGAGTGAGTGTCCTATTGAAAATCATCACATCATCTATGCTTCCGTTGAAGAAATCAGTGGAGTATGTCCCGCACCACCTGCCTATGCACAGCTCAGCATTGAAGATATCTGGCAATTCAGCTATGACATTGGTGGAAGGGTATTCAGTACCATTATGATAGAACGTGACTTCGCGAGTTGATGCCGTGAATACCACCGCCACATGCTGCCAGACATACAGGGTGACAGGATTAGATATTGAATGCGTCTTATTATTATTGCCATCCTTTTCCACTTCAAGGCTTAATGATCCATTCGCAATATTGAATGAAAACTCCTTATCTGAACTGTTTGTAAGTTTTGAGATGATAGGTACGCCAGTTATATTATTCGGATTGATCCAGGCGACGATAGTATAATCACTGGCTCCGACACTGATGCTGTCTGAATCAGCGACATAGATGCCATCCTTCACACCATCAAACTCATAAGCCCCCCTGCCATCAAATCCACCTGATGGATTATAGGATGAACTCTCATAATCACTGCCAAAGTACTCGACCTCACCACCACTTGATAGGTGTTGAGTATGCGTATATGCGCCACCATCATATATTGTTTTCCTGACAGTTCCTGCACAGTCTGTTATCACAATGTTCCTGAAGAACCCGGTCACTATAGCAGTTTCATTGGACTCTGAAACAAGATCATAGTATTCAATCACATTTCCGACATGGCCTCCAGGTATGCTTATGTTTCTATAATACCACTGGTACAATGCATAAGCAGACAGATTAGCGGCAGGATGCGTACTCTTACCATTCTGGTCTGTTGCACCAGAGTCGCGCAGTGAATCGGAGTCGTTCATGGTGTAGTCGAATGCGATCATGTCAAATGCAGATGTCCAGTATACCTCGTATTCCAGACAGCTTCCGGCAACAAGCTCGTAATCTGTGACGCTGTCCATGTCTTCATATTGATAAGAAGAGCCTGCTGTCATGTTGAACGATGTCATCAGGCCGGTTCCTCCGACTACTGCTGCATGATTGCTGTTATTACTATAGTCTTTAGCCCAGGTAGACTCATTATCTCCACCTGTAGCCTCAAATGGCATGTTAAGCACAGCAATTGAAGTCCCGTTCAGGTACCAATTAGTGATGTTCTTGTTCGTAAGTCCTGCATCATTCAGGCTGTCATAATACACAGTAAGGTTCTCAGTGGTGAAGTTGGTACCGGACGTGCTGTTCAGCAAGACATTCTCAACACTTAGAGTGCTGGTTTGTATGGCCAATGTATTGCTGCAGACTTCATAACCATCCTCATGACCATCATTAGGCGTCACGCATGCCTGCCATACATCATCAGGCGCTGTCTCATTGAAGTGGAGGACATCTGTCTGGTTCTGGTACAGCAGCGCAACCTGGTCTGCGCTCAGGCTCCTGTTCCACACAACAACGTCATCAATGGTGCCGTTGAAGACTCCTGCGTTAACTGCAGTGAAGTTATACCAGGATATCATGAGGTTACTTGCTGCAGCAGCAAGATTGCCTGATTTAGAGCCTGAGTTGTCAAGCGATCCGTTCACGTATATGAGAGAGTCTGTTCCATCGTATACCGTGACGATGTGATACCATTGGCCTGCGTTCCAGAGATCCTGGTTGGTGGTGACCGCAGACCAACCGTCAGTGTTCAATCCAAACCATAACTTCCCGTCTGTATCCCATCTCGAAACTATCTTACCGTTATACCTGACAAAGGTCTGCTCTTCTGTGTTGCTGCTCGAGAAGTCCCCGTCGAACTTGACCCATGCAGATATGGACAGCTTATCAGAGACTATGTCAAGCGCAGATGTGTTCTCTACCTCTATATATCCTGCAGTGCTGAAATCATACGCCCCTAAACCATCATGACCGCCTGTGCTGAGCCAGGTGGCATTCACAAAGGAAGAATGATGGCTGAAGTTAGTATAATCCTTTGCCCAGCTCGACTCATTATCCCCGCCAGTAGCCTCGAACGGCATGTTCAACACCATGATCGACACGCCATCGACATACCAGTTGGTGATGTTCTTCACATCATAACCAACAGGACTTGTAGCATCATAGTGAACAGTCAGGCTCTCATTGGTATAATTGGTATCATAAGTAGAATTCAGCACGAGGTTCTCAACATATGGCTTTGTATCCCTGATAGTCAATGTACTGCTGCAGTTCTCTGCACCATTGAGTGCGCCGTCATTAGGAGTGACACATGCGAACCACTGATCATCCGTAGACGTCTCCTGGCTGACCATGAGGTCTGTCCTGTTATTATAAATTGCAAGAATCTGCTGCGCTGTCAGGCTTCGGTTGTATATCCTGACCTCATCCATGGTGCCGTTGAAATATCCTGAGCTGTTCCCAGAATCCCAGTTATCTCCCAGGGATGCCTTCAATGATACAGAAGACAAGACACCTATATCAAGCGCTGTTGAAGCATCCGGCTGTCCATCTATATATAGGCTCATGAGAGCCCCGTTGTATGTTACGGAGATATGATGCCAGGAACCATCATTGATGTCACTGCTCGTCGTGGCATTGTACTCATCAGTGATGTTCCTGAACACAGCCTCGCCGCCGTCTTCTGTCCGCAGGATAAGGCTTGTAGATTGTGAATACACGCCAGATATATTGATATCATCGACAAGGAACCCGTCTGTCGTAAGGGCTGCAGTATCCTCGTGCTGTATCCTGACCTTGAATGAGGAGTTGACCTCCCCGCCACAGTAAGTATCCGCATACGCGCTCATGTTGAAATCATACTGCGTATATGTTGCGCTGATGCCTGCGCCAGTCAGGTTATAGATATTATACCATGTGCTGTTATCACAGCTGAACGCCACGCAATCCCCATCATCACTGCCTGACCACGAGTCAGGACACAGATGGTCTTCATCCCCGCTCTCCTTATGCCAGAATGAGAAGTTTATGTCCTCGTATCCTGTAAGGTCTGTCCTTGAGGTCAGTTCCTGCGTCGCCTGGCCGCTTGGGTTATCCATTGCAAGATGATAAGACCCTGTGTTCGGCGTGTAGGATGTCGTGGCCTGCAGCCTGTTAGCAGCGTTAAGGGTATCCCACAACGTCGCATTGATGGTTCCTGATTCAAAGCCATCAGATACTATCAGTCCATCCAAAACAGCGCCTTGCAGGTGTATGTACATGATATGACCCTCAGACTCAGACTTCACCCAGGCCATGAGGGTCATCGCATCTGTAATATTGAGGCTGGAATCATTCCCAAGGTCGATATAATCATCCACACCATCAAACTCATAAGCACCCGACCCGTCATAACCTCCTGATTTGTTCCATGTAGACCCGTTCACAGTGCCATGGTTAGAGAAGTTTGCGCTGTAATCCTGTGTCCAGCTGCTCTCATTATTGCCTTGGCCGGGCTCGAACGGCATGTTCAACACCATGATCGACGTGCCGTTCACATACCAGTTTGTGATATTCGTCACATTGTTCCCATCTACATCAGACACGCTCCAGTAGAGTGTGAGGTTCTCGTCGCTGAAATTGGTAGCATACGTAGAGTTGAGCACCATGCCATACGCAATAGGTGCGTCATTAGTGATATTGGTTATCGGGCCATGATCAGTCACATTCACATTGACCTTGCTGCTCGTGGAGCTGCTATAAGGATAGTCAGTCCCTGTATCGCCGAACCCGTCGCTGTTGGTGTCGAAGATGAGCAGCCCGGGCACATCATCCCAGAAGTTACCCCGTGCACACAGCGACCCGCAGTTGGTCCCATTGGTGGTGTTGAAATAGTTCCCTGAAACATCAGCGAACGCATGATAGGAAGTGCTACTGCTGAAGTTGTTGTAATAGAACAGGTTGCCTGTACTCTCATTATCAAGGCACACACCATACTGATTGCTGCTGAACGTGCTGTTATACACAGCATAACTGTCTGTATTATTCACGCTAAGCCCGCAGGCGCTGCTGTCATCAATCGTGGAGTTGAAGATGATGCCTGAAGCAGCACCATCCAACAGCACGCCAGAAGAATAATTCATCAGTTCACATCCAGAGATATTCGCATCAGCAGTCACAGACATCCCGACACCGGAGTCATTACCGATCAGCACTGTCGCATTGCATATAACAGAAGCAGAATCATTAGTCAGCATGACAACACCCACTGTTCCAGAGTCATTGATATAATAAGTCCCATTACATAATACGATACTGCTAGTAACATTCATGTCATCATAAGGTGGCAGTATGCTCGCATTATCATCATTACAATCATATATATTAGGCTGCGGACAGGTAGATATGTCCTGGGAAGTGGTCCATCCGAACCCGTCCCCATCAATATCATCGCAGGTGCTCCTGACCCTCAATGTAATGCTGCAGTTCTCAGTACCATCCTCCAGCCCATCATTCGGAGTGACACACGCCTGCCACACATCATCTTCAGATGTCTCGCTGGAGTGTATCAGGTCTGTCCTGTTATTATACAGGGCAAGCACCTGCTGTGATATCAGGCTCCTGTTATATATCCTCACGTCATCGATCATCCCGTTGAAATACCCTGTTGTTTCATCTGGGTCATAGTGCCTGCCGATCCACACAGAACCATCATTCGAAGGTAATGCACCTGAATAGCTGGTGTTCGTCGCGTTCAGCACACCATCGATGTACAGGCTCATCGTGCTGCCATTATAGGTCGCAGCCAGGTGATGCCACTCACCATCATTGATGCTTCCGCTTGAATTGACTAAATACTCCTGAGAATTGTTGATTATGAGGAACTGTCCGCCTCCGACAGTGCTGAGCGCGAACGGGACTTCGCTTGACTTGCCAGCGATTGTTGAGTTGAGCGTTATATTGACCCAGCCATCTCCTGTGTTTGATCCGCTCACATTGATCTGATTATCACCGGTATTATAGGATCCTCCTCCTCCTCCGCCTTGTTTCACAGTATATCCCGACCCGCCAGAGTAACCACCTGCTGATCCTCCGCTTTGTGATGCATGTCCTTCAGCACCTCCACCGAAACCACCATCACCCGCAACTCCTGAGCCGGAACCACCAGTCCATCGGTCTCCGCCATTTTCTAAAGCGCTGTCTCCACCATCACTGTTCCAGCCGGCACCGCCGCCGCCGTAAGTGCTTCCGTCGCCACCTTCACCTGCAGTGCCTGTGGGTGTTCCTGCATAGTTTGTTCCACGCTCTTCCTTCACGCCTGGAGCTCCATTGGACGACAATTCCTCTCCGCCACCACCACCAGCACCTGCTGCGATGTACAGCCCTGTTCCACCTATCGAACCATTATAGACGAATGAGCCTCCACCACCTCCACCACCTTCAGACGAAGGCCCGTCAGTACCAACCTGTCCGACCACGATCATGATCTCTGTTCCTGCTTCAAGATAGAATTCTCCGCGCATATCAGCGCCTGCGCCACCATCGTATTCTCCGGATGTTCCACCTATACCGCCTTCTGCACCTGCCATGTGTATTGTGTATATTCCTGAGACAGGCACAGTCCAGTTCTGGACGCCACTGTTGACAGTCACATTCCCATCAAGTATCGTGCCCGAATACTCTGTGTCGCAGTCTCCTTGTGAAGGTCCATTGATGCCACTGGCAGAACATGCAGTGAAGTTGAACATCTGACCTGGCGAGGGAGGATCCTTTGCGACAACATACCCTTCAGAATCAGACTTCACCCAGGCCATCAAAGTGATCTCAGAGATGACATTCAGCGAGGAATCATTCCCCACATCGATATAATCATTAGAACCATCGAACACATAAGCGCCCCAACCATCGAACCCGCCAGTGCTGCTCCACGTAGCGCCATACACAGTCCCGTCATTCGAGAAGTTTGTATAATCCTTTGTCGAGACCAGCTCACTGCCGTCATTCGCCTCGAACGGCATGTTCAGCACAGCGATCGACGTGCCGTTCATGTACCAGTTGGTGACATTATAATTAGAGCTTCCCACATCATTGGAACTGTCATAATACACAGTAAGGTTCTCATTGCTGAAGTTCGTTCCGTCAGTAGAGTTCAGCACCACATTGCTCGCAACAGGGTTCTTGCTCAGCAAAGTCACTGTGTTGCTGCAGTTCTCAACCCCGTTCAGGGTTCCGTCATTAGGGATGATGCACGCCTGCCACACGTCCCCGACAGAGGTGTCCTGCGACACGATAAGGTCTGTCCTGTTGTTGTACAGCGCAAGCACCTGCTCTGCAGACAGGCTCCTGTTGTATATCCTGATCTCATCAAGCACTCCGCTGAAATCTCTGTTGCCACCAACCTCCCCTCCGATGATGAAGCTGGTGGAGGTACTTATATTGTCCAGATCGGTGTTTGTAACAGTCCTCAGCAGAGTGCCGTTCACATAGAGCCTCATGGTCCTGGCAGGCCCGTCATAGACACACATGACATGATACCAGGTGTCATTGGCAGGGTAAACATACCCTGCAGATACAGAATCATAACCATCAGATGCCCTGCACAGGAACTTTCCAGATATTGAAGTCGTAAGCGCCCATCCAGGCTCTTCAGCTCCTGCAAGCGCTGTCTTCCCTAACAGGAACTTTGCACTAGCCTCTGAGTTGTTGGTTTTCACCCATGCACCGTATGAGAAAGACATGCTTGAATCAAAATCAAGGTATGCATCGCATGCTGAGTCATGACAGTGTATCCTGTCATCCACGCCATCGAACTGATACGCACCCCATCCATCATACCCTCCTGTCTTGTTCCATACAGACCCGTTCACGCGTCCATGGATGGAGAGGTTTCCGCTGTAATCCCGTGTCCAGCTGCTCTCATTGTTTCCTCCGCTGGGCTCGAATGGCATGTTCAGCAACATTATCGATGTCCCGTTCAGGTACCAGTTCGTGATGTTCGTGACGTTGTGCCCGTCTGCATCAGACACGCTCCAATACACTGTAAGGTTCTCGTCGCTGTAATTGGTTACATAAGTGGCGTTCAGCACCACGCCAGACGCGACAGGAGCGTCATTGGTGACGCTTGTTATCGGGCCGTAATCAGTCACATTCACATTGACCTTGCTGCTAACAGTGCTGCTATAAGGATAATCAGTCCCTGTATCACCGAACCCGTCGCTGTTGGTGTCGAATATGAGCAGACCTGCAACATCATCCCAGAAGTTACCCCGCGCACACAGGGAACCGCAATTGCTGCCATTCGTAGTGTTGAAATAGTTGCCCGAGACATCAGCGAATGTATGATAAGACGTGCTGCTGCTGAAGTTATTATAATAGAACAGGTTACCGGTGCTCTCATTATCAAGACACGCCCCATATTGATTATTGCTGAACGTACTGTTATACATTGTATAGTTGTCTGTATTATTCACGCTGAGACCGCAGGCGCTGCTGTCATCGATCGTAGAGTTGAAGATGATGCCTGAAGCAGCACCATCCAGCAGCACACCTGAAGAATAATTCCTCAGGTCACACCCAGAGATATTCGCATCAGCAGTCACAGAAACTCCAACACCAGAATCATTGCCGATGATTACAGTCGCATTGCATGTCACAGAAGCAGAATCATCAGCCAGCATGACCACACCAGTTGTCCCTGAATCATTCACATAATAAGTCCCATTGCACAGCACGATGCTGCTGGTCACATTCATGTCATCATAAGGCGGCAGTATGCTTGCATCATCATCATTACAGTCATATACATTAGGATGTGTACAGGTCGATATGTCCTGTGACGTGGTCCATCCGAACCCATCCCCGTCAATATCATCGCAGGAGCCCCTAACAAGCAATGTATCGCTGCAGTTCTCAGTACCATCCTCTATCCCATCATTAGGGGTGATGCATGCATGCCATACATCATTATCAGATGTCTCGCCGGAAAGGATGATATCTGTCTCATTCTGCCAGATCAGCATTATCTGCTCTGCTGTAAGGCTTCGGTTCCAAATCTTGACCTCGTCTATGGTCCCATTGAAATATCCTGTAGTCTCAATCGGATCATAATGCCTGCCGATCCACACGCTATCATTATTTGTAGGCAGGTCTCCAGAATAGCTCGTGTTGGTCGCGTTCAGCACCCCATCTATATACAGGCTCATTGTGCTGCCATTATAGGTCACAGCCAGGTGATGCCACTCACCATCATTGACATCTCCATCACTATCTGCACTGTAATTCGTGCTGCCGTTTATTATGAGGAACTGCCCGCCGCCTATCGTGCTCAGAGCGTATGGAACATTTTTTCCTCCTAATTCTGTTACTTCAATATAAACTACCCCAGGACCACTATCAGCACCGCCCGCAGAAGAGTCATCCTCAGCACCAGCGCCTCCTCCGCCATACTGTCGGGCTGATCCACCTGATCCAGGGTCGCCTTGACAATTTTGAGCATCACAATTAGCCAAACCAGAAGTGCCTTCAGTAGGTATTCCAACACCCCCACCACCCCATGTAACTTTAGTTGTAAATGAATTAGCACCAGTGCCTCCTGCTCCTGCTCCTCCAGTTCCAGCTCCTTCATCATATGCTGTTCCATCAGAACCATCACCTCCAGCACCTGAATAACCACCTGCACCGCCACCACCGCCGCCAGTATTGCCTGATGAACCTTGTCCACCAACTCCACCATCACCGCCGCCACCGCCTAATGAACCATAATATGAGACACCTCCAGGTGGAACACTGCCAAGATTATAAGAACCTGCTCCGCCACCGGCAGCCCTTGCCAAGTAAGTGGTATCTCTCTTCACAGCGCTTTCTCCACCAGTTGTTGCATCATCATTACCTACTGCAGAACCACCGCTGCCATTAAGTCCGACAATGATGGTCAAAGTTTCACCGCCTGTCACAGGCGTATCATTTATCCAATGCAATGCGCCTCCAGCTCCACCACCACCAGAATTACCATTTAAAGAAGCTGCAGCAGAACCTCCGCCTCCAGCACCTACTGCAACTATACGTACCTTTCCCGCCCCAGAAGGCACTTCCCAAGATTGATTAGTATTAAATGTATAATTATCGCCTATCTCAGCAGAAGGATCCTTTGCTATCACAAAACCTTCAGAGTCAGACTTCACCCACGCCATCAAAGTGATCTCAGAGGCGACATTCAGCGAGGAATCATTCCCCACATCGATATAATCATCCACGCCGTCGAACACATAAGCTCCCCAGCCATCGAACCCGCCAGAGCTGCTCCACGTCGCGCCACTCACATTCCCATGATTGGAGAAGTTAGTATAATCCTTTGCCCATGATGACTCATTATCCCCGCCAGTGACCTCGAACGGCATGTTCAGAACCATGATAGAAGTCCCGTTCACATACCAGTTCGTGATGTTTTTGTTTGTCAAGCCGACATCATTCAGGCTGCTGTAATGCACAGTCAGGTTCTCAGTCGTATAATTAGTATTGTATGTAGAGTTCAGCACCACGCTTTCGATATGAGGATTGGTTATCCTGACAGTCAATGTATTGCTGCAGTTCTCCAATCCATCCTCGATGCCGTCATTAGGTGTCACGCACGCCATCCACACATCACCGATTGAAGTCTCATTCGACACGATCAGGTCTGTGCGATTATTATAGAGCGCGAGTATCTGTTCAGCAGACAATACACGGTTGAATATCATGAAGTTGTCTATACTGCCGTTGTGCGTAGTGCCGGTAGAGCCGATATAGAACCCTGTGAAATTAGTAGGGCCGTCAGATGAGGCCTCTGAAGCTACCAACTGTCCATCAAGGTATATGGCTTTGAAATTTCCACTCTCACCTTCTGAGACAAAAGCGACATGGGTCCACTTGTCCAGGTAGTCGCTATAGTTTGCATATATCCTTCCGGTTGTTGTGATATTGCCGTAATCCCAATAAGTGAGATTGGTGTACCAGGGGACATGAGCTGAGAAACGATTAGGGTCGCTCAGGGACCCAGTGAATACAGTGCCATTCATGACTTGTTCACTCGATACATAGTTCCAGAAGACCACTGTCACTGCACTGTTATTGCTCCAGTTGAAGGATAGTATAGAGATGTAATCATCATCACCATCGAACGCGTAAGCACCCTCACCATCATAGCCTCCTGTCGAATTCCATGTCGCGCCAGTCACACTCCCATGATTAGAGAAATTAGTGCTGTAATCCTTCGCCCAGGTAGACTCATTCCCGCCAGTGACCTCAAACGGCATGTTCAGTACAGTGATCGATGTCCCATTCAAGAACCAGTTGGTGACATTATACACATCCTCACCATTACCATCAGACACATTCCAGTACACAGTGAGGTTCTCTTTGGTGGTATTGAATCCATCGGTCGAGTTCAGCACGATATCAGAGACAACAGGAAGGACATTCCCTGCGACTACAGCCAATGTATTGCTGCAGTTCTCCAACCCATCCTCTGTCCCGTCATTAGGGATCACGCAAGCCTGCCACACATCTCCCACAGCAGTCTCATCCGACACGATAAGGTCTGTCCTGTTATTGTAGAGTGCGACAACCTGCTCCATGGACAATGACCTGTTGAAGAGCTTCACATCATCCATGAACCCATTGAACTCATATCCTGGTGCAGGTCCGTACTCACCTATCACTAGAGGATAAGTATCCTGATTGACAACTCCTGAATGAGTCGTTGTATTGACAAGCACTCCATCCTTATAGAGCAGCAGATGTGTCACATTATAGACACCCGCCCAGAAGTGCCAATTATTGTCGATAGTGGTGTTGTCAGTGACGATGGTAAAAGAACCCGCGTCATTCACCCTGAAGTCCATGACAGAGCCAAGATTCGTGGCAAAACCATACTCATATGTCGGGTAGGTTCCTTTGTGTATCAAGATGTCCTCAACACCTGCATTCAAGAACTTTATCCAGGCTGTAAGCGTAAGGGTATTATTGGTTCCATAGATGTTCAGACTGTCGCTGTTTAGACTAATATTACTTCCTGAACCGCTGAAGTAGTAAGCACCACGTCCGTCAAACCCGCCTGTAGAGTTCCATGTCGCAGAGACCACTGTCCCATGATTCGAATTATTGCTATAATCCTTCACCCAAGAACTCTCATTCCCACCAGTACCCTCAAACGGCATGTTCAGCACCATCACAGAAGTCCCATTCACATACCAATTCGTAACATTGGTCACGCTGCCGGACGTGCCCACCACATCCCAGTACACAGTGAGGTCCTCTGTGACATAATTGGTCCCATCACTGCTGTTCAGCACCACGCTTTCGATATGAGGATTGGTTATCCTGACAGTCAATGT
>JBHPEY010000031.1:0-18822 GCA_042576705.1 Nanobdellota archaeon | reverse complement strand
CCGTATACCTTTTTGGCGAATACTGAGAATTTGGGCGTGCCGCGATTGCGGAGCATCTCGCACTTGTCTATGAACAGGTTCCTCTTTGTATCCAGGAGGGAGCCCAGCGGGGAATCATGCTCATCCAATGAATGCAGCATCTGCTGGACCTGATCGTAGTCATATGATGTCTCAGGATAGATGAAATAAGGGTTGTAGTCAGGGTCCTTCATCACGAGTTCGCGCTCTGACTTGATGTTCATCGGATTGACATCAAAGAAGCTTACGGGATTGATTATCCTCTGCAATTGCCTGTCTATTGCCTTCAGCTTGAAAAAATCGAGCATTTCCATATTTTTTACAGGTCGAGATGTATATAAACCTTGTTATTTTTTCCTCTCCAGAGTAGGGACAAAAGTTTATATACGTGTCTGGTTGGATTTAGCATATGATAGCAGTGTATGCACGGCCGAAAGCCAATGTGGTAGAGGGGAAACTCGAGTTCTTGAGATCCAAGAAGACTGTGTGGGTAGATTGCTATAACCCTACAAAGGCGGAGCTTGAGGAGATTTCCAAGCTTACCGGCGTGGAGGTTACGGAGTTCAAGGATCATGCCCTGGATGAGAGGCCGACTACGATAGAGGCTGATAAGTACTCACTCATTGTCTTTGGCGCTCCTGTGCTGAGGAAACATGGTGACAACCTCTGTCGCTATGTTCCTCTGCAAGAACAGCACGGTCATCACGATACGCACAGAAGAGTTAGAGACCTTTGAAAAGCTCAAGCAGGAGCTGCTGGAGAAGAACCCTAAATACTTTGACACTCGCGAGACATTCGTCCAGGTCCTTCTAGAAAAAATCATCAACACGTATTTCGAATACCTTGAGCTATTCCAGGAGGCAGCAGATAGGATAGAGGCAGTGATATTCAAGAATCCGCAGAAGAAGGCGGTGGAAGAGACGTTCAAGATCCGGAAATCAATGCTGTTCTTCCACAAGGCGCTCGTTGCCAATAGGGAAGTTATACTTTCTATAGAGAAGCAGGCTCTTAGCAGGGTATCGAAGAAGGTGCTGCATGAGTACAAGGACATGCGTAATGATATCATGCAGCTGATAGATAATGTTGACACATTGAGGAGTGTGCTTACTGTGATACTGGACATGTACACATCTTCTGTCTCGAACCACATGAACAATGTCATAAAGAAACTTACAGTTGTTGCGTCTTATGTGTTGATCCCTACTTTGATTGCCAGCATCTATGGCATGAATTTTAAGTTCATGCCTGAGATACCCTGGAAATGGGGGTATCCGTTCTCGTTGGTGTTGATGGGGATTTCTATACTTGTGGTGTATCTTTATTTTAGGAAGTCGAAGATGTTGTGAGGGCGGGTTCAAGCAAGATACGGTCTAGAAATCTATATCTGTCACGTCAATCTCGTTATAGTCTATGGTGATCTCTTCTCCTTTCTTGATGTTGCGGATTGCGATATTGTTTTTGAGATGTCCTATGCTCTTGATGTTAGGGTCTTTTGAGTGGTTGATGAACCTGGCATTGTCTGTGTTGAGGAAGAGGGTGTCGCTGCCTCTGTCGACTCCGTAGGTATCGAAGAATCCTTTTGCTTCTGGAGGGATTTCGGTCTTCTTGATTGTGATGTCGATGAGCGGGCTGTACTTCCAGATGACCTGACCTTCTTTTATGTCCTGGTCTGCTGTGAGACCGATGCCTTTTTCTGGGAATTCCTTTAGTTTTGTCTTGATGGTGAGCATGGTCTTATAATCTGTATTGGCCTTATTTAGTTTTCGTTTCTGTGTGTCGGTATTTCAGGAAAGCGGGGTGTTATCTATGAACAAATCACCCCTCTGCCAGTAATCGATTCTTTAAATTTAGGAAGGGGTATAGAAAATGGGACCTTTAGTTCTTTTCTAAGGCAATATTGCCAAAACACACCATAATGTTTATTAACCTACATAATTGATGGTCGTGTAAAGGTGGTATGATGAAAATCTGTTATGCTAGTCAGTCTTTTTATCCGCATATTGGCGGAGTATCAACTTACCTGCTTAATCTCGCTAAGGAGATGGTAGACAAGGGTAATGATGTCACTGAAGTACACCTGAGGGTGGCTGGTGAAGAGCATGAAGCCCACATAAAAGGTATTGAGATATATCGTGTGCCAAGAGATCCTATCGACAAGGAACTCATGGCAGAATACAGCAAGTTCAAAGAGAAGGTATACAAGGAATGCCATTACAACAAGAAAGAGTTCACCACATCACCGCATGAGATAGAGGGCTTTACAGAGTACAACCAGATAAATGAGTTCTTTGGTGAGCAGCTCAATGAAATCCTGAAAGAGCGCCCTGCTGACATCGTCCATATCCACGACTTCCAGTTATTGTTCGCGTACAAGTACGTCCCGAGAGGCACCCCGTGCATCCTGACATGGCATATCCCTTTCATAGAGAACATGTCAAAGCCACTGTCCGAATTTCTCATAACACATATGAAAGAGTATGATAAGATCATCTTCTCTTCAGAAGAATACATCAAGGCAGCAGTCAGTGCAGGCCTTCCGGAAGAAAAGACTGAATTGATCCACCCTATGGCAAACACAGAGATATTCAGGCCTTTAGATGTCAATAAAGAAGAGGTAAGAGAAAAGTACAAGATCCCAAAGGACTCAAAAGTCATCCTCTGTGTCCAGCGTGTCGATCCGAAGTCAGGACATGAGCATTTGATAAGATCAATGCCTGACATACTTAAATCGATCCCTGATGCGAAGCTTGTCTTTGTAGGTGGGGAGTCGATGAGCAATAAGATCTCCACTGGACGACAAAAGCTAAAGCAAGACGTCCTGGACCTGATAAGACAGCTAAGAATAGAGGAAAGCGTCATCTGGACAGGGACAATAGACTACTATGACCTGCCTGAAGTCTACAATGCTGTTGATGTTGTCACGCTCTGCTCCAAAAATGAGGGCTTCGGTCTTGTTGTTTCAGAAGGAATGGCCTGTGGAAAGCCAGTAGTGGGCACTAAAGTCGGAGGCATACCTATTCAGGTGAAAGACAACACGAACGGTTTTTTGGTCGGTGTAGATGATCACAGAGCAACAGCTGAGGCGATAACCAAGATCCTCCAGGACAAAGAGCTCAATGAGCGACTGTCCAAAGGCGCATTGGACACGGTAGAAAAGAATTTCAAGATAGAGCGCGGCATCGAGAAGCACCTGATGCTCTATAACAATGTGATGAAGAGCAAGGATGAGTTCCTTGAGATCGAATACCTGGATGCTTCAGAGATACAGGGAATAATCACTGATCTTGACAGGACAATAACAGATGAGCCGGCAAAGCCTTACTTTGATCCGAAAGACTACGACAGAGCATTACTAAAAGAACTCGAAGACACGGAAATCAGCCTTTTCCTCTCTACCGGGAGGACCATACATTACGTCAAGAAATTATGTAAGCATTTCAAGGTATGGCGCTGTGTGATCGCTGAGAATGGAGCGGTCATATACATCCCTTCGACAGAGAAGACGATAACACTGAACACTTCGTACATGACAAAGGTCAAGAAGATAGTGAGGGAGATGAACCTGCCAGGCACGACAATCGGAAAGGTCATAGCAAGCATTGATGCCAAGAATGAATCCTTGGTAAAAGATAAACTTGGAAAGCTTGCTGATGAGGTCGATTACAGCAGGAATGTCAATGAGATCATGATCATACCTAAAGGCGTTGACAAGGGAGTGGGTGTAAGGCTTGCGATGCGTTATCTTAACATAAACCTGGATGACACGATAGTCATAGGTGATGGTGAGAATGATATTCCGATGTTCCTGAACCCTGGCTTCAAGATAGCTTTAGCGAATGCGTATCCTGAACTGAAGAAGTTCGCCAATAGCGTGACAAAAAAGCCATCAATAGAAGGTATAAGGGAAGTGATGAGCAAATTAAAGAGATGATCAAAAACTGCATCCAACTTTCTCTCAAGACATCAACCTCTGGGCGACTTCCGGCCGCAGGGACCTTTTCTTATTCTTTGATGTGCTATAGAGAATCAATAAATAAAGAATAGGTGGTTTGTCCATAGAAAAAGGCTGTTTTTGGGATAGATTTAATAATAGAGGCTTTCTTAATGTATTGAATGGGATTATCTGTTGTAGGGATGGTCCTGCGAGGTAAGAAAATGGTACACTTGAAATTGCCGGATGGCGCTTCTTTGGATGTGAAAGACGGAGCTACAGGGCTGGAGATTGCCGCAGAGCTCCTCAAGGACAAGGCTTACGAAGCTGTTGCTATGAAACTTAATGGCGAAGTTGTTGACCTGTCTACACCAGTCACTGCGGATTCTGATGTGCAGATATTGACCTGCGCTGATCCTGAGGGGATGGATGTATTCCGTCACAGCACAGCGCATCTCATGGCGCATGCCATCACAGAGCTTTACCCTTATGCTAAGCTTACTATCGGACCTGTTGTCGAGGAGGGCTTTTACTATGATATGGACCACGAGCCTTTCAAGCCCGAGGACCTCAAGAAGATCGAGAAGAAGATGTATGAGCTCATGAAGAAGAAGGAGCCTATCGTGCGCGAGGAGATATCCAAGAAGGAAGCGCTTGAGATGTTCAAGGACAATGAGTTCAAGGTCGAGATGATAAATGAGCTTGAGGAAGGGAAGATCACTGTCTATCGGCAAGGTGATTTTGTCGACCTTTGCCGAGGACCGCACGTGCCTAATACAAGTAAATTAAAGGCGTACAAGCTGACCAAGATTGCCGGGGCTTACTGGCGCGGGGATGCAAAGAACAAGCAGCTGCAGAGGGTATATGGCATCAGCTTCCCTACAAAAGAGGAGCTCAAGGCACACCTACAGCTTCTTGAAGAGGCTGCCAAGAGGGACCATCGCAAGATCGGGAAGGAACTAGACCTGTATTCATTCCATCCTGAGGCTCCAGGGATGCCGTTCATCCATGCAAAAGGCATGGTCATATGGGATGAGCTCCTGAAGTTCTGGAGAGAGGTCCACAGGGCTGATGGTTATATCGAGTGGAAGACACCTGTCATGCTGAACAAGGTGCTCTGGGAGACAAGCGGGCACTGGGAAAACTACCGGGAGAATATGTACCTCACCAAGGTCGACGAACAGGACTACGCGATCAAGCCCATGAACTGCCCTGGCGGTATGTTGATATACAAAGAGAAGGTCCACTCGTACAGGGAGTTCCCTCTTAAAGTCGGAGAGATAGGGCTCGTGCACAGGCACGAATTGAGCGGAGTGATCGGCGGGATGATGAGGGTCAGATGCTTCCACCAGGACGATGCGCATATATTCATGACAGAGAGCCAGATCAAGGAGCAGATACTGGGGGTCATCAACCTTGTGGACAAGATATATCACACGTTCGGCTGCGACTATGACCTTGAACTCTCGACCAGGCCTGAGAAGTCAGTAGGCACAGACGAGCAATGGGAGATTGCGACAGAAGGTCTTAGGGCTGCGCTTGATGAGACTGGCAAGGAATACGAGATCAATGAAGGGGACGGGGCGTTCTACGGGCCCAAGATAGACTTCCATATCAAGGATGCTATCGGACGGACATGGCAGTGCGCCACCATCCAGCTTGACATGGCTCTTCCTGAACGTTTTGACCTCAATTATGAGGGTGATGACGGCAAGAAGCACAGGCCTGTGATGATACACCGGACAGTGTATGGCGCTTTGGAGCGTTTCATGGGCATCCTCGTCGAGCATTACGCAGGGAAGTTCCCTCTCTGGCTGAGCCCGGTGCAGGTCAAGATACTCACTGTCGCAGACAGGCATGATGAGTATGCAGAACACATCCGGCAGAAGTTCTTTGATGCTGGCGTGCGGGTGGAGAGTGATACCCGGGCTGAATCCATACCAAAGAAGGTCAGGGAAGCGCAGCTGCAGAAGATAAACTACATACTTGTCGTCGGTGACAAGGAGCAGGAGAACGAGACAGTGAATGTGCGCACCAGGGACAATGTCGTGCATGGTGAGAAGAAACATGACACCTTCCTTGATGAGGTGCTGGAAGAGATAAAGGAGAGAAGATAGATATCTCTAATTCTTTTTTGTTCATTTCTTAAGAATAAAAGATAAAAGAAAAAATTGGTTGTGGTTAACTTTAAGCCGCGACTCTTCTTGCACCAGAACCGAATCGCTTCGTCCTTGCCCTGTACGCCTCCATCGGTATCGGCGGAGGTGTGACACGGCTCCTGTAAGCATCAGGAGGCGGAGGTGGCGGTATCTTCGAGACCTTTGTGACCTCTTGATACACAGATGCGGGTATCGGTGGCGGGCCGGTTATGATCATGTCGTCGGTGACCTGCTCGTACGCAGCCTCAGGTATCTGAGGAGGCACAGCGATCTTCCGCGTCTGTTCATAATCCTGCTTCGGTCTCTTCTTCAGCGCTGAGATGTTCAGCTCCTGCGTCACAGCATCACGTCTTGTCCTTGAAGGCCTGCATCTCACTTCAGCAGTCCTGGTTGTCCAGATGCTGTTGTAGAAATCCGTTGTCGTCTTCACAAGTCCTGGCAGGTAGTGCCTGGCGACGTCCAAGGCCAGCTTCACATTACCCCTATCCCTGGTCGTGATGAGCTTGGAGTACACCTGGATGGCGGTGTCTGGCTTCAGGCCCATACCGTGTTCAATACCTTCTGCAAGCTCCTTGGCCTTGCTCTCCAGCTGGAACTCGACAACAGCATTCAGCTTCTTGTGCTCCTCGCCATTAAGATACTTGTTGGCGATATTCTTCGCTGCCTTCAGGCTCTTCCAGTCGCCATTGTTCAAAAGGGTCGTGTAGGCGCTTGTGACTGTCTTTGCAAGATGCTCCTTTGTGAAATAATTCCCTGCAATCTCGACTGTCTTGTTCACGTCCTCGAGCTGCTTGCTGTCCTTGATGCTCAGGTACGTCCTTAGACCTTCAACAGCGTTCATTGCAAAGTCTCCAGAGACCCATCCACCTGCGACGCCTTCTTTTATCCTGCGCCTGTAGCGGAACTGGTCCTTGCCCCGCACCTTGAACCGGTCGACATTCATGCCAAGCTCCTTATACTCCTTGAACAGCTCTTCGTAAACTTCAGAGCGGTTGAACTTGTTTGTCTTCTGGTAATCCATGATGTAGGCTATGTTGCTCGGTTCGTTTCCTGTTTGCGGTTCTGTATCATTGACACCGCGCCTTAGTCTCATGCTGTCTTCTATTATATCCGATATGTCGCTTGAGAAACCGAACCTCTCCGGCTCTTCCCTGATCTGCCCTAGCGTAGCGACAGGTATGTTCACGTCGCAGTACCTGTGTGATACGCGTGTTTGGTCGTTTATCAATCCGTTCATTTTATTTACAATATTCCCCAGGTCCTCAGGCTTCCGGCAATATATGCTTATAGGTCCTATCTCCGGACTGCATATTGTCGGAGAGATCCATGTGAAGCGGTCGAAGCCCGCGCCGTCGGGAATCCTCTCGTATTCTTCGGTGATAGCTCGATCTGAATCTATTTCGTTTAGGTTTTGCATGCCTCGCATTGTTTAACACCCCACTCGTATTCAAATCGTTGTTTGCTGCAGAGCAGCTTTTGTTATTTCCTTCAGGAGCGTGATAGGTTCTTCTCACTCCTTCAAGAGAACGGGTGTTACCAGTAAAACATGCATTGAGTTTTAAGATCAAGCGCACCCCCACCATTTTTTTGTGAAATAAAAGTCAAGGGTTTGTCCTTGGAAGGACATCCCCCTGACATCGAGCTATCTCCGAAGGAGTGTAATGAGATAAGTTCTCCTTTTGATTTTGAATAGCTCGGTTGCATCATAACAAACCATGATGTCACATGACTGTCTGTACAGCAATGTAGTAGGTTTAACGCTCAAAGGATATATAAGAACTTTTGAAGCTGTTTTTGCTAAAATATTGCTTCTTTTGCTATTTTTTCCTGAATTTGTAAAATAATCTAGAAACAGGGTTGCTGGCCTGGACTCCGGGAGCCTGTGTTTTCGGTTCTTCTGAGGGCTTGTTCCCTGCTTTTGCAGGTTCTTTGGCAGGCTTTTTTGGTCCGGTTTTCATAGCCTTTATTCCTTCAGGGGTATTCTTTCCTGTTTTTGCAGGTTCTTTGGCAGGCTTTTTTGGTTCATTATTCACAGCCAGTTCATTGATGTCATGCTTCTTGGGCTGTTCAGACGTCAGCTTTACATCGCCCCTTTTTTCCCTGACAACAGCCTTGCGCCCCAGATGCAGCCTGCTGAGCTGCATGAAAGAAAGCTTGTGCAGGACGTTCTGCAGTATTATCATCAGGGCGAAGATTCCCAGGGCGTATGCTGCAAGGAAGCTCAGGCTTCCCATGAGCTTGGAGAAGCTGAAATGGAACAGCATCGCCTGCTTCAAGGCGATCTCGCTGATTACGAAAGGGTTGAACAGGGCTATATCCTTGAGATATGCTGGCAGGCTCTCAAGAGGTATCACTGCGCTCGAGAACAGCAGGAACACCGTGATAAGCGTTATTGCAGCAAGGTTTGATGTCTCTTCTGTCTTGAATATGAATCCCAGGAACATGCCGATGCAGATGAAGACAGTCGCTGTCAGGAAAATAAGGAGCAGGATGAGCCATATAGATGTCATCACCTCTGTCTCAAAGAAGAATGCGCTCACGCTCACGAACAGCAACAGCTGGATGATGATCACGACAAGTGATGTTATGTAAGTGGATATATTGAATGTGAAGTATGATGTCGGCGTGAAGTTGTTCCTGAAGAATGCCTTTGACTTCTTCTCGACCATCACAAGCGTCTCTGCGAGCAGGATCCCTGTTATCATCATTATGAGAACGAGCAGTGTCGGAAACAATGTGTTGAAATGTGTCTTCTGCGCTGATATCGGCTCAATCTTCGTGCTTATGGGTGTGACAATACCTTCAGCGCTCTTGCCTTTCACTGAAAGGATCTTCTGGAGGGCCTCATCGAGAGTGCCCTGCAAGGTGTCGATGTCACCCAGCATCGTGCTGATGCCTGAAGCCATGTTGTCGAACTCTGGAAGCAGGTCATCGCGTTTCTTCTTCACGCTGTTTATCTTGGTATTGGTCTCTGCGATCTTCTGGCTTATCTTGTCGAATTCCTGCTTGACTATGATGATCTGCGCAGAAGCATTGTCTGTCTTATTATTTATCGCTGCTGTCACGTTCTCAATGGAGTCTACTATATCATCTGCAGCGTTGTCGATGTCATCCAGTTCGCTCATGATTGACGAGTCATTCACGTCATCTTCTATGTTGGCGACAGACCCTTCTATGCTGTTTATGTCTGATTGAATATCGCTGCTGAGACTGCCGACCCTTGCTTTTATGGAATCCAGGATTATGGAGATGTTCCCTGCTTTTGCCTTTGATCCCTCGATGTCGATGTTGGAGAAGTCGACAGAGATGTCTAATTTCTTGAAGTTGCTCTGTATGTCCCCGCTGGCACTGTTCAGGTTGTCGCTGGCAGACTTTATGGTTGTCAAGCGCGAGTCGCTTGCCTTGATCCTTTCCTCGACAAACCACATCCTGTTCAATATGTCTCCGGTAAGCTCCTTGGATATCTCTTCAGAGCGCTCTGACACGCGAGCAGACATGACGTCAAGCATGAGCCAGACAAGGTTTATCTGTGAATAATCCACGTAGAACGTGATCTCGTTGGTCTTGTCCTCTTTTACTTGCATATCGGAGGGAAATATTATGCAGGACTGGGACTCGCCGTGTTTCACAGAGCCTATACAGTTCTCTATAGAGTCCCGCTTGGTGACCCTGAAGTTCTGGTTGGTCATCTTGGTTATCAGTGATTCAGACAGATCAGAATAAGCGCCGGAATACACCGAGGCGCTCAGAGTGAAGGTGCTTGACTGGCTGTACGCCAGGCCAAGAAGGGATACCAGGAGGATGGGTCCTATGAAAATTATGAGCGCAGAGATCTTTGCTCTCACCAGTAGCTTGAAGTTCTTCTTTATCAGTTCAAGCAGCTTTATCATTTTTCTATTGTGTTTTCTTCATCAGCGTCTCGAATATCTCACTGAGGCTTGCGTCAGAGACGTCCAGGCTGAGAAGCTTTTCCTTGCTCGACTCAACAGCTTTGATTATATTCTTCGTGATGTCGCTGTTGTTCGGGATGAATATGTACAGCTTGTTGTTCTTCTGCATGACCCTCTCGATGTTCTTCTCCTTCTTCAGTCTCTTTATGAGTGAGTCATATTTGCCGCTCTCCAGCTCGATCTTCACCTGCCGGTTCCTCCTGAACAGGCTCTTCAGCTCCTTCAATGTGCCATAGCCGATGACCTTCCTGTCACTGAGGATGGCGACTTTTGAGCAGAGGGCCTCGACCTCTTCCAGGATATGTGATGCCAACACCACTGTGGTGCCCTTGTTATGGATCTCCTTGATCAGGTTCCAGATCTGCTTCCGCATGACAGGATCCAGGTCAGAGGTCGGCTCGTCAAGAAATAATACCTTGGGTTCGTGGATGAGTGAGCATGCGATATCGAGCCTGCGCTGCATGCCGCCAGAGAGCTCGGCAGCAAGTGTGTCGCGCTCCTGCGTAAGGTCCACAAGATGAAGCAGCTTTGCGATGTTCTCTTTTACCTTGCTCTTGGGCAATCCGTATAGGGCGCCGTACATCAGGAGATTCTCATCGACAGTCAAGTGTTCATAGAATGAAGGGTGCTGGGATGCAAAACCGAAATACCTCTTTATGCTTGTCAGGTTCTTCAGTATTGATACATAGTCAGGGACGTTCTTGCCATGCATCTGTATGGTGTCGCTCTTTACCAGGATGTCGCCTGCCTGCGGCGTCAGGATCCCTGACATGAGCTGGAAGATGGTTGTCTTGCCTGATCCGCTCATGCCTATGATGCCGAAGATGTCTCCGTGGTATATCTCAAAGTTGACATCCTTCAGTACAAGTTTCTTCCTGTAGCTCTTTGAGACATTCTTTACCATTATGACCGGTTGGTTTTTCGAAGAAACAGCAGCTTTGAGTGACTGGGGTAAGGTACTACCTACTACAGTAACCTCTTTTTTACCTGCCATATTGTTTAAAAAGACCGTATTGTTGTTTATAAAGTTTGTGGTGGGTTTTGGGGTTGTTGATTGGAAATCAGGCCTTCTTGTTTTTTTGCTGCTGTGTTGATAAACCCGCCTTCCAGGCACCCTCTTTCAGACCTGCGGTCTGTAAGCCGTCAAAGTGCTCCGCACTTTGAAGCGCCCACCCCTGCAGTAGATCTATCAGTATATAATACTCAAAAACCTTTATAAATAACAGACTATTAGGATTTCGCATGGTACTTGAGAAACTGGGAAACTCATTGAAGGACACGCTGTCGAAGATAACCAAGGCAGTCTTTGTAGATGAGAAACTCATCAATGAGCTGGTCAAGGATATCCAGCGGGCACTGCTGCAGTCTGATGTCAATGTGAAGCTCGTGTTTGGGCTTACTAAGCAGATCAAGGAGCGGCTGATGAATGATGAGGCGCCGCCTGGGCTGACCAAGAAGGAATTTCTTATCAAGATAGTCTATGAAGAGCTTGTCAAGTTCCTGGGCGAGTCAGAATCGAAGATTGAGATAAAGAAGAAGCCTACCAAGATAATGCTCGTGGGCCTTTTCGGTCATGGTAAGACAACAACATCTGCCAAGCTTGCCAAGTATTTCCAGAAGCGCGGGAACAAGGTCGCGTTGATGAGCACTGATACGTGGAGGCCTGCTGCGTACGAGCAGTTGAGACAGCTAGGAGAGCAGATCAATGTCCCTGTGTTCGGCAATCCCAAGCTTAAGAGCCCTGTTGATATCTACAAGGAGTTTGAGGACAGGCTTCCTGAGTTTGATCTTGTGATAATCGATACTGCTGGTCGTGACGCACTCTCTGATGAGCTGATTGAGGAGCTTAATGATATCCACAAGACTGTGCAGGCAGATGAAAAGCTGCTTGTCATCGGCGGTGATGTCGGGCAGGCAGCAGAGAGGCAGGCGCAGACTTTCCACGAGACCTGTGATGTCACGGGTGTCATAATCACTAAACTTGAGGGCACTGCCAAGGGTGGTGGTTCTCTTATCGCTTGTTCTGTTACAGGCGCGAAGGTCAAGTTCATAGGAGTAGGTGAGAAGGTGGATGACCTTGAGCTGTACAATCCTGAACGATTTGTCGGCAAGATGCTCGGCATGGGTGACCTTGAGGGGCTGCTTGAGAAGGCGCGCGAGGCAATAACAGAAGAGGATGCGCAGGACCTCGGCAAGAAACTGCTGAAAGGGGAGTTCAACCTGATCGATCTCTATGAGCAGATGCAGGCCATGAAGAAGATGGGCCCTCTCGGCAAGGTCATGGAGATGATACCTGGCATGGGCCAGATGAAAATCCCCAAGGAAGCGCTGCAGGTCCAGGAAGAGAAGCTCAAGAAATGGAAGTTCATACTTGATTCCTGCACTAAGGAAGAGCTTGAGGATCCTGATGCTGTGATGTCCGCTTCGCGGGTCGACCGGATCGCAAAAGGTGCGGGGCTCAATGCGAATGAGGTGCGTGAGCTGCTGAAGCAGTACAAGCAGAGCAAGAAGATGATGAAATCCATGAAAGGCCTGGGCGGCGGCTCGCCAGCGTCGATGGAGAAGATGATGGCGCGTATGGGCGGCGGTAAAGGGATGCCTGGCATGGGCAAGAAGAATATGAAGTTCAAGTAGCTGTCTGCTATGCTGCGAGTTTTAAATCTTCAAAAATGATTTCTGAGGTGTCAAGTGACCGAACAAGAATGGATAAAGATTGGAAGTGAATGGAAGACTACAGGCAGCAAAAGAGATGTGATTCTTCCTGCATTAGAGAATTCAATGGGTGACATCCATGGCAAAGACGTTCTTGATGCGGGTTGTGGGGATGGTTTTTTCACAAGATGGTTGCGCTCCAGAGGAGCTCATGCTATAGGTATAGATCTATCTTCTGATTCCATATCGAAGGATTGTGAGAACGATCCTGAAGGGGAATATCACGTGATGGATGTCAAGAAAATCACACTGGGCGATAAGTTTGATTGGGTATTATCATTATATGTCCTGCTCAGCTTCAACAGCCGGGAAGACGTCAAAAAAGCCATAAAAAGCATGGGTGATCGCTTGAAGCCAGATGGCCGGCTCATCATAGCGACAACACACCCTGCATTTGATGATTACAACGCGAATATGTGTTCGCTCACAAGAAGCTATCCTGAGAAATACAGATATACTAAAAGTGGAACACCTATGACTTTTAAGAGTAAAGATGGTCGGTTGGAATTCACTGATTATCACTGGATGATTGAGGATTATGTCAATTGTATCATGCAGGCAGGTCTTCTTGTTGAGAAGATATTGGAGCCGCTGCCTGTTCCAGAGTCAAAAGAGAAAGATCCTGAACTCTACGAGGCCAGGATGGAAAAACCTACGGGTATACTTTTTGTATGTGTGCCCAATCTTTCAAGATAACTTGATCACCTTATCCCCTCCTTTGCAGGAACCTGTTGTCTTCATGCCAACATCATCGCCTGCTTTGGCTTCCTTTATGTCCTTGTGCTCTACCTGCATGGAATCCACTGTCTGGACAAATGGCTCGTTGGCTTCAATGCGGATCTTCTCTCCTACTTTCAGCTCGCCTGTCAGGTTGAGAACAGCTACACTTATCTTATCGAAGAAATGAGTAATCTTTCCTATCTCTTCTTCTGGCATTGTATTGCACCCCAACTTGTTGATAATACTATTTAGGTCACCATATTATTTAAATATTGTTGAGGTGTATACGGGTGTATGGCAATATTCGTGGTCCAGGAACACAAGGCATCGCACCATCATTGGGACTTCAGGCTAGAGATGGATGGGGTGCTCAAGAGCTGGGCAGTGCCCAAGGAGCCGCCGCTTGAGGCTGGAGTGAAGAGGCTCGCTGTTGCGGTCGCCGACCATGACATGGGTTATGCAGACTTCGAGGGTGAGATACCTGAAGGGCAGTATGGTGCAGGGACTGTGAAGATATGGGACGAGGGCACTTATGATATGATCAGCGAGCACAAGGAGAAGATGGTGTTCACTCTCAAGGGCAAGAAGATGAAGGGTGATTATGTGCTGCTTAAGTTTGTGAAGGCAGGGCCGAAAAACTGGCTCTTGTTCAAGAAAGAGGATAAAGAGGGAAAATAAGATGGATCTTTTCAAGAGAAAGAAAAAGAAGACCGAGCTTGAGGATGAGATCGAGGACACCTATGAGGTAGATGAGGATTCAGACCTTCCGGTGCACGAGAAGATGACAAAGCAGAAGAAGATACGGAAGGTGAAGGAGTAGTCGGTGATGGATCATACTGCAAAACGTCTCCAGATGGTCGAGCAGCAGCTCAAGGCGCGCAGCATAGTCGACACTGGAGTGCTAAAGGCCATGAGTGAGGTGCCGCGGCACGAGTTTGTACCTTCTGAGCTGCGCGACATCGCTTATGGGGATTTTCCTCTCCCTATATCTGATGAGCAGACCATCTCCCAGCCTTACATCGTGGCGTTGATGACTGAAGCGCTTGAGTTGAAGGGTCCTGAGAATGTGCTTGAGATCGGTGCTGGTTCGGGTTACCAGGCAGCGATACTGTCGCGGCTTGCCAAGACAGTGTATACTATCGAGAGGATAGATTCTCTTGTATCTCATGCGCAGAGTGTGCTTGCTAAACTTTCTTATCTCAATGTGCATGTCGTCGCTGGTGATGGCTCTATGGGGCTGAAGCAGCACGCGCCTTACGACGCTATTGTTGTGACTGCTGCGTGTCCTCACGTGCCTAAGGAATATTACTCACAGCTTGCTGAAGGAGGGAGGCTGGTGGTGCCTGTGGGAAGCAGGACAGTGCAGCAATTGTTGAAGATAACACGCGAGGGAGACAGGTTTGTCGAGAGAAAGCTGTGTGATTGTATGTTCGTGCCGTTGATCGGAGAAGACGGTTGGTCTGAGTAATAGTTTCTTGTTCTATGTGAGATGTATCTCTACAATATCTGTGTCTTTCAGGGTGTGCCCTAGCATCAGTCTCTGGCCGGGGAACTTTGCGCTCGGGCCCCAGACCCTTGAGAAGCGGAACTTCTTGACAAAGTCCTTGTGGAGCTTGTTGCACATATCTCTTATCGTGTTGTCCTTCCGCATTATCAGGGGGATTCCCATGTCTGCCTTCTTGCCGACCTCTTTGCAGTAGATCCGTATGAACTCCATCTTATTGAATATAGCGTCCTTAAGCTCTTCGAGGTTTATCCTGTTTGAGGCAGAGATGCAGATGTCTGGATCTATCTCTTTCTTGATCTCTTCCAGCCGTACGTCATCGATGAGGTCTATCTTGTTCAGTATCGTGATGCCGGGTATGTATATCTTGTTCTTCTCTATCACGTCAATCAGGTCATCGACACCGATCTTGGTGCGGATGAGGATGTCTGCGTTGTTGACACGCATCTCTTTGCATATCGTGCGTATGGTCTGGTCATCAAGGGTATCCAGCTTCACTGTCTTGCCTATGTTCACCCCGCCTTTGGATTTCTTCTTTATCCTGACGTCAGGCTTTCTCTTGTTCAGACGCAGGTGAGAGTCGAATATCTCTTTCTCGATGACCTTCAGCGCATTGGGCCTTAGTGCATCTACAAGTATCAGTGCCATGTCTGCGTTCTGGAGGACTGAAAGGACTTCTCTTCCTCTACCTCTTCCGCTGGCTGCGCCCTGCACTATTCCTGGCACGTCAAGTATCTGTATCTTCGCGTCCTTGTACTCAAGAAGCCCTGGGACTACGTCCAGAGTGGTGAATTCGTAGGCACCTACTGGCGAGTTCGCGTTGGTGATCTCGTTCAGAAGGGATGATTTTCCTGCGCTCGGAAAACCTACAAGGATGATTGTCGCGTCACCGCTCTTTCTCACAGAGTAGCCTGTGGTCTGCGGGCCTTTGGATGCTCTCAGCGTCTCTTTCTTCTTGAGCTCGGCAATCTTTGCCCTTACAAGACCATAATGGTGCTGGGTGGCCTTGTTGTACTTGATCTTGCTGAGCTCTGTCTCGAGCTCCTTGATTCGGTCCCAGTTGGAGGCCTTCTTCTTCGGAGCAGCGTCCTTGTCCTTGACTGCGCCCTTCTTCTTGACCTTCTTTTTTTTCTTTTTCCCTTTCTTGGGCACTGTTTTTGCCATACTGCCATCAGATAAATATGGGTATTTAATGGTTTCTGTGTATTTTGGTCGGGAGTTTATGTCTGGGGTCGGGCTCGGCCCCAAGCCTCTCCTCCGCTTTTTTGCTACGCAAAAAAGCTCCGGCCAGCCACGCGAGCAACTGCTTCGCAGCAGCTCGCTCTGCGGAAACGAGAGAATCAGAGATTCTCTGGTGTTCGAGCAAAGCTCGAACCACGGACGGTCTTGGGGCCGAGCCCTGTATTGACAAAATTTATATACCTATAGTGGGTGCTTTTGGTCATGGGAGAACTAATCGATGTCATTGTCGCGGCGTATGATACTGTCCGGGAGAGCACTTCAGGGATATTCTACAAGTTCCTTGTGTCCATAGTCCTGTTGCTCATAGGATTCATCCTCGGCAAGATACTCGGCAGGCTGATCTATAAGTTCCTGCACAGCTTTGAGATCAATGAGACATTTTCCAAGCTGGCCCGGACAACGCTCAAGATAGAGGAGATTGCTGAGTCATTCACTACATACTTTGTGTATTTCATCACCATAGTGATCGTACTGCAGCAGATCGGCCTCGCGTCCACTGTGTTGCACATGATAGCAGCGGGAGTCATCATCCTGATAATACTCGGCACGTTTTTAGGGATCAAGGACTTCATCCCCAATGCTATCGCAGGGTTCTTTATCCAGAACAAGAGCCAGTTCAGTGTCGGGCAGAGGATAAAGGTCAAAGGGATGCAGGGCAAGATAACCGACATATCACTGCTCGAGACCAAGATTGAGACGAAGAACGGCGACATAATATTCATACCCAACTCTGTGCTGAGCAGGACAGAAGTGACCTATATCAAGTCAAAGAAGGCAGCGAAGAAAAAGCGCGTAAAGAAATAATATTGTCAGTTACTTTTTCTATGTTCCGATCATCTCTAGCATGCTTGCTATGTTCCAGATCTGCGTCCTTGTGTATGCCTGGAGGTTGGTGTCGTCAGAGATTTCGTCAAGGGTGCTCAATGCCTTGTTGATCTTTATAGAAACATCCTCGCCATCATCAGCTTTCAGGACAGTGACGACCTCATCGACCTTTGCTTTTATGTTGCGGGGGACGGTGCTGTCGTGGGCAAGCTCTTCGAGAGCCTCCACAATGTTTTGAACTCGTTCATCCATCTTCTGTTCCCCTTGACCTGCATAACAATCTTCCTTAGAATGTTGACCTACTCAGACATCTCCTTCATGACCTGTTCCTGGAGCTCTGAGGTCTTTTCCCTTGTCTTCTCTTCCTGTTTCTCGATACTCTTTACCCGCAGCTCGACCATCTCTCTCTTCTGCTTCAGTTCCTTGGTGAGCTGGTCCTTGTCTGCATTGACCATCACATTGCCTACTATCTTGTATGCTGTAGTCGCTTTCTCCAGTTCCTCCAATGCAGAGGTTATCTCAAGAAGTTGTGTCTGGAATGTCTGTTTCTGCGCCAGGAATGACTGCAGGCTCTGCTCCATGCTGGAGAGCTTGTTTATCTTTTCCTGCAGTTCCTTCTTTGGTTCAGCCATCGTTTATTCCTTCTTCGCTCCCTCGTAGACGATAAGGAGCTGTGATATTGAGTTCACTGTCGCGCGCAAGGCGACCGCGTCAGTTGTTGTGATATCAATCTCGACATTATTGTCTTTTTTAGTGATTGTGAAAGTCGATCGTTCAAATGATTTCTCTTCCGGAGCAAGGCATTGGACCAGCTTGTCAGCATCGCAGTCCTTTGCGATGATCTTTGCTGTGAAGTCCATCTTAACGGGCCTTGATCTTTGTCGAGACAAGCCTTGGCTTGAACAGCATCTTGCTGCCGCAGTATGGGCACCTGACCTTTTTCTTGAGGTATTCCATGCCAACCTTCTTGTTGCAGTCAAAGCACTTGTACTCTACCATCTTAGGCTACCTCTGCCTTTTCAGAGAGCTCTTCTTTAGGTTCCTCAGGCTCTGCTTCAGGCTGTTCTTCTTCTGTGGGTGCGTCTTCAGGCTCTGCTTCAGGTTCCTCTGCGGGTTTCTCCTCTTCCTCTTCAGGCTGTTCCTCGTCCAGATCCTCTTCCTGTTGCTCCTCAAGCTCCTCTGTCGGTTCTATCATCTTCTTCTCTTCCGGAGCAATAGATCTCTTTACCTGGTCGTAGGTGTAAGCCTTTCCAGCGAATTTGGCACCGCATTTCTGGCATGCCCAGATACCTTTGGCCAGTCTGACGACTTTTACGTATGCACAATAAGGGCACTTATGCCTTCCCCTGTGCTCTTTTTCCAGACTAGCGACTTTGTCTTTATTTCTACGGCCATATCTTGGGCCATATCGCTTTGTAGAACCTAATTTAACTTTCTTAGCCATTTTGAACTCAAAAACATGTTATTTTGTTATTTTAAGCTTTTTAGCTTAAATTAATCTCTTTTTAGACTCTAAATGCAGATATTGTTGCAGTTTCTGCTTATTTATAAACTTTGCTTGGGTTATAAGATAATAATATGTGGAACACTGCGTGTCCCAGATAAACAAAATCCGACAACCGCTGCGCGAACGTCTGGATTTTGAGACCATAATGATGGGATTTAGCCGACTGCATCGGCAAAATCCCATAGATTATGGGGCTACCCGGATTCGAACCGGGGTCACGTGGCCCCAAACCACGAATGATAGCCAAGCTACAC
>JBHPEY010000030.1:0-18824 GCA_042576705.1 Nanobdellota archaeon | reverse complement strand
CGCGCGCTCGTATTCGAAATAGGTATAGGTGCCGGCCTGGTAATCATTGAAAAGCTTATCAGTGCTCTTGGAAAGGTTATCCCTGTAGAAACTATACTGCTCTATCTCTGCGACGAGTTCAAGAATCTTCTTTACGAGCAGCTGTATCTCCTTCATTTTTCATGATCCATTGCAGCTGAAAACATTCAGCATTGCAACCCACCTCATGTTGAAAGACCGGTTCCTGAAGCAAAGAGACCAATCAAGAGACCTGTAAAGAAGCCTGTCAAGGCCCCTGCACACCGGCCAACAGTCTTGGCTGTGGGGCTGGAGACTTTCTGGAACTGGTTCGCAGGAAAGAAGGCGCCTGCAGATCTGCGGCCCGACATCGGTAAGAAGACAGAGGCTTTTGAGATTGATAAGAAGCCGGGCAAGGTAGAGGTCGCTATGGGCAACCTGCCTTTGGTCCAGTTCTTCAAGCGCTTTATCGAGAAGAGCGGCAAGCCCAAGTTCCATAAGGAAGGCAAGAAGTCACATATACCTCTCTCGACAATCAATCTGGAGGGCATGCGTAGGAGGGCCCAGCCTGATATCGATGAGCAGCTTGAGAAGATAACCGCCACTTCCCTGACCAAGGAAGCGAAGCGTATCAAGATCCTGATGGGAAATAGGAAGGCATTGAAGATATACCAGCCGAGTTTCTTCGGCGCTGTTGCTAATATATTCATCAAGAGGACTAGCATCTACCTGCTTGACCAGTTCCCTGATTTCTTCAAGGACCTCTATCACGCGTTGAGGCTGGGTAATGTCAAGGTGCTTTCCAACACCTACGTGAACATGATGGTGCTCGGCGTGCTTTCAAGCTTGGTTGCAGGTCTGTTCCTTTTTGGCATCTTCTTCACTTCAATGCGCATTCCGATTGAGCAGATAATATTCAGGACATTGATGATGTCAATGCTTGCAGGGCTTGCCGTATTCGGCGGTTTCTATGCCTATCCATACTCAAAGCTGAAGAAGAGGCGCAGGTCGATTAACACCAATCTCCCTTTCGCGATAAACCACATGGCTGCTGTCGCTTCGTCAGGTGTAGCTCCTGTAAAGATGTTCAAGCTCATCTCAGAATCAAGGGAGTATGGTGAGGTCTCTGTTGAGGTGGAGAAGATAGTCAATTATGTGGAGATTTTCGGTTACGACGTCCTCACCGCGCTTAAGGCTGTGGCTGCGACCACCCCGTCATTCCATTTCAAGGATTTTTTTGAGGGTATGGTCTCTACTACCCAGACCGGAGGGGACTTGAAGCAGTACTTCTCCCAGAAGGCTGAGGAGGCTATGACGCACTACAAGATGGAGAGGCAGAAGTACACAGAGACTATAGCGACCTATTCAGACATCTACACAGGGATACTTATCGCAGCGCCGCTCTTCTTCGTGGCAGCGCTCTCGCTGGTCAGCCTGCTGGGCGGGAAGATCGGCGGGATGAATGTGAATGTTATCATCGTCATCGGCACCTATGTGGTTATCCCTTTCATGAATGTGGCTTTCATGACATTCCTGACAGTCACGCAGCCAGAGGTATGAGGTAAACAATATGGAGTTGCATTTCCAGAAGAGGCATCTGATCGCGATTGTTTTCGGGGTCATCTTCCTAGTCATAGACTTCATATTCTTCCTGAGGACTGCCTGGTTTGTCCCGCTTATAGTCATAGCATTGACCATCGGCTGGAGCCAGTTCTGGATAGATTTCTTTGTCAACTCCAAGAGGCAGAAGGATATTGAGGCCATGTTCCCTGAGTTCGTGAGGAACCTGGTAGGTGCTATCAAGTCAGGCATGCCTGTGAGCAAGGCGATCGTGTATGTCTCGAAGACAGACTATGGCTCCCTGAGCCCGTTTGTGATCAAGCTTGCCAACCAGGTAGAGTGGGCCATCCCTGTCCACAAGGCCCTGCTCCACTTCGCGAATGAGACCAAGAACAGCGTGATCAAGCGGAGCATCGCGACAGTCATAGAGGCAGAGATGTCTGGCGGCAACATGGAGGATGTCCTGGAGACAGTCACGACATCAGTCCTTGAGATAAAGAAGATAAAGCTGGAGCGGAAGGCAGGCATCCACGCCCAGTTGGTGCAGAGCTATATAATATTCATAGTCTTCCTGGGAGTCATGGTAGTGATCCAGAACCTTCTCATCCCGTACATAGCAGACATAGAGTCAAAGAACATAGAAGGTGTCACAGAAGGCGGCATGGCTCTGACAAGCGCATCACTGGGCAGCGCGATAAAGCCTGTCCAGATGGATTACTCGTCTATACCTGCGTTCGTAGCATCGTTAGGCGCGTGGTTTACATCAATAAAAGGCGTGTTCCTGGCATTGGCTCTCATCCAGGCATGCTTCGCCGGCCTGGTCCTGGGAAAGATGGCAGAAGGCGACATAAAGAGCGGCACAAAGCATTCTTTGATACTTATGACCATAGCATTCTTTGTCATAACCCTTGCACAGGGAGCGATGGGTTAAAAAGCACAAGAAACTTCAACTTTCTTTTTCTTTTCACAAACACTACTGCATGTAGCAAAGTCAAGGCCGCCGCCGCCCCATTTGCGAAGCGCTTTCCAGAAACAGTATGAAGGCCGCCGGGGGGACGTCCCTTACGGGGACGGCGGCCATATATAGAACTGAATTACGCGCTTCGCCTGGCAGCGCACGGAGCTTTTGCGAAGCAAAAGCGGAGCAGGCCTTGACTTTGCGTCCCAACCGACCCAATAAATATATAAAACAAGCATTCTCCCCTAACCTCTGTGAAAAAATGCGCTACAACAAGCTCGTCAGGGATAAGATCCCAGAAATAATCCAGGCAGACAACAAGACGCCCATAATCCGCATAGCAGACGGACCAGAATACTGGGAAAGACTCAAAGACAAACTCCTGGAAGAGGCCCACGAATTCACAGAAGACGAGACAGAAAAGGAACTCGCAGACATACTTGAAGTCATAAACGCAATCTGCGAACACAAAAACATAGACAAAGACAACCTGGAACAACTAAGACAAGAACGCGCAGAGAAACGAGGCGCATTCAGCAAACGCATAATCCTTGAAGAGACAAAAAAGAAAGATTAAACCCGTATAACATGAAAATAATAATAGACACAAAGAAATCAGTAGAGCAGAACGCTCAGTCCTACTTCGAGAAGGGCAAGCAAGCCAGGAAAAAACTGGAAGGCGCAAAGAAAGCCCTGGGCATCTCAAAAAAGAAACTGGAAAAAGAGACAAAAGAAAAAGAACAGAATCTCGAAAAAGTAAAAAAAGAACACAAGGAACGCGCAGAGCAGGCCAACAGAAAACAGGAATGGTACGAGAAGAAGTTCCGCTGGTTCATCTCAAGCGAAGATTTCCTCGTACTGGGCGGACGCGACGCAACCACGAACGAGATACTCATAAAGAAACACACAGACAAGCACGACATTGTCTTCCACACAGACATGTCAGGCTCTCCATTCTTCGTAATAAAGACAGAAGGGAAAGAACCAGGGGAACAGACCATCCAGGAGACCGCAGACGCGACACTCTGCTTCTCAAAGGCCTGGAAGATGGGTCTCGGAACCACTCCCGCATTCTGGGTCACGCCAGAACAGGTCTCCAAAGAAGCCAACCCAGGAGAATACGTCCCGAAAGGCGCATTCATGATAAGAGGCAAGACAAACTACGTGAACCCCACAGCAGACTGCGCAATCGGCCAGCTGGAAGACGGACGCATGATGTGCGCACCTACCACAGCAGTAAAGAAACACTGCGAGAAGACAATCATGATCATCCAGGGAAAGAAGAAAGCCTCAGACATAGCAAAGATAGTCAGGAAAAAGATAGGTGGAATCCTCGACGAGATAATCAAGATCCTGCCCAGCGGGGGGTTGGACATAAAAGAGTAGGTGATACTTATGGACACAGGCAGAAGCAAATATTGGATCGATTTCACGATGCTCATCACATTCCTTGTCACTGCGATAACAGGGATTGTCATGTTCTTTCTCCTGCCAGGCGGCACAAAACTCGGCCCATTAAGGGCAGTCTTCGGCGTGACCCGCCAGGCCTGGCGCGATGTCCACAACTGGGCAGGCATCATCATGCTTGTCCTTGTCCTCATCCACCTTGCCCTGCACTGGAGATGGATCATAGACACGACGAGGAACATATTCCAGAAAAAGAAGATAAAGAAAAAAGATAAGTAAAATATTGAAATAATTAAGCATTCATCCGATACTCAAGATCAGGCTCCCGTGGGAACACGATCGGTCGCAGATTCTTCTCCATCTCCCTCCTGCGCGGGGTGTCATAGAGTTCATCTATCATATCCTCGACAGAATTCTCGCTGTACAATACAGCATTGTCATGGTCGCTTGCGACGGCATCATCCTGCAGCACTGCTTCAGGCACATCGACCTTATCTGTGATGTCATACACCACAACAGGATCGATGTCCTGGTTCCGTGGGAACACGATCGGCCGCACCTTTGCTTCCAACTCGTCCCTTATTGTAGCATCATAATTGCTGCTCACGACATCAGCATGATCATAGATCTCTGCATAGCTGTCATTGTCATAGCCAGAATCAAAGTTATAGACCACAGCTCCATGCCATTTTATCCTTTTTCCTTCAGGTGTTATGATGTCCCCTTCAGGCGCAACGTCTTTACTTGGCTGTACATCCTTCGGTTGTGCCTTGTTCACACGAGGCTTGACAGCCTTGGGCTGTTCTGGAGCCTTCACATCAACAGGCGCAGTGTATGTAGGTGTCTGCTTATCAACACCATCAGATGCTGGATAAGTCACCTTGACCTGGGAAGGGTCGATATCGACGGTCCCTTCAGGTCCTGTTTTTGCTTCTGTATCCTGGGGCAGCACGCACGCCCTACTGTACACATCTCCTGCAGTATGCTTCCTGAGCTCTTCTGCAAGATCAGGATTTTCGTCTGGATCCTCGAGCGGAGTCACTGAGAACACGACATTCCTGTTAGGTGGAAGGTCCTCGTTGTGCGCTCCGAATGCCTCTGTCTCTGAATATGCTTTCCAGATGACCCTGGTCTCCAGCTTGTTGTCATCGATTATCTTCTGCACTTGATTTGCAGCAGAATTTGCCCTGTTTTCTGCAAGATTTGTATTGTATGGATGATCATTGTTCAGGTTGTCGCCCTTGTTCTCCTTGCTGGCAAAACCTGTGACATAGACAGTCTTGAACCCTGCCTTTGCAGCATCGACGACAAAATCTGTTATGTCTGTATTGTCTGTAGGGTCGACAAGCTGTGTAGAGTCAAACTTCATGTTGGCCCTAAGCTCAGGGCACATCCTGTCCTGCGTGACCTGCTGCTTTTTAGGCTCGTCATATGTGGTGCCTGAATCGACAAAGGTATCCTGTGAAGCATCCTCTGGCGCATCGACACTCGCGTCAGGCGAAGTGTCAACATCTGCACCTCGTGGTGCATTGACAGCTGCGTCAGGCGAAGCACCAACACCCGCATCTCGTGGTGCATAGACAACTGCGTCAGGCGAAGTGTCAACATCTGCATCTCGTGGTGCATATACTGCCGTACCAGGCGAAGTGTCAACATCTGCATCTCGTGGCCCTCCATCAGACACTGCACCGACACCCGCAGGAGTATAGATCATATCCTGTGTTGAACATGTAAGATTTGTAGCAGCCACAGCCGTAAGCGCCATGAGCCCTGCCATGGTCCCGTAAGCAAGTTTCCTGACCGGACCAGGTCGTGTATAATTATTATCATCAAGGGCCTTGACAAGCCCTGCGAATCGTGCATGATTTGCAGGCACATTGAAGAATCTGGATACTGTGCTATTGACATCCTGCACGATGACATCTTTATCCTTGCTGAGAAGTTCGATTGCCTGCTCTATGTCCATCGGAGCGATGTAGTTGTTCCAGACACTCCTTGCCAGCTTTGTAGCCTCCCTCTTCTCTTTCCTGTCAAGGTCAGAGTCCTTGAGCGAAGTATGCATGTAGTTGTCAAGGAACCTGTTCAGCCTGCTCTTCTTGAACCCTTTGAACAGCCCTTTTGAACTGGCGAATATGTTCCTTTCCTCATTGAGCAGGAACTCTGTGATACCTGATGTGATATACATCTGTATCCCACTGTCACAGATTGCCTGGACAGGGTCTATTTTTGTAGAATCGATTACCTCTTCGATAGACATCTTCTCAATCACCTGGATGGTATTATTAGAGTGATTACACCCTCAACAAAGCCTCTAAATAGCCAGTAGTATTTAAATCTTTCGCTTTTTAACCACTAAAGAGTGACTACAAAAAGACCCAGAACAGCCCCTTAAACGCCCTGAAATGCCATTCTGGCCACAACCAAGCCAGGTTCGCCAACCAAACACCACGAGGTCAGCCTAGCCACCACCACGATGTCAGCGCCGCAACTGCCAAGCACTCAGGTTCTAAGACTGTCTGCGTATCGTTCCGGCCGAAGGCCGCCTCCCCTATATCATTCATTATACGGAAGCGCAAGCGCCTTTAGCACTTCACTGGACGCGCCGCCCCCAAGCCTCTACTCCGGTTTTGTTTCGCTACGCTTCACAAAACCTCCGCCTGGCCACGCGAGCAACTGCTTCCGCAAAAGCTACAGCAGCAGCTCGCTCTCGGGGCACAGACGCTTCAAAGTGCGAAGCACTTTGACGGCTTGCAGCAGACCTGCTGCTTGAGTCTTGTGGGCGGCGCTATTATTGATTTCGGCACAACCCTCAAAACACCCGGCAGGACCCCTAATAACCAAATCCACACACAATCTTTATATATTAAAAACCCCCTCACAACCTTGTTAACAATAGAGGTGGAAGTGTGGACGACATAACGATATTCTCAAAAAAGGCCCTGCTGAGGAAACTCTGGAAAGCAGACCCCAAGATCCGCACCCTTCTCAAGAACTCAAAAGACCTCTACTCTGCAAGAGAACACCTATTCCAGCACCTGGACAATCTAGAAGAACTCTACTTTGATGTACATTCCCATAACAAACTGGAACAACTACACATCTTCGAGAAGGAAAACGCAAAGGAATGCATAAGAGTATTCAAGAACATAATCCATTCTGAAAACGAAGCCATAACCGGATTCTCAGCTCTGCAATATCTGATAGATCTCGCAAAAGACAAGAAACACACCCAAACAAGAATAGACAAAGGTTTCCTGGCAGAGTTCATAGCCCTCTTCAAAGGCATAAACGGCAAGAGCAGCATACTCAAACATGTTCCTGACGAGTTCAATTCAAAAGGAAGAAGAGCCGCACTAAAACGGAGCAAGACCCTGGACTCATACTCAAGACACATGACCAAGACATTCAAGCGTTTCTCCAGCGGATACGACAAGCAACTGATAGAGAAGAGAAAAAAGCTCAAGAAGCAGCTCCTGAAAAGATTCAAAGGCACAGAAAAGGACTGGCAGGACCACAAGTGGCACATCAACCATGTCATCCGCGACGAAGAGACCCTGCAATCCCTGGTAAAGCTGAACAAGGAAGAGATCCTCGGTGTCCGCCACGCAGAGAAGAACAACATACCATTTGAGATAACACCCTACTACCTCAGCCTGTTCAACAAGACAGGAAGATGCGACCACGACCGCGTAATGAGGAGCCAGGTAATCCCGACGACAACATACACAAGGAACGTAGTCCGCAACCGCGAGGAACATCAAGACCTCGACTTCATGGGAGAGAAGTCCACAAGCCCCATAGCATGCATAACAAGAAGATACCCTCAGATAGTCATACTGAAACCATACGACTCCTGCCCGCAGATATGCGTCTACTGCCAGAGGAACTGGGAGATAAAAAACATGGACGAGGCGCACGTCACAAAACAAAGAATCAAGAAAGCGATTGACTGGATAAGGAAGAGCAAGCATGTCCACGAGGTCCTGATAACAGGCGGCGACCCGCTCACAATGCAGAACAAGGACGTCGACTGGATAATCGGCAGCGTAGCCAAGATAAAGCACGTAGACCGCATAAGAATTGGCACAAGGACTCCAGTAACCCTCCCATTCAGATTCGACGACGAGCTCATAGACATCCTGGGCAAATACCACGAATTAGGAAGACGCGAGGTAGCCGTGGTGACCCACTTCGAGCACCCCAGTGAACTCACCCCAGACTCTCTGGACGCAATCAAGAAGATAAAATCAAAAGGCATCTCAGTATACAACCAACAGGTCTTCACCTACTTCAACTCAAGAAGGTTCGAGACCTGCTTCCTGCGGAAGACCCTCAAGAAGAGCGGCATAGACCCATACTATTCTTTCAACACAAAAGGAAAAGAAGAGACTGTAGACTTCCGCGTACCCATGGCCCGCATCGAACAAGAAAGAAAAGAAGAAGCCAGACTCCTCCCTGGCCTAGCCCGTACAGACGAGCCTGTCTTCAACGTCCCCAAGATGGGCAAGTCCCACCTAAGAGCCTGGCAGGACCACGAGCCCATAATGATAAGGCCTGACGGTAAGAGGATCTACAGGTTCTACCCCTGGGAATCAAAGCTGAAAGAATCCCATGATTATCTATACACAGACGTGAGCATCTACGACTACCTGAAGAGACTGGAGCACGACGGCGAGAAGCCCAAGGAGTACAGTTCTATCTGGTACTATTTCTGAGCTTTCAGTCAGTTTTGGATCAATCCAGATTCCCATACGACTCCATATAAGGGATTAACCCTGCTTCTCGTAATTTGGAGACCAGATCATCCATTCGCGGGTCGATGAGGAAACCTCGAACCTTAAGAATATTGATTCTCATTTCTTTGCAGTTTGTCAGTTCAACATCAACAGTGTCAGGATACTTGCCGATCCTATAACAAGTTCCGTTTGCACTGTCCCATTTGGAATCGGCTGCTATTAGATCTTCAATGGTTTCATCTTCTACGTCGGCTGGAATATCAAATTCCAGTTCATAGCGGGCGTATTTCAATGGCATTTAACTTCACCACCATTAAATCGTATCAGGCAGTTAATAAAATATTTCATCAATTTTTTCACAAAAACGACAAATTTATAAACAATAATGTCTTTTTAGTGGCTAATGACGACTCTAGACCTCAAGGACCGGAAGATACTGTACGAGCTGGACTTCAATGCCAGACAGACAGATTCAGAGATAGCCAAGAAAGTCAAGCTGAGCAGGGAAGTGGTCAGCTACAGGATCAGCAGGCTCATCAAGAAAGGGATCATCAAGAATTTTGTCACCATCCTCAATCACAACGCCCTGGGCTATCTGGCATTCAGGATCTACTTCAAGTTCAGGGAGGTCTCCAAGGAAAAAGAGGATGAGATTGTTGGTTTCCTGAAAGACAAGGTTGCCTGGCTGGTCAGGGTCAGGGGAAACTGGAGCTTTAACTGCATGATATTTACGACCAACGTATTTGAATTGGAGAAATTCATCAACAGTCTGAAGAAGAGATTCCAGAAGAACCTGCTTGATACCCATTTTTCATTGATCACAAGGATCATCCATTATAGGAGAGGATATCTGCTGGATAAAAAACAGGATACCTCAAGATATGATGTCATGGGTGAGGTGGTGAACACTGTGACTCTGGACGATACAGACCTGAATATCTTAGACGCAGTCCAAAACAATGCAAGGTTGAGCTCCATAGAGATCGCAAACAAGATAAGGATCAGTGAACGGGTGGTAAGATATCGTATGAAGAACCTCATTAAGAATAAGGTGATTCTTGGTTTCAGATCCATTCTCAATCTTGAGAAATTAGGAATCTCTTACTACAAGATACACTTCAAGTTGAATAGATATGATGAAACAATCAAGAAGATAGACACTTATATCCATCTTCACCCAAGAGTCATCTACAAGACAGAGACCATCGGCGGATGGGACCTGGAGCTTGAGGTGCAGGTGCCGTCAAGCAAGGATCTCTATGCATTCATCGACGGTTTCACCAGGGACTTCACAGGATTGATCGACGACTATGAGATAGTAGAGTACGATAAAGAGTACAAGCTATCTTATCTTAACAAGCTTTAGCTCGATGTCATATTGGTTTTTCCGCCACCATGATCAGCTCCTTGCTCTCACCATCGAACACATCACCCTCAAATGAGCCATGGAATCGGATCTCCCTGAACCCGCATTCAGAGGCGATCTCTTTGTACTCCTTCTCAGAGTAGAGCCGGACATCATACGCTGCACTCTTCACACCTCCTTCTCTTTCTATGACGCTCCAAGAACCCTCAATCCGTCTTGTCATGGGATTATACCTTTCTTCAATCGCCAGCCTGCGTCCTTCAGAGAGATTCCGCACCTCTGTATTGTGATACCTTCCTGCATCCCTGATCCTGGCATGCACTGCTTTTGTATGGAGCAGAAGTTTTCCATCAGGTTTCAGTGCATTGTAGAACTGGCGCATGACCTCGATGTTCTCATCTTCGTTCCTGAAGAAGCCGAAAGAGAAGAACATGTTTATGACAGCATCATATCTGCCATTGAACCCGGGATCAAGCGATCGCATGTCGCCTTTGATATACTCAACACTCTCATGCGCGCCATGTTTCCTGGCAATATCCAGATGATAATCATTGATGTCGATGCCAGTGACCTGGAATCCATGTTCAGCCAACGCAAAGGCATGCCTGCCGTAACCTGTAGGGACATCAAGTATGTGCGATCCGGAGGGTATCTGAAGAAGCCTTGCGACACCTGTCGCTTCCCTTTCAGTCCTCTGATCCAGATTCTCCTTGCAGTTCTGTAGATAACCTTCTGAACTGTTATCTCCAGAGACATATAACTCTCCAAAAAAATCACCTTCATTCATCCACCACTCGATATTCCTTGTTTTCATCTTTCGTCCTCGCTCTCAACAATATATTCCTCCCAAATAATTCACAACTGAACAGTAATTACCAACCAACATAATAATATTTGCCGTCGAAAAACGCCGACAAAAGCCAAACATTTATAAAGAACAGCTGTTCCTTTATATACATGAAACAAGGATTGATGGATTTCGGACTGTCTGAGAAAGAGGCAGATGTCTACCTGGCCTGCCTCAAGACAGGCCAGACCACTGCGAACAGGATATCTGAACTGGTAGATCTTCCAAGGAGCACGACATATGACGTGCTTGAGAAGCTGAAGAAACAGGGCCTGATAACAACCGTGGTTGTCAAGAGCAAGATACATTTCGTGGCGAGCGATCCTGAAGTCCTGATGGTCTCATTGGACGAGAAAAAGAAGAGCATCTCCACGATAATCCCAGAACTGCAGGAGGTAAGGAACAAGGTGGGAGAGAAACCTGTTGCAGAGGTGTTCCAGGGAAAGCTTGCGATAATCCGATTGCTGGATGAGATCCTGGAGACTGCAACCTCCATCAAGATCATGGGCAATGTGCAGAATGCTATTGAGAGAATAGGATATCACCAGCCAAAGTTCCGGAAGAAAAGGATAGAAAGGGATATCCGGGTCAAGCAGCTGGTGGAGCCTTCAAAGGAGTCGAAACAGATCAAACTGGGACCACTGACACAGGTAAGGTTCAGCAGGGAATTCCAGAGATCCAAAGAAGCCACATTCATATTGGAAGACAGGACATATCACATAATCCTCGGTGAAGAGATATCAGCTATCCGCATAGATTCAAGAGAACACGCACAGGCTACAGAGATTGTTTTTGACAAGCTGTGGGCTCAGGCAGGTAAATAGGTTGATAAGAAAAAGATTTATTCCAGGATAGGCACCCATATCTCCATCACAGAATCCGCGTCATTCTTGAACCGTTCATCATAACGTTCAAACCATATCTCCTCAGCAGCCTGCTTCAGCCCATGCTCTGGCATGTATGACATCATAGGACCATAGGTCTCACCCACAGTAGACGCAGGCCCCTTATGCTCGAACACAGCATACTTCGCAGCAGGCACGGTCTCCTTTACCATCCCCTCAGGTACAGGGCAGTCAGGCTCTACCTCAACAGTAGCGATGGCAGTGAAAGCGCATTTTTCCACACTGGTGGCCTTGCACACCCCGTAATGCACAGCAGCATCTTTCTTCGCAGTGATCTCACCCTCACGCTTCATGAACTCCTCCCAGAGCCCTGGCAGCACCTTGCCGCACTCCTGTACAGATGTCTCGATCTGAAGACCTATCACGGTGAACTCTCCTCTTTCCTTGATGACATGTTCCATGATGATTACCTCCGAGAGAAGGGTCAATATCCATTATTTATATTAGTTACGTGTGGATGTCCAGTGAGACTCGCAAAGCGGTTCTTTGTAGGAAGATAAAAAGCAAAGCATTTAAACACTCGAATCCTTATTATACTTACCATGCTAAAAGCACTCCAATACGGACTAGGCATCTCTCTACTAATCCTTGGCATAGCAGGTCTTTTCCTGCCCATCCTCCAGGGAGTGCTCCTGATAGCACTGGGCATCTTCGTCCTGAAGGCCCACAAGATGAGTGATGTCTGGCCGAACGTAAAGGAAAAGGCAAGATCAATAAGGAAAAGAAGATCAAAAAAATGATCACCACAGCAGAGATGCGCCGACTGGAAGACAAAGCAGAACAACAGGGCACCTCAAGACTAATTCTAATGGAACGCGCAGGCAAAAGCATAGCCGAAGCCATCCAGAACAGATTCAAAGACAAAAACACAAAGATACTCTTCATCTGCTACCACGGAAATAACGGCGGCGACGGCTTCTGCGCAGCACGCTACCTCATGGAAGCGGATTACAACGCAAAAGTATTCTTCATAGGAAAAGAAACAAAGCTGAAGGACGAAGCAAGGACAAACCACGACATGCTGATGAGCATCAACCCAGACATCTTCGTAAAAGGCTTCGACATCCACACCTACGACGTGATTGTAGACTGCATCCTGGGCACAGGAACAAAAGGACAACTGAAAGAGAACATCGCAACCACGGTAGCAGCAATAAACGAATCAGAAGCATTCAAGATATCAATAGACGTCCCCACAGGGATCAACCCGGACACAGGAGAAGAATCAAACGTCTACGTAAAAGCAGATCTAACAATAACAATGCACGACATAAAACAAGGATTAAAAGAACGCAAAGAAAAGATTTTAATTCTCGACCTTGGACTGCCCAGTTAATGTCTGGTAGGATGTTATCCCGTTCAGCGTATACGCTGGAGTGTATTCGCCTGAGTCCTGGATCGTGCGCGGCACAAGATGATGTGCTGGCTTGACTTCCACTGTAGGCATCTTCACTGCCCTGAACTCGCCGCTCTCGCCGAGATAGCACCTTGATCCCTTCTGTCCGAGCACTTCAGGGGCTTCCTGTCCTGCGTACATCGAGTCATCGACCTTTGGCACTGCGTCCATGACCTTTATGAACATCTCAGATATGTTCTCCACATCCATTGTTCTTATGAGATCATTGACATAAGCACCAAGTGCATCGCAGCTCTCATACCTCTCATCCTTCTTGTTGGAGAGCGTGTGGCTGAGTATTGAGTACAGTTCATCCCTCATGCCCTCGAGCTGTTCCTTCACTTCAGGGTTAGGGTTGCTGAAATGCACCTGCTCGTCTATCGCAGCGTAGAGTGTCCTTTTCAGCTCACTCTCGAACTTGTCAGGTGTTATCAGTCCTGATTTCTTCCTCTCCTCGACATCATGCTTGACGTGCTCATACGGAGCTGGTCCGAGAAGCATCTGGTATAGTGTGCAACCGAGCGAATGTATGTCCATGCCTGTTGTTATGTTGTTTACGAAATGATCCTGTGACATGTACTCAGGAGTGCCGTGGACGAGCTCGCTCTTGGGCGCCTCATTGATCCTTGTGGCAGTCCCGACATCGATGAGCCTGACATTAAACTTCTTGTGTCCGTTCTTGTCTTCAAGATCCTTGATCATGAAGTTGCTTGGCTTGAGATCCCTGTGGACATATCCTGCCTTGTGGACCTCTCCTGCAGCCTCGACCATCCCCTTGAATATCTGGAGCACATCCAGTGTAGTGAGTTCTGGATGGGTGCCAAGATACCTTTCTGCGTTCAACCCATCAAGGACCTCCATCCGGGCCATGCTGAGCGTCCTTCCATTGCCCATGACTATCTCATGCGAGTCATAGAATGCAGGGACCTTTTCTGTCTTGGAGGCGATATCTTCAAGTGACTTGTTCTCATCAAGAAATATCTTCGGATCGCCCCTAAGGCCGACCTTCAGGAACTGGAAGACACCTTCTTTGGCCTTTACAGAGTCATCATTATGGGTATGGCCTGTAAGATATATCCTGCTCAAAGCCCCATCCTGCTGGTACGGGTCATCGAACGGCTGTGCCCACATGCCGAGCTTTTCAAAGTATGTATCGATTATCTTGTCTATCTGATCTGTAGAATATGAATCTGCGACAGGGATTATCTGTGCCTGCGGCCTGATATCCTTCAGCGCGATATCGCCTTTTGCTGTTTCAGGAGTCCAGCTGTCGAGGAAATCAGTGATATCTGCTGTATTGATATATAGTTCAGATGGTTCTGCGCCCGGGCCTGAGTAGTCCAGGGTCATTCTTGGCATCTGGTTTTGTGGTTCCATTTTGGGTGTTTTTTCCGAAGACATCTTATTCGCCTCATATCTGTGCGCCCAGAGGCCGCTTCTCATAACGCCTCTCAGCACGTCTCTTTGTGGGTATTATTATGCACGCTTGGATTATAAATATATCTCTACGATTATTTACGAAAACTAAGCAAATAACTAAAATCACCGAATTTTAGGAAAAAATAGAACGAATTTTTAACCATTCGCCCCCCTTACACCACGATATTCGCTGTTGCTCTCTTATTCTGCCCTTTTATATAAATCTTTCTCATCCATAGTCATTAAGAAGTAGTAAAAACAAAACCAAAACATTTAAATAGTAATATGTATAATCCTACACATAATTTAAGGCATTAAAACAAACATCAAAATATGCCTTGAATTATACATACCGAACGAGGATACACCCAAACCTCGCCGTAGGTTGGCTGAGGTGTGACCGAAACCAACCGTTGTCTGAGACGTCAGTCGAAGACAACCCTCCAACAGAACTGTTGGAATGTTGCAGCAGAACTGCTGCATTGAGTCGGTATAAGCTGGGGAAAAAGAGGTTAGGCAATAGGAAGCAGCGCAATTCAACTACGTAGTTACTAATGACGACAGTGCACCTCCGTGTTACTAATGACTTCATGATCACAGCGAAGCGCGCTGCTTCCGGATTGTCTTTCTCACACAGCAATATGCAGTGATGCGATTGGTGAAGCTACAATTCGACAACAATAAACAGTACAAGCTGACCCTGCCCAAAGCACTTATTGACGCAAAGGGATGGGAGAAAGGCTCTGAGATAAAGATAGAGCTGGACGACCAGGGCAATATAGTTCTGAAACTGACGAAAGATGAAAGCAGATAGAGGACCGAAACCAGCAGTTCCAAAGAGGAACCCTGATTCTCATAAAGGACAACACGGACTTGTCCTAGTTACAGGAGGAAGTATAGACTATGTAGGAGCGCCAGCCCTCGCGGGACTTGCAGCATTGAGGGCTGGTTGCGACATAGTCAACATAGCTGCGCCAGAAAAGGCAGCATGGGCGATCAATCGTCTATCACCTGACCTGATAACAACAAAGCTGAAAGGAGACTACATCACAAAGACACACGCAGCAACCATTCTCAAGCTAGCAAAGAAGTTCGACGCGATACTCATCGGCAACGGCATGTCAAAGAAAGACAAGACACTCGTAAGCAAGCTCACAAAAGGGCTTGCAAAAGCCGGACTCCCTGCAGTCATAGACGCAGATGCAGTCAAGGTAGCGAACATCCCTGACCTCAACAACACGATCATCACCCCGCATAAGAAAGAGTTCGAGCTCTTCCTCAAGGCAAACAGCAAGACATACCTCGCGAGCGAACTGAAGAACAAGAAGCTCACAGCGAGTGAAGCCATCCTGCTCATACAGAACAACATGAAAGAATTCTTCCAACAGGGAAACATCCTCCTGCTCAAGGGAAAACACGACCTGATAATCTCAAAGAACAGGTCGATGATAAGCAAGGGCGGCAATGCAGGCATGACTGTGGGAGGCACCGGCGACATACTTGCAGGCCTCTGCGTCGGCTACCTCGCCCAGACCGCAGACCTTTTCACATCAGCAGCGCTAGCCTCGACTAATTGCAAGAAGATAGGAGACCAATTGAAGAAGAGATCAAATTTTGGTTTTGGTTTCATAGCAAGCGATTTCCTGAAGGAAATCAAGAAGCTGAAGAAAGTAAATAAGGTGAAATGAAGTGGACATAATGTTCGAGATCGGTATGCTTGTGATCTTCGCAGGCCTAGGCACATACATAGCGAAGCTCACCAAGCAGCCGCTCATTCCTGCTTACATAATATCAGGCATCCTGGTAGGGAAGTTCTTCGGTTTCGTGACAAACCATGAGCTGATTGTCCAGCTCAGCGAGTTCGGCATAGCATTCCTGCTCTTCATGGTGGGTCTTGAGATGGAGTTCAAGAAACTCAAGGACATCGGCGCGGTCTCGTTCGTGGTGGGGCTGGGCCAGATGGCGCTCACGTTCTGCCTGGGTTATGTGGTCGTGAAGCTGCTCGGCTTCAACGCGACAGAGGCAGTGTATCTCGGCCTGGTCATAGCATTCAGCAGCACGATGGTAGTCATCAAGATACTCTCAGACAAGCTTGAGACAAACACATTGCACGGCCGGCTGATAATAGGCATCCTTGTCGTGCAGGACATACTTGCGATAGCTGCATTGTCATACCTCGCGTCTATATCAAGCGCAGGGGTGGGTTACATGTTCTTTGTAAGGATGCTTGCCGTGCTGGCGATAGCATTCCTGGTAGGAAAATACATCTTCCCGCACGTATTCGAGTTCGCGGCAAAATCAAGGGAGCTTCTCCTGACGATATCGCTCAGTGTCTGTTTCCTTTTTGCCCTGGTGTTCCATTCGATAGGCCTCTCTATGACAGTGGGTGCATTTGTGGCAGGAGTCCTGCTCGCCAACCTTCCGTATAACATAGAGATCGCAGGCAAGGTAAAGCCTCTCAGGGATTTCTTCTCCATACTCTTCTTCACATCGCTTGGCCTGCAGCTAGTGACCGACGGCCTTTCACTTATGATCATCCCTCTGCTTGTGCTGCTCCTGCTGGTCATCGTGGCAAAGCCTCTGGTGATACACCTTCTGCTCATGATGATGCGCCATCAGCCAAGGACATCATTCCTGACCGCGACCTCATTAGGACAGGTCTCTGAGTTCTCGCTGATACTAGTGATGCTAGGCATCAGTATGGGTGCGATACCCCAGCAGATATTGACGATGACCATCATGCTTGCCATAGCGACGATGACATTTACATCTTATTTCATGGACTATGAGGATTCATTCTACAAGCGCACCATCCATCTCCTGCAGAGGATGGGACTCAAGGTTAATCATCATAAGAAGTCTGGTTCAGAGAAGATCTGCTACGACGTGGTCCTTTGCGGATATGACCGTATAGGCTACAGCATCCTCAAGTCATTGATGGAGCGTAACAAGAGCATCGTGGTCGTGGACTTCAACCCTGATGTGATAAAGAAGCTCAAGAAGATGAATGTCTCCTGTGTATACGGGGATGTCTGCGATCCAGAGATCATGAGCCATCTTGACGTGAAGAACGCGAAGATGGTGATATCGACTGCCAATACCTACGAGGATAACCTGCTCATACTACAGAAGATAAAGAACGCGAACCGCTATGTCCCGACCATAGTGACCGCGCACAAGATAGACGAGGCCCTGGAGCTGTACAGACAGGGTGCTGATTACGTGATACTCCCGCACTTCCTGGGCGGCGACATGGTCTCGAGCATGCTGCCTGACTTCGAGGTGAACCAGCTGAGGATGACGATGCTGAAGTACAGGCACGTGAACGACCTGATGGAGCGCAGGAACGTGGGCCAGGACCACCCGACCCACCTGGGCGCTTAAAAAAAGAAAGAGACAGAAGATGGATGCAGAAGAGAAAAAGAGGTTGAAGGCAAAAGCAAAGCTGATGGAGCCACTGGTGAGGATAGGCAAGAACGGGATAACAGAATCTGTAGTCCTTCAGGTGAAGACGTTGGTGACAAAGCGGAAGCTCGTGAAAGTGAAGTTCCTGAGATCATTCGTAGAGGATCATGACAAGAAAAAAGCTGCCAAGGATCTGGTAGAAAAGACCGGAGCAGAACTCATAGACCGGATAGGATTCACAGTGGTCCTGTACAAGAGGTGAGTGGTGACCGGAATGGTGCCAAAAATGTCACACAATCCGCACAAGAACCACCATAATGTTTATAAACAAAAATGAGCATGAACACTATACAACATATAAGGAACACGGAATAAAAAAGAGGGAAAACCTTGAAATCCGAAGGATTTTAAGGTACCAAAAACGGAGTTTTTGAGTATGATCAACTGCACTGACCCGAAATGGGGATGGAAAGAGCACGACAAAGAAGAGATGGCCAAGAACCAGAAGCCCAGGGATATCGAGAACTTCCCCAAGCCGCTCCACAAGTTCAAGCTGGTCTATCAGTCATTCAACCAGTCAGTGGAAGAGGTCTACTTTTGGCTGCTCTCAAGCCTTAGGGATGACCTGGGCCTGCCTGATGTCCATAAGGTGACAGACATCTTCACCGCTTCAGAGCAGTCTGCCTTCTGGGGCCAGGCGCAGCAGCGCATGACGATCCAGCAGGGCCAGGTATCGAACTACCTTGCGACCATAGGCAAGCTGACAAAAGAGCTGTTCCAGATAGTGCGGGAGATGCGCATCCTTGACGAGCGCCTTGACCTCTACAA
>JBHPEY010000029.1:0-19578 GCA_042576705.1 Nanobdellota archaeon | reverse complement strand
GCAGGGTTGTCTGCGGCTGACGCCTTAGCCAACTTTCGGTAAATGAACGATATAGATGGGGAGGCCTGCGGCCAAAACACGAGAGAATCAGAGATTCTCTGGGGTTGCCGGCAGCTGCGCTTTCGGCAACTTCTACGCAAAGAGTCTGCAGAGACCTGGGGCTTGGTGACAGCGACTTGGTGCTTGGTGTGGCTGGGCCTGGTTCGTGGTCTTGCTTGTATTCTTAGCAATACATTTAAATACTCTAAAACCCGGAATTCCTTGTAATATTGCTATTTGAGGTAAAAAGAGAGTGAACGTCCGATTCTGGCCTAGTCATGATGAGTCTGTGCGGTTGAGGCAGATTGCACGGGTCCTTTGGGAGCATCATCTTGGGCATTATATCAAGTCGCTTGGGCTGCACAAGAAGGTGCCTTTTGAGAAGCGGATACTTGGGGACCGTTACAAGGAGACCCAGTTGACTCCTGCTGTTGTCCTCAAGATAATCGAGGACCTTGACGGTTCTTTCATCAAGCTTGGGCAGCTGCTTTCTTTGCGTCCTGATCTGATACCTGCAGAGTATTGCGAGGAGCTTTCCAAGCTGCAGGATGAAGTCAGCGCGTTCTCTGGGAAAAAGGCAAAGGCGATTGTCGAAAAGGAACTGGGCAAGCCTATCGGTCGGGTGTTCTCCCAATTCAATCTGGAGCCTATAGCTGCTGCGTCCATGGGGCAGGTGCACCTCGCGAAACTGAAGGACGGGACAAAGGTCGCGGTGAAGGTGCAGAGGCCTGGGGTGCAGAAGACAGTCAAGGTCGACATCAAGCTGCTCTTTCGGCTGGCAGGTGTGGTGAAGAAACGCTTCGGCACTGCTGTGCTTGACCCTATTGAGATCGTGCGGGAGTTCGAAAGGTATACTGAGAATGAGCTGAACTATCTCAAGGAAGCGCATAATATCGACCTTTTCTATAACCAGTTCTCCAAGTCAAAGACAATACTCGTGCCAAAGGTCTTCTGGAGCCAGACGACGTCGCGCGTGCTCACCATGGAATACATCCCTGGGAAGAGACTGACAGACATGTCTAAATTTGCGCCGGCGCAGAGGAAGAGGATAATCAGCACCATACTCGATGCAGAGTTCCATGCAGACCCTCATCCCGGGAATTTTCTGGTCAAGCGGAACGGGAAGGTTGCGCTTCTTGATTTCGGTATTGTGGGGCGGCTGAACTTTGTCATGAAGGAGCACATCACTGATTACTTCATCGCGCTCGTGAACGCTGATGTTGACGCGATGGTCGAGGCTGCGATGAAGCTGGGCGTCGCCACGGAGGACACTGATATCGACAAGGTCAAGAGGGACATCTATGACCAGCTGTCTCTCTATTATGGGACATCACTCGACAAGATGAATGTCTCTGATGCGCTTCATGCAGTGCTCAGGATATTCAGGGAGAACAAGCTCAAGGCTTCGCCTGATTTTGTGCTGTTGACAAAGGCGACTGTGACGCTGGAGAGCGTCGCGTTGAAACTGGATCCCAAGATGAACTTTGTCAAGATGGCGCGGCCTTTTGTCAGGAAGATCGCGCGGCAGAGGCTGCATCCGAAAAAGATCGCTGAGCGTGCGCGTCGTAAGGTGGAGACCATGATTGCTTTTGCAGAGTCTGTGCCGCAGAGGACTACTGCCATGATGTCTGACCTGCATAATACCAGCAGGGATCTTAGGCGGATAGATGGTGACATCAACATGCTCGCAGTCGAGATGGACAGGTCGAGCAATCGCCTGACTTTAGGATTTTTGGCAGGGACACTGTTTTTGGCGTCTACTATAATGCTCCCTTTTCAGAAGGTGCCGCAGTTCGGGCTGCCGATTTTGTCATCAATCGGTTACATAATCGCGCTGGTGGTGACAGTGTCCATACTTGTGTCCATGCTCAAGGAGAAAAAGATATAAACTAATCATGTTCAAGAGGTGATACTATGAAAAATCCAATAAAAAGAGCATTCTATCTTGGTGTGTGTGCTGCTTCTGTCACTAAACACTTTGTTGAGGAGGAGATCGACAAGCTTCTGAAGGCAGGTCATATCTCTGAAGCTGAAGGGAAGAAGATCACGCAGCAGACCATGAAGAAACTGCATGAAGACAAGAAGCATCTTGAGAAGCATGTCAAGAAGACAGTCAAGGCAGGGCTGAAGCAGGCAAAGCCTATCGTGCATGAGAGCAGGAAGATCGCGAAGGAAGTCGCTTCTGAGCTTGTGAAGACCACGCACCAGGCCACAAAGAAAGCGGCAGGGAAGGTTGTGAAGCGCGTGAAGAAGAAGGCCAAGAAGGTCGCTTCCAAGGTGAAGAGGAAGGCTGCCAAGAAGGTGCGCAAGGTCAAGAAGAAGGTTGCAGGCAAGGCAAAGAAAGTGAAGAGGAAGGTGGCTAAGAAGAAGGTCGTGAAGAGGAAGGTCAAGAAGAAGGCTGCGAAGAGACGACCCGTGAAGAAGAGGGCTGCTAAGAAAAAGGCTGCGAAGAGACGACCTGTGAAGAAGAGGGCTGCTAAGAAAAAGTAATTTTTTGTTTTGTTTCATGATTTCGGGCGCGTCTCAAGCCTCTACTCCGTTTTTTCCTTCGCTACGCTTCGGAAAAAACTCCGCCTGGCCACGCAAGCAATTGCTTACGCTAACGCTCCAGCAATGGCTTGCTCTCGGGGCACAGACGGTCTTGTGACGCGCCCTGGTTGTTATGTTTTGATTATTTGTTTATGGGGTGTTATTATGGTAACTGAACTTAAAGATGATAATTTCGAGAAGGAAGTATTGGATCATGATGGTCCTGTGATTGTCGACTTCTGGGCCTCCTGGTGCGGGCCGTGCAAGATGCTGGCTCCTGTGTTTGAGGAGGTCTCTGTAGGGTTCGAGGGGAAGCTGAAGTTCTGCAAGCTCAGTGTCGAGGACTTTCCAGACATTGCGGACAGATTCAAGGTGCAGGGGATACCCTGCATGATAGTGTTCAATGGCGGCAAAGAGGTCGACCGGCTGGTCGGGTACCAGACAAGCGAGCAGCTCAAGCAGGGCATCGATGATATATTGTCGAAGATTTGATGATAATTGGGGTGGTAGACATGGTTAATCCATTTGAAGATACACAGAACAGGATTCGGAAACTGACAGGTCTCTGCGGCAAGGAAGGTGTCACTTTTAGGGAGGCAGATCTTGATATTCTTTTCTCTCCGCGGCGGACGCTTGTGGTGAATTTTCCCGTGACTTTCCGTGATGGTACGGTGCGGGTCGTGAATGGCTATAGGGTGCAGTACAATGACGCGCGCGGGCCTACAAAGGGAGGGATACGGTTCCACCCGCAGGTGGATATCGATGAGGTCAAGGCTTTGGCCTTGTGGATGACACTGAAGACTGCTGTTGTTGACCTGCCTTTCGGCGGAGCCAAGGGCGGGATCACTATCAATCCTAAGGAAACAAGTCCTGAGGATCTTGAGAAGGTGAGCCGCGGATTCGTGCAGCAGATACACAACTTTGTCGGGCCGGACAAGGACATACCTGCGCCGGATGTGTACACCAATGCGCAGGTGATGGCATGGATGCTCGATGAGTTCGAGAAGATCAAAGGCTGCAAGGCACCTGGTATGATAACCGGGAAGCCGATCGATCTTGGCGGGAGCCTTGGCCGTGATGTGGCTACGTCATTAGGTGGAGCTTATGTCCTTCGCGAAGCTGCGGATGTCTATGATATCGGGAAGGATGCCACTGTCGCAGTGCAGGGCTTCGGCAATGCAGGGATGAATGTCGCCAAGATACTTGCCAAGTGGGGGTATAAGATCGTCGCTGTTTCGGATTCCAAAGGCGGTGTGTGGAGCGAGGATGGCCTGAATGTCGCAGAGCTTGTTGAGGTCAAGAAGAAGACAGGTTCGGTTGTGAATCTTCCCGGCGTGAAGAAGGTCAGCAATGAGGAGATACTTTTCCTTGATGTTGATGTTGTCGTGCCTGCTGCTCTTGAGAACCAGGTGACTGAGAAGAATGCCGGGCTGATGAAGGCGAAGATCGTGCTGGAGCTTGCCAATGGTCCTGTGACCAGGGCTGCTGATGAGATACTGCATAAGAATGCTGTTGTCGTGCTGCCTGACATCCTGGCCAATGCCGGCGGAGTGACTGTGTCGTACTTTGAATGGGTGCAGAACCTCCAGGGGTCTTACTGGACTGAAGAGGATGTCTTTGCGAAGCTTGAGAAGAAGATGGTGGCTTCGTGGAAGGACGTGCACGAGCTGGCCAAGCTGCATGATGTGGACCACCGGACAGCTGCTTATATCGTCGCTGTGAACCGAATAATCGATGCTGAGAAGAAGTGCGGGAACTTGCCTGTCAAATAAGGGATGAAATGATTTTATTTCTTTTTCTTTGTTTTCTTTCCTGTCTTTTCTTTTTTCTGCTCTTTCTGGAACTCTGTGTATGAGTAGACTAGGACAATTGCTGTGGTTGTCAGGACTGGTATGAGGATGAAATACATTGGGTAGGGTGGTGGCGTGAATGCGCCGATCAGTGCGAGGACTGCTGTCGCGTAGAATAGCTTTGCGCCCAGCTTGTGGGTCTTGTCCCAGACAGTGTCTGATGAGAGTGTCCATGGTGTCCTTATCCCTATGAACCAGTTCCTCTTTGCGTGGCTTACCATGACGCCTATGTAGAACAGCAGGATAGCCATCATGACAGGCATGATGCGGTTGAAGTTTACTTTGTGTCCTGTGTTCCATGCTATCACTAGGATCTGCATGGCCATCATGAAAAGGAACATGAGGATTATGAACCGGTCGAAGTGTTTCCTGAACTTTGCAATGTTGTTTTTCAGTGGGTCTATCTTTGGTATGATCATGAATAGTAGGAGCATGCCCAGCAGCACGATCGGCATGAGGGATGCTCCCCAGAATCTTGACATGCTTCCGTCAGGCTGGCCTGCTGAGTTCCAGTGGGTCGCCATGGGATCAGGGAGCTGGGGGTAGTAAAAGATAGTAATGGCTAGTGTTATGATGATGATTATTGATGTTGTTATGTTTGTGCGGTTCATCTTGTGTACTGTATGTATAATGGATTAATAAGGGTTTGTTTTTAAAGCGGAGACTAAATGTTTATAAAGAGGGAATTTCTTCGAATCGGTACGGGTCCGTAGCTCAGCCTGGTTAGAGCAATCGGCTCTTAACATCCATTTTGGATTTGGAGAGACCGATAGGCCGGGGGTTCGAAAGAACTCACTGCGTTCGATTCTTTCGTTCGCAGGGTTCACGAAAGTCCCCTCGGACTCATTTCCCTGTAAAGAGGTGTGTGGATGAAATCCAAAAGAGGGTACGCAAGTTATTTCACTATACTTGGTCTTGTTCTCATGCTGTTTGTCCTGATCAATATGTTTGTGTCTGATATCTATCCTGAGCACCGCAGGTGTGAGGTGATAAGCGATTCTTTGCATTCCATGGTCACGGTCGGTGTTGGAGTCACGGGTGATGTGAGTGCTACGGTTGCTGCTGCGGATTCGCAGGAGACCGTGCTGCTGTTGATACAGCGGTGCGATACTGTCGCTAATGATGTGTTGATAAGTTATGGTCTTATGTCACTCGGCATTGCTTTTTTTGTCGGAGGGCTGATAACAATAAGGGAGACGAGGTGATTCTTTATGGCTAAGTATAAGATAGAACATGACCGTGATGCCTGCATCGGATGTGGTGCATGTGTAAATGTGTGCCCTGATAATTGGTCAATGGGTGATGATGGGAAGTCCAATTGCAAGAATGTTGAGCTGGATGAGCTTGGGTGCAACCAGGATGCTGCAGGTAACTGCCCAGTGAGCTGTATCAAGGTCGTTGAGCAGAAGGAGTAAGGGGAGATCTTCCTTAGTGCTTTGAGCCTAAAAGTAGTCACTATACAGTAGTAAAAATGGAAAGATTTAAATACTAGTTTCTCAGATTGGTGCTGTATGTGGCCGATAAGCGCTTATAAAGGGTGGAATCTTAAAAGAGCATCAAAAAGGCATTTAGCTGGAGCCCTGGAAAGGTTGGCTGATCTTGGAGAGGAGAATAGTGGTCTATTTGAACAGGATCTGGAGCCTTTAGATGATTGGGAGATTAACAAGGCTACGCGTGATAGCCGCGGAGTCTTCAATCAATTGTTATCTTTAAAAGAAATTCTGACCCGTGAAATCAGTCGTGGTGCGACGCTTAGCTTTGGTCGTCTGGAACAGACTTACCTGACAGGGGAAGATTACGAAACATTAGAGAGCAGATGTTCAGAGATCAAAGATAAAACAGCTGCACTTGAAAGAAAAGCAGAAGAGATCATCCAACTGAGAAAGGATGAAAGAGAACGTATCAGAAAAGCAGATCGGGAAATTATCAGGCCTATCCGGAAGGGATTAGAACGATTAAGGCACGTGGTTGAAGAACGCTTTGGTCCGAATCTAAATCAAAACATCCCTTTTTATATCGCTGAGTACCAGGACGCAGTAGCTTTCTTGAACAGCAATATTTCCAGAGCTGAAGGATCAGCAACACCAGAGATTCTGGATCAAATCGTTGATGAAACGCGAAGATCAACACTATCTTACGACCTTGAGTCGGTTGTTGAACGGTATCGGGGTCTTGGTGGAAGACTGGAAAGAGGTCTGGAGTTCAAGACACAGGCAAGAGACGTTATCTTTAACGGGAAAAGTGATGGAATAGTAAGATTGCTTGATGGTAGAGGGGTCACTTACTGCAGACCGCCACCTGAAAGGTTAGTACACGGAGTCATGGCCATCAGATGTGATGATTCTGGATCGTGGTCTTATGCCAAGTCAGGTTCTGGACATAGCAGTAAAAATGTCTTAACTCCAGATGAATATGTTGATGTTGTGGAAGATATCCTGGATGAAGGGATCCAGGCATCAAAAAGAAGGCACGCTAAATCTGATAAAGAAGCTCCTGCGGTCTACTTTTTTGACGCAGATCGTGCGAATCCTAATAGTGGTGATGTCGGTTATGGGATGGTAAAGATAGTTCTAGATACTGGAGATGTAGATATGCCTGTATTCCATGATGCGGGTGTTGATGAATACCTGGTGTATGCTCCCAAAGTAGCAGGGAATTTTAGAATAGAATTAAGATATGATCCAAGCGATACCTTATTGGAATCTAATCTGGGATGTGGGAGCAGAAAAAAGTACTGTCTTGAAGTCAAGGATGAACTGGACAGGAGAGGGATTGAATACACCCTCCATGAATCATTCCAAGATATGGAAGAGAGGATGGGGTCACAGGCTGATACTGCCTGATTTGGTACGTGTTCTTTTTGCATAATTCTGTGATTATTTCGTGGTTTTTCACTTTATTGTCTTTTTCTTGCGGTTTTTTTCATATTTCGATAAAAATACGTGATTATGTTTTTTATGTGATTGTGTCATAATATAATATGCCCAGAGCGGCTTACGCTCTGGTCGGCCCACTCTTTTCGAGGGGGTCTTAACTCGCTGGAGGTGTTGACTGATGAGATGTCTTCCATTACAATCTAGAGATAGCTCTAGAGACATAGGGGATTTAGAGGCAGAGCTTAAGGGAATAGAGGCTGGTGCCCGTGCCGCCTGCAACAGGATGTCGGTGCGGACGCAATATTTTATCAAGTCTTTTGATGAGTTCTTCAAAGGGAGCGGTATCGAGGGAGTGCTGCAGTCATGCCTCAGTGTGACGCCGTTCTCAGAGGTGTCGCCGAGCATCGGTTATCTGGAGATCGTTCAGTACGAGCCTGCTTCGGAAGAGTATCGTGAGCAGATCAGGAATGGTGAATTGATAACACCGTTCCATGATGATGTCATGAACCGCATGATCGACATGTACTCTGATGTTCTCAATCAGTTCAAGCAGTACAGCTTTGCACCGTTGCGGAAAAAGCAGGAAGCTGTATATGAGGAACTGAAGGGATTAACTTCTGTGGAGAAGGTTTCGAAAGGGGTGACTTCTCCCAAGAAAGCGCTTTTCATATCAGTACCGGGTGTCTCGAAGCTCCTGCTGGCGAGAGTCGGCGAGGGGTTCAATGGCCAGGCATATCAGGGAATTGACGACTTAGTCACTACAAGCATACCCAATATGCCGGGAAATACCCGCTGGATGAAAGCGCAGCTGCAAAAAGTTGGTGAGACAGGTGATTGTTCGGTGTATCTGGCGAGAAGTCCCAGCGGAATGGTAAAGGATGCTGATCTCGTGCAGTATGCACTGGATAATATTTAGAGGAATATTTTCCTTCGGACATTTAAGTGGGGGGGTGGTGAGTTTTTCACTGCCTTCTTGCTTTTTTTTGTTTTTGTTTTAATTCTTAATTCAGCTTTGGTTTTGGTAGTTACTGTTGGTTTGACGATGGATACATGATTCGCACCAAAGCTGATGTATCGTTGGGCGGCTTGACATGAACAAGCCTGGTGTGGGATGTTGCTGCTTTACCAAATTATACTTAGGCAGCAGCGTCTGGTAAATGAACGATATAAGGAAAGAGGCCTTCGGCAAAAACGATAGTCAAGACAGTCTTAGACACAGACTTCGTGGTAGCAGAGACCTGGGGCCTGGCTCGCACTGCCTGACTTCGTGGCGGCTTTTCTTGCCTTACGAAAGGTTTAAATCCTGCGTTGCACTAAAATTCTCTTGGTGTTGATATGAGTCTTTCCAGGCGACATTTTCTGGGATCTGCAGCTTCAGGGCTTGCTTTAGCTTATGCTGGATGTGCTGGAGTCCCTAAACCTGGAGTCGGTAAACCTGCCCATTCCGAACCTGACCTTCTTTCCATGAACATCGGGCAGGCTGTGCTTGAGCTTGAGTCGCAGTGGGTCGGGCTTGATTCTTCATGCTATTCCAAGCTTCATGATATCATCTCCCGCGGGAGGTGTGTTGTCGACAGATCACAGCAGCCTGTGAAGATACTTTCTTCTCTTGATCGGATGCTCAGGTCTGAGTTCGGGTTCTCTGTGTCCAAGGAAGCTGATGTCGGGCTCTTGAGCGAGGCGCTGCTCGGCAGGAAGGTGCGTCGGATGGACTGTGATACAGCGGCTATCCTCTATCTTGCAGTGGCGGAGATGACCGGGCTGCCTCTTCAGGGGGTGTTGGCGCCGCGGCATATGTTTGTCAGATGGAACCGTAATGATGGGCATCTCAATTGGGAGACCACTATGGGAGGCCCTATAAGCGACAAGGAATACATGAAACGATATGAGATCAGCAGGCAAGCGATATCTGCAGGGGCGTACCTGACCGGCCTTGGCAAGAAGGAACTGCTGGCAGTGTGTCTTGTCCCTATCGGCAACAAGCTGGCCAGGATGGGGGCTGTCTCTAAGGCCCAGAGCGCCTATAAAGCTGCAATCCAGCAGTTTCCGCAGTTCGCCATGGCTTATTACTGCGTCGGGCAGCATCATTTCCAGAAGGAGCAGTACAGCGAGACAATCAGGCACATGGATGTCGCTATCCGGCTCGAGCCCAACTATGCAGGCGCGCACTTCTTCAAGGGTCGGGCGTTGGCAGAGCTTGGGGATCTTGAGGGTGCTGTGCAGCACTTTGAGCTGGCAACCAAGTATGATGTCAGCAATGTGCAGGCAATGATGCATAAGTGGCTCTCATTGAAGAGGCTGGGGCGAACAGAAGGGGCTTCTAAGGCTTATGATGAGGCTACGGTTTATTATATGGTCAATATGGGTGAAAAGGGTTCAAAATGAGCTTCTTAGGTGTTTAAACGCCTTAATATCGTCATCTTTTTTTAACCACTTTTAAGTAGCTATATATAGAAAACCTTTTAAATGAAGATGGGTTAATTTTTCATGGTGAATGGGGATGGAATTACAGAATACCAGGCGAGCAGAGCATTCTAATAAGATACAGGACCTTGAAGACCTTGTGGATGAAGCGGATGAGAGGGCGCGGAGCGAGTGCCAGCACATGAATGCCCAGATAAATCTCTATACAGAGGTACTAGGGGAACTTTACAAGGTAGAACCTATTGACACGCATGTCGCGATCTCAATCAAAGAAGAGACTTTCTCTGAACTCACTCCTGATATAACATATGACAGACTGGTCGATGACCGCGGCAATGCACTGGAGGTCGGTTGGCCTATAGGGGAGGTGTTCGAGCAATACATTGTTGATGAGCAGCAGTTCGAGACAGTCCTTGAGATCGCTCGCGAGCAACAGGAAGAGGCATATACCAATCTTTGGGAGACAATATCTGACAAGGTGCATGAAGAGGATGATGCTATCGGTGCTGTTGTCTATGTTGCGTATCCTGATTCCAAGATGCTCAAGAGGGCGTCCATTGATTTTGAGACGGGGGAGATCACTGATCCTGTGGAGAGCGACATATCCAAAAGGAAAGGATTCAGCATATCTGTGCGTGACGCGCTCCTCTGTGACGGCGAGATGAGCCAGTCTGATGTGTATTTTGTCAGCGCGCGGAGCAGCAGGCTGTCCGGTGCTGATGCGTTGAACTTCACATTGCGCAAGGCAAAGAAGGACCATGATGATTATGCCGCAAAGAGGGAGGCAGAGCAGAAGCACGACGACAGGAATCATTATACACATCCTGACGTGATTGACTGGACAGAAATACCTGAAATGCCGAAGGTGGGTTGCCTGTCGGAAACAGAGGTACCTGTCGCGCGCATTGCAAATCAGTATAATTTTGTCGACCTGAGCAGGTTCCCGCTCATAGACAAGGAGAATGTGGTATCTGACTGCATAGTCTGTGATGACGAGGACGAGTGCCCGAAGCTGAACAAGGCTACGATGTTCTACAACCAGGACAAGGACAAGATGAACTAGGTGATGATTATCTTTATATTCGATGACATGACGCAGGAAAGGAGCCACGATATCAGTGATATCGAGAGGAGGATAGATGAGGCCAATTCAGGGATGCAGGATGCTGCGGACTGCGTGATCATGCACACAGATGAATCTGCACGGAGGATTGGGCTCTATATTGCGGCGAATGGACTGCAGGATGAGCTGAACATCCAGCTGAAGAACTTTTCGCTCTCAACAATCACGTCGGAGATACCCTGCTACCAGCTGCACACGGTTGTCCCGCTCAATGGGGACCTGGATCCCATGCAAAAGAGGATGCTGGAAGGCATGGAACAGCAGTATGCTGCAGTGATGCTTGAGATAGACTGCTATGTAGAGCAGGTCAGCCTAGAACAGCACGCTGCATATAATGATCTTATAGAGGAGATGACCCTTCTCGTGCATGACTCAGGCAATACTGACGCGTCAATAATCTATGTCGAGTATCCGCGCGAGCCCATGTTCCACCGCACAGAGCTGGACCTCGGGAGACGGATCCAGGGATCAGAGATTGCGAGCAGGGTGCCTAATGTGTTTCCCATACAGCAGCCGACGCTCAACATGATGAGGCGCGAAGGCGTCAACAAGGGTGCGAGCGTATACCTGATACGCGATCTCAGCACGCGACTGCCAGGGCAATACGCGTTTGACTATTTTATAGGAATGCTGGCAAATGCACGCGAAGCAGAATTGTCCGGGAAAGACCTGAATTGAAGTATTGATCCAAGTGATATCATGATAGGACCTAAAAAATTCACGCAGAAGGAAAGGGATTCCATAAGGGACAAGGCTGATGACCTCGAGAAGAAGATAGCAGATCTCGAGATCCCTGCCCTGGAGGCCTGCGACAGGGTCATTGGACATACACAGGAGTACTGCGCAAAGGTCGAGGGCTATCTTGCAGAGACAGGCCTTGAGAAATACCTTGAGGTCGTGTGTATCAACAAGGCGTTCACCCCATTCACTCCGGACATAAGGGCACCAGAGGCTGATCTTCACGCTGTGACCAATGAGGTCGCCAAGATGCTGTCTTCGCTTGTCGATGATGAGCAGAATGATTACCTCAAGGCATTGAGGATTGAATATGAGGCAGAGGTCAAGGCAGCGATATCATCCACGAGGCGGGAGCTGTCCACGCTCTACAGGCAGCTCTTTGACCTGACCATGATCGAACAGGTGCTTGACGTCGAGAGGGCGCACGAGAATGCCCTGGTCTATGTCATCTATCCTGACCGGAAATCACTCATGAGGATCAAGACAGACTTCAAAGGAGACCATCCTCCCGAGGCTGTCGAGTCAAACATAGTCAAGGAGTATGCATTCACCAAGGGAATCCAGACAGAGATGAAGGAGACCGGGCAGAAGGAAGACGCGGACGTGTATCTTGTGCATAATCCCAATGCGCGGATAGATGGTGATGTCATGCTGCGCACTGCATGGGACACGCTCGGCAGGGCTTACGGCAATGTCGAGGAGGGGATCGATCTCTCTGGGACGCCCATTGAACTGCGTGAAAAGGTCGGGAAGTATCTGCGAAAGGTCCGCATGAACAAATCATCGGAACCTGACAAACCTGTCGAGCTTTTCAGTCTCGATAAGGATGTGTTGAAAGAGATCAAGGAAAGCCCTGGTTACAGGTTCACTATCGCCGAGCGTGACAATGGCGGGGAAGAGGATGAGTAAGCTTTTTCTTTAGGTGATCATGATCATAGACCCCAACAGGATAGGAAGGAAAGGACGGGATCATGTGGATACACAGGTAGTCAAGCTCGAGTCAAGGCTCAATTTCATATACAACACCGCAAACAGTGCGTGCGCCAGGATGACAGAGGAGACAGAGCAGCACGCTGCAGGGATGCGGGAATTCTTCAGGCAATGCGGAGCCGATCAGAAGCTGAAGACTGTCGAGGACACTGTGAAGCTGGCTGAGGATAGGTCAAGGTTCACATTCCAGCTCAGTTATGGTTACTGCTACAGGGCTCTGGAGCACGAACCTGCTTTGCGCACAGGAAAGATACTTGACAATGGACAGCGGGAAGAACTTGCAGCCAACCTTATCAGCTATTACAAGAAGATTGCAGGGCTGAAGGAAGACTGCCTGGAGATACTCACCGAGGAGCATAATGTCTTTGTATCGCTGCTGCAGCTCACTTTTGTCGAGAAGCTGTACACTGTTGATGATGCCAGGACAGCATTGATCTATGTATCGGACCCCCGCAGCGATTTTATTTTCGAGGCGCTCATTGACCTTGAGGTCGGGGAGATCGGCGATCTGTCGCCCAGCAGCATCGTCGATTCAGGGGGTAGGAACTACCAGGCCCGGATCAAGATGTGCGACGAGGGTGAGGGTGGCGGGTCGGATGTATACTTTGCCTTCAGCCCGAGCAAGATGGTATCCTCGCGCGCAGTGTTCAAGTATATCGCTCCAGGGATAGCAGGAGGTGAGTTCGATGACATGCCTGTCACGGATGACATCGAGATGCTGCTTGATGATGCGATACAGGAGGAATGGAATACCCGTGGGATGGAGGAGTTCACGCAGCCATACAACACAACAGAGCTCAAGCGGGTGGCTGCTGAAAGGGCTGGTAAGAAAAAGTAGTGGTTGAGTGATTTAAAAAGGATGTGTGGTTCAGGATATAAATCTTTAAAAAAATGGTCGGGTTCACCTCTCTTTGAGGATGGTCGTGCAGGGCGATGTGATATATGGCATGGAGTTGGCCAAGAGACTGCGTTCTGAGTATTCTGAGCTGTTTGAGATGATATTATCCTACAGGCCTTCCAGTGAGGGGTCTGGACGGCATCATCTTGATGAAGTGTGCAGGTCCTGCCTCAGTCCTGATGATCGGCTCAGCTTGTACAGGAAGGGCGTGAATGTGCTGGACAAGGATAACCCTTACAGGATGTATTCCCTGCTTGAGGGTAAGCTGCTGAAGGCAGAGAAGCCGAATGGCGAGGCTAAGGGGATGTTCTATATATTCTATGATGAGCTGGGGGTACATCGCACGCTTCCTGGTATCGTGAAGGAAAGGATACTGCCAGGGCTCAAGCATGGCTCCCGGAGCTATGTGAGGTACAAGTCTACATTGGCTGCGATAGAGAAGATAGAGACCACGTTCCTGGGCTTGATGGATAATGTAGTGGATTTTCTGTCGTATAGGTATTCGCGGAAGGGGATGTCCAGGTCTGACCTGATGCAGGAAGGGTATATCGGCGTGCTCAGGGCAGCCACGAAGTATGATCATAGCAGGGGAGTCAAGTTCCAGACCTATGCGGTATGGTGGGCGCGGCAGTCGGTCACGCGGGCGCTCGCAAACCAGGGAAAGCTTGTGCGGAAGCCGATACACAGGCAGGATAATGAGAGCGTCGCAAAGAGGACGTACAAGCATCTCCTTGATACCAGGGGCAAGCGACCTTCTGTCAGCGAGGTCGCTGAGGAGCTTGGCATGTCTGAAGAGGTTGTCGCGGACCTGCTGAAAGCAGATAACCTGTTCATAGGCATCGGCAATCCCATGGAAGAGGAAGGGGTCGTCTCTGAACCTGCTGCTGTCCAGCAGGATGCGTTTGATTGTTTTGTTCGTGATGAGCTTGAAGATACAGTGCAGCATGTGCTCGCGCGATGGCTGAAACCGCGTGAGGAGAGGGTGCTGCGCATGCGGATGGGCATCGGGTGCCGGCATTCCTACACGCTTGATGAGATCGGTACTGTGCAGGGATGCACGCGCGAGAGGGTGCGGCAGATTGAGGAGAAGGCTTTGGGAAAGCTGCGGAGGTATCCGCAGGTGAAGAGGGCACTGCAGGATTTCTTGTGATCTGTCTTAGAGATCATTCCAATAGATCGTCCATTGTCCTGTATGGGACGTCAAGGGCAGAGAACAATTGTTCCAGCAGAGCCTTTCTTGGGATATGTCTGCATTTCACATATGATGAGACTGCTTGGCATGTGATTCCCATCTCTCCAGCCAGCCAAGCTTGATCTTTCCCAAGTTTTTTCAGTCTTTTCCTGATCAAATCACTCAATTCTTGATTTTCAGGTCTCTTCTGTCTTTGTTTTGCTGTGTATTCCTGATATTGCTTCTGTGATTCGAATGGCCTGTCGGTCTCTGGATTGATCCTTTGTCTCACCTGATAATCTCTCAATTGCTTTCGTGATCTGAATGGTCTGCCTGTCTCTGGATTGATCCTCTGTCTCGCCAGGTATTTCTCATACTGGCTCCGTGATTCGAATGGCCTGTCTGTTTCTGGATTGATATTTTGTCTCACTTGGTAATCTCTCAATTGGCTTTGTGATTCGAAAGGCCTGCCTGTCTCTGGGTTGATCCTTTGCCTGTCTCTTGTCATGCAATATACAGAATAATAAGAAACTCCGGTCTGTCTGGTTATTTTGCTTCGTGATAACCCATCATGACGTAATCTCATGATCTCTTCTTTTGTCTCTTTAGGTATTCTCTTTGGCATGTCCTGAGGTGTTGATTGATTGTTTATAAGTTTTATGTTTGGTAACTACTTTGAAGTAAATAATGTAGGGCTCTTCAGGATTTCTTGTGAGGTCCGGAAATATTTTCTTTTTCTCGACGACAAATTTATTAAGGTCTGTTGCTTTTTCTTGATCTATGGCTGAAACGAAAGGTTTAAGTATACCGGGGTATACCTTAGTATACGGTGAGAGTATGACTGTAACTACAATCAAGATACGTACTGATACTAAAAAAGCTCTTGACAAGTACCGTGAGTACAGGAACGAGAGCTATGATGAAGTCATAAAGAAGATGTTGCACATAGTGAAGAATGTGAAGAGGAAGCCTCAACTCAGCAAATGGGCGATAAAACAGATAGAGGAAGCAAGAGAAAGGATGAGCAAGGGCGAGTACGTGACTCTCGAAGAGTTGGAGAAAAAGTTCGGGATGTAGATTATGTCACTGTGCTTGATGTAAAAGCAGCCCAATTTCTTCATAAGTTACCGGAAAAAATCCGGATAAGGATTCTGAAGAAACTGACAACTGCGCAGGGAGATCCTTTGCGTTTCTATGGGCAGCTCAGTGGATGCCAAGAATACAAGCTGCGCGTCGGTGATTACAGGGTAATCGCTCAAATTGATGCTGGGAATGGGACCATACGTGTGTTTCTTGTAGGGCATAGGAAGAATGTCTATAATCTGTTTACGTTGTTAGTTTCGTTCTTTCAACGGATTAATCCGTGATGCTTTCGACTTCTTTCATTGCGATAAATAATGTATATGTTTTTTCATTATTCTGTAAAATCTGGTGGGAAGGTTTTAAACTTATTGGGACTTACATGAACTTTGCGTGTTGAGGGCTTTTGTTCCCGGCGGGAGCCGGCTGGATGAAAGACCCTACGCAAATTATCAATTGGGAAGATTTCTACGATTCTATGCGCGTGCATGAGGATGCGGTGGATTCTGCTTATTCTGAGTCTTCTGATGTGTGTTCGTTCATTGATCTGTATACGTTACGGGTGCGGGTGGATCTCTGTAATTTATTCGTACGGGAATGGGTCGATGCAGTGCCTGCTGTGAAGGAGCATTCCTCTGCTCTCTTTGACCTTGGTTATTCTATATGTGTGGGGTATAGGTCTCCCAAGGCGTGGCTGGTCGGCGAGGGGAGCAAGAAGAGGTTAAAGTCTGTGTGGCAGGAGTACCGCAACAAGGTGGCCAAGCTGCAGAAGCATGGGCAGGTTCTTCTTGAGGACCACAGGGATGCTTTATCGCTGCTTGAGGATATGACTCTCTGTGAGAAACTGCATGATTCTGGTGATTCTTCTTCTGCTTTGATATATGTCGAGAAGGATGGTGGGACGTATGTGGTGAAGGATGCTGACTTTGCCGGCGGGGTGTTCTTCTCTGGCCAGAAGCCCTCGACTGTGAGGTTCGATGGGCCGCCGCTTCTTGAGAGGGTGCTCATGGAGGAGCAGGGGGGGAATGAGGGGAAGGATGTGTATCTTGTCCAGAACCTTTCGTCCAAGGTGCCTTCTGGGCGTGCTTTGATGTATGCGATGCGCTGGCTGCAGGAGGATTATGATGCGAAGAATCCACTTGTGGCTGCTGAGCGGAAGCAGTCGCGCTCTGCCAAGGCAAAGGCGTTGATCACAGAGGAGCAGGTGTTTGAGGAGAAGGAGATGTTGGAGAAGATGGGTGTGGTTGAGCGTGTGTTGAATTAGATATGGGATCATCCCATGAATTGCTTTGCCAGCAAGACTATGATGCCTGCCAATACCATGATTGCCAGTGCTATTGCCAGGAATACCTTCAGTTTCTGTTCTTCCCTTGACAGCTGGGACCATTTCTTCAGGTTCTTTTTCCATGTCTTCCTGTGGCTGAAGCCTACTGCTGCGAAGACAATGCCCAGGATAAAGAATATGTTTGTCTGCTCTCCATGGGAGATCATCATGAAGACGCCTATGCCCAGCCAGATTATGCCTATGATGAATAATGAGTAGTAGTCTGTTGGGGGTTCTGTCTTCATGGTTGTCTTCAGGTAGATGAATGCTGCTAGAAAGATCAGGATCAATAGGGCTATTGCGATATGTATTATCGGTATCATTTTAGGTCAGGTATCTTGTTGTCATTAGTGCTACCACACCCAGGAGTGCCAGGATGCCGAGGCCGATGATCATGATCGTCTTTAACTTCTGCTCTTGTTTTGAGAGCTGGTGCCAGGTCCTGTGGTTATTCTTCCATTTGTCCTTGTTTGCTAATCCTATGCCTAGGAATGCAAGGCCCATTATGAAGAAGAACTCCAGGCCGGAGCTGTCAGTGGCCAATCCTATTATTCCTACCGGCAGCCAGATCAGGCCCATTATGAAGAATGTGTAGTAGTCAGTGGGGGGGAGCTTTTTCCCGCGGTAGAAGTATACTGTGGCTATCAGGAGTCCCAGTACGATTATCGCTACGATTATCGCTATTGTTGGCCATATCATTTTATTGAGTGTATGGTCGAGGGGTTTATAAATGTTTTTGGGGTTCTGGAATGATTAGGATATCCCTTGAATCCTGGAAAAGGTTTTTAAAGGCGTCTTGTTCATAGGCTGTCATGGAACTTATCACAGAGGATGAGTACAAACGCCTTTACGGCGATGACCACAAGAGGCTGCCTAAGCTGTTCTCTGTAGAGGAGCATGAGGCTGACTTCAACACGCACAAGCTTGAGGTGTTATTATCTAAGACTGGATTGTTCCATAGGTCTCTTCTTGATGCCCTGATACGTTTCAACAGGACACTGCTGAAGGTCAGGGAGCTGAATGCTTCGGCGCAGGCAATGGCTGCTATGAAGGAATACCGTTCCCTGCAGCAGCAGGGTGAGTGGATACTGTCGCATTTTGAGAATGCGCGCAAGCTTGTGCAGGGGTATTTCAAGAGGATCAAGAAGATGAGGGATACTGAGGGGTATGTGGCGGCATGGATCTCTCATGAGAAGCCGCGTTTCCATGATCCTTCAATGCATGCGCAGTATGAACGCGAAGTGGCTGAGCTTACGCATAAGGTGCGGCTGGATCTTCATCAGATGATATGCATACTGTTTGAGATGGACAAGTTCTTTGAGGATGAGGTTGTGTTTTTGAAGGACATGGTGCGTCGGCAGTTGAAGCGTGTGAATGATAATCATTTCAATTATGCCAAGGCTTCCGGGCTGTTGAATTCCATGAATGTTAAATTTCAGGGGGTTGTGGAGGCGTCAAAGAAGTTCCATAAGGTGCTGGATTCTGAGAAGAGTGATCTGAAGGTGCGGAAGGAGATGGTTGCCCGGGCTTTTGGGGTGAAGGAGGAGTGAAGGGTGATACTATGAGATATGTCCTGGTCTTGATGCTGTCTGTTTTATTATTTGGCTGTGCAGGGGTGCCTTCATTGACTTATACTACTAATGCTTCTATTGCAGGTGGTGCTGTTTTACCATTTGCTTATTCATCAGAGGCTTATAGTGCTACTGTTATTGGGCAGGGTGGGACTGGGCCTTATACTTGTAGGTCTGGTGCTATCGGTGGGACACTTACTGTATCTCGTGACTGCGTGATATCTGGCACTGCTCCTGCTGTTGCTGTTGCCAAGACTTTTCCTTTTAGTGTTAACTTGACTGATGCTAATGGGCATTCTAGTTTACTTTCTTTGGATCTGCTTGTGAAGGCTCCGCCGGTTGTCCTTGAGCTTGATTCAGAGATCGGCTGGCCTATCGGGGAGAAGCATTCTTATTCGTTCTGTCAGCCTGCTGGTTCGCCTTGTGTGGGTGGTGTTACGCCTATGGGTGGAAAGTCACCTTATACTTTCACGTTAAGTGGGGGGCCTATGGGGCTGTTCATGGGAGTGGATGGTGTGTTGTCTGGGACGGTGCCTGAGGCTGCTTTACGGAATGATTATTCGCTTGAGGTGTGTGCCAAGGATGTCTCTGGGGAGTATGATTGTGGGACTGTTGTGTTGAAACTTATTGAGAAGAAGACTTTTGTGGTTGATACTTCTGTTACAGGTCATGGTACAGATCCTGGCAAGATCTTAGGTTGTGATGATTGTGATTCTGTTGAGGAGGGTTCGGTTGTTGTGTTGACTGCTTCGCCTTCTGAGGGTTCTAACTTTGTCAAGTGGACTGGTGATTGTAAAGGAAGAGGTACGTGTAAATTGACTGTTGATTCTGATAAATCAGTTGTTGCTGTGTTTTCGAAGAAGACGCATTGGGAGGTCTTTGTGCGTGGGTATGGTTCTTATTCTGATTCTGCTTATGGGATATCATATGGACAAGGCGGCCGGTTCAAGTTTGATGTGTCTGGT
>JBHPEY010000028.1:0-19736 GCA_042576705.1 Nanobdellota archaeon | reverse complement strand
GGATTGCTTCAGGAAGTCTATTTCGGCTTGCCTTTCGAGCATGGCTTCGTATACTTGTAATTGCTCTTCAGCTTGTGCCTGTTCCTCTTCTTCTATCGTGGGTGTGTGTCCCCAGGGATTTAGGTTTCCTATTGTTTCAGAGACCTTGTCTGTTATCCTTGTTCCCAGGCCTTTCTGTAATATGTCACCAGCGTCCATGTTCTCTACGTCCATGGAAGGGTCGTACTGGTCTATGAATATTCTTTTTAGTTTCTCTAGATCCTCTAATGTGGCTACTGCTTCGCCGTATTGTTCTGCTGAGCCGTCCAGGAATTCCTTGTATGCTTCAAGGCCTGCTAGTCTGGATGCGTCGTTTTCATTGTCCATTGCGTCCTGCAATGCGTCCATGTATGGGCCTGATACTACATCTGTGAATTCTGCCTTGTCCTGCATGGATGAGAGTGTGCCTGAGATGTCTACTCCCGGCTCTGCCTGGCATTTGCCGCCTTTGCATCCGAAGCGGCAGAAGCCTTCTATCTTTTTGTTGTCTTCACAGAATTGTAAGGTTGTGTCTGTTAGGCATTCTGCTTCGCCTTCTTCGCAGGCTTGTTCTGCTTCTTCTTCCTTTTGGCCAATACTTGCCTCCTGCTTTGTTAGGCATTCGCCATTCATGCAGCCGTATATGCAGGTCTCTACCTTTATCTCTCTCTTGTAGCAGAATTCTCTTTTGTCTCCTCGGCAGTATGCAGTGTCCTCTGTGCATTTTGGTGTTGTGCAGACCTTGTTTATACAGACCTTGTAGATGTCGCAGTCGTATTCTGTCTCGCAGGAGTTGTCTACTGGCTCGTTCTCTGCGTTGAGCTGATCCAGGCAGGACTGTCTTGTGGACTCTTTCTCTATCTTCCTGCAGTAGCTTGGGTCGTCCTTGTTTATGGCTATCTGGGTCTGGCAGGCCAGTCTTGTTGTCTCGTCTTTCAGTTTGTTGCAGTCTTCGAAATCCGAGCCTCCTGTGGCTACTGTGAAGACGCAGTCGTCTTGTGAACCTTTTGGTACGTGTTTGCAGTCGTTTATGTTTCCGGTCTTATCTGCTACTGAGATTACACAGTCTACCAGGTCTAATGAGTCTCCTACTTTCTTGCATAATGAGGCGTTGCGGGTGCCTACTGCCACGCCAGAGAAGCAATCGTCTGCTCTTCTTGCGGTGTTGATCTTTTTGCAGACATCTGGATCTTTTATCTTCTGGCCTACTTTTTCGTAGCATTTGTCTCTTCTTTCTCCGGAGTCGTCTTCTTCTAATTCTGCGCACATGGAAGGACTGCCTGCGCGGACTGCTGCAGTGATGCCATCGTCTGATTCGAAGAAACCGCAGCCGGTTAGGAAGAGTGTTGAGATAAGTATGGTTAGTATTGTATTAGTTCGCCCCATTGTGGGTTGTGGGGGGTTAGGTGGTGTTTATATAGGTTTTGGGAGGTTTAAGTATAGAATTAGGTGTTGTTTAATCAAGGGTCAATTCGCGCATGTTCACTACATGATCGTCTTCATCTACTATCTCACCGACAATCTCTTCAAGGACGTCTTCCAGGGTCACTATCCCCTCTACTCCGTTGAATTCATCCAGGACAACAAACATGTGCATCTTCTTTGACTTGAAGAGCTCAAAGACCTTATCGAGCCTCTCATGCTCAAATATCTTATGGACCTTCTTACGCATCACGTCCTTTACCTTGAGCTTCTTTTTCGAAGTCCTTGGAACGATCAGGTCCTTTACGAATAATATGCCTACAACATGATCTATCTCATCATCATATACAGGGATCCTTGAATGACCTTTATCGTGGATTTCTTGTAATAGAGCTTTGTCGAGCACCATCTCATCCTCAAGACGGAACATGTGGACCCTTGGAGTCATGACTTCTCTTACCCGCTTCTCAGAGAAGATAAGACCGCCTTCAAGTATGTTGAATACATTCTTGCCGATGTCAGACTTGTCCCCTCTGCGCTTCTGGTCCTGAAGGAACAGATGGAATTCTCTTTTAGAGAATATTGTTGGTAATTCTCCGCCAAGGAAATGATCAAGTATAGATGAAAGTGGTTTTGAGATTGGGTATAGGATTATTAAGAAGATGTAAACAAGCCATGTGGTTGCTGCTCCCAGTTTCATGGCATATCTTGAGAACACTGACTGAGGGACTATCTCACCGAAAATCACTATTAACGAAGTTGCTATTACTCCTGCTAGGATTCCTGTTGTTATGGAGCCTAGAAAGACTGCCAGTGCTGAGTTTACTGCTACGTTGCCTAATAGAAGTGTGCATAATAGTAGGTTACCCTGTCTTCTTAATGGGTAGATCTTCTTTGCTAGTTTGTCGCCCAGGGCTACTTTTCTTTCAAGATCGAACTTGTTCAGACCCATGAGGCCTAGGGTCAGACCTGAGAATAGTCCGGAGAGGAGTAGTAGGGCTGCTACGATTAGGTAGTTTATTAGGGTCATTGTGTTTATAAGTTAAAGCTGATAGAGGTTTAAAAGTGTTTTGGTTTGATTTTTGTTAGAATTGGGGGGAATGTGGGGGTTTGCACCTACGCTGTTGCCAAAGCAGGACTCTGCTCACTTATGCTTGGCAAATATAACGTTGGTGCCAACTCTTTAAATTTACTCATCAGCACAAATTTAATAACCAAAGCATTACCTTTCGCATTAACATCGACTTTACAGTCGCTCAAGTTCGATAACAGCTTTTTGACAGTCATTAAATTTTCATCCACCATATCTTTAATCAATTTGGATGCGTTCATAATCTGCAAGCCAACAAGTTCCCTTTTAGAATTAAAGTCTATTACCAAATCCCCAATCTCAACGCTACCTTTAGATTTCGATCCAGGTCTAAATAAGAATAAGTCATCATTCTCTTTATCATAACTAAAATTATATCTTCGCATTTTTCTCAGCAATACGTTGCCATCTCCGGTTTATCTTTATCACAGTGCAAACTATACATCGTTTATTGACAACCAGGATGTATCTGTGGCATTGTGTCTTACTATAACCGAAATAGCAATCATACTTTTCTTCACCTCTTTTTTCAGCTTTCTGCTCTCTAGCATATTGTAGCCTCTTAGGATTTATAATGTTTTCCTTGATTTCCTCTAGACCAATACCACGGAAAGTGGCTTGATGGATAGCATGATCTGTGATAATAATGTCCTTTTTCTTATATTTCCTTAACCTCTCTTTTAAGGCATCTAAATCAGTCATTCTTGGAAAAAAGCAAACCTTACTTAAATAACTTTTTAGACGAGAAAAAACACGGAAAAACGCCGACGCCCGGATTTGAACCGGGATATCCGTGAGGAAACTGGTTCCCTTGTCTCAAGTTCTTCTGATCTTAATGAAGTTTCAAGACCAGCGCAGTACCAGATTGTGCCACGTCGGCAATGTGAGCTTTAGCGAGCAGTGCTGACTTGGCGACCGAAGCGCTTGCCGCTTCGAGTATGCCACGTCGGCAGGTGGTTGAGTGAGTAAAATACGGCTTTTTAAAGTTATTGATTAATACCCCTATTTAACCCTAAATCACGGCTTCTCAGATAGAAATTAAGTATGGAAAATAATTGAATCAGAGGGTTATGCTTCCCGCTCTACACCTTCGGAGGTAACAGTATCGGAATACCGTCCTCTACGGGGTATTTTATCTTGCATTGGGAGCATTGGACTCCGGTGCCCTTGTCTGTGGGCTGTAGTCTCGCTTTGCAGACTGGGCAGACGTATAGGTCGAATATTTCCTTTGGGATTGGGTCTGGCATGGTTATTTGGCCTCTTTGTTTTGGACTCGGTTTCTTTATAAAGGTTTGTTAAAAGCGAAAGCTTTAAATACTATAACGCCTTACAATTTTTAAATCTATTGTAGAGTTAATAGGTTACGAACCATATTCGTTTAAATCATTTTCGCAAAAGTTGGGGTGGTAATAAGAACGTAATCCATAGATAGCGTCATTTATGGATTAATCACAATCACTAGGTGGTACTATGACTCAGGAATTTATCAAGAAATGTCCGGAATGTGGCGGTATTAACCTCTTCATAAACAAAGACAAGGGCGAGGTCATCTGTAAAGACTGCGGGCTTGTCGTCGAAGAGAAGATGGTTGATTTCACGCAGGAATGGAGGGATTTCGATAGTGAGGATTCTGAAAGCAAGAGGCGTACAGGAGCTCCTATGACTTATACCCAGTATGACCAGGGCCTTGGTACAGAGGTCGGTCAGAAGGCGGATCTCTACAAGCTCGGTTCTAAGGACAAGAACAAGTTCTTTCGGCTGCGAAAGTGGCAATACAGGATATCAACAGCTATCGAGCGGAACCTGAAATTAGCTCTTGCAGAGCTGAAAAGGGTCAGTTCTTATCTTAAATTACCCAAATCAGTGGAAGAGGAAGCTGCGCGGATATATACGCTGGCAGTGCAGAGAGGCCTTGTAAGGGGCCGTAGCATGGAATCTGTGGTCGCCGGCTCTTTGTATGCAGCATGCCGAAGGCATGAGGTACCTCGTACACTTGATGAGCTTTCAGAGGCTTCAAATATCGAGAAGAAGGAAGTGGGGCGGACCTATCGGTTTGTTACCCGCGAGCTCGGAATTACAATATTGCCGTCTAACCCTGCTGATTATATCGCACGGTTCTCATCTTCATTGAGGCTTAGCGCTGAGACCCAGTCAAAGGCAGTGGAGATACTTGAGAAGGCCCAGAAGGCTGAATTGACGTCTGGACGAGGTCCTACAGGCATCGCAGCAGCTGCTCTTTATGTATCTGCATTGATACATGGCGAGAAGAGGACGCAGCGCGAGGTCGCTGATGTGGCTGGTGTCACTGAAGTGACCATAAGGAACCGTTATAAAGAGCTCCTTGAGAAGCTTGATCTTGAAAAAGACATCAAGAAGACCAAGAAGAAGAAGAAAAAGGAGTAATTTTTTATATTATCTATCATTTCTTTTATAGATATAGCCTCATAGCAGGCTGTGGTCTAATTATTCTAAAAAAAACCAGAGGTGTTGGAGATAGTAGATTGCCGCTTGAAAAGACTGTCACTAATGAGCACAAGGCCCTGAACAGGGAGCAGCTTCGGAAATGTGTAGATGAACAGCTGCAGCACGACCTGAGGAATTTCCAGACGGCAGAGGAGGCGAGCCTCACTGCAGTGCATGCATTCATCGACATGGGAGACCTTGAGAAGGCCGAAATGTACATGGAATATTATAAGAAGGGAAAAGCAGGCAGGGAAAAGCTTGAATCTTATCGCGACGCGCTGCACAAGACAGGTGAGATACCTTATGAGCCAGAGGTCATAGGGATCTCCAGCATTGTAGGAGACTCTGTTGCTGTATGCAAGGGAATGCTTGAAAACAAGGACATAAAGATCGATGTATATAATGGCATGGATAATGAAGCGTATTTCATGGGCGACCCTGCACGGATGCTGATCGTGATGGTGAACCTGTTCACCAATATGCACTCTGCGATGGCAGAGATGGAAGATGCCGAGATAAGCGTGACCATGAAGCAGATTAGGATAAATGTGCATGGCATGGAGATGCCGTATTCTCAGATAGTGGTGCGCAACAACGGGCCGCGGCTGCCTTACTTCAATACTGAAGATGCGTTTGAGCTGCACAGCTCAGGTGATGGATCAGAAGGGCAGGGGCTTGGGCTTGCGATCTGCAGGAGCATCGTGCATAAGAAATTCAAGGGGATGATATATGCGCGGCATCCTGTTGAAGGGGGGGTGGATTTCTATATCGAGCTGCCTCGCAAGGTTGATTGATATCTCACTTCTTTGGTGACAATATGAAAGAATCCCGCCGCGAATTCCTCGGAACTGTTGCAGCCTACTGCGGAGGAGGCGCCCTGGCATATTACCTTAATTTTGTACACGTAACTCTCCCGGACATCCCTGGCCTGGACGTAAACATCATCGAGAACCCTCTTTCCGAAGATATGTCTGATCTCAGCAGGATCCTGGAAATGTTTGACAGGTCCAAGGTACAGAGAAATGATACTGTGGTGAGACAGGTCGCTTCCGGCGGCGTCGTGCATAGGGACATAAAGAAGTATTCTGTGTTCCAGACATTGCTTCTCCCTTCAGCAGACCCTAAAAAGCAGATCTTCATCGCGCCATACCATGCTTTCGATGACGGCCCGATTGAGAAGAGAGAGGCTGTCTTCTATCTGGGCGACAGGCCCCAAGGCAAGGAAGAACCTGGCACCAAACTGAAACTGGAAAAAATCATCGCATTCTCAAGGGCAGCGGATCTCGTGATAGGTCACTGCAGCTCTCCACAGCAGCTCAACCTTTCAGCAGTCGCATTCTCAAATGAAACCGATAACAGTACGCCTGTGAGGATTGTTCCCGGCTCCACATATCAAGACCATGATTCATTGCAGGGAAGGATCATCAACCAGAATGATTCATACATCCTGACCAACACAAATGTGCGAAGAGGGTACAGCGGAAGCCCCCTCATCTCTGGTGATGGACGTGTGCTCGGTTTCGTGCATTCCGGCCTTCTGAAAGGCTCGCTCAGAAAGACAGGCGATCTTTCTGTAAGGTCAGCCCAGCTGGAAAGCGTGCTTAGATCCTGTATATCTTCTAGACCAGATTGTGTTGTCTATCCACACCATAGTTGAGTATCAGAAGGAATAAAGAAATCTTTTCAGGTCAATCTTCTCTTGTTCCACTTCAACACCTTCTTCTTTGAGAAGCGTTATCTTAGCTGCCTTGCCTCTTGCAAAGCCGCCTATGCGGCCGTTGCTGTTTATGACCCTGTGGCAGGGGACCATGTCTTTTCCTTTTGTTGTCCAGGCGCCGTGCGGGTTGCGGTGCATTGCATTGCCTACAGCGCGGTAGGCTCTTGTGTCCAGGGCTTGGGCGAGTTCTTTGTATGTTGAGACCTTACCTTTCGGTATCTTCTTGCATAGGTTCCAGACCTTTTGGTCGAAGGTCATGAGAAATCACTTAATGAGTGCTAAGATGGCTTCGAAGTTGTCCCTTGTCTTGCGGTGGGCGTATCTCTTGCTGTGCTTCAGCATGTCCAGCATCGATATCTTCAGCTTGTGGTTCTCCAGGTGTCTTATGAGGCGGCCTGATATCACGAACTGGCAGAACTGTGTGACATTGTGGGTCGTCTGCTTTGGCTTGCAGCGCTCGAAATCAAGGAGGGTCATCTTGTTCTTAGGCCCTACCACGACGTGCTTCACAGGGTGATGCATCTCTTCTTTATTCAGGCCCAGCTTGTCGAGCTTGTACATCTGCTCAAAGACCTGGATCAGGATATTAAGGACGTCTGTTCTCTTTGTGCTCTTCTGGTTGAAATAGTCGATTATGAACTTGCCTTCCACGAACTTGTATGCGAAATAGTCCTTTCCTGAGAACAGGAGTTCCGGGCCTATCTTGTGTTTCTTCAATCTCTTCAATTGTTTGGCTTCGTTGTCTACTGTGTCTTTTGCGTCGATGTTCGGTCTCTGTGACTTTATGGCAATCTTTTTTCCTCTCAGCTTTCCTGTGTGGATGTAGCCCCTGTGGCCTTTTGCGAAGAAGTTGATGTCCTTGACCCCTTTCCGTTCAAGCTGTTTCAGGAATGTGGATCTCTTTATCTTGTAGACGTGGAGCTGTTCGAATGATATCGCTTTCTTGCTGAGCTGCTCTGGTTCCAATAGGTTCTGTTCTATCAGCGATTCCACTGTCAGTTTACCGGTTATTGTCGAGAATAGTAGAAGTATGAAGCCGTTATCTGTCAGGTAGTCTGCTGCGTTTGCCAGGAAGCGTTCTATCACCTCATAGCCTTGCTTTCCTCCTGTTATGTTTGCGCTCAGGTCCCATAGTTCGCCTTCCTGCTCTGGGAGGTATGGCGGGTTGAAAATTATTACGTCGAACTTCTTTTTGGGAACGTTCTCGAAAAGGTCTGATTGCAGGAATCTTGCTCTTTTGTCTTTTATCTCCTGCTTGCAGTGCTCTACGCAGACGTTCTTTATGTCTACGCCTATGAGGGATTTTACTCTGGTTGATTTCAGGGCTGTTCCGGCCAGTATGCCTGAGCCTATGCCCAGCTCCAGGACTGCACCTTTTGCCAGGCGTTTTACCTCTTTTTGGATCAGGAAAGAATCCTCTGCTGGTTCGTAAATCATAAGGTATTGTACCGAGTTGTTATTTATAAATGTAACGCTGTAAGGCCCTGTTCAAAGACCGTCTGTGCCCCGAGAGCGAGCTGCTGCTGGAGCTTTTGCGGAAGCAGTTGCTCGCGTGGCCAGGCGGAGCTTTTGCGAAACGAAGTGAAGCAAAAGCGGAGTAGAGGCTTTGAGCAGGGCCGCCCCACCACATAGTTTTGGAGCGGGTGGCGCTTAAGGTAAAGGAACTATATGGAAAGGTGGCCTGCGGCCAGAACGATAGACAGACAGTCTTAGAACTTGAGTGCTTGGTTACAGCAGTCTGGTGCGTGAAGAGATCAGGCTGGACAGTCACAAGAATAGAGAAATAAGAACAAAAAGAAAAAGAAAAATCAAAATATTCAAACCATCACTTCCAACACACATCACAAGAACTCTCTGCTGGGAGCCCTATCGCTTTCACGTTCTCATCCCTTGACAGGTATTTCAGGGTCGATACGTTCAAGTCCCTGCGTATTATGTCAACCATCTGCTCGTACTTAGCTGTTGTCGGGTCTGTGTACTCGCTTATGTCCTCGATGTGGCTGCCTTCTATCTCCCAGATGGCGCGCCTTGCGGCAAGCTCCTCCTGCTTCTTTGTCGCTACCAGGTATGGGCAGGGGCTTGTCAGGGGCGGGCATGCCACCCTTGCGTGGATCTCACCTACACCGTATGACCAGAGCTTCTCTATCAGGTTCCTCAGCTGCGTGTTCCTTACTATCGAATCCTCGCAGATCACTACGCTCCTTCCTCTTACCTTCTCCCTTGTCAGCTCGTTCCAACCCTCTGCCAAGATTGCGCCGATCGGAATCTGCTTCATCAGGGCAACCTCATCACGCTTTTCCTGGTCAGGAGGTGTGTAGCTCCTTGCATAGCCGTCCCTGTACTTGATGGAAGGCTCTGCAAACATCGGCGGCCGGGCCATGATCTCCTCCAGAGCGCCATAGTCCTTCTTGAGCAGGGCGCGCACCATCTCATCATTCACAGTGCCCTCTTGCTTCAAGCGGTCCATGTTCTCCATCACGAACTTCACTACATAATCCTCGAATGACACCAGTGACTGCTCCTGCGCCATCTCCACCCTTCGGTTGACATAACCTATCGCATGGCCTGTGCCTGAATCAGGGATCCCTGTGACAATCTCCACGTTCAGGTCGGCATCCTTCTCTGCCAGAAGGCCGCCGCAGTTCAGCTTGACTTCAGCGACATTGATGCCTTCGTAATAGGAAGCAATGTTGCCTGTGTAGATCCACAGGAACCTGCAGATGTTCAGGTCCTCGGGAACGCCTTCCTTCACTGTGGACACTCCTTTATCGTCTATCAGCACAATCTCGCCCGGCTCAAGGAACTTGTATGTGTCGAACTTCAGGTTAGGGAATGCACAGGTCTCTGAGCTCACTGCCCAATCATCACCTCTCTTACCTACCACAAGAGGGGTCTTGCCATGCTTGTCCCTTGCAGCGTAGAGGCCCTCGCGCGTGAGGAGCAGAAGGGAACACGAGCCGTCTATCATATCATGCATATTCACTATGCCCTCAGGTATGGTACTCCCCTGATTTATCATCTTGGAGACAACCTCTACCTCGTTGTGGCCATCACGCCTTTTCTCAAAGAAAAGCTCCTCGCTTGGAAGGTCGTACTCCGCGCATAGCGCATCTGCAAGCTCCCCGACATTAGTGATCCTGCCGCTCGTCGTGATTGCATAATGCTGATAACCGTCCTGGAACCTGCCTTCTGAAATAAGTGGTTGGCGGTCGCTGTCGCTTATCGCACCTATCCCGCTGCGCCCGCGAAGATGCCTCACCTCTGAATGAAAGACAGACTTGAACTGCGCTGTCTCTATGCTCTCATTACGCCTGTCAAAGATACCGTCAGGCCTGAGCGTGAACATGCCGCCCCACTGGGTGCCCAGATGCGAATGGTAATCCACGCCAAAGAATAATGTCTTTGCGCACTCTTCTTTACTCACTATCCCAAAAAGTCCTGTCATCTATATTACCTCCTTTATCCCGGAAAAACAACTTATCAGGTTAAATATGATAAAAAAAAAGATTGTTGGTCTGTTTAAACGCTAACCGCTCTTTATGATGCGGAAGTCCTCCCTTGCGACAGCAGTGTCGCAGTACCTGCACTTGTAGTCATCGCCGCCCATGTGGTAGAACACAGAGATGACGTGCTGGCTGTGCTTTGGGTTGGAGACGCACAATGGGTTCGGGCAGTGGATGAAACCCCTCAACTCGTAAGGCCTGGTGGGGGTCCACTTGCTCACAGGCAGACCATCCTCTATCTTGGTTATCACGATCGGTGTCTTTGAGAGATGATAGCAGTACTGCGCAGTCTCTGCCAATGGAAGGTCATGGCCTCTCACCTTGATCACTCCCTTGATGCCGCCGCTCTTGCCGAGCAGGCCGTCAACCGCAGATATCAGGACAGGATTGCCTTTTGCATCTGTCTCCTTTCCCCAACTGGAAAGACTCAGGTGGTACTTCATCAGGCCTGTCTTGCCGTTCTCTATATGGTCAATCACAAAGCCTGACTCACCTTTCTGGAAACGGAATGTCAAGTGATGCACAAGCTCAAGGAGCTTGCCGTCATCAGTGAGGTCTGAGAACAGGTCCATGTACAGGCGCGTCAGCATCTTCCCCTCGCCATCCTCTGCTGCGCTCGACATCGCAAGCAGGGCGCGCTTCAGCTTGGCCACTCCTGCGTCGGATGCTGCGAGGTTCTGGAGGGAATTGATTATCTTGACCTCATCATCCATCCACCTGTTCAGGTCGAGCTTGACAAACCTTTCCACATCCCCCTTGATCCTGTTGTCCACGTACTTCCTTGCGTCAGCGCTGGTCCTCACCCTTCCGAGCACCAGGCTGAACAATGCCATCCTTGCGAACTGGCCCATGGCCATCTGCTTGAAATACAATGCCTCCTCGCGGAAGTCGATCTCCGGCGAGATCTCAGGGTGCATCCTGTGCATGGGAAGAGGATGCATTATCGGCAGTATGCCTGTGCCTTCATAAAGATCGATAAGCTCTGGTGTTATGTTGACCAATCCCTTGACTTTCTCAAAAACCTTCGGGTCAAGGCGCTCCTCCTGGGTGCGCAGGCCGTAGATGAATGACTTCCTGTGGCGCTTGTTGATATATTCCATGCCCTCATCCAGAGCATTGAAGACCTGCACCTTGAGGCCGCGCTGCTTGAAGTCCTGGATCTCTGCCTCAGGCGACCGCACCTCTTCTGGCGAGACTATCAACACCTCGTTGTCCTCGAACTGCGCAAGAGCGCGGGCAAGGCTCTTGAAGGTCCTGCCTTTGAGCGTGTCGCCCACAGCGAGCATGGTCAGCCCGGAAAGGACATCCTCCCTTGTCTGCTCACCATACTTCTTCTTTGCAGTGCCGTCAAAATTCACGTTATACAGGTTGTAGAGAAGTGCAAGATCAAGGAATGCCTGGGTCGGATGCTCATGGCTTCCATCACCGCCGTTGATTATCCTTGCATCAGTGACTGCATCAGGATGCGCCTTCGAGAGTTCTGTAAGGTAATCTGCTATAGCCTGGGGAGAGCCTTCAAGACTCTGCCTCATCACGATCGCGTGGATCCCATAGGTCGCCAGCGTGGCGAAGTCGTGCGCGAGCGATTCCCCTTTTGCCTTTGACGTGCCTGATGCGTTCCTCCGTATGGGTACGACAGTCGCACCCAGGTTCGATGCTGCAAAGCAATGGCTGTCATGCGTCCTTGAGCTGTCCTCAGAGAAGTTGGTGCCGATGACCTTGCCCTTGAGCAGGTCCTTGAATGTGAAATTGCGCAGGTCGTCACGGTTCCTCAGAAAATCATCACCCATCACCCTTGCTACCTCAAGGACATAGGTTATCTCATCTCTATTGAAGTCACCGATGCGCAGGACATCGCGCCCCTTGAAAGAGCGGACATTCTCCATGTCGATGAACTCCATGTGCATGCTGTCTTCAGGATTGATACCTGCCAATCAAAAACACCTCCGTTTTTCCGATTACGCGTACTGGTGCTGCGCCTGTTCCTGTTAATAATGATTTATCTTTCTTAACGCTTATTTTGCTGTGGTCATGTTGTCCCAAAAACGAGACAAAGGGAATTACAGGGTACTAAATAGGGTATCCTATAGCAATCTAAGAAAGCGCGCGCTTATCTTTTCAGTAAGTGGAAATAGTCATACTCTAATGAATGTGAGAAATGGTTGATGTTTATCGTGTCCATCATCTGCTTGCCCTGGAAATGATGGTTCATCTTCATCATCTGCTCTGCTTTTATCAGAATGGTCTGTCTAGCCCCTTTCATCTTTGATTGAAAATGAACGGTGTTATTTAAAGTTTGTTGTTATATAAAGAATCCACTTAGCCGCCTAATTCTGGCAAATCAGAGGCCTGCTCCGCTTTTTGCTGCGCAAAAAGCTCCGTGCGCTGCCAGGCGAAGCGCTGCATGTTGTACTAAATAGGGCCGCCGTCCCCGTAAGGGATAAATTCGCAGGTCTGCGAAAGAGTTCGAGGAAACCTCAAACCATCCCCCCGGCGGCCATTATATCGTTGCTGGAAGGCGCTTCGCAAAGGAGGCAGCGGCGGCCTCTGATTTGCCTGTAGTTCTAGGGCGGCAAAAAGAATCAAAGGTGAAAACAGAATAAGAAAAAATGAAAAAAATCAAAGATGCTTTGCCACGTCCTGGAGGACTTCGTAGCCTGCTTTGAGGCGCTCTTCTTTTGTCGGTCCTCCTGTGATGGCTCTTCCTATGACAAGTATTGTCGAACCATCCTGGATTGCGTTGCCTGGCGTGAATACGCGTTTCTGGTCTGCACCTGCAGGCGTGTTCGGGCCTTTGATGCCAGGGGTCACGTACATGAAGCTTTCCGGCAGTTTATCTTTTACTGCGTACAGGTCTGCGGCAGAGCAGACTATTCCATCAAGGCCTGCTTTCTGGGAAAGTGTTGCCAGCCTTAGAACCTGGTCCTCAATATCGCCTTCTATGCCAAGCTCTTCATTCATCATCTGCTTGTCTATGCTTGTCAGCATAGTCACGCCAATGACCTTCGGCATCCTCAGGTTGTACTGTTCGCTCGCCTCTTTCGCACCTTCTACTGCTGCCTTCAACATGAGGCTGCATCCTGATGCATGGACATTGAACATGTAGACACCCAGCCGGGTCGCTGCGTTTGCTGCGCCTCTTACAGTATTCGGGATGTCATGATATTTCAGATCAAGGAAGACCTCTGATCCGTAGTCCTTGACAAGCATGACTACCTGAGGGCCGAATCTTGTGTATGATTCCTTCCCTACCTTGAACAGTCCTACTACGGGGCTCAGTTCCTCTACCCTCTGCCTGACTTCATCAATAGTATTGAGACCATCAAGGGGAAGACATACCTTGGCTCTTGCTAGCTTTTCTTTTTCAGTAAGTTCCATTGTTTGTTCCTCCGGTTTCTAGATTGAATGTATTGATTATGTTATTTGATGTCAGGTTCTTTATCTGTTCTTCGTCGATTCCTATCGCTGGCAGGAAGTCCTCTACAAAGCTCTTGTAGAGGTAAAGGCTCGGGTAACCTGAGGGGAATCCCTTGTGCAGCTTCTCTCCCAGTGTGTGCGGGGCGTGGTCTGTCTCTATCCAGTCTATCTTGTTCTGTTTTAAGCATTCTCTTAGTTGCTCTACGTCCTGTTTGCTCCTCAGCGGCGGGTTCATCTTGTATAGCCTGCCGTGCAGTCCACTTAGCATGCTGTCGTCCCATAATAGGTGATGGGGTGTCGCTCCGCAGGTTATCTTCATGTCATGCCTTGCGTTGTCTATCAGCTCTACTGATTCCGGGCAGGAGACATGGCAGATGTGGAGGGTGCCCTGGAAATTTGCCTGCCTTGCGAACATAACCTGGTCTTTTACTGATTCTATCTCAGCGATCTTCGGGCGGGATGTCGCGTGTGTCTTTGGGTCCTCTGGGTCGAAGTGGTCCTGCATGTGCTCTTCTTTTTCGCAGTGGACTGCTATCACGCCGGTGTAATTGGCTTCGGTGAGTACCTTGTAGACCCTTTTCTGATCTTCTTGGTTGATTATCGCCAGGTCGCCTGTTGATTTCCCTGCGAAAAGTTTTATTCCTACCACTTCCTTGAATTCATTCACCAGGAATGCGGCTTCCCTCAGCTGGTCCTCGTCACTGGTTGCGCCGATGTACATGAAATAGCGTCCTTTGCCTTCAGGAGGTACTCGGTCCAATCTTCTCCTGACATCCCTGACCCGGAGAATGGGTCTGCTTGTGTTAGGCATGTCAAATACAATATCTACACCCTGCTCTTTTGCCACTTCCAGACCGTGAGCTATTGTCTCCTTGAAATCCTGTTCCTCGTCCCGGAAATGGACATGCGGGTCTATCCTCATTGTTCTTTCCTCATGAACGGGCCGTCGACACATAATCGCCTGCCGTCTTCTGATGTGCAGCCGCCGCATAGGCCTACGCCGCACTTTGTGGTGTAGTCTACTGAGTTGTAGATGTTATCATTGGTCGTGTATTGCTGCTGTATCCTTGTGGCTGCTTCCATCATCGGCCTCGGGCCGCAGTTGAAGAAAACATAGTTGTTGTCCTTGCCCAGCTCTTCTAATCTTTTTTTGAGGAGGTCTGTGACAAAGCCGTCATGGCCTGCGCTGCCGTCGTCGGTTGAGATGTGGACTGTGGCGTGTGCTTTTGCTTTCTCTATGTAGAAAAGGTTCTGCTTGTCTTTCGCTCCTATGAATATTTCTGAGCCTTTGAAGTCCCTGGCTATCTGGTAGACTGCTGCTAGTCCGCAGCCGCCGCTGATGATCATGGGTTTCTGGTCTGGTCTTACGTTGACAGGTCGCCCATACGGTCCCCTGAAGAATAATTCATCCCCTTTTTTCAGGTCGACCAGCTTGCTTGTGCATCTTCCCCTGTTCTCTACTGCCAGTGTGAGCGGGTTGTCGTCTAGGATTGAGAACGGTTTCTCGCCTATGCCTGGCATCCATGCAAAGATGAACTGGCCTGGCTTTATGTCGTATCTCTTGTTGAAGACAAGGACTGATACTTTGTCTGATATCTTCTTGTTATCTGTTAGGATGTATCTCTTGAATGACATGTCGCTGTCTCTCAGTATCTTTGAGGCGTTGTCTGTGTCATGGTCTATATCATCCTTCAATGCTGCGAAGTAGAGCTTGAGTTCCTTTGTGCTCAGGTCTGCCAGCGCGGAGCCGATTCCGCAGATTGTCGCACCTGCGTCCTTGTATGCACTCACGTCTGCTGCTGTGCTTATGCCACCACAGCCTATTACAGGAATATCAACCGCGTCTGTTATCTCTTTTACGCACTTCAGACCTATCGGAAGTATGCCCTTGCCTGACATGCCGCCTTTCACATTCGTGAGGACAGGCTTGCCGTGCTGGGTGTGGTAACCCGGGCCGACGGTGTTTATCGCGCAGATGGCATCGGCGCCGCCTTCGACTGCTGCTCTTGCTATCTCTGCAATGTTGTCTGTGTTGGGCGTCAGTTTGGGGATGATCGGGATTTTCACTGCTGCCTTCACTGCTGCTGTTATCTCTTTCACTGCTTTGGGATCCTGGCCTATTGCCATTCCGTAGCCGCTTGCGTGCGGGCAGGAGAGGTTGAGCTCTAATCCGTCTGCGTATCTTTCCATCAGCTTCGCTACTTTTACGAACTCGTCCTTGTCCTTGCCAAAAATCGATATGAGAAGGAACCTGTCGTCGGGCAGATGGAGTGTGTCGAGGTGCTTTGCGAACTCCTCTGCGCCAGGGTTCATGAGGCCTACTGCGTTCATGAAACAGCCTGGTCCGTACTGGGTTATGATCGGCTCGTTGTTGCCTGCCCTTGGTTCCGGGCCTATGCTCTTTGTGGTTATCACCCCTACCTCAGGGATGTCTTTTGCTATCCGTCTTATCGTCTTTATGTTGGTCGTTATGATCCCCGACGGTAGGGTGAACGGGCCTGATATCTCCTTTCCCAGAAATCTCATTCCAGCTTCAACTCCTCTACACCGTATTTCGCGAATTCGGACTCTATCTCATCCTTTATGTTCTCACCTGGCTGCAGTTTCTTATACATCATCGGAAGCACGTCCAATGAAGAGCTCATGCTCAGGAACTTGAAGCCTTTCTGCTCAACAGCCTCTCTCACGCTCAGGCCGTCATCACGCTTTTCCATCCGGTTCGTCAGGCTTATCACACCGATCACATCCACCCCTGCGTCCACAAGGCTGTCCAGAGTGCTCAGCATGGACCCGCCAGTCGTAGTGACATCCTCTATGACTGCCACCTTGCCTGTCGGCATCCCAACAAAGTACCTATCCCTTGCAGCGCCGTGCTCTTTCGGTTTTGCGCGGCCCATCGCAAGGACATGGCTGCCTTTTGCGTAGTCTCCCGAGAGCTTCGCTGATTTGTACTGGCTCAGGAGGCCTATCTTTGTCGCGCCTTCAGGGACGCCGTAGAATGTGTCTGCCTCTATGTTGTTGGCTTTCGCGAAAGCTATAACATAATCTGCCAGCCTGTCTGCGAGCCATACATCCTCGACGACGATACGCCAGTTCGCGTAGAAATGAGATGTCCTTCCTGACTTGAGCGTAATCGCCTTGTCGAAGAAACCATATACGTTGTTGTCTACTATGAAACTGTTGAACTCTTTTTGGTCGAAATTATCCATCAGTACACCCCCTTAGGTATACGAAAAAAGAATCTGCATGCTTATAAAGTTTTGCTGTGTCCTGTCGACACCACTCAATCATTAAAAAGTGAATGAGGTCTGTTCAATATACTTCCCTGCAGGTTTTAGCTGTTCAAGATGTGCTGCGTCTCCTATGCCCATCATGTACCAGCCCCATTTGCCCTGCCTTATCCTTGTCATGGACGTGTTCTCAAGCTGGATCTTCCAGGTCATGTGCGGGGTGGAATCCATGATGCTCTTTATCAGGCACTTTATCGCGACGCCGTGGGTGAATACCGCTATCCTGTAATCCTTGTCCTTCATCTCCTGCTCGTATCTTGCCATTATCTCATTGTCGAGCCATGATCTCATGCGCTGCTCTACCTGCAGCTGGGACTCGCCGTTCGGAGCGTGGTAGTTCAGGGGATCTGTCTGCATCTGGGCTATTACGTCAGGAGTGAACATTTCAGTCCTTATCTTTCCTTCCCAGTCTCCCTGGTGAAGTTCCTGGAGATTGTTGTGGATGATGATGTCATCAAGGGGATGGTCTATATGGGTGCATACGCCTTTTGCTGTCTCCAGTGTGCGGACTGCTGGTGAGGCGTAGACCTCGTTGAAGCTTATGCCCTGCTGTCTGAGTCTTTTTCCGAGATTATCTATCTGGAGCTTTCCAAGGTCAGAAATCGGTGAATGGTTAGTCCTGCCTCCGATTATGTGAGGGTTCTGGTTTGCAATGCATTCTGCGTGGCGTATCAGGTAGAGGTCTAACATCTCGTGTAAAAGTAGGGTTTTGTGGTTTATAAAATGTTGTTTAGGAGTTTTCTACAAATGTGCAAAAGGGGTGGTGGGGTAGGGGCAGAAGGTGTTTTTTTGATTCTTAATTCAGCTTTGGTGATTGTTGTATATGATGGTGTGGCAATAGATGCTGAAGTAGCACCAAAGCTGATGTATCGTTCTGTAGTATTGGATGGAACAAGCCTAATTGGGAAAGACGCAGCTGCTCTATGTGGATTTATTTAGGCAGCAGCGTTAGGTAAACTCGCAGGTCTGCGAGAGAGTTCGAGGAAACCTCGAACTAAATGAACGATATAAGGAAGAATGCCTTCGGCAACAACGATAGTCAAACAGTCTTAGACGCTGAATGCGCAGGGGCAGATTGGCTTAGTGCGTGGTGGCGACCTGGGGCTTGGTGACAGTGACTCGGGGCTTGGTGGTGGCGACACCTATAACTTTTATATATAACATAACTTTTTCACGTATCATGAAAGAAGAAGATATCGTGTTCCTGCGGAAATGGTTCAGGAAGTATGTGAACTCGTTCTATGGCAAGGACACTGAGACAGACTGGAACATCGATAACAAGGACAAGCACACATACAGGGTGTGCGCCAATATGCTCTACCTTACAAAACAGCTCGGGCTTCCTGAAGATAAGATACTCCTCGGGGAAGCGGTTGCGCTGTTCCACGATGTCGGGCGGTTCTACCAGCTGATGAAGTACAACACATACATGGATGCAGACTCTGAAAACCATGCGCACCTCTCTGTCAAGGTGCTTGAGGACAACAAGGTGCTTGAACGGCTCTCTGATGAGGAGAAGGAGATCATAATCACTGCTGTGAAGCTGCACAATGTGTACGTTGTTCCTGAAGGGGTTGATGATGATGTGCTGTTCTATCTCAAGCTGATACGGGACGCTGACAAGCTTGATATCATCCATGTAGAAATCGAGTATTTCAAGACGCGCGGCAAGAAGAAGATAGAGGCCATGGAGATGGGCCTGCCAGACACGCCTGATTATTCAAAGGAACTCGTCGAAGACGTGCTCAACAACAGGTGCGCCACTTACTCGAAGATGAAGACCTATAATGACCTGAAGCTGCTGCTATTGACCTGGGCGGATGAGTTCTTCTTCAAGCCTAGCTACGCGCGGCTGAAAAAGAAAAAATATCTTGAGGAGATAATCTCCTTCCTGCCTGACACTGAAGATATCAGGAAGGTAAGGGCGCATGTGCTGAAGCATATTGACTCTAAGATAAAGGAAGTTGACTAGATCCTGTCCAGCTCTCTAGGCCATTCATGAGAATTCTTCATCCACTTTCCTGCAGTAGTCGCGGATCCTATCGAGGACTGATGAGAGGAGGTATTGCTCTATCTTCTCGTTGAATATGACTGAGAGATTGTCGAACTCTGTTATGCGGTAGTTGTTTCTTACCTTTTCCACGAGGAAGATGTCTCGCAGTCGTTTTAGTTGGCGTCTTACATTGGATGATGCTACACCTACCAGAGGGAGGTTGTTGGTATTTCTTGTCTCTATGACCTTGTTGCGGATCTCTTCTGAGCTTAGCAGGATGTTGTCTTTCTTTGAGCTTAGAAGTACGTGGAGTATGTCAACTATTATGTCCCTTGAGTCGCCTGGTTGGAGGAGTCCTGAGGAGAGGCAGAGTTTTCTTACCAGTTCTCTTTTTCCCAGCTCGTATGGTTTTTCGTATCTTCTTAGGGTGATCTCGGAGATGGGTGTGTCCCTGCTTATTTTTAGTGATGGCATAGGTTTCACCTTGGTTGATTGATTGACATTGGTCAGTTTCAGCTCTTGCATTTTTTGGGGTGGGTGTTGTTTACTGGGTATAGTATGTCTGGAGTGGTTTATATAGCTCATTCTGGGATGTCCAGTGTCCAGTGATTTGGTTGTTTGGGGCAGGGGTGGAGAATTCTTTAGTGTGGGGGGCTGGGGGGTGGTGATTAGAATGTCCAGTGGGTGATTGTATGTTTTTGGAGATGATTGTTTGGTTTAAAAGAAGATATTAGTCTACTGTCTGGGACGCAAATCCGAGGCCTGCTACGGTTTTGCTCGCTGCGCTCACAAAACCTCCGTGCGCTGCCAGGCGAAGCGCTTA
>JBHPEY010000027.1:0-19764 GCA_042576705.1 Nanobdellota archaeon | reverse complement strand
GCTCGCGTGGCCAGGCGGAGCTTTTGCGAAGCGTAGCGAAGCAAAAGCGGAGTAGAGGCTTGAGGCAGCGCCCGTGCTGAAAAATGCAATTATTTCCAAACCGGAGCTTAATTGCTGTAACCCCTTCAGAGTGCCCAGACAGCTTTTTATATTAGTGTATATTATACATCAATATGCCGAAAGACATACCATTTGAGGAATTCTCGAGATTTGCCCTCACAGCAGACGCTGTAGTCTTCACGATACTCAACAACACCCTCAAGGTCCTCCTGATAAGGCGCAAGAACCCCCCTTTCAAGGGCATGTACGCCCTGCCGGGCGGCTTCCTCCGCACTGGCGAGACCTTTGAGCAGGCCTGCGCAAGGGAACTCAAAGAAGAGACGAATGTAAGCCACATATTCCTGAAAAAACTGAGCGTCTATGACAAGGTGGACAGGGACCCAAGAGGCAGGGTAATAACAACAGCATTCACAGCGATAATAGACTCACACAAAGTGAAGCTGAAGGCAGACACAGACGCGATAACAGCAGAATGGTTTGACGCGTATAAGCTCCCAAAGCTGGGCTTTGACCACAAGGATATAATCGACGAAGCACTCAACGACCTGAGGTACGAGATCCAGATAAGCAACATAGCAGTCCAGCTATTAGGCAACAAGTTCACGCTCGCAAGTCTCCAGAAAGCATACGAGGTGATCCTTGACAGAAAGCTGGACAAGCGCAACTTCCGAAAAAGAATAAAAGAACTCGACGTCCTCCAGCCGCTCAAAGAGACAGCAATGGAAGGCGCACACAGACCAGCACAATTACACAAGTTCAAGAATAAGAGATATACAATTCTAAAGGACAAGATCCACGTCTTTTTGAAGTAAGTCCACCACGCTCTCAGGTTCTCCGCAGCACGATGTCAGATTCTAGGACTGCCTGACTATAATTCTGGCCGCAGGCCCTATTTTCTATATCGTTTCTTATACCTAAAACGCAAAAACAGAAACAAAAATCATTTCCGCTTTTCAGGAAACAATCCTAGTATCCCTTTCTCACTAGCCTCACAAACCCCCCTTTCTGTGATCAGTCCCATGATCATGTCCCGAGGAGTAACATCAAACGCATAATTCGCAACAGGACTGTCCTCAGGAGTCAAAAGAACCTGTTTGATCTCACCATCACAGTACCCGCGCGCATATCTTACCTCTTCATCATCACGCTTCTCAATCGGTATCTCCTTCACCCCGTCGCGCATCTCCCAGTCGATTGTAGAGGAAGGCAGCGCGACATAGAAAGGTATAGTATAATACCACGCAACAGCTGCTTTCTGCAAAGTCCCGATCTTGTTCGCGACATCACCAGTATACGTAGTCCTGTCAGTCCCGACAATGCACATGTCCACAAGCCCGTCCTGCATAAGTTTCCCACCTGTGTTGTCAGGTATCACTGTATGCGGCACTCCATGCTTTCCGAGCTCCCAGGCTGTCAGCCTCCCGCCCTGGTTCCGCGGCCCAGTCATGTCCACCCACACATGTAAGTCAATCCCTTTGTCATACGCAGCATATATCGGCGCGGTCGCAGAGCCGTAGTCCACAAAAGCGAGCCATCCTGCATTGCAGTGCGTAAGTATATTTACTGTCTTTACTTTCTTATCTTTCTTGCGCTCGCTTATCCTTTCGATGATCGGCAGGCCATGTTCACCTATCATCCTGCCGCACTCCACATACTCATCAGCGATATCGATCGCTGTCTGTTTTGCGATTGCAGTTCGCTCGTTCATCGTGGCGCCACGGTTCATAGCAAGCATCTGTTTTTTCACAGCCCATTCAAGGTCCTTTGCAGTGGGTCGCGTAGCTTTCAGCTTCTCTCCTGAACGTACCACATGATCCATGCCGCCCTCAAGCGCTGCGATGTACATGCCATACGCAGCAGCAGCGCCTATAAGCCCGGCACCGCGCACGTGCATGTCCTTGATAGCAGCACAGAAATCATCGACTGTCTTGAGATCCTCGATCACGAACCTGTGCGGAAGATCGCGCTGGTCAATCACCTGCACGACCGCATCATCGTTTGCTTTGAGCCATATTGTCCTGTAATGTTTACCGTCAACATTCATGAGCATCACCATAAATTATCACTCAAGCAATATTAATAAAAATACTGGAGTCTCTTATTGATGACGAATCATTCTTAAGAATAAGAAAGGATTTATTCCTTCTTCTCCTGAGGAGCTTCTTCTTTTTTCTCCTCAGCAGCTTTCTCTTCAGGCACATCAGCCTTCACTTCTTCCTTGGGCTCTTCCTTCTTCTCAGGCGCAGCCTTCTCTTCAACCACTGCCTTAGGCAACTCTGTCTTGACTTCAACGCCCTTCTTCACTTCCTTGATGTCCTTCTTGGTAGTCACTGCCTCTTTAGGACCTTCTTCCTCTTTAGTCCCGAGCTTCTCCTGCAGTTTACCGGCAATCCCCTTGGGCTTTGCCTTCTTCTCTTTCTTCTCTTTCTTCTTGAACTCGAAGCCGAACAGCTCGACACGGGTGACGTCTTCCTTCTCATCCTTCACACAATTGACTTTCACACGGCACGGAGGATTCTTTATTCCGTTTTCCCATATCTTAAGATTAAGTTTAGGCCCGACAAGGACATTATCGCACTTCATGTGCCTCTGGACAAACTCCTTCAGCGCATTCACTGCCTTCTTCGCCCGCCTGTACTTCGGGGCTTTCTGAAATTCCCTTCGCAGGGGAATCGTGTATGTCCTTTCGACTACCATTATGATCACGCTTTGGTCTTGTTCCTTCGCCAGGTCCGCTTTACAGTAGTATGCCTGCCCGGATGCACCCTTCGTCCAGTGCCGTATATCTTGGGCACTGTCCAGAACGGCGCCCATCGTGTCTGCCTTCCGAGCTTCGCCAACCGAAGCTTCCTTGACTTGTGTATGTATCTTGCCATTTTTCAGCGTCTTGTTATTGTTGGACCCTTCTTTTCTGGCGTCAGCCGTTTCAGGATCTCCTTGAGCTGTGTATCGTCAATCTTCTCGACACCCTGCGTCTGGATGAGTTGCGCAAGGATGGTCAGCAGCTGTATGGCCTTTTCAGGATGCGCGACCTTGATGTTGCCGTACCGTTCGAGTGCCTCCTTTGTCAGCCTTTGCCTGACAAAGCCTTCCAGCATCCCCAGTTGTTCCTGGAGTTGCTGTTCATCTTGTTGTTGATCGTGGATTTGGTTGAGCTGTTGTTCCTTGAGTTGTTCAAGTTTTTTCTTTCGTATCTCTTCAAGCTCATCCATTTTACTCTGCAGGTTTCGGTTCAGGAGCCTTTGCCTCTTCTTTTGGCTTCTCAGCCTCAGGCGCTTTCTCCTCTTTCACTTCCTTTGCCTCAGGTGCTTTAGGTTTTTCCTCTTTCACTTCCTTAGGCTTTTCTTCCTTTGCTGCAGGTGCTTTTGGCTTCTCTTCTTTCACTGCTTTTGGCGCTTCTTTAGGTTTCTCTTCCTTAGCCTCAGCTGCCTTGGGTTTCTCCTCTTTCACTTCCTTAGGCTTTGCCTCAGCTACCTTTGGCTTTTCCTCTGCTTTCGGCTTTTCAGCCTTTGGCACAGCCCTCTTTCCGATCGGCGTGTAGAGCCGGACTGCTGCCTTGTCCATCAGTGATACACCTTTCGGTGCGATGATCCTTCCTTTGTGAACCCCTTCCTTGTGCTTCTTGATAAGCTCTGCCGCTTCCAACTGCTGCAGTGCCTTCCTGAGGATGTTTCCTGAACCCCTGTAGAAATGTTCTGGCTTGTGGCCTCTTCGTTTCCTGCCGCCGTACTTTGTCCTCAACTTTGCCACGCCCACCGGGCCGAGCATCCTAACGCTTCTGAGAACAGCAGCGCATCGCACAAACCACCAGTCCTCCCTTGCAGGAGGCCTTTCCTTGTGCATGCCTGTCTTGGCGTATGTAGCCCACTCTGGAGCCTTGATCTGATCTATCTTCTGGAGCTCTTTGGCTATCTCTTCTATCAGAACATTTACTGGAACATCATACATTGTTGGCATTTGTTTTCACCTAATTCGCCTTTTCAGGCCACATTGGCAATCTTGTTGCCAGATTGATTATGATAATATACCAGGAAAAAGAGGTCATTTATAAAGATTGCCATTGATAGGCTCTGCCCAGAATAAAGCTAATCATTGTGCTGAGCAGGTGTTGGCTTAGCCGTCTGTGCCTGCGTTGCCTGCCTTTGCCTAAGCGAAGCGTGGCAAAGCAGGCATGGCCAGACGGAGCTTTTTCTGGAGCGTAGCGTAAGAAAAAGCGTAGTAGGATAAGCCAACACCTGCTTACGTAGAACATCGTGTGTTTCTGGGCAGAGCCCCGCTCTAAGGCTTCTTTTTATAGTCCTGTGCAGGCCGGACAACCCTCTTGACCTCTCCTGAGAGCGCGTCCTTTATGATTACTGGCGTGTTGGACATATATCTTGTCAGAGCAAAGCTCCTGACCGCTTCCTGCAGCCTTTCTGTGGTGAACTCTATCGGCTGGCCTATCTGCACAGATTCAAAGCAGTTTCCGATCACACCGCTGAGCAGGTATTCCGGCACGACATTCTTCTCCCGTATCCTTGCGAACAGTTTGCTGTTAGGGACGTGGGCCATCGCGTGCGCTATCTCTTTCCTGTCCATGCCTGTGACTGGCAGGAGCATCTCCATCACGCTCATCCCGAACGCGTAAAGGTCCTGCGAAGGGTCGACATATGGCCTTTCAAGATATCCTAAGTTCCCGTCATCATCCTTTGGGAAATACTGCGGTGTTATCATCATGTCCTGTTCTCCTGCAATCAGCTCCCCTGACTCTTTCGCAGAGCTGAGGTCCATCAGCTTCACGTTTCCGTGTCTGTCGAGCATCAGCTGGCTGGGGTTGAAGTCGCAGTGCACAAGCCCTTGAGAATGCATGTAGCTAAGGCCGTCCGCTGCCTGTGACATCACGACGTAAAGCCTGTGCAGGTATTCTTCATTGATCGTGCTCTTGCTCTTGAGGATTAGCACGTCTTGTATGAAATCATCTGCTCCCATCTCGAGCCTTTCGATGACTATGTGTGGGATATCGATAAGCGGGAGATCAGGATGTTGAAGCCCGAACACGTCATGGCACTGCGCTATGTTCCTGTGTTCCAGTTCAGAGTACAGGCGCGCTTCCCATGAGAAGAATGGGACGAGCTCTTCAAGGTTCCCGAGGTCTTCCATCGACGGCCTCTTTATCACGAACTCTCTTTCCTTGTCATCGACAGCATACCACAGCTCGGATATGCCGTTCTCTGTGCCTTCCTGGCACACCCCTGTAAGTGTGTAACCCTCGACTTTCTTGCCGACGTCAAATCCCAGAGGCGTGCATGCTAGCCTTGTCTGTTTCTCTTTCTGTTCCTGCTCTTCTTCCTTGAGCGCCGCTAAAATTATTGGGTTATTCATCAGGTCATCTACGTTCATCTCTCAACACCTTTCAATTATTTAAAATCTCCCGTCAGTCTGCTCCTGCCTTCTTTGCTGCTTTTGATCCTGATCCTAAATTGATTATCTTGTGTAGTAGTCCTGTGATTCCTGTCTTTTTTGTCTCTGGTGTCCCTTGCACATCCTGCTGTCCAGGCATCTCTGATGGTGTGATTATGTACCTTTCTGTCTCTTGTACTGTTCTTTTGCGTGCTTCTTCGTCTGCCCAGTACTGGAATACTATCTTCTCGAACTCCGCAGCGCTTTGCTTGAGGTCTGCTGCTGTGTAGTTGCCGTCGGGATGCCGCGGGGTCAGGCACCTTGCGATTATATCGTTGACAAGATAACGTCCTGTGCCGTGGTTGTACGCGGGCATCACCCTCTCACAGAGCACCTTCATACACCTGCGGTCTGACTCTTTCGTTATAAGATTGCTTATCTCCTTGCCATCCATCCCTGTGCTTGCGAGAGCAAAGGTCGCTATTGTCTTTCCGAGCGCATAGATGTCATATGACCAGTCATAGAATTTCTTCCCGTTCCTCTCAGGGATCGGTTGCGGGACATATCCTATTGACATCGGTGTTGCAAGGTCCTTTTTCCAGCACTCTCCCTGGTTCCTCACTGAGCCAAGGTCGACAAGCTTCAGTATGCCGTTCTTTGTCACCATGTATTGCTTTGGTCTTATGTCGAGGTGTACCATGTTCTTGCTGTGTATGTGAGAGACACCTTTTGCAGCATACTTCATGAACCATGCTATCCTTGCGAGTGATGTATCCCTCTCGAACACGTCTATCATAGGAGTCTCTATGAACTCCATCACAAGGTATGGCTTGTCGAGCATGAACCATTCATGTCCTTCAACTATGTGCGGATGCTTCAGTGCCCGCATAGCCTTTATCTCTCGCTCGAATATCTTTCTTAGCTGTTGTGTTATGTTGTCTGCTCCGTCGGGGCTGCCTTCCAGTTCGTGGAAGATGTCTTCTTTCGGTACTTTTATCGCGACCACCCTTCCGGTCGCGATCTCTACTGCCCTGTGCACTGTCGACAGCGTGCCTTCTGCGCACTTGGGTTCTATCTGGTATCCTGCGACAATCCTCCTTCCGGCTGCCTCGTGTTCGCTGGTTATCGATTCAAGTGTCTCTGGCAGCTCATCGAAAAGCTCTCTTTGGAGGTCTTCGAAGTCATCTATCTTTGGTGTATAGTCTTCCCTTTCTGGTCCTGTGGGTTCTACGATAAGGGAAGGGTCTGTCTCTTCACCCGCCTGTGCAGGATGTACATCAGAATCAGTCGGTATCGGTGGAGGCATCTCTTGAGGTAGCTCTAGCATACTTTCTCTTTCCTGTGCATCCCATTCGTCAAGGTTCTTGATCGTGGTCTCTAGCCAGCTGCGTTTCCTTTTCTCTTCAAGGCTTTCCATGTCTTGCGTAGCCTTCTTCTTCCTGGCCCGTTTCCTACCTCTGGTCATCTCTCGTCCCTCAACATCTAAAGAAACCCTATAATTGCTATTTAAAGCTTTCGACCAGTAACTACCTAGAAGTGGATAAATAAATAAGCACGAAATCGACATATACGGGCCCTGAACGCATTATATTTACATTTCAGGCCTTCTCTTTGACCTGCTGCTGGCTGTCTGACTCGTTTATAAAGAAAACATTTATTTACCCCTTGGCACACACACTCCACAGGACAACCACAGATAAGGTATTTAAGGTGAAGACAGCTCATTTTTACCATGGAGGACGAGAAATTCGACAAAGACAGTCTTATCCAGGTCAAGGAAAAGCCTGATGGAGAAAAGCTTATTCTTAATACTCTGACCCCTCTTGTAAAGCAGTGGTTCTTCTCAAGATTCAATTCCCTATCCCTCCCGCAGAAGTACGCAGTATATGACATACACTGCAGGCAGAACATCCTGGTCTCAGCACCCACCGGCGCGACAAAGACCCTGACCGGATTCCTGAGCATAATCAACGAGCTGGTGGACCTCTCAGAAAAAGACCTCTTAGAGGATCGCATCTACGCAGTCTACATCTCACCACTAAAGGCACTCAACTACGACATCCAGCACAACCTGAAGACCCCGTTGAGGGAGCTGGAATACATAGCAAAAAAGAAGCTGGGCATCAAGGTCGCCGTAAGGACTGGTGACACAACGACAAAAGAACGCGCGAGCATGACAAAGAATCCGCCGCACATCCTCATTACAACACCGGAATCCTTGGCAATCCTTCTGCAGTCAATAAACTTCAGAAACCACTTAAAAAACGTGGAGTGGACAATCATAGACGAGATCCATGCCCTTGCAGAGAACAAGCGAGGTGTCCACCTCTCGCTCAGCATGGAAATGCTCCAACGCCTCTCCCCTGGCATGTGCCGCATAGGACTATCCGCGACAATAGCTCCCCTGCAGGACATTGCAGGATTCCTGATAGGAAAAGACCGACCCTGCAAGATTGTAGACGTCCAGTTCATAAAAGACCTTGACCTGAAAGTAATATCACCTGTCAGGAATCTGGTGGACACGACCCACGAGCGCATGCACAAGCGGATGTACGAAGTGATCCACGATCTGATCCAACAACACAAGACAACGCTGGTATTCACAAACACAAGAGCAGCGACAGAACGCATAGTCCACTACCTGAAGGAACGTTTTCCGAAGGATTACACCGACGTGATAACAGAGGCGAACGAGGATGACTTCGAGAAAGGACTTCAGACGAACGGCAACGGCAACATAGACGTGACCAGCGACAGAAATGATGGCAACTTCTCTGACGATGATGTCGCCTCTGACAATACTGCTGTTTCTCCAAAAACTAGCGCTGATGGAAACCGCGTCGCCGCCAACCTGCGAAGCGCACACAACGAACATAGTGAAGGCCACCAGGGGGATGGTTCGAGGTCTCCTCGAACTCTGTCGCAAGCCTGCGACTTTATCCCTTACGGGGACGGTTGCAGGTTTCCTGCAACTCTTTCGCCGAATGGCGAATTTAGCGGCCAATTAGACAACGACAAAACGCGCGAGCCGGCGGCGACTGCCGAAGGCAAGGTTTCCAGCAGCGCGTCAGACCAGGAATCAAAAACCAAGCCCTCTTCCGACGCCGATAAAGACCAACAACCCGAAATCCCTAACGTCCTGAACGAAAAAGAATACCAAAAACTAACCGCAATCGGCGCACACCACGGCTCACTCTCAAAGACCCACCGTCACAAGATAGAAGAAGGTCTAAGAAAAGGCAACCTGAAATGTGTAGTCTGCTCAACAAGTCTAGAGCTGGGCATTGACATAGGATACATAGACTTAGTGATTCTCCTGGGCTCTCCAAAATCCGTGTCAAGAGCATTACAACGTGTAGGCCGCTCAGGACACCAGTTACACTCGACGACAAAAGGACGGATTGTCGTATTGGACCGAGACGACCTGGTGGAATGTTCAGTACTCCTGAAAAGCGCGATAGAAAAAAAGATTGACAGGATCCACATTCCAAAGAACTGTCTTGATGTTCTCTCACAACAGATCTATGGCATCTGCATCTCAGAAACATTGCACGTCTCAGAACTGCACGACATGATAAAGAAAAGTTACTGCTACAGCGACCTGTCAGAGGAGGATTTCTACTCTGTGCTTGACTACCTCTCAGGTGAGCATGTATCTCTTGAGGACCGTCATGTATATGGAAAGATCTGGCGTAATCCTGACAATGGGATGGTCGGCAGGAAAGGCAGACTGGCAAGGGTCATTTACATGACAAACATAGGGACAATCCCTGACTCGACAGGCATCACTGTCAAGGTCGGCGCAGAGATCATCGGCATGATAGACGAGGCTTTCCTTGAAAGACTCAAACGAGGGGATGTATTTGTCCTAGGAGGAAGCACTTACCAGTTCCAGTTCTCAAGAGGCACAGTCGCACAGGTGCTGCCTGCCGCAGGAAGAAAACCCACAGTTCCGTCGTGGTTCTCTGAGATGCTTCCGCTGAGCTTCGACCTCGCCAATGACATAGGCAGGTTCCGGATGCTGATGCGGGACAAGTTCCGCGAAGGCATGAAGCGAAAAGACATCCTGGATTTCATCCACGCCCATCTTTATGTCGACGATAATGCTGCAGCTGCAATCTACGAGTACATGCGCGAGCAGTATGACTTTGCGGTCATTCCGACACACAAGGATATTGTCATCGAGCATTATCTTGCCGACGACAAGAAGTACGCGGTCTTCCACACCCTATACGGAAGACGCGTCAACGACTGCCTATCGAGAGCAGTAGCATTCGCAGTCTCAAAGATAGTGAAGCGCGACGTAGAGGTAGGCATAACTGACAATGGTTTCTACATAGCAGCAAAGAAGACCATCCCTGCTGCAAGAGCTCTCAGCATGCTGGAATCCAAGCGCTTCGACGAGCTTCTCCACATCGCGATAGACAAGACCCAGGTCCTCAGCAGAAGGTTCCGCCACTGCGCAGGAAGATCGCTCATGATCCTCCGCAACTACAAGGGTCACACAAAAAGGGTCGGCAAGCAGCAGGTAAGTTCCATGATACTGATGGCTGCGGTAAAGCGCATCTCAAAGGACTTCCCCATCCTCAAGGAGGCAAGGCGCGAGGTCCTTGAAGACCTGATGGATCTTGAGAGTGCGAAGAAGGTGATCCGGATGATAGAGAACCAGGGCATCTCTGTGAAGAGCATAGACACCCAGATACCGAGCCCGTTCTCTTTCAACCTTGTCCTGCAGGGTCATCTTGACATGGTGCGCATGGAAGACCGCATAGATTTCTTGAAACGCATGCACAACCTTGTCCTTGCGAAGATATCTTTGGATCAGGGCAAGCGAGGAGATGTTGGTGAGGATCTGAAAAAGGTCTACTCAGAGATCTGGAAATCCACAGAAGCTGAGATCTCCAGCACAGGCGAAAAAGAGCGTCTCATACGCCAGGCCTGGAACCTGAAGAAGGTCCCGATGTTCGCCAAGAAAGAGATTGTCCGCCTGCTGGAAGGAGAACGCACAGGCATAAGACAGGATGTCATAGCTGCGATGACTAGATATAAGAAAGAGATAGAGAAGACCTGGCCCCGCGACCTGCGCATCGCTGTCGAAAGCGCTGTTGAAGAGATTCAGGCAGAAGAAGACGTTTAAATAACGATTTCTGAACATTTTCATCCATTTTTTCCGTTACTTCCGTTATAACCGAAACGTTTATAAACAACCGATGTTACCTGACCGAAGATAATACATTTAACGTCAAGTTACAGATAACAGGGGGTTCGGGGAATTAGTTCTTTGGACCGTATTTAGGGGAAATTTTTGCACGGCATTGACGACTTGGGTAAGGTAGACTATTGCTGTGCAGGACGTGATTCGTCCGTCCGACTTCGAAAAAAACGGTGAAGGTAATTACATGAAAAAGAGTGTAATGCAACCTGTACTAACAGCATTGATGCTAGTATATATACTACTTTTAGCTCCAGTCTCTTATTCTGTGAATGAATCGATCAACGCTACTGTCAATGAGACTGGCAGCGTGCCTGATTTTACGAACGAGACCGGCACTCCTGAGCCTGAAGTGAACGAGACTCCTGAAGATGATCCTGCTCCTGAAGAGCCTGTGCCTCCTAGGGCAGGTGCGAGCGGGAAAGTGACCATAGCTGCCGCAGAAGCCACTGTGACAAAGACCCTGCTCAGCGGAACTCCTGAAGTGGGTGAGACCGTGCAGTTCATGATCAACGTGACCAACACAGGTGATGCGAGTTTTGATGGTGATACCATAGTGTTTGATGAATTCAATACTGCCCACATGAATCTTTCAGGTTTCAGCATAGCTCTTGGTGATGATGACCGGGAAAATGGTGAGATCGGCTGGGATCTCTCAAACAGCGGTCCGGGTTCTCAATTCATTGTTTTTGTAAATTTCACAGCGCATACTGCTGGCTCTACCAGTAACAATATTACTGTTGAGAATTCAACGTTTCATGAGATGGGTAGTGACACCGTAAATTTTGAGATAACATCTCCTGGCGGCGGAGATGGGAGCGTCATGGTCAACAAGACATCAACTGAGCCTGATTTTATCCATGATTTCTTCTTTGAGTTCGTGATAAACGTCACAAACAACGGCAGTATAGGCCTTTTTGAGATCCTTGCCTATGATAATTACAACGCGTCTGTAATGGCTTTCAATGATTCTTCCTGCGCACCTATCTATACTGATGTAAATGGTGATGAGGGTCTGCTTGATTTCAATGTGACCCAGTGCAACGGAGGGATACTGACTCCGGGCAGTTCATATCCGATCTATGTCAACTTCTCAGATGCTGGCGCAGATCTTCCTGCAATAACCATCAATAATGTTGAGGTCAACGCGACTGATACCAACACTGATGTACATGTAGATTATGATGACGCCACTATAACCATAAGGCGTCCTAATATAACAGTCACAAAGACCCTTCTGAATCAGGGCACGATATATGTTGATGATATTGTCGAGTTCAAGATAAACGTGACTAACTTTGATGATCCAGAGATCAGTTTCACCAATCTTTCAGTGTATGATCTTTTCGACAGCTCCATGCTGGAGTTCAATTGGAGCGACACACCACCATTGAGTGCCTCTGCAGGTGACGTAAAGTGGAACTTCACCCTGGCAGATTATGTCATAATCTATGCGAATTTCACTGCCCTACAGATTGGCACCACATTCAACAATGTCACCCTTGTCGAGATCGAGGCTGAGTTTGGAGCTACTAATCATAGCACTGATAATGAAAGTGTCACCATAAGCGCCCCATCAAGCGTCAACGCGACACTTGTAAAGACACTCCTAAGCGCCAACACTACAGTCGGCGCGACTCTTCAGTACAGGATCAACCTGACGAATACTGGCGGGACTGCATTCCCTGGAACATTTTACCTGGATGACCTGTTCAACACGACATTCCTGAATTTTACATGGTCGAACACGACCATTTTCAGTGATGACCGCGGCAATGGCTCGGTCAATTGGGATGTATCTAATCTTACATCTTCAGCATCCTTTGTAGTTCTGGTGAACTTCACTGCAGTATCTGCAGGAGATACATCAAATTATGCTGCTCTTGTGAACTCAACAGGGGCTGTGCTTGAGGAACATGATTTGGGATTGACCATAACCGCACCTACTCCATCCACTCTAAATCTCACGTTCACCAAGACTGCTGTGAGCTCAAGCGTCGTAGATGGGGATGATGCATCATTTGTGCTGAATGTCACTAATATTGGCGGTGTTGACGCGATTGATTTTTTTGTAGGAGATTTTTATAATACTTCTTTCCTGAATTATTCTTGGTCGAACGTCTCATATGATGAGTTCAATGATACTGAGGGAGAGATATGGTGGGAATTCAGTCTGACCACTGGTTCGACACTTTCCATCCTGGTGAATTTTTCGACCCTTACTGTCGGTAATACTACTAACGAAGCTATTGTTGAGAATTCGACAATGGCTACTTTGTACTCAGATGATGCGGATCTTGAGATAACTGCCGCTGCAGCTCCTGCTGGCGGGCCTCCTGTCGGAGAATTCTATTTCGAATTCAACGGCACTGTGTATAATTCGGACGGAACAGAGACCTTGTCAGGTGCGAATATCAGCGTCCATATGCACAATGACTCAGTTTACCCTCCTAATCCTTTGTGGACATATAATACTACTACGAACGGGACAGGCTGGTTCAACATGACGCTTCCGGGAGCCTATGCATGGACTCCGAGGTATTCAACAACTGTTTTCCTGGAAAATGGCACGCACATATATGTTGCTAAGCCATTGCCTGACTTATACGTTGATGAGTTCATGAGTCTCAGCCCGATAAATTTCTATCTTAAGGAGGCCGCCAAGCTGAATATCACTGTGAAGAACGAAACAGGCGGTATTGTGCCTTTCAATTATCAGGTCAAGGATGTTGCACTTGGAGTCATAATCATTGATGAGTTTGATGAGACTGTTAACCAGTCATCAGTATACGTACAGGCTGACAGGAACTATTCGGTCATGGTCTATCCTGAACTGACGATGCCGAGGAGCATGCCTGTGTCCAGTCTGGCAGCGCACGGGGTAGTGGATGTTGAGTTCAACACATCAGAGTCTTTTGTGTGGGTTTCGGGTTATGCAAAACGCCAGAACGGCACTGCCGCGTTCGATTCGCTATATGTGATACCTATTCTGCTGGAGGCAGGGGACACTGTATTGATGGAAGTTTCACCGATGCCTCAGGACATGTCTTACTGGAGAGGCGGCGCGGATGAAGACCAATTTAATGGTACTTCAGGTCTCTTCGACATGACCCTTCAGGGCGTCCCTTCACCAGGTATAGATATGGTGCTTATGGTTGTTGCGGAGGATTGGTCTGGGGATGGGGAGGAGTACATTGCATACAGGAACCTAAGCCTGCTGTACGGCCAGGGGGATGTGGAGGATTTCAACTTTACGATGATACCTCAAGTTGGTGAGGCGAATGTCAATGTATCACAGCAGAACAACACAGGCGGATATAGTACTACATCTACATTCCAGGTGAACTTCTCGATTATCAACGCATCAGGATCCCCAGTCACCACTAATGCTTTTGTAGAGGCTGAGGTAGATTACACGAGCATAGGCGGACCTGAGTTTTCATTCCTTGAGGAAGTTGGTGAGGAAGGTACCGGTGTGTTCACGCTTCCTCTTGTTGCGGGTCAGGACGTGACCCTGAAGGTCTTTGCGGCCCAGTACGCGCCGAAGAAGTTCAAGATAGACAGTAGCGATTTCGGCAGCACAGTTCTGCTGAACATGACAACGTTCAATCCAGGAGCGATTGACGATGGCGACTTCACCGGATCAGATGTATTTATTGACATGATAAAGAGCAATCCTGCGTGCAATGTTCCTGACTATAATGAGGCAGCGTGTTCATTGCTCCCTTCAGGGCAGGAGAACTTCTCATATTTCAATCCTTTAAAGGTCTTGATGGGTGGCGGCGACATCAGCTTTGTTATGGGCAAGATAAGCAACGGCGTGACAGTGATGTACAAGAACGCAGACCTTCTTGCGTCAGGACCCCCTGATGTGATGTTCGACGGTAGTGCTGACGCATCAAGCGCAGGCGGGACCATTGATGAGGCCTGGCGGTTCGGAAGCACAGGCCCTGAGATATATGATAGCGTGCTGATAGGTGTTCCATACAATACAACTCTTAACACCAGCACGATGAATGTGACTATTGTGAATCTGTATGATGATGATCTTAATCTGATATGGAATGTGAGCGTGAACGGGACCAACCCTGGAGCGACACTGACTGACTATGCAGACTACAACCAGTCCTGGTTCACAGGCATGCCGTGCAGTATAGCGGATATATCTGCTGATTGTTATATTAATGAGACATCTGGTTTTGTCTGGCTGAGCATACCTCACTTCTCTGTGAATGAGCCGGTGATAAGCGGCCAGGTAGACGCTGCAGCAGAAGGTGTCATCAACTTGACAGTCACAAAGACTGCTGTGCAGTCAAGTGTCGAGAACGGAAGCATTGTATCTTTCACGCTCAATGTGACTAATGTTGGCGTTGTAAATGTGACTGATTATGCTCTGTGGGATGAATATAATGGGACTCATCTTGATTTCGATAATGACACGAGCATTGCTTATGATGATTACAATGAGACCACTGACGAGCTTACTTGGTATTTTGACCTGAACGTAAGCGAGTCTTTTGTTGTTGTGGTGAATTTCACGGCAACCCTGATGGGTAACACAACTAATCTTGCTTCGCTTGAGAATGATACTGGTGATGAGATCGGTACAGATAATGTTGAGGTTGAGATAACTGCTCCACAAGTCCAGACAGGCAGGATTGTTAATTTATCTACTGGTGCTAATTTGACTATCAATGGTATTGCTGCGGAGGATGAAGCAGGTTTTGCTGTGTCTTCTGGTGATATCAACGGTGACGGGAAGGATGATATCATTGTCGGAGCGTATAAAGCGACAGCCAATGGTCTTGCTTATGCTGGCGAGACATACGTAGTGTTTGGCGGAGTGACTGGTACGATAAACCTGTCTACTGACGCCAACCTGACTATCAGGGGTGCGATATTGAACGAATCTTCAGGGTTCACCGTGGCGTCTGGTGACGTCAATGATGATGATATAGATGATGTGATCATCGGAAGCCATCCTAATAACCACCTGGGTGGAGGATATGGTGCTAGCGGTCACAATGCCACGACGTATGTTGTGTTTGGTGGTGTGACTGGTATTGTCAACCTGTCTACCGATGCTGATATTACTATACATGGATACAGCACGGCTGATGCATCCCGGCATCTTGTCGCTTCGGGAGACATCAATGATGACGGCAAGGCAGACATAATCATCGGTGATGATTTTGCAAATCCTTACGGCAAGTATTATGCTGGCAGGGTGCATGTCGTGTTTGGCGGCGTGACAGGAGACTTGAACATCTCTACTGATTCCAACCTGACCATGAACGGCATAACATCAAATGATAGCGCAGGAATGGTTTCTTCCGGTGATGTCAATGGCGACGGCAATGATGACGTGATCATCGGCGCGCTTCAGATGAGTCCTTTCGGTGCAAGCACCGGTGCTGGAGAGGCGTATGTTGTGTTTGGTGGTGTGACTGGTACTATCAACCTGTCTAGTGGTGCTGATCTGACCATTAAGGGCATCAATGTAAATTACTCTACCGGCGTCGCAACTGCCTCGGGTGATGTCAATGGCGATGGCAAGGATGATGTGATTGTTTCAGCAAATGACGCAACCGCTAATGGTGTTGCTTATGCTGGCCAGACATATGTTGTGTTTGGTGGTGTGACTGGTACAGTCAACCTGTCTACTGATGCCAATCTGACTATTAATGGCATTGACCAATCCGATGGTGCAGGAAGCGCACTTGCCACAGGCGATTTCAATGGCGATGGCAATGATGATATAATCATTGGCGCTCCAAGTGCAGATTCGAATACAGGTGAGACATATATTGTGTATGGTGGTGTGACGGGTACAGTCAACCTGTCGACAAATGCGGACTGGTTATTCTATGGTATTGATGCGGGGGATACTTCCGGTTCAGTTGTTTTTTCAGGTGATTTCGATGGAGATAATGTCTATGATGTTATCATCGGTGCTCCATACGCTGATTCCAACGGTAATTCTAATTCCGGAGAGACTTATGTGTTCCTGAGCAATTTCACATACAATGGTTCAACAGAATCTGTAGTGAATATTTCGTTATCCAAGACTGCTGTGCAGTCCAGCGTCCAGAACAGCAGCACGGCCCAGTTCATCCTGAATGTGACGAATGTAGGCACCGCAAATGTCACTGGTTATATGTTATTGGATGATTATAACATCTCTATGCTGAACTATAGCGGCGCGACTCCTGCCGCGGACACTATCAATTACTCTGGTGGCGAGCTTGATTGGGACCTTGACCTGAATGTGGGCCAGTCTTTTGTTGTTGTTGTCAATTTCACGACATTGCAGCCAGGCAACACGACAAACTCTGGTAATGTCGTGAACAGTACCGATGATACTATAGCTTCTGATACTGCTGAGGTTGAGATAATCTTGTCAGACACGACCTATCCTGTGGTGATCTTGCAGACACCTGACAACCTGCGGACCAACACCTTGCAGCAGACCATTGCATGTTCTGTCAACGAGACAAATCTCGCCAATGTGACATTATATCATAATGTGTCAGGTTGGGCTGCGAATGAGACTAACAGTTCAGGTACGGTGGGTATTTACAGCTTTGTCGCGAATTATTCTGAAGGGGATTATCTCTGGAATTGTCAGGCATGTGATTTTTCAGATAACTGCGCTTTCGGCAGCGCAAATAGGACGTTCACGACTGACCTGACGAACCCTGCGAGCGTGACAGGTCTTGCGAATACATCCGCGACCTTGACGTCTGTGTTCTGGGACTGGACCAATCCTGTGGATCTGGATTTCAATATCACACTGCTGTACCTCAACGGCACGAACGTGGAAAACTCGACAGGCACCAGCTACAATGCGACTGGTTTGACCTGCGGCACGGTCTACCAGATGGTCATACACACGAGGGACGATGCTAGCAACTTGAACACGACCGATGTGTCTGATCTTGGTTCTACGGTTGCCTGTTCTGCGCCTCCTGTCATCAATGTCTCTGTTGATAAGGTTGCGAATGTCACGAATGCTTCTGAGACTGGTGTGGTGGATTTCACTATCAATATCGCCAATACAGGGGATGTGCCCATATCGAACGTGACTGTGTTGGATTGGTTCAATATGAGTGAGTGGCAGTGGAATGCGTCTGAGCCGAACACCTCTACTTATTGGCAGATTGGTGGTATCTCTTATAATGAGTGGAATCTTACACTTGATCTTGGTAGTGGGGATTCTTATCTGTTGAACCTGACTTTGTCGGTCTATGGTTTTGGCGGCACGAATATCACCAATAATGTCAATGTCACTGTGAGGTATGCGAATGGCAGCGAGGAGATCAGGCAAAGCGATGCGACTGTTGAGATATATTCTGCAGCCCAGATCCCGAATGTGACTGTGTCAAAGTCTGTTGTGAATTCGTCGGTGGTGAACGGCAGCACAGTGCAGTTTGTCCTGAACGTGACGAATGTAGGCGGCGTGAGCGCGAGTGATTATAGCGTGACTGATCTCTATAATAGCACTTACCTGGATTTTGATAATGATACGAGCATAGGTTATGATGAGTATAATGAGACTACTGATGAGATTACTTGGTATGTTGACCTGAATGTGAGCCAGAGTCTTGTCATATATGTGAATTTCACCGCTACCACTGTAGGCAACACGACGAATATTGCTTCGTTGGAGAATGATACTGATGATGAAATCGGTACAGATTCTGCTGAAGTAGAGATAACTGCACCTGCTGCTCCCGAGGAAGATAACAGAACTCCTATGAGTTTCCTAGGATCTGTTTATGACCCTGCTGGAGCGCCTTTAGAAGATGTTAATATAACTCTTGACCGTTTTGAAGTTGAATGTACTAATGCGTCATTTGAATCAAATCCGGATGAACATCCTGGAGAGTGTAATACCACTACCGTCACAGAATCCACTATGAGCATTGCAGATGGTTCGTTTAATCTTACTTTCAGTCCACAATTTAATACTAGTCTGTTCGAGATAAAACTGATCAAATATAATGCATCGAATCCTTTGATTGCAGATTATGTTAATGAACCTGTGTTCGGGATTATGGGGCAGACAATAATTGATATTACTGATTTTGAGTTTTATCTTAAAGAAGCAGCCACAATCAACCTTACCATAAACAAAACAGTTCCTGATGGTGATAATAATTTTACTTACATGCTTTTTGATGGTGAAAGTGGAAAACGAGTTGAAGTACGATGGGCAGGTGAAGGTGCTGAAAGTTATATGGTTTACATTCCTAAGGAGAGAGATTATTCTTTATTGATGCAAGGCAATGGTGCTTATATTCAGTTAAACAAGGAATGGCAGTCAGCAGGTTTTTCAGATGGTATTAATCAATTTCAATATCCTCTTGCTAATGTTTATACAAACATTACCATCACTGTTAATAAGACTAATTTGAACGGATTAGTCTGTTCAGGTGCTATTTTGATGCCTGGGAATGATACGGGCGAACCAGGTATGTTTAATTGGAATACGCCTGAAGATGGTGGAAGTAGATATGATAGTGGTATAAATGATTCTTCAAATCTTACGACAGGTGTGTATGGGTTGACCATCCCTCATTCAGGTGATGACGTAAATCTTCTTTTGATCTGTGACGCAGTTGACGGTTCTGACCGTTTTATAGGGTTTGAAGACTTAACAATAGGACCTGGTCAATCTGCATATCCCGTTAATATGGATTTATATGCTGCTGCAGGCAGTAGTACTGATTGTAAACGAGCTACTGATGCGGATAGATGTTTTAATGTGACTTCTGTTGATATTGGTGTTGAATATCCTAATGGTTCTATGGTTCCTGAAGATGAATATTTTATGACTGCTAAACTTGATTTGAGTGGTTTGATCGGTGCGGATTATACTTGGTGGGTTGGTGCTGATGAATATGTTAATAATACTGTCAAATTGCCTTTACTTTTAGGAGAAAAAGTTACGTTTAATGTATACCCTAAAACATCAGAGTATGCTCCTCTGGAAAAAAGTGTTGATGTTACTGGAGATATGAATGTTAGAATTTCGGCTTGGACTGCTGAAACTATTAATGAATCTCAACCTTCTGATCCATTTATTGACATAATAATCTCTAATGAATCCT
>JBHPEY010000026.1:0-22578 GCA_042576705.1 Nanobdellota archaeon | reverse complement strand
CGATACATCACACATAGAATCGTTTATAAACACCAGAATTGTTATTGGCGATGCCTTTTTTAAACCTTTCCACCAGAACCGCCCAATAGTTCTTTTGTAAACATCTCAACAACCGCTCTTTAAAAACAAGCAAAGCAAAATATATATACAGTTGAATACTGAATAAAGAGCGCAATTGCAGACGGGAAACCGTCAGATTTCGTATCTGTTTTCGGGTGAAAAATGGTTAGTATCCAAACAGTGATTACTCCAAGAAGGGTTGGTTTTTCTGCATTCCTAATAATCATATTTATCGCATTCTCCATGATCGCGACAGCGCAGACATCAACGTCCTGCCCGATCGCAGCATACGAAGGTGATCTGGTAAGGCTTTCACCAGCAGCGATGGATCCTGATCCTGAGATAGGCCCTGCAGGAAAACTCCTGTGGTCATTCGGACCTCCGTTCGACAGCGCAGGCCAGTGGCAGACAGTCAAGGGCATAAGAGGCATCTTTGATTTCTGGGTATCAGTATCTGATGGTGAACTGAAAGACACAAAGTACAGCTGCGTAGATGTGCTTCCCAACAACCGCAACCCGATACTAAGTCCTGTCCCTGAAGTATATCTCACAAGAGGACAGAACTCCCAGATACAGGCGACATGTTCAGATCCTGACGGCGACCCGGTAAAGATAAGCTATCGCTTCAGGGGAAAGGATGTGGCATACATCTTCTACGAGCCGCCAGGCACATACGACCTTGAGGTGATATGCACAGATGATTTCGGCGGAAGGGATTCAGAGAAGACAAAGATACACATAGACATGCCATACGTCCCACCACAACCAAAGCCAAAGAAAGTCGTCTATGTCCCTGAGGAGAAGGAGCCGCAGGTTGTCGAGGTAAAGCTGCAGACACCCGGCGACATTGAGCTCGTGCTTCCAAAGCAGTCCACACCACAACCCGTAGAGGTAAACTACCCGGTAGAAGATGACTGCCCAGGCTGCGATCCTGAAGTCATTGAGGTAAGATACCCGAACGTCTGCGATCCCTGCCCGGCAGAGACAGCACCAGAACCGATGCCTGACAACATCGACGTGGTGCTCTACAACACATCACAATCACTATACGGAAACCTGGACACGGAAACATTCGTGCTGGAACAGCCGAAGCCCGCGCCCGCCCCTGTACCTGCAGCCCCGGTAATAGACGAAGAGCCGGAAGAGGATGACTGCGACAAGAACATACAGAGGAAAGAGGAGATAACAAAAGCACTGGGGTGCTGCAACTGATGTTCATAATTGAAAAAACTCTGGAGGTGTGTAATTAATGAAATTCCGAAGAAAGACATATTTGCGTTTGAAGTATAGGAACGCCCCGATGAAGTGGAAAGTCATCGGCGCATCAGCGATATTTGCGATACTATTGCTTTCAGTCCTGGTACTGGCTCAGACAGCCGTGCCGCAGACAGTGGTGAAGCAGAGTGTCTCAGACACGTACACAAAGTGGTACTTCACAAGGGATGAGTGCCGCTACATCTTCCCTGCGGGAAGCTGCGTCGTGGAGGACAAGTACTGCGACCAGGGCTCGTATGACTACCAGGTCATCGATCTCGAGCCGCACACAAAGTACTGCGAGGAAGGCACGATCGTGTACACAGACCCTGAGCCGACAAACAACAAGCCGAAGATCGTGACCCATGCGAAGCCTGGCGAGTGCGAGTTCATGGTGAACGAGACAGACACGGTAAGGCTGAAGCCGGAAGGTTACGACCCGGACCCTGAGATAGGTCCTGCAGGCAAGCTCCTCTGGACATTCTTCAAGCCTTTCGACAAGAACGGTGTCTGGCGCACTGTGAAAGGCGATGCAGGAAGGCACGATTCCAAGCTGCGTCTTTCAGACGGAGCTCTCACTGACGAGAGGACATTCTGCGTGGATGTGCTGAAGACAAACAGCGCGCCGAAGCTGTCCGGACTGCAGGATATGACTGTCGAGGAAGGCAAGAAGATCCAGATCAGGCCGGTCTGCACAGACCCTGATGGTGACAAGGTCACGATAAAGATCAGCGGATGGATGACCTCTGACGAGAAGAACATAGGCTATGATGATGAAGGCAAGCACACTGTGACTGTGACATGCACGGATCCGGATGGAGACAGCGACAAGGAGACCATAACCATAACAGTGGTCGATGTCAACAGGCCTCCGACCCTGACTGTCCCGAAGACAGTGACGGTTGACGAGGGCAAGACTGTCAAGATTACCGCAAAGACATCAGACCCTGATGGCGACAAGGTGACTGTCACCTTTGCAAAGCCGTTCAAGTCAGATGGCACCTGGACAACAGTCAAGGGTGATGCTGGGACGTATGACGTCAAGGTGACTGCCTCTGATGGTGACAAGCAGGTGACAAAGACAGTGAAGGTCATCGTCAACAAGGTGAACACAAAGCCGAGCATCAGCTCGATGCGTGACCTGACAGTCTATGAAGGCGACACCATAGAACTTAGGCCTAACATCAGGGACCCTGATGGCGACAAGGTGACTGTGAAGTACAGCGGTTGGATGACCACGAGCACCAAGAAGACAGGTTATGACGACGCTGGAGAATACGATGTCACCGTGACAGCCACAGACCCGACTGGCGACAAGGACACGGAGAAGGTCCACATAACTGTCCTGAACAGGAACAGACCGCCGGTGATAACAAGGCTGAAGTGAGGCGTCATGCCTAATCTTTTCAATTTTTTTTAGTTATATTTTTAAACGATTGACAAATAAACCAATTCTGATTACGCTAAGGGTGTTGGAGGAGATGTAACATGGACAATATGGAATTTGGATGTTTAGAGATTTTGTGCGCGAAATGGAAAGGAGAGGTGCCTGAGCGACACACGAATGACGAAGAAGAGTTAGAAGGATTCGGTCCTTCTCAGCATGTCATGGAGAATTATGATTCTGGGGAGATACAGGCGTGGATCGATCATCTCGATGTTGAGACGGTCGGCCAATACATAAGGACATTTGCCGGCTGCATCCAGGGTTATATTCAGAGTGCGGTGGCTTCTGAAGATGGTGACCTCAGAAAAGTTGAGGCAGTCGTGACATTTGAAGAGGAGCAGCCTCTTACTGTATACGTGATAGCGCCGCAGGATGTCCTGCTTGTGCCTGAGGAAGAGTCTTCTGAGATATACCATACAGGTGCCAAGAAAGTTCTGCCTGAGTCTATTGAGACCCAGATGTTCGAGATGCTGGGAAGCGAGCACGTCTGCATAGCACTGTCATACATAGCGGATTCATTGAGAGAAGATGAGATGCCGACACTTCCTGAGTTGGAGCTGGAGAATCAGGATAATGGCACAGTCGCAGTAAGGCTCTACAACAACGCACCAGAGGCGTAATCTTTTATTTTTTTACCCTATTTCTTTTTACGCTGCCGCACAATCCGCACAGCATTCACCACAATCAACCCGACCATCACAGCCAACACGACAAACACCATCCTGTTGAACCGCCAGGCACCAGAAGGGTCTCCATGCAGCAGCCGTGACATCCCGCGGGTCATCCCGCACGCAGGACAAGAGCACCCTGCAAAGAAACCGTCTGAAGGACAGTCTCCATTGAACACAAGCGGCAGCAAAAAGTGCTTGAACACGCAAAGCCCAGGACCTTGAGAAAGCACAGAAGTAGGCACAGCAGCAAGTCCTCCAAGAATCACGCTCAAGTTCACAACAACAGCCCGCGGAGAATCAAAGCTCACGAACTCCAGAAAGATCTTCTTGACATCAGAAAACCAAGATTTCATCGTAGATAAAAAAGAAAAAAACAAAGGACTTAATCAGTCCACTCGATGTCCTTGAACTTGTACTTCGTTGCGATCAGTATCAGGTCCACAAGCCACCATATCCCGCAGCCGCCAAGCGTGATCAGCTTCAGGATCCCTGTCCCTATCTTGCCCATGATGAACCGATCGACACCGAGCCCGCCGAACAGGATCGACATGACAAGCACTAATACCCAATTGACTTTCCGTTTCATGTGATTACCTCCACAGTATGATATGAGAAACACAGGATACAGACTATATAAATATTATCCTTAATGTCAATTCTACTTGACAATATTCTCAGCACTCTTGACAATAGAATTAAAATCCCGACGATTAGCCTTATACCGCGCGAACTCAACCATCCCGCACATCCCAAGACAGCTCTGCACCGACTTGTGGTCCATCTTATGCCGTCTCAGACAATCAATAGTACAGGTATTAGTCAACTCCCGTTTATACCCCAGCTTATGCGTATAGAAGAACCGGATAGCCCTTCCCACCATCTCATAGGCATCCTTCTCCTTTTTATCATCAAACAATTTCTTTGCCTTCTCGATCATCTTCCGCGACTCCTTCCGATAATTGACAGGCTTCTCAGGAACGACAACATTCCCCTGAGAATCAACAGGCTTCACAAAGTATTTCCTATAGAGCAGATAAGCAGCCAAAAACAGAAGCACTAACACAACACCAAGCAGAGACAGCCGAGAATAATCCTTCTTCTCCTCTTTCTCCAACTCCACCTTCTCTATAGTCTGGTTCACAAAGTCCGACGTGATAGAAGCCTCCCGTCCATCAGGGTTCTGATAATTCATCACGACCTCAGTCTTGTTCCCATCAAGATTCATCTGCAGAGAAGTCTCATTGAACCCCTCCCGTGCAAGCTCCTCAGAAAATTTCTGGAACTCAGGATTGTTGGCCAGCTGCTCCCTCATCATCCTCTCATCAGCAGCTGATTGCTTCTGGAATTCTTCCATGGTCCCGTTCTGCATGCTCCCTGCAAGAGCAGCCTTCTCGCCATTAGGCCGCTGGTAATTGACCTTGAAATTCCCTGTATCATTTGTCTCAGGATCGACCTCAGCGTTAGTGACGTTATAACCCTCGCGCAGCATCTTCTCATGCTGTTCCGCAAACTCAGGATTCTCGCTCATCTGCTTGGCGAACTCCTGCTGCATCTTCTGGAACTCCTCCCGTTGCCGCTGCATCTCCTCCTTCAACGCCCCGGCATCCTGGTCCATCTGGTTGTTCTGCACAGCATCCTTCTTCTGCTGCATCTGGTCCTGCGCCTGCTTCTGTATCTCCTTCATCCGTTCCTCATTGCTCTGCTGCTGTGCCTTTTGTTGTTCCTCTGACTGCTGCTGCGAAGATTGTTTCTTGGAAGTGGATTTCTTGTTCTGCCCATTGCACTGGTAGATGTTTGTGATTGCCTGCGTCCCTGTAACCCCCGACCCCGACACAGAGACATCAAGATCATCGGTTGTAATATTCTTCTGCTCCAAAGTCTCAGGATCGACATAAGCGATGAACGCCCCATCAAGAGAGAAATCCCCTGCCGAAAACAGCTCTATAGGATCATACCGCACCACCGCATGCTCATTCACAGGCACAGTGAACTCCAGACATTCAACATCAACCCCATTATTCCCCAGTATATTCTTGTCCACAATCACCACAGGCACCTCAACACCATAAGGATTAGTGAACTCCAGCTGCACAGTAGCACTACCACCAGTAGATAGCTCCTCCTCAGCAACGCTTTTCTCAACAGTGAGGTCTTTGGCAGAAACGAACGATGAAAGCAATAGAATGAACATCAACATAAACGCAAGTGCCCTGAACACCCGTGCCTTTAGCACCGGCGCAGAGAGCCTGACCGTCGTCGCCCCTTCGCGAGCCCCTCTAGTGAATGAATACAGCCCGTCGCGGGGGGTTGGTTCGAGGTTTCCTCGAACACTTTCGCAGACCTGCGAATTTTCCCCATCCGGGGACGCAGGGCCAATAGAAACATAAGTGGTGGGCGAGCCTGGCGACGCACGGAGCTTTTCGGAGCGAAGCGTAGAAAAGCGGAGCAGGGCAGGCTCTCTGCGCACAGAAAGGCACGAACTTAAACTCATTGTAATATCCTCTTACCACCATACCGAATATACATCTCAACCAACAACACAATCAAAGCCGCAAGAAAAAACCACTTCCCAATCGAAGTCTCCTCCTTCTCCCGATTGATATCATCACTGATATCCTTGTAAACCTTATCCAATGTCTTCTTATCCACAGACTTGAAATACTTCCCCCCAGTCAGACCCGCAACCTGCTGCAATGTAGACTCATCCAATTCAGCATACTGCGGATTCCCGAACCAGTCATGCCCCAGCACCACAGGATCAGTAGAACCCATCCCCACAGTATACACCTGTATCTTGCTGGTCTTCGCAAACACAGCTGCCTCCTGCGGAGACACAACACCTGCATTAGACACCCCATCACTAAGCAAAATAACAACCTTCTTCTTGTTAGGGATAGAATCAGCCATATCAACAGCAAGCGAAAGCCCATCCCCCAGAGCAGTCTTCCCATCCCTCTGCCGCACCGCCCGCAGCTTATCACGCACCCTCTTCTTGAAAGGTGAAAGATAAGCAGCAGTAGTAGCACCATTCTCAAACAGCACTATCCCGATGTGATCCTGTTCATGAAGACCCTCAACAAGTATCTCAGCACTTTCCTTGGCAGCTTCCAACCTATTGGGAGCATAATCCGTGGCCTGCATGGACCCGGAATTATCAATGACCAAAACAACATTAACACCCTCCTTGGTCTGCTTCAAAGGGATATGAGGATCGGCAAACCCGACAATGATGAACGCGACTGCAGCGACAGACATCCAGAACAGCGCATGCACCCTCCAGTTCTTCTTTCCCCCCATCGCCTTCTTCACAAGCGCCACACGCGAAAACTTCATCGCTGCCTGCTTCTTCTTGTGCATCGCAATCCTATACAATACATACAACAGAGGAACAACGATAAGAAAGAACAACAGCTTGGGATGATAGAAACCTGCCATTACCGCACCACCCTCCGTGAACGCAGGGCAAAGAACCGCTTCAATGGCACCTCAAATGGCTCATGGCTCTTAAGGTCGATAGTATCGATCTTCAGCTTCTTCAACCCGTCAATGAACCCCTTCTTGCTCTCAGAGACAAGCGCAGAATAATTCTTCTGGAACTCAGGATCCGAAGTGTCGACGAGAATCTGTTCCCCTGTCTCGTCATCCTCCAATTGGATGTAACCGATGTCAGGTATCTCATCCTCGCGCAGGTCCTGCATGTTGATAGCGATCACGTCATGCTTGTTCCGCAGCATCCGAAGCTGTTTCTCATAGCCCTCAGAAAGGAAGTCAGATATCACGAACATGATGCTCTTCTTCTTCACAACTTTGGAGACAAACTCCAACCCAACCTTAAGATCAGTCATCCTGCTCTCAGGTTTATGTGTTATCATCTCGCGTATCAGACGAAGTGTATGACGCCGCCCCTTCCGCAGGGGAAGGAATTTCTCTACCTTATCAGTAAAAAGCACCATCCCGACCTTGTCATTATTATGCATGGCAGCGAACATCAAAGAAGCCGCAAGCTCAACAGCAGCATACTTCTTCACCTTCTCGCTCCCGAACTCGCTGCTGCCAGAGACATCAAAAAGTATGACAACATTCAGGTCCCTCTCCTCGATGAACTCCTTCACAAAAGGCTGGTTCATCCGCGCAGTCACGTTCCAGTCGATAGTCCTGATGTCATCGCCAGGAACATACTCCCTGACCTCAGAAAACTCAATTCCCCTGCCTTTAAAGATAGAATGATAAGCGCCCTGCAACAACCCCTCGACTAACTGCTTTGTCTTTATCTCTATCTTCTTGACCTTCTTAAGGACGTTCTTGGTCTCGAGTGTCATCGTCTACGGCACTTTTACTTTCGCAAGCACCTTCTCTATTATCTCTTCAGGTGTTATGTCTTCAGCCTCTGCCTCATAACTGAGTAGAATACGATGCCGCAGGACATCATAGGCCACTTCCTGGATGTCCTCAGGAGTCACGTACCCGCGCCCGTTCATCAGGGCATGAGCCTTCCCTGCAAGTATCAGCCAGATGGAAGCACGAGGCGAAGCCCCATACTCGATATGCCCGTCAATGTCCAATTTGTAATCCTGAGGGTGCCGTGTAGCATCCACGATGTGCGCCACATACTCTTCTATCTTCTCATCAGCATACACTTGAGTGCAGAAAGCCTGCAGTTTCTTTATCTTGTCAGGTGAAAGCACTTTCTTCGTCGCATAAGAGATTCCGCGCGTCATCCTCTGGATGATCTGTTTCTCATGACCCTTGTGCGGGTACTTGATTATCAGCTTGAACATGAAACGGTCCACCTGCGCTTCAGGCAGTTTATACGTTCCCTCAGTCTCGATAGGGTTCTGTGTGGCCATGACAAGGAACGGCCGCACGAGAGGATATGTCTCTCCGTGGATAGTTACCTGTTTCTCCTGCATAGCCTCAAGCAGAGCAGACTGCACCTTAGGCGGAGCACGGTTGATCTCATCAGCAAGCACGAAGTTGGCGAATATAGGACCTTTCTTTGTATAGAACGACCCTTTCTTATGATCATATATCTTAGTGCCCACTATATCCGCAGGCAGAAGATCAGGAGTGAACTGTATCCTGCAGAACTTGGCATGCATAGTATCTGAAAGCGTCCGTATCATCATGGTCTTTGCCAGCCCTGGCACGCCCTCAAGAAGTATATGCCCATCAGCGATGAGTGCAATCACAAGTCTCTTGACAACATCTTCCTGACCGACAATCACCTTGCCGACCTCAGTGACAACCTTGTCAAGCTCCTTGGAAAAACCTTCAGCCTGTTTTGTGAGTTTCTTTATCTCTGCATCCATGTTCACCACCTCAAGATCCCTAAGAAGAATCAATCATGTCTTCTTTTTTTAAATATTGCGTATTTTGTGTGGCTATTTAAGCCAGGCATTGCTTGTTCCTGGTTTTATGAAAACCCCTCTCTACTTAGAATTTTAAGTGGAAAACCCCTCTAGCGCCAAATCAAAACAGAAATCTTTATAAACTTCGACCCCTGTTTTTACACTTTGATTCACACTTATTTTCCAAAAAAAACAAAAGGGGTGCTAGTATGTCAGATGATGAATATGCTATTGTTTCTAAGAAAGAGTTCATGACTCTGAAGAAGGAGCTTGAGCGCATGAAGAAGAATCCGCTGGAAGGTTCTGAAGCTGGAGAAGACCTGAAGTCAAGCATCGATAATCTCAGCAAATCACTGAACGTGATGCTGGAAGTCTTCAAGCAGGCTGCAGATGACATGAAGCTTGAGGAGCATGACTCTGAGATGGTCTCTAAACAGATAGGGCCTATCAATGAAAAGGTAGACACGCTCATCGATCAGAACCAGAAGATTGCCAAAGGCATAGTTGCGATCGCAGACATGGTGAGGGAAAAACTGGAAGAGCTCAGTGAGAAGCAGGAAGCAAAGCATGAGGAACCGAAACTGCCTCCTTTGACAGGCGGCCCGGCTCCGAAGCCTGCTGCAGCCCCTTCTTTTGGTGCGCCTCCTGGGTCTGGTTATGGTGCTCCACCTGCTCCTGGTGCTCCGCCTGCTCCTGGTGCTCCGCCTGCTCCTGGTGCACCTCTGCCCGGCGCTCCTGGTGCGCCCCCTGGTGCGCCTACTGGAATGGAAGCTCCCGCAGGACTTCCGCCATTGACCCCGCCTGGTGCTCCGCCAGCCCCTGGCATGGCTCCACCGCCTGGTGCAAAGAAAGACATCATGGGCGGATTGATGAAGTAAGGTGTTCTGATGCCTGACAAACCAGATAATTTCGTACAGCTCGAGGCGCAGGAGCCCGACAAGCCAAAGAAGGAGCTGCATCCAGGCAAGATGCGCGCTTACATACGTCACCTTTCTGTAGCAGCGATACGCGCAGAAGAGCTTGCCAGTAAGAAGCAGGACATAAAGCAGCGCCTTGACAGGATAAAGTCTGTTTCTCTGAACAAACGAAGCACAAAGACCATGATAGAGCATGAGATAGGCTCTTTCGAGGATGCTGTGCAGGAGATAATAAAGGATGAGGAGAAGATCCTCGAAGAGCAGAGAAGAGAGACAAAGCAGATCACAGAGCTCAAGGCCATGGTAGAGAACCTCTCCAAGAAGCTGATAGGCATAGGCAGGGAATACGCCGGCGAATTAGAGGAGAAGGACGGGAAGATAATGGAGCTTAGGGAAGCCCTTGCATCAGCGCATATCAAGATCAGCGAATCCGGCGAGGAACGCCAGAAGAAGATAGAGAATATAGAGCAGCGTCTGAAGGAAAAGCACGGAAAGCCGAAAAAAGACAAGCCCAAGACAAAAGCAGAGCATGTCAATGAGATAGAAGGTCACCTGAACACCCTGGAAGCCAAGCACAAGGAGCTAAAGAAGAAAGGCAAACACAAGAAAAAGGACCTTGACAGGGTAAAGAAGCTTATAGACACGCACAAGGGCAAGCTGAAGACGATCAAGGCAAAGAAGAAATAATTTCTTTTTCTTTAATTCTTAATGCAGCTTTGGTAATAGATTCAGAAGCATTTATGACAAGAGTTACATATGTAGCACCAAAGCGGCTCTAAAGTTCAGTAGATTTGACCGGAACAAGCCTGGTTACTGACTCTGCTGCTTTAAGAAAAGTTGGTAGAGCAGCTACGTCTTTCCCAATCAGGCTTGTATAAGGCCGCGCCGAAAGAACGATACACAGCTTTCGAATTGCAGTAGTACATACAGCGCATCTGATTCACCAGCTCAAGTCGAAAGCTGTTTACCTATCAGAAAAAATCACTCTACCCCTCGATATTCCCACAAACAACCTCGCTACAGCTATCCTTCAATATCATCTTAAGAAAAAGTGAAAAAAATAAAAAATTAAATTTAAAGATCCTTTGCCATGACAGTCTTTCTCTGGTTGCTCTCTGCCCTTTCACATGCAGCCTTAAGCAGCTGGTGTGCATAGCAGTTGAGTGATTCAGCCAGATCGCCTGCGACATTGGCGCCCTTTGCTGCTTCCTTGAGCTTTGCCTTGACAATCAGGCTTTCGCCGTGCTTTTCACTGCACTCGAAGCAGAACGGGACATCCTTGCCCATGACTGTTTTCCTGCCGTTGCCGTCAGCCCTCTTCACAGCGTCATCGACTGCTGCTCCGACCTTTCCGCTGAGTCCTTCTGCAAGGTCTCCTGCGACATTGAATCCTTTACATACATCTTTTAGCTTTGCCTTAACAACTAACATATCTCCCATAGTGGATTCACCCCATTATTTGATTATGTTTTAGAAGCCTTAAACCGTGTGATTTAAGCGTTCTAGGCGTTACAGAAATTAACCTCGTATATAAAGTTTTTGGTTGGATTTTATAAATTATACGCTTTAAGGCCCTCTAAACAACGAATTCATAAAAAATCAGAACCTTCCGCCGATGCCAAGATTGAACAGGTATTTGTCTTTTGTAGTGTTGTATTCAACGATACCTGTCAACTGCATCGTACCTGCATCCAGAGAAGCCCCTGCTGTGATTATATCGTTGCCTTTCCCTGAGAACGTGTCTGGTTCGTTCAATATCACTCCGAGTTTAGGTATCAATGCAAGTCTCTTGAAGCCCAATCGGTAAGACATCCCTGCCTGCACCTCTGTATATCCTGTGCCTATGTTCTCGACATCAAAAGCAAGAAGGAGATTGTCATGCTTCAGCGCGTGGAGTGGGTGTATTGCAAGCCCTACAGCAACTCCTGGTGCAATTCCCTCATCGCGCCCGTCGCTATACCATACAGCCCCGAAGTTAGTCAGACCTAACCCGATACGAGAGTTGAACAGGGAATCCCTGAGAAGCGCTGTGGTGTGCACGTCAAGCAGCAGCCCGCCGCCTTCGACCTTGTCTTCATTGTCTGTTTCGATGTCTGACACACCTTTGATTATCTTCTTGAACTGCACGCGCGCAATCGGGTTGTATGACATTTGTGCAGCTGTCCCCCGCAATCCCACTGCGATGTAGGAATTCTTCACCTTGAAGCGTCTTCCATACCCGAAATAAGCGCCTGATCTGATCAGTGACTGCGCATCAAAGACTGTCTTGTCTTCTCCAAGGTCGATGTATGGCTTTGTGATGTCCCCATCAAACTGGATGTCCTCGATGCCTATGTCCTTTAGTCCGCCCATCTGCATCATGTAATCAAATGCACCATAAGCTCCTGCGACGTATCTACCGAACCAATCTTCCCCGAATGTGGCGTATGCCTCAAGCCGCATGTCAAACTCTATGTCGACATTAAACCCATCCACCCTATCGACCAGTCCCAGCAGCCTGTTTACGATGCTCGTATCCTCATCTATAAGACAATCAAGATCCAGCATATCCTCCAGCTCATCAGGTGCGTCCCCTATCTTGCCAGGGTTAGCACGTACATTGAACGTCACTTCCCTCTTGCTCTTCTGCAGGGCAGCATTAGAAGGTATACGAGCATCAGAAGTGAGATCCCCTGCCTTCCCCATCGCGCGATAAGACGGAGCAGAGTGCACACTCTGCCACGGCGGCGGCGAAGCATCTGCATTATATGCTCCAAACGTCAAGCCAAGCCCCAGCGCAGCCCCTGCGCAGAACTTCTTGACTCTGGAGACTAGCGTCTTCCTGTAGCGAGGTTTCTCTTTTTCCATAATCTCTCAACACAGAGCGTGAGAGATAGGTTTTGCATTATAAAACAAGCCCTGCGATTTTTTATCAAAAATAGAAAATGGTGGCAACCAAGCACCAGGCCGTTGAAACCAAGAAGTCAGCAAAGCCCAACACCACGCACTCAGCGTCTAAGACTGTCTGCCTATCGTTTTTCGCCGTAGCTTCAGGCTATGCCTGAAGGTTTGCAGCGCTCGCCGCTGAAAAAGCGACTTCCTTGATATCATTCCTTTTCCGGATTTTGCCGCTCTAACGAATTAACTAAAGGCGGCGGAGGGGCAGCTTCATGCCTCTACTCCACTTTTTTTCGCTACGCTCAAAAAAGTTCCGTCTGGCCACGCAAGCCATTGCCTTCGCTGCGCTGCGGCAACAGCTTGCTCAGCGGGCACAGACGGTCATGAAGCTGCCCCTACTCAAACCGGTTTCGCTTGAGTTGCTGCAGTTCTACCAAACATATTTATACCCCTAACCAAACAGCAAACCAATGTTCCAAGAGATAATAGAACTCATCCTGATAACATTCTTACCCTTCCTAGAACTAAGAGCGTCGATACCTTACGGCATCCTGAAACTACAGATGAGCTGGGTAGACGTCTTCATAATCTGCGTCATAACAAACATAATCCTGGGCATAGTCATCTATTTCTTACTCAACAAGGTAGTGAAACACTTCATAAAGATAAGATGGATAGGCAACATCTACAACAAGGTCGTAGTAAGAGCTCAGAAAAAGATAGAGCCATACGTGGAAAGATACGGAGAGATCGGCGTGGCACTCTTCATAGGCGTCCCTCTTCCAGGCTCAGGTGTATACACAGGAGCATTAGGCTCTTATCTGATAGGATTAGGCTACCGCAAGTTCATAATAGCATGCATAGTCGGTGTTATCCTCGCAGGCGTAGCAGTCACCCTCATCTCCCTCTTCGGCGCAGGAGCATGGAATCTTTTCTTAAAAACCATGTAATTAATTCTACAATCACAACCTAAAACAAGCAAACACCAGATTATAGTAAAACATGGTCTAGACATTTTTATAAACACAAATCTCTTGTATTCTGGGGTGTTGAACCATGTTAGATAATATCACCAATAAAGAGGCCTCTGGACTACAATCTCCTCAGGATAGTACTGTCAGTGTCCCCACAGAACTGATAATCTCTGAGCAGGAACTGTCTGGACAGATGGCTGACCCCTCATCAATCATCTTCTGCGAGAGACGCCTATCAGAACTGGCATCAAGGATAGGCAAAGGATCCGAACTCAAGCCGGTGGGTATAAGCGATGGCACCCATGTATACTTCAGCAATTACGACTGCTTTGACCAGCCTGTCATAAGTCTAAGCGACAGGCTGACCTCACTGCACCCGATCGGCCGCGGAGGCATGGGCCGCGTGGACCTTGTGGAGCTGCAGGGCACAGAGCATAGGTTCGCATACAAGCTGTTCCATCTCAGCCTGCCCAGGTCCCTGTCTGCAGAAGAGATATGTGAAAAAGAGCGCCCCTTCTTTGAGGGTGAGCTTGCAGGCCACATCGAGGCGATAGGCGACGACCCGTCAGCCCCGGACACCTCTGCTCCGAAACTCTACGAAGCAGGCATGCGTCCTGATGGCAAGTTCTATCTTATCATGCAGTATCTCGAGGGGAATACACTATACAAGATTCTTCAGGACCCTGAAGATGAGCTCAACATAGAGGAGACACTGCTCATCAGCATGGGCATCGCAAAAGACCTTGATGCATACCACAAGAAAGGCTTTGTGCACAGGGATGTCAAGGCAGCCAATATCATCCTGACAGACAAGGACGCGCATCTCTGTGATTATGGTCTTGCAAAGAGGAAGGGCGAATCCAGATCCTATGAGGGTAAGCGTATCCTTGTAGGCACGCCGAGCTGCCTGGCGCCTGAGCTGCTTGACGGCGCTGTGGAAGATGAGCGCACAGACCTGTTCAGCTATGGCATGGTGCTTTACGAGCTTTTCACGCGCACCAATCCTATCCGTGAAGAGTATTCCAGGATACATGCCAAGAAGATGTCAGAGGCCACGACAGGCAAGGGGTCTGATGAAGGGTTCTTGCGGGACGTATATCATAATATAGCATTTCCCCAGACCCTGGCAGAGGGGATTCCTGATTCTGTCGCAGAGATAATCGAGAAGTGCACGGAACTGGACCCGAAGAAGAGGTATGCATCCTGCGGCGAGGTTCTTTCAGACCTGATGAATGTCTACACATCACTTCCGCAGGCGACGCTGGATTCCTACACCCACAACCCAACAGAATAAGAAGTTCTTCTATCTCAATAATACATCTCGACCTTGGCGTCTTCAGAAGGGGTCTCGTCACTCTCGGTATCCTGCTCTTTCTCCTCAACAAGCCCGCGCGGCTGTTCCTGCTTCTGCTCTACCACTTTGCAGAACTTTCCGAACTGGCATAGGTCGGGGCAGAACCCTGCCGCGCCTCTTGATCCGCATGGGAATTTGATTTCCTGCATGTTATCACATGGATTTGTTTTATTATTTAAGATTTTTCACGCATATATAAATCATTTATGAGTATACCAGAACACAAGCTTCTCTTTGCCATCATCATTCTTCTCTTTCTTGTCTAACCTGCAGAACCCAAAGCGTTCGAACTGTATCACATCACCTTCAGAGACATTCAGCACAGTCTTCTCAGCAAGCCCTGCAACCACATTCTTGTCAGGCATCATGACCTCGACTGGGACAAGTTCATCTGATTTGGGAAGCCAGTGCATGACCTTCTCACCATGTTCCTTGTAACGATCAACTTCGCGGGAGTCAAACTCAAACCCGTCTGCCTGCTTCCTGAAGTTAAGGCAGTCCATCAACCGGTACATCTTCCCTTCTTCAAGCGAGTCCATGTCTGTCTTAGCAACAAAGAAATTATCACCAGTCAGGAACTTCCTGCCCCCTTTCCGGTGTTCAGGATGCAGGTTAAGCTCGACCTCTTCCTCTCCAGCGCCTTTCACCCACAGCTCGACAGGTTCTGCGACAAAGAAATACCTGTCAGACTCTGCGTCAAGCAGTCTTTTATTATGTATTATAAGATCATCCCATGTGAGGGTGGCCTCTGCTTTGGAGATCCCTGTAGACACGACAAAGTTCTTTATGGCTTCAGGCAGGAAACCTCGACGACGCAGAGCGACGATCGTGGTCAATGTAGGGTCATCCCACCCGACCAGCGAACCATTCTCGATCTTCTCGCGTATGACACGACCGGAACTCTCCACACCGACCAGGTTGAATCTTCCGATCTCGTAGGTGCGCGTAGACGCCAGGCCAAGAAGTTCCTGCACATGCCTCTGCAATTCACTCCTGAGCTCGAACTCCTTTGTCCGTATTCGGTTGGTGACGCCGAGCTCGCTGTCCATTATGGCATTCTGCCAGTCGTAATTAGGCCACACGCGATACTTGTCTTCATGCCGCGCATGCTTCTGTTCGATTATCCGAAATATTGTAGGGTCGCGCATAGTGGAGTTCTTATGCTTAAGATCTATCTTCAACCGCACGATGGCATGCCCTTCAGGGACATCCTTTTTCATGGACTCCCACATCTCAAGGTTCTCCGCGCTGGAACGATCACGGCACTCGCACGCGACACCGTTCTCCCGCGAAAGCTTCACCTTATCAAAATCACAGTTGCACACATAAGCATCCCCAACACCGAGCACGGTCTCACAGTGGGCGTAGAAAGTGTCCATGTGATCAGACGCATAGACAAGCGAATCCCAGGACACGCTCAGCCACGCAAAGTTCTCCTGCATCACTTCATAGAAGACACCCTGCACTGTCTTGGGATTGGTATCCTCGAACCGAAGTATGAACTTCCCCCCGAATTTCTGCGCAAGCATGTGATTGAGCAATAATGATTTGGCATGACCGATATGAGGATACTTCTCAGGACCCGGAGGAAAAGCAGTGACCACAGTTGTCCCTTCAGCGATCCCCAGGAAAGCAAAGATATCCCTCTCCTCTTTTTTCTTCTTCTCAAGCATCTCAGGCGCAGATGACTCAAGCTCTGCACGCTGATCGTCCAAAGAAAGCTTGTTCACCTCACCGATGATGATATTGATCTTGCTCATAAGCTCCCCGCGCTTCTCCTTCCACTCAGGATGCGCAGCAAGCACCTTGCCCATGATAGCGCCAGGGTTGGCCCGACCTTTGTAATCAAGCGCATTCTTGAGCCCAAGCTGCCGTATGATGTTGTCTATCTCCATAGCATATCAAGAAAGAGCACCCATTTTAAAATGTTTGTTTATTTATATTATAAGCGAGGCATGTATCGACTTACAGAACTGCGGATAGGATTGACAGGACTCACTAACTCTCATCAGGCAGATAATACACCGTGGCATAATCATCCTCATATCTCATTTCAAACCCTTTTATTGTCCAACCATCCGCCATCTTGAATATCACCTTCTGGCGCACAGTGGCCTTGATGTCCCCGATGTCATCAAGATAACTGCCCATGTCCTCACCCATAAGCTTGACCATCCCTGCGATCTTCTTCTCATCGATCCTAGCCGCGAACGCCCAGTTCGCACCGTATCGTCTCATGACACCCATGGTTATCTTAGGGCTGTCCGATAGCAACGCATATGCCACATTGGTGATCAGGTCTGTCTCAGCGAACTCTCCCAGGGTCTCTTCATCCCATTCGCCGCCTGCGACAGTGTCCAGCAGTTCATAGGATGGTGTATACACAAGAGGCTCCAGCCGTGTATAGCCTCGGATGAGATGGCCGTTGTCCCACCAAGTGAGCACCTTGTCACCCTGCTCGGCGTTCTTCTTAAGATAATCCAGCGCAGGACGGAGCCGAGGGCTCCACCAGGTAGAGTACTTCTTGCCGTCTTGTATGTACTCCATCTCGTATGTGCTGTAGTTCACATCCCCTGTTTCACTGGGCTGTGTATATGTGATTATCTGTGTGGATTTGTCTACTGTCTCAGCATTCTTTGTTATGCGCGAGTCAACGCAGCCTGAAAGAAACAGTACAAGTACAAGGATACAGGATAAGATTAGCCTCTTTTTCATACAGGAACATCATGCATAGACGTTTATAAATGTTATGCTGCTAAGTGTGGCGGGTGTCATCACAAGCAGGCCATCACCACGAATAAGATGCTCCCACCAATCCCTTGCCGCGGATACCACGATGTCAAGTTCTAAGACAGTCTGACTAAACCACGATGTCAAGTTCTAAGACTGTCTGACTAAAATTATTGGCCGCAGGCCACCCCTTTATATCATTCCGGTTACGGAAACGCAAGCGCCAAGAACACTTACAAAGACGCGCCCCTGTAAGCCTCTACAAGATTTTACCGAAAGCGCAACCCACCTGTGTTCCTTTTACTGAAGCGCAACTCATTTTAAAAAAACCTCAACAGAACTCCTACTGACTTATCACCCTACCTCACTCAAACCCGATTCCTATTATCCTGATAATACCGTATAGCCTTGATGAAATCCTTCTCCTTGAAATCGATCCAGAGCAACCCTGAGAAATATATCAAAGACAAAGAAGAATCCCACAGAAGAAAACCATGCAGTCTCTTCCCAGTCCCTGTCTTGATTATAAGATCAGGCGGTAAAAAATAAGAAGAGTATATATTATCCTTCATCATCTCTTTATTGATAGAGTCGACATCCATCTTCTCCAACAGCGCCTTCCGCACGATTATCCTGCAGGCATCAACGATCTCCTCCTGCCCGTCATAATTGATGCACAGATTAAGAAAAAAACTGTCATAATCCTTTGTCTCATCAATCACCCTTTTCATGGGCTCAACAACACGCGAAGGAAGGTCATACCATTTCCCAAGGATAGACACCTTCACCTTGCTCCTGAATATCTCCTTGTTGTGCAGCAGCTCCTTGAAGAACTCAGTCAACGCATCCATTATCTCAGAGAAATCAGAAGCCTTCTTGACACGCGAGTTAATCAAATAAAGCGTAACAATAGGCACATCAAAACAAAGCTGGAACCGTATGATGTCCTCTACCTTCTTGAACGCCTTCTTATGGGCCTCCTTCAGGTCCTTATCCCGCACGCGCGACCACCGGCCCAGCCCTCCGACTGTCATGGCCACATGCTTGGGCATCCCTGACTTGTCAGGGTTTACCCCTTTCTTCCTAAGTTGATTCGCTATTACGTCTAACAAAAAACCACCCGGTTGCTTTGTTTGCAGCCTTATAATCTGGGGCCAATCCGAGACCGTCCGTGCCTCGAGAGCGAGCTGCTGCGAAGCAGTGGCTCGCGGGGCTGGCCGTAGCTTTTTTGCTTCACAAAAAAGCGGAGGAGAGGCTCGGATTGGCCCCACATTAAGCTGCTGATTGTATTTTCTCTATTCCCGAATACTAACACAAATTATTTATAAATTTTTGCACCTCAGCCTATAAATGATAGCAGAATCAATCCTTTACCTCATAGTCCTCATAGCACTGCTTATAGGCACTTATACTGATTTCAAGGTCAGGGAGGTCCCTGATTGGCTCAATTACAGCCTTATCTTCATAGGATTGGGCCTGAGACTGATATTCTCGATAGTATACCATGACTGGGATTTCATACTCCATGGCCTGTTCGGCTTCGGCGCATTATTCATACTGGCGCTGCTCATGTTCTACACAGGCCAGTGGGGTGGCGGCGATTCCAAGATGGTGATGGGCCTGGGTGCCCTGCTGGGTATGGAACTCGCCCTTGACACGTTCCTGATAGGATTCATAATCAACATAGTCCTCTTTGGCGCCCTGTTCGGCCTGGCATTCAGCATCTACCTCACAGCCACCAATTTCAGGCGTTTCAGCAAGGAGTTCAACAGGCGCTTCAAGAAGAAGAATAGGGAGAAGTGGTTTGTCTGGATAGGCACGGTTGTCCTTCTCGCAATCTCGCTCCTCATCCCTGCAACGATCAAGATACCTGTAGTTGTCCTCGCAGGCCTGCTCCTGCTCACGTTCTACGCATTCATCTACCTGAAGTCAGTGGAGGCTGCGTGCATGATCAAATGGGTTGCGCCAGAGCTGCTTACCGAAGGCGACTGGGTGGTGAAGGATGTCGTCGTGAACAAGAAGCGTATCTGCGGCCCGAAAGACCTCGGCCTTGAGATGTCCCAGATAAAGAAGCTCATCCGCCTCAAGAAGCAGGGCAGCATCAAGAAGGTCCTTATCAAGTATGGTATCCCGTTCGTTCCCAGTTTTCTCATAGCATTCATAGCGACGTATTTCTGGGGGAATATGGTCTTCAATCTCCTCGGCATCTGACAATAATATTTAAATATGAGATTATGTGGGATTACCCCTGTAACTCATGATGTTAAGTTGTAAAATATGGCGATCCTATGATTGACTCAAAAAAGGCCGTGTCTCCACTTATCGCTGCTGTCCTTCTTATTGTCATTGTTGTCGGCATCGGTGCTGTAGTGACAGGTATTGTAAGGACTAAAGTTACTGAGGACATGCAGAAGATGGATAAGCTGGCTACAGATGTAGAATGCTCCACGCTGGTGCAGTTCAATGTTCCAGACTACAATTCTGAGTACATGATATGCTATGGTGCGGACTATGTAAATGTGACACTTGAGAATATGGGTACGGTGAATATTGAGGAGTTCCAGATGAAGTTCTTCGGCTCAGATAGCTTCGCGACAAATGACAGCTTTCTCACTGGCGGTCTTGGTAAGGGTCAGATCGCTTCTCAGGAGATTGTCTATTATAGCGGCTCCATCGGCACCCTGCAGGAAGTGTATATAATCCCAAAGAAGAAGGTGACCGGCACGAACAACCGCATCTTCTGTCATGAGGCCCAGCTTAAGTTCAACAACGTAAACCCCTGCTGAGCCTTTCTTTCTTTCTTTTTCGTCTATTTCCCTGTTTATTTAAAACCCATAATTTTAAATACTCAAACCCCGATAATGCCTTAATTAGCTAGTAATACCTAAAAAAGAGGGAATTTGATGTTATTTCGCAGCAAAAAAGCAGTTTCTCCCATGATAGCAGCAGTTCTATTGGTAGTTATCGTTGTAAGTATAGGGGCAGCTGTGATGGCCCTTGTCAGGACCTATCTGACAGAAGGCGAGGAGCAGGTCACTATTGGCAAGGAGGCCATAAAATGCGGCAGGGATGTCAGTATTGGCTGGGTCATGGTTCAGGATAATTACCAGGTCTGCAATGGGACAAACGCGGATGATGCTGATCTGGCTTCTTTGAACATGATGATTGAGAACACCGGCACTATAAAGATCAGGGATATACAGGTAAGGATTGTAGGCACTAAAGGCGTATTCCAGAACAATTCAGTCCTGGATGACGAGACATTCAATACAGGTGCTGCGGTGATCATCAACATGTCTTATGATCCTGATGTAGTAGGAAGTTTCAGGCAGGTGAAGGCAGTGCCTAGGATAAACCTGCCCGGTGTAACAGAGCATGCTTATTGCTCTGATGCAGGTATAGCAATAGAGTCGATACCTAATAATTGCACAACATACCAGTAAGGAGGTGTAGTAGATATGAACTTTTGGACGTCCAAGAAAGGTCTTTCACCGCTCATCGCAGCAGTGCTGTTGATAGTGGTGGTAGTTGGTATTGGTGCAGTAGTCACAGGCATTGTCAGGAACTATGTGACTGAGAACAAGCAGACCATTACCGAGAAAGCTTCTGACATGAAATGTGGGATAGAGGTCAATGTCGATATACCGACAGTGGCTGACGAGCTGAGAATCTGCCATAACACGACGAACTATCACGTGAAATTCACGTTGGAGAACACAGGTTCAGCGACGATTGATGACCTGCAGGTCAAGTTCTTTGGGACTGGCGGGTTTGATGCGAATGACACGGTCGTAACGCAGTCCACACTCGCAGATCCTGACGGATCCTATGACTCTGGAAACACAGAGGAATTCACTGTTGTGTATGATAACGCTGCTGTCGGTACGCTTCAGCAGGTGAAGATCGTTCCGAGGGTCAAGGTTGTCGGAAGGTCTGACAAGGCATACTGCACAGATGCTGGTCTGACCTACACAGAGTTTGTGACTACAGGCTGCTTGGAGTGATAATCCAATATTTTTTTTTATCTGATTTTAAAAACAGCCGCGTGTTTTGACTATGTTGCACTCTAAAAAAGGCCTTTCACCATTGATTGCAGCGGTTCTTCTAATCGTCGTTGTAGTCAGCGTAGGCGCGATAGTCACCGGCCTTGTGCGCGGCTTGGTGACTGAGAACCAGCAGACCATAGCGAGCAAGTCAGGTGAGATGGAGTGCTCCAGGGACGTGATGGTGAAGATCGTCGAGGTCAATGACGAGCTTCAGGTCTGCAAGGGCAGCGACTATGTCTATGCGATAGTCGAGAATCAGGGCGCTGCTGAGATAGATGATTTCCAGATGGTAATCATGGCCACCACAGGTTTCTTTTCGAATGACTCTGTCTCGCCGAGCATGGCGTTCTCACCCGGCGCAGTCACTGATCTTAACGTATCGTTCACAGGCGTGTCTGCAGATGATATACTCCAGGTAAAGATGGTCCCGAAGCTCAAGAAGGGCGGTACATCAAAATACTTTTTCTGCTCCGACGCTGCTGTAAAGACTGAAAGCCTCCTGACGTGTTGATCAAGGCAGCCGTTTCAGCTGTTTTATCAGGTAGTTCTCTTCATTATCTTCACCGGCAGGCACTTTTTCAGGAGCATCCCCCTCATCCTTGCCAGTGTCCTGCTCGTCAGGCTTCTTTTCTGTCTTCCCCGGCTCGTCGGGCTTCTGCTCGTCAGGCCTCCGCTCGTCAGGCCTCTCCTCTGCATTCTCCCCTTCCTCATCAACCTTCTCCAGCTCCTGCTTGAGCTGGATCTCGACCGCCGCAGTCTCCTGGTCTGTAAGCGGTTTAGGTGTCCAGTCAAAGGACAGCCCATCCCCAGTCTTCCGCGCGATGATGTGGAGCGAGACATGAGGCACCTCCTGCCCTGCCTCGATGCCGTTAGAGATCAGGATATTGGTCCCTTCACATT
>JBHPEY010000025.1:0-23920 GCA_042576705.1 Nanobdellota archaeon | reverse complement strand
AGGATGACTGAAGGTAGCGACGAATTTATACAGCTAGAGGCATTCCTCGCCCATGTAGCACTGGTAGGTTCAAAGGATTAAAGCCTAAGAATCCAAAGGATTTAAAAGTACCAAAAACGGAGTTTTAAGCATGGCTGAAGAAAAATCATCCGGAAAAGAAGTGAAGAGCATAAAAACAATTGATTCTGACAACTCGGAACTTGACACCATCAGGAAACGTATGGATGAGCAGCAGCAGAAGCTGGATTCTATCTGGAATCTTGTAAGCGACAAGAAGAAGGTAGAGCAGATAGTGGACGAGAACCACACCATGAAAAAGCTCATCACAGAAAAAGACAGCCTGTTAAAGATCCTTAAGGACAAGCTGACTGAAAAGGCGACTCTCCTGAAGCAGCTGGAAGACAACACACGCGACACAGTCAATGACATAGACAATTACAAGAAGCAGATCTTCTCATTGCAGAACAAGATAGGTGCTGTCGAGAAAAGGGTATTCTCCACAGACGAACAGAACCAGAAGGTACTGTACGAATTCATGAAGAACAAGGAACGTCTCCAGCAGATTGAGACCGACCTTGCTGAACGTGACCGCATAATAGCGAAGATGAAAGAAGCGCACTCCCGCAACATCGAGGCCTTCCAGCGCGACTCTGCTGAGAAGAAGATGCTGCTCATGAAGAACCATTCAAAGAAGATAACCGTGATGACTGCTGCCCTCGACATGCTAAAGACAAGGATAGAGCAGCAGAACAGGCTTATCAAGAACAAATCTGTCAAGGAAAGCAGGCTTATCAAAGAATTCAACAGCCAGATGCAGGATATCATTACAGCAAAGAACGACTTGTCTATTGACACGAGCGTCATCCCTAGTGACACAGACGAGATGACTGAAGAGGCTGCTGAAAGACCTTCAGAAGCGCTGTCTCAAATAACAGAAAGCCTGGTCACAGAGCCGGCCCCTGAAGCCTCTGCCTCTGCTGAAGTCATATCCGAGCCGGAATCAAGGTCTGCAGAGATAGTCCCTATCATCGAGCTGGCCCTGGATCACGGAGATACCCTTGACAGCATCAAGCACTCACTGCTGAGTTCAGGTTATTCAGAGAATGATATTGATGAAGCTGTTTCTGGTTTGGATATTGTAGAACAGGTCAATAAGAAAGAGCTTTGATTCGGGACATAGGATATCCTGTCAAATTCTGATTCAATAAAGAAGAAGTAATAAAAAAATTAATTGAAAGATTTATCCGCCGACGTGCTGGACCTCAAGCCTCTTCTCAACATACTGGTCATAATCATATGTAAGGTCTATTCGGACCAGTTTCTCAAGGTCTGTTGGGTTGTTTATGGTCTGTGTGCATCGGATCTCTCGTTCTCCGTTCAGCAGCTGTGCATCACCCTCATATGTAGAGCCTGACGCAACACCATTCTGCAGTCCTGAGCACGCAAGCCCGTCTGAAAGACCAGTATCGATCTTGATATGCACCTTGTCTTTCTGCTGGAAATCCTTGGCGCATTCGCTGCCCTCTTCATGCACTGTTCCTGTCCCCATGTGCTTTGCCTTGAACACGAACGCGACCTTGTTCGCTGATGACACAGATTCCCTGAACTCTGAGACCTGTACCGGTGCCCCCGAATTGTCCACTGTCTTCGCTTCATTGATCTTGCACAACTTGCCTTCTGTCCCTCTCGTGCCGAGGATATCCTCAAGCACGCAGAGCTTTGTGTTGACCACAGTCCCATACTTATAGCACACATCAGCACGCACATTATAGGTCACTGATCCTGCTATCTCTTTCTGGTGTATGAAAGTGCCTCCGTTTGCAGGGAAGTCAAGGCTTATTGTCTCGCCCTGTACCAGGTTCCCATCGGTATCCTTCTGTGCGCCTCGTATCTGAGAAGGTGCGTCCTGTGTGAGCGCGCTTGCACTGGTGCCGAAGTCAGCAGGGTCTATGCCCGCTATCTTGACTGTAGCGTCAGCTCCCGCGTCAATAGTGTAATCACCTTTATTGGTGAGCACGACACTTACGCCGAACGGCTGGTCCTTGTCCATCACCTTATCTGGAAGGGATCCTGCCGCGAAAGCCATCGCAAGCCCTTGTGTCCCTCCGACAAAGTTGGATCCTACCGGACCGGGCTGGTCCTGGCCTTCTCCGCATCCTGCAGCAAAGGTCATCATGATTGCCAAAAATGTTATTAGGATTGCTTTTCTCATTGTTATGCCTCCTTTTGTCAAACCTCTTTGAATATTATCTTGCGAAATTCAGGTTCTCTATCTCGACAATCTTGCTGACCGAACTCTTGTAGCCATATCTCAACCGCACATTGAGTGCTGTCTGGTATGAAAGCGCTGAGGAACTGGATGTTGTCGGATACCTACAGAAGATAGTCGCTTTGTTGTTGACAAGCCTTATCTCGTTTGTCCCGCTGCTCTTAGGGTCGCAGTCAAGCGGCTGTCCGGTTATGTCGACCTCGTATGCCATGACATTCAAGTCACTATACGACAGCCCTCCTGGGCAGGCGTTCATCATGCTGTCTCTGAATACTGTTCCACTGGCCTGCTGTGTTCCCCCGGCAGTGTTTGCTATGTGTATCCTGAAGAACATGCCTGTTGGCCTTGCCTCAGCCTCTATACTCTGCACAGCAACTGGTGCTCCCTGACTGCCTGTTGAGTATACCTTCTGTGTCCTGCATGCCTTGTCAGATGTAGTGTCCATAGGATTTGGATCGATACAGATAAGGGGTGTTGCGACTGTATGATATGGATAGCATGCAGTCAAAAGGAATGTAGGCTTATAGTTAGGCATGCTGGTCGGTAGAGATAATGTAGGCGTAGAAAAATCAAGCGTTGTATATCCTCCCTCAGGATTGAACTGTGATTTGCTTTCTAGTTCTCCTGACAAGAGATAGTTATTCGGCAGGCCTGGTAGGAGATTAGGGTCAAACCCTGAAAGGTAGAAAGTCGCGCTAGGAACTGTGTACGTCCCCTTGTTCCATACCTCTATCAGGAATGTCAATGAGCCTTGAGTATAGACCTTTGCAGGTGGCTGGTCTGGAAGGAAGTTCATCACAAGACCTTGCGTTCCTGTTGCAGTGAACTGCGCAGATACAGGTGGTTCGCCCTTGCCTCTTTGGAAAGATCCGCAGCCTGTTATCAGCATCAAGGCCAGAACAAGGCTTAAAACAGTGATTATTTTCTTGTTTACCATCTTTTTACGCCTCTTTTGTAAGGAAACCCTCGGTTTCTGAGTATATATATTTTTCGGTGAATATTAATCCTCATGATTCTGTTTTAGTGCCTTTTAGCGCCGCGCAATCAACCTTGCCCGGTGGAGGCTCTACATGGATGTCCTGAAATATGCTGTGCTGGACATAATATCTCATGTTTACTGTGATAGGTGTCTTGAATGCCCCGATATTCGGGCTCATCTCTACCTTGCATATGGTTCCCACTGCATCCTTCTCCTTGATCTTGATCTCAGCTGGTGAGCATTGAAGAGGGTTTTTCCCCATCATGACCGATACCTGCACCTGGTTCTGGCCCTTGATGTCGCATTGCTGGTCAGGATGGAATATCCTATAGCTCATGCCCTTGAGCTTCTTTACAGATATGCCGAGCTGCAGTGTTGTCTTCTCTGTCCCCTGCGGTATGATCATGGGGGATATGCTCACGACCCCAACAGGACCACCCTGGCCTCCTGAAAGTGATACGGTTTTCATGTCACACACAACCTCCTCGCCTTTCTGCCTCTTGAACTTGAGCGTGTCGACACAAAGGTCCACATTTGCGGTGGTCTCGTAATAATAGCAGGCTGTAGCCTGCATCTTCGCAGAATAGTTGGTTATTATGGAGGTTCGGGAACCATCATACCCTGGAAAGCAGAGCGCCTTCATAGGAAACATTATGACATCTTCCTGGCCTTCCTTGATATAGAGAGACTTTCCTGTAAGCATGAATGATTTACTCTTATCAGAACCGAAAGAAGAACCGAAAGAGAATGCCGACTTGTCTGGCAATAGTATCTTGATATCTGCCTTGTCTGTTATGTCATGAGCACCCATGTTACTTATCCTGATCCCTGTAGTGAAGTCTGTCCCGACAAAGAACTGTTTTGGCGGCATGCCCTCTACGAATTTCATCACTACACCATCAGTCCCTGACCTGAAGTTATATGTTTCAATCTCGTCTGTCTTTCCTTTGAAGAATCCTCCTGCACCGCCTTTGCAGCCAGATATCACGATGACAAGCAGGATGATGATGAAGATTGTGAATGGTCTTTTTATGTTCATAATATTTTTCACCGTGATATTAACTGTTTGGTATGCAACAGGTGAAATCTCCTGCGACATGACTGCTTTTACAGATGTATTGTTTGGTTGTGCCCTGTTTACAGTTGGCTGCAGGGGATATGCAGTCATAGCTGCTGTTCAGGCCTGACTGTCCGGTCTTTGCATAATGCACGCATTGAGGCATGCAGTATCCTTTGCTGTTGATTGTCGTGCAGAACTGGCCTGAACCACAGGAAAAACCTGTTGATTTTCCTGCACAGGGAGTTATTGCGCCCGTGTATTCACTCGTGCTCTTGATTGTGGAAAGCTTTACTGTGGGTGCTGAACCTGTTGATGTGCTGCTTGAACCAGAGCCGGTTGTCTTCTTCTTGCACACCTTGTTGTCCTTGTCCCTTATCTCTGTCTTGTACTCTTCCTGTACAAGATAGTTGTAGTCGACCAGAGCAGTGAATGTTATCTTGAACGGTTCGTTCGACTCAAAATCCACAGCAGATACAGGAGTGAAAAGGCATGAAGGCAGTATCTTCTGATGGCCTTTGTCAGTCAGCTGGAAGTTGGCATTCTTCAGATAGTCCTTCTTGAGGGTGAGCTTGTTGTCTGTTATGTCCCACTGGGTGCAGTATGATGAGCTGGGGATGATTAGATTGGCAGGATCTATCGTTATCTCTACCTTGTTCAGGCTCCTGATCCAGCCTTTCATCATGTTCTCTACGCCAACAAGAAGCTTGAGTTGTGTGTTGGAGTCCACGCCTATAAGTGGCACCCTCTGTGTAGCCATGACCACCTTTATCGCGCCTTTCTGGGATTTTGATTTGAAGCTCTGAATCTGGGGAAACAGTTCTCGGATGGCTGAAGAGACATCTGCCTCAGACCTCAGCTCTTTGTCTTTGGACTCTGCATAGTTATAGAGCATCTTATCAAGGGTCTCCTTGCCTATTATGTAATTATAGAGCCAGCCATCTGTTCGGAGATTGTCTGCCTGTGCAGAGATTGTTGTGATATAGGAGCCACAGGAGGTGACTGTAGGATAGCAGGTCACGTCATTGTTGAAGTTGTGCCCAGACATAGACTTGGGCTGCACCTTGTCCTGGATAGGGCCCAGGTTTGTTTTAGGCCCTTTTCCAGATGTTATCGTCGATGATATCTTCGACGCATCTTCCTGTGTCTGGAGATTACAGACTGTCGTGACTGTTATGGGCGTCTTTGGATCGAACCCTTTGATCCGCGCTCCGATCTCAAGCGCACCCATTTCAAGCTCTGTTATGGTCTTGGGATTAGGGAGATAAGGTGGCAGTATCTCGATGCCGACATCCTCTTTGACAGTCTTGTCTACATCCCCGTCTATGTTCTCTCCTGATGCCATCGCAATCTGTTTCCTGTATGAACTCATCGCATCGCTGATGATTGATCCCACTCCCTGCCTGGCCGCGGCAGCTGCATCTTGTGCGTCTTTCTCTGCCTGTCCTGAATTTATTGCAGCTATCGCATGAGGTGCAGTACGCGTGCTGAACATATAGAGCGCTGCTGTCAATATCAGGATGATAAGTAGCCATATCACAAGCCCTCTGTGTCCTCGGGTCCGGACAATCACAACAATAGCTATTATGAGAAGGATGAAAGGTATTACGGCGGGGAGCGCGGATATTCCGCCAGTCGTGAACATCCATCCTCCACCGACAAGGCTTACCATTACGGCAACAACAGCGGCAATAGGTGTCTGTGTCCCATCTCCTGATTCAGATCCTGCTCCACCATCCATCATCTTCTTTCCAAGTGCGGCATTGCCTGTAAGTGACTTCAACCCGCCGCCGATCTTTCCAGCAGCAGACTTTCCTGCGCCTGCCACTCCTCCTGCTGCGGCACCTACCTTGGAAGCTGCAGCTCCTCCTGCAGCCTTGGCCTTTGAAGCAGCATCACTTACCTTGGATTGCACATCCTGCATCTTGTCAGAGGTTTCCGCATCAGCCTTATCATGCTTCATCTCCATGGCCTTCTGTCCTGCCATCGCAACCACTTTTGTCTGCGGTATGAAACCCATCACATTCAGCTTTTTCTCAGTGGAGACATCTCCCTCCAGCATGGATACCGTACCTTCCTCGACAGATACCCCTTTCTTGAGTTCAGATATCTCACCTTCAATAGCAGACTTCTGGTTCTCCAACTGCTCAAGCTGCTGGTCGAGCTCTGTTGTATCCTGCTCTGCAGACTTTGCCTGGTCTATCTGTGAGTTTGCACCGTCAATGCTCTGTTCGACAGGCTTCAGCTCTTCTTCCTTCTGCTTTATCGCCTGCTTGAGCTGCTCGACCTGCTGCTTATGCTGCTCGATACGCGCCCCTGCATCTGTCTTCATGGGATTCATAGAACCAAGGCCAGGCTTTCCGCCGGCAGGCATCTTAGGCATCGGTGGAACCATTGCTCTCTTGTCAGAAATCAGCTCATCCAGAACCCGCATCAATTTCTTCAGTATCATAAGAACTGCTGTCACCTCTTTTGCATATGAACCAAAAAATTGACAGGATTATTCTTTGACGACATCCATGGATACTATCTCAAGCCGCGTCTCAGGGCTTATCTTTATTGCGTTGTTTCCATCGACAACATAATCATTGATGTTCTTTGAGTATGTCCTTTCTGTCTGGTATATTCCTGTCTCTCTTCCATTTATGTTCAGTGTCCCTGCCTTCTGCTCCTTGCCTTCTGCAAAGGTAAGCTTCAGCAGGAGGTTGTGCCTTCCGTCCCTGACATCCTGTATCATGTCGGATTTTATCTCAAAATAGTATGTCGGCTGGACGATATCCTTGAGCTCTGATGTTATCCTTATGAGGTCTATTATGTAGTTGCCTTTCTCGCTGTCGAACACTATCGTGTTCTCACCTTCACGCAGCACATCAGGTGTGAATTCTATTGCAGGCCTGCCTCCGCAATCAGGTACTGCGTAATAGATTGAGTGTGAGTTTATCATCACATTGAGCTTTCCTACGCTTCCTGTCCTGCATTCAGGTGTGAACCGGAGGATTGCCCTCTTGACATTGGATTTCTCAGTCGCTGATACGATGAATATGTTCCTGCTCTTCTGCAGTGTCACATCACGCACATCTCCGGTGACCTGAAGGTTCATGAGATTGTGCTTGTTGACCCTCCAGAATTTCCATCCTGGCTTCTCTGTAGATAATGTCAGTGTATTGTCTCCATTCACTAGATATTTTTTGTCGATGCTTATTGGTGCTGGATTCTCACCAGTCAGTTCCGCGTTGAACACCTGGTTGCCATTGGCACTCACCATGAACGCTCCTTTTCGCTTCTTGCTTAGGAATGACAACAAGACATTGTCTGTATTCTCTATATCTGCCATGGAAAACTTCATGTACCCATCCTGGGCTCCGAATATTGACGCCTTGACTGTTGCAGCTGCAAGCGTCCCAAGTTGCTTGGCTTCCTTCTTTGAGTAAAGCATGACTGAAGGGATATTATGCTCTATCTCTTCTGAGGATATCTTGGATATGGTGCCCGGGCTTGCCATCATGATAGTCTCATTGACCCCCCCCACACCTGTCCCACCAGGGCCCGATATAGACTCATTGCCTTCAAGTATCTGGTCCCTGAAGCTTGGTGGGATGAACAGAAGATAGAATATGATCAGCAGTGCGATGACTGCTATAAGGCTTGCAGCTGAGCTTGCATCCTGTGCCTTTCTAGAACTAAGTATCTTTTTGGGGGGGCTTCCTGTAAACATTAAATTCACCTTTTTAAGACCGCGTAGGTTTTTGTACTGTCTATACTCTTAAATAAATACCTTTATATATTTATGTTTTTCTGTTAAATCGGCTGAAAACAGGGTTTTCAGGCGCTACAACATCTAAAATCAAAGATTTTTGGTGTGCTCAAAACCAAAGGGTTTGACATATGAAAATTTTGCATTTCCACAAGACTGAAGCAAAGCTGCAGACAGAGAATCTTGATGATCTCTGGTGCCTTTCGAACATCATCGATGTAGGTGACACTGTAGAAGGAAAGACATTCCGCAAGATAAAGCTTGGTGGAGAGGATGACCGCTCCCAGAAGATTGTGAAAAAGCCAGTATTCCTCAGTATAGAGGCTGAAAAGGTAGAATTCCACAAGTATTCTAATGTTTTAAGAATCTCTGGTAAGGTCCAGGAGGGCAAGGAAGAGATTCCAAAAGGTTCATATCACACCTTCAGCGTTGAAGAGGACACCACAATCAAGATAATCAAGCCTGAATGGTTCAAGTATCAGAAGCAGAGGCTGGATGAAGCAGCCAAGGACAAGAAGCCTGACACCCTGATATGCGTATTTGACCGTGAGGAAGCATATATCGCCCTGCTCAAGAAGTACGGCTATGAAGTTCTCGCAGAGCTGAAAGGGGATGTAGCAAAGAAGGCAGACATCAAGCAGTCTCCGAAGAACTTCTACGAGGATATAATCAAGGCCCTGCAAGAATACACGACCCGCCATGATATCAGGCACATCATCCTGGCAAGCCCTGCGTTCTGGAAAGAAGAGCTTCTCAAGAACCTCAAGGACCAGGACCTGAAGAATAAGATGGTCATGGCCACCTGCTCAAGCTGCGACAAGAACGCTATCAATGAGACTATCCGCAGGCCAGAGGTCCAGACAGTTCTTCAGAAAGATCGCATCACCTCAGAGATAAAAGCAGTAGAGACCCTTCTGTCTGAGATATCAAAAGAAGGCGCCGCTGCTTACGGAGTTGAAGAGACAGAGACAGCAGCCAGCGCCACTGCCATCAAGAACCTCCTTATCACAGATGGATTCATCCAGAAAGAGCGCCAGGAAGAAAGATTTAATAGGATTAACAATATCATGAAGACAACAGACCGTGCAGATGCAAAGATTACGATAATATCTTCAGAGCACGACGGCGGCAAGAAGCTGGATGGTTTGGGCGGCATCGCCGCAATACTGAGATACAAGATGAATTTTTGAGGTGTAATATTCATGACTGAAGAATATCTAGTGAAGACCAAAAAGAGTTTCTATCCTGTCCTAATCGAGGGGGGTCTCTTGAGTAAAAAAAAGATGAAGATAGAGACACCCAAAGGTGAGGCTGATGTGCGGCAGATATCTGAAGAATCGAACATGGTCCAGGCGCATATCAAAGACCCTGAAAGCAAAAGCGTTGATGTTGCCAACCTTAAACCAGGCAAGATAATCGTATTTAGAATAGGCAAAGGCTCAGGAAATACGTCTCGGATAGAAAAGGTCTACAAGAAGGTCGCATGAATCATCTACAGATTATTTTTCTTACTTCCCTCACCATCATAAGCTCTTCATTGGTAGGTATCACGAATGCCCACACCAGCGACGAGAAAGAAGATATCTTCTCCCTATTCTGACGATTGGCTTTCTTGCTGAAGCTCAGTCCAAGATATCCAAACTGCTTCAACACCTCTTCGCGTATCCACCACGCATGCTGCCCGATCCCTCCTGTGAACACAATTGCATTGACGCCGTTCATCGCTGCTGCATACGCCCCGATATACTTCACCAAGCGATACACAAAAACATCTTGCGCAAGCCTTGCTTTCTTGTCCGTAGACGCAGCAGCGTGTATGTCCCGCATGTCAGTCTTGCCGCACAATCCGAAAAGCCCTGACTTCTTGTTCAGCAATGCATCCGCTTTCTTGTAACTCAGCTTCTCCTTGTGCTCAAGAAAAGACACGATTGCCGGATCGATATCACCAGAACGCGTCCCCATCACAAGCCCTTCCAGCGGCGTGAAACCCATCGATGTATCAACAGACTTCCCACCATCCTGCGCACACACAGAACAGCCGTTTCCAAGATGACAGGTTATTATCTTCAACTTTCTGATAGGTGCATGCATCCTCTTTGCAGCCTCATGAGCAACATAATTATGGCTGGGCCCGTGGAATCCATACCGTCGTATCATGTGCTTCTTGGCCAGCTCAAAAGGTATCGCATAGGTATAAGCCTTCTCAGGCATTGTCTGGTGGAATGCAGTGTCGAATATAGCAACCTGCGGCACCCTGAACAGCTTCATGCAGGTCTTTATACCCTTAACTTCAGGAATGTCATGAAGAGGCGCAAGCTCAGACACTTTCTCAAGTTCCCTGACAACCTTAGCATTGATTCGCAAAGACTGAGAATTGTTCCCGCCATGCACGACCCTGTGACCTATAGCATCGACCGAAAACCCTTTCGCATCAATCTGCTTCACTATCTGCTTTATCCCTTTTTCATAATCTGATACCCTTTCAAGATAGCCGCTGAGCAGGGATTCTTCTCCAGAGAAAAGACTGTACTTTATCGACGAAGAGCCAATATTCAGGATGAGAGTGTGCTGCATTTCATACCTCTTTTTTACAATACTTGACAACACAAGACCATATAAGAAAACTATTTAAATACTTTACCGATATATCCTGACATTAAGAGGTGCTCACATGGCAAAACAACCAAAGATTCTCAAAAAGAACATATCCAAGCTAGACATCAAACCCAATCTTCTTGATTACAAAAAGACCTATAAGTCATTCAAGTACAAGAACGTGGAAAAAGAACTATCCTGGTTCAAGGGCGGCAAACTCAACGCAGCATTCAATGCTGTTGACAGGCACACCTCGACATGGAGAAAGAACAAGGTTGCTATGTACTGGGTCGGAGAGGAAGAGGAAAAGAAATACACATTCCTCGAGCTATCTCAGCTCTCTAACCAATTCGCAAACGCACTTTCCAAGGAGAAAGTGAAGACAGGTGACCGTATATTCCTTTTCATGCCCCGGATACCCGAACTCTACATCTCATTTCTGGGCATACTCAAGACTGGAGCCATTGTGGGGACGCTTTTCGCTGCGTTTCAGGAAGAGGCGCTTCTTGACAGGTTGAAGGACAGTGGAGCAAAGATAGTGATAACATCTCCGGAACTCAAACCAAGGATTGACAAGATACGACGCAAGCTGCCAGAGCTTAAGACAATAATCGTCACAGGGAACTACAAGCTCGGCAAGAACGAGCTCAGCTATGACCAGATGATGGAAGACCAGAGCACCAAGTTCAAGATAAAAGAGATGAAACCTAAAGACAAGGCATACATGCTCTACACATCAGGCACCACAGGAAAACCAAAAGGTGTTGTCCACACTCATTATGATGTTATCCATCAGTACATGACAACAAAGTGGGTGCTGGATCTTCAGGAAGACGATGTGTACTGGTGCACTGCAGACCCTGGCTGGGTGACAGGCATCGCCTACGGCATACTCGGTCCATGGGCAAATGGTGCTTCATCTGTTGTTGACGCAAGGCGCTTCTCTGCAGAGAAATGGTATTATCTTCTCGACAGGTATAAGGTAACAGTATGGTACACAGCACCGACCGCTATAAGGATGATGATGAGAGAAGGCGCAAAGATTGCCAAAAAATACGACCTCTCTTCACTTCGCCATATGTGCTCAGTCGGAGAACCTCTCAATCCTGAAGCTATCTATTGGGGTGTCAAGACCCTCGGTCTTGTGTTCCACGACAACTGGTGGCAGACAGAGACAGGAGGAATATTGATTGCAAACTACGCAAGCATGGCTGTGAAGCCCGGCTCCATGGGAAAACCATTCCCAGGAGTGACTGCTGCAATAATAGATGAAAAAGGAAAGAAACTACCTGTTGGAAAAGCAGGCAGCCTTGCCATAAAACCCGGCTGGCCATCCATGATGATCGAGGTCTGGAAGAACCCGACCAAGTACAAGGAGTATTTCAGGAATGGCTGGTACATCACAGGAGATAAAGCCAAGATGGACAAGGATGGTTATTTCTGGTTCATAGGAAGGGCTGATGATGTCATCAACACAGCAGGCCACAGGGTAGGTCCTTTCGAAGTGGAGTCAGCACTTGTCGCGCACCCTGCAATCGCTGAAGCAGGCGTCATAGGCAAGCCTGACAAGATATACGGAGAGATCATCAAGGCTTTTGTCTCTCTGAACAAAGGGCACAAGCCAAGCGAAGCCTTGAAAGAGGACATCAAGAAGTTCATCAAGAAGAATCTTGCAGGACACGCGTATCCAAAGGAGATAGAGTTCCACGATAACCTTCCAAAGACCAGGTCAGGGAAGATCATGCGGCGCGTCCTCAAATGCAAGGAGCTTGGTCTGCCTGTGGGTGACACATCTACATTGGAAGATGACTGAGAAATGCAATAAATAAAAAAATATTTTTTCTACTTCTCCCCGCCCATCTCAAGGTGCTGCGCCTCTACGACAGTCATCGCAGATATGTCCACGATGTCCTGCACTTTGCAGCCTCGTGACAGGTCATTGACAGGCTTCCTGAGACCTTGAAGTATGGGCCCTATAGCCTCTGCATGGCCGAAGAATGTAGCAAGCTTGTACCCTATGTTAGCTGCCTGCAGGTCGGGGAATATGAGCACATTGGCATCTCCCTGCAGCTCTGCCCCCGGGCATTTTATCTTCGCCACCCATGGCTCGACCGCAGCGTCAAGCTGCATCTCCCCATCTATCACTACTTCAGGTAGGACTTCTTTTGCCTTATCTTTTGCTATGGCTGTCGCTTCCCGCACCTTCTTTGCGAGCGGGTGGTCCGCACTCCCTTTTGTCGAGAAAGAGAGCATGGCTATCCTTGGCTCAAGCCCGAATCGTATTGCAGTCCTTGCTGAGTCGATGGCTATCTCTGCTAGGTCCTTCGCATCTGGCTCTATGGTAACTGCCGCGTCCGCGAACATCATTATCCTCTCCTTGAACTTGATGAAGAAAGCGCCGGATACCTTGTGGAATTTCTCCCTTGATTTTATCACCTTCAATGCAGGCAGGACTGTGTGCCCTGTCGAATGCACTGCTCCGGATACAAGCCCGTCTGCATCACCCATATGGACCATCATTGTTCCATAGTATATGCCTTCCTGCATGACCTCCCTGGCCTTCTCCTGTGTCATGCCTTTCTCCTTTCTCTTCTCATAGAACTCATTCACATACTTCTCAAAGTGCTCCTTGTTAGATTCACTCAGGTAATCAACGAACTGGACATCCTCTATATGAAGCCCCAGCTCAGATATCCTGGCCTTTATCTCCTGTTCATTTCCAAGAAGTACGGGCTTTACAGTGCCTTCCTTGAGCATTATCTCAATAGCCTTGAGTGTTCTCTCTTCTGTTGATTCAGGGAACACGATTCGTTTGGGATCCTTTCTGGCTTTCTGCTTTATCTTCTCCATGAAGTCCTTCATATGCAATCACCTTCTTTTTGAGTATCAAACTGCATGCTTAGCTACAGTCTCAGCCCTTTTTGCTTTCTCAAGATCAGACTCTGCTGCTGAAGCCTCTTTCTCAAGCTGTCTTGCCTGCTTTATCTCAACCTTAAGCACAACCTTGAACGCCTGATTGAGACTCTGGCCGACCTCTCTTTTTGTGCTGTCCATTGCCCTGACATACCTGTCCAGCAGGTGTATGTGTTTGTCAGTATAAGTATTCGCTGCCTGGAGTGCTTTGTATCCTCTTTTGATGTGACTGACTATGACCTTTCCTTTCTTGTATGCCCTAAGGGTCAGTTTCTGTTCAAGCTCCTCTGTCGCAAGTATCTTGGCAAGCTTCTTCTTGGACTCAGGATTCTGATCCACTATCTCTGCCATCTTGCCAAGCTCTTCCATCGCCTGCGATAACCTATAGTACATCTTTGTCAGGTATTCAGAGACACGGGAAAGGTAGAGAACATTCTGCGCAACCTGCGCCATGTCTGCTATAAGAGGCTTCAGCTCTTTGACATTGTAATCATGCGCTATCTCCGCAAGCAGGCGTAGCCTATTGAAGAGTATGATTGTTGAATCTGTTACACCCACCAGCTGCTCGTCAGGTATCTCTCCTGCTTCCTCCTTGAAGACGTGCTTGAATTTCTTGTGCTCATCGCGCAGCTGCTTGTCGATCTCTGCGAATCTGCTTGCAAAGTCCTTCAGCTTGTGTATATGCTTGTCTGCCTTGTCACTCATCACATCGACTGATTTTATCCTCTGGTCCTCTTTGAGGTTTATTTTCATGAGCCTGTTCAATATCTTATTGGCATAACCTTCTATTTCCTGCAGTTTGTGAAGAACATTGTTGAGTGCGTCACCTCTTTGCTTCAGTAGTTTCACTCTCTCATGTGCACCTTCTGCCTTGGAATGTTCGCCTGCTTTTTCTGCATGCTTGAGCCCATTCAGGTTGTGTAGTATCTCTTTTCTCAACGACCTTATGTTCGTATCCACAGCGTTTTTCATCTCCTTGAACTCAGCCCTTTTTTCCTCCAGCTGCTTGGCCTCATCTGAAGCATGCTGTATCACTTCCATGCAGGTCTCAAGTATCTTGTTGGCTTTCTGCATGACTGTCTCCTCTTCCATCTCTGACTTGACAAGCGCATTGGAGCTCTGCAGTATTGACTTGGACACAGAAAGTATCTCCTTGGACTTTTCAGCATCAACTGCATTAGGGTCAAGTCCCTGCACAAACCGTTTGAGCTCCTGGCATTGCCGTAGTATCTGTTCTATGTACCGCATATCCTGCTCTTCCATCTCTGTTGCTTTCTTCTGCTCCTCTTCCACAGTCTCTGCAAGCTGCTTCCCTGCTGCAGCCATCTCTGCCTCGTGCTCCTGCTCCTCTATGTTCCGTGCCTCGCGCTGCGCGAATCTCTGCTTGATCTTCGCCTGTGTCCTGAGCACCTTGTCCTTTGACCAGGTGAAACCCCTGCGTGATATCCTCTCAAGCCCCTTGATTATCTTCCGCTCCTTGCGTACAGGATATCCCTGGTCTTTCATTATCCTGGCTGCCTGGCTTGTCCCATAGGTCCTCGCGAAGTTTGCTTTCTTTACAAACACCCCGCCAACGCTTGCCAGCCCTGCGATGATAAGGACAATATAGCTCTTCACAGAGACAAAATATCCTATCAGATATATGGGAATCAGGATGAGCAACATCCCTTTCCATTCACCTTTCTTCAGCTTTGTTATCAGTGCTAATCCAAGCATGAGAAGCACGACCCAAGCGATGATCATCACACTGAAACCGAATATCATGGCAAGGCAGAGCACCAGTATTGCGAAAGGCCCTATCAACCCTTTCCTTTCCTCACGGCCCTTTCGGAACTCCATGATTATTACGAGCACCATGAGCAGTGCGATGACCCAGAATATACTCTGTATCTTGATATCCCCTGGCGCTTTAGAAGTGAATGATAGTAAAGACTCTCTTCCGCTGTTCACAAAATTGTCAACATCCGTAAGGCTTACCATCTTTTTTATACCTGTAATCTATATTATACGCAACTATTAGCGCTTTTGTTTTTTAATATTATCTGTTTTTTAACCATAAAAACGAGAAATGACCCACCACTCAGTTAATAACAACCCTTTAACTATATTTTGTGCTTATAACAGGGGAGTGAAAAATCGTAACATATATTAAGTAGTACTCCTGAGTCTACTCAGTTCAGTAACAAATTTTCAAAAAAGGGGGAGGTTTTAACAATGATTGTGAAAGAAGAATTCCTGAGTAAGCTAAGGCGCTTTTTCTCTCTGAATCTTTACGAGGTAAAAATCTGGACTGCTCTTCTATCAAGAGGTGTTTCGACCGCTGGTGAGCTGTCTGATATCGCGAATGTTCCAAGATCGCGAAGCTATGATGTTCTTGAGAGCCTTGAGAAAAAAGGCTTTGCGGTTACCAAGCTCGGTAAGCCGATCAAATATATTGCTGTCCCGCCAGAAGAGGTTCTTGAAAGGGTAAAGAAGAACATGGCAGAGGAAGCGAAAGAAAAAGTCAAGAGGCTTGAAGATCTGAAAGGCACAGAGGTCCTTAACGAGCTTTCATCATTGCACTCGCAGGGCATCGAACTTGTCGAGCCATCCGATCTTTCAGGAAGCCTGAAAGGTAGGCATAACCTCTACAACCATCTGGAGCTGACCATAAGGAACGCTGAGGATTCAGTCTCCATAATGACTACAACCCAGGGTCTGTTGAGGAAGATCGAAGGTCTGAAACCGACACTCGAGAAGCTGAAGAAGCGCGGGGTCAAGATCAAGATTGCTGCACCTCTTACCAAAGAGTGCTCTGGTGCTATAAAGGATCTTGGAGATATAGCCGAGATAAGACACACAGCATCCAAAGCAAGATTCACTATTGTGGACAAGTCTGAAGTGGTCTTCATGGTCATGGACGATGCAGATGTCCACCCCACATATGATGTCGGTGTCTGGATCAACACACCGTTCTTCTCGAACGCTTTGGAGACCCTTTTTGATGTTGCCTGGAAAGGTATGAAGCCTGCCAAGGAAATACTCAAGAAGTGATTATCTCTTCTTTTTTTCTTTTCTTATTCTCCTTTTAAATACAAAACTATTTTAAATAGGCTTAGATTCTCATCAACGCATGGATATACAGCAGATTATAGAGAGTTTGCACCCGTTAGAGCGTAAGGTGGTCCCTGTGCTTAAAGACACATCCAACCTAAAAGAGGTCATGGCGCAGACATCATTATCGGATGCTGAAGCCATGCGTGCACTGCAATGGCTGGAGAACAAGGGCGCTCTCAAGATAATATCCGAAGTGAAAGAGACCCTCCGATTGGATTCTAATGGAAAGGAATATCTGGAAAAAGGCCTGCCTGAAAGACGTTTCCTGAAGGCCCTGGAATCATCCCCTCTCAAGATGAACGAACTTGGCGATGTTGCATCACTCTCTAAACAGGAAGTCAGTGTCTGCCTCGGCACCCTTAAGAGCAAGGCGGCAATCACTATCGATCAGGGCACAGTATCAATCACAGAACAAGGCAAAGCAGCGCTGTCTAAAGAGTGGCTGGAAGAGGGTTTTCTGAAAAAGGCGTCAGAAGGCAACATCTCACCAGACGAACTCTCTCCTGAAGATAAGTTCGCATACGATGGCCTGACAAAAAGGAAAGAGATACTCAAGACAGATATTGAGAAGATAAAGCGTTTCGAGCTTACAGAGCTAGGCAATGAGCTCACACAGGCAGACATAGGTTCGACAGAACTCATTGACCGCCTTACCCCTGATATGCTCAAGGACGGCTCCTGGAAAGACAAGACATTCCGTAGATATGACGTGAAGATCAATGTTCCGAAAGTCCTACGTGGCAAGCGCCACTTTGTCAACCAGGCCACTGATTATGCAAAGCAGGTCTGGATCGAGATGGGATTCAAGGAGATGGAAGGGCCTATGGTCAACACCTGCTTCTGGAATTTTGATGCTCTGTTTGTTCCACAGGACCATCCTGCCAGGGAGATGCAGGACACATTCTACATAAAGAATCCAAAATCAGGTAAGCTTCCGGACACAGGTGTTGTCGATAAGGTCAAGGCAATGCATGAACACGGAGGAGACATTGAAAGCTCTGGCTGGCAGTGCAGTTATGATGAAGGTATTGCCAAGAAACTGGTGCTTCGTCCGCACACCACTGTCCTTTCTTCCAAGACACTGGCTGCCCTGAAGAAAGAGGACTGGCCTGCTAAGTTCTTCTGTGTGGGGCGGTGCTTCCGTAATGAAGCTGTTGATTGGTCTCATCTTTTCGAGTTCAATCAGACTGATGGTATAGTCATTGACAGGGATGCGAATTTCAGGCATCTTTTAGGATACCTAAAAAGGTTCTTCTCTAAGCTGGGGTTCCCTAAGGCTCGCTTCAGGCCTGCGTTCTTCCCGTATACAGAGCCCAGTGTGGAGATTGACGTCTTCCACCCGGTCCATGAGAAATGGATTGAGCTTGGTGGTGCAGGCATGTTCAGGCCAGAGGTTGTCAAGCCTCTATTAGGTGAAGAGGTTCCCGTACTTGCATGGGGTCCTGGTTTTGACAGGATAATGATGGAGTATTACAAGATTACGGATCTTAGGGATCTATACAAGAATGACCTGGACCAGATGAGAAACATGAAACAGTGGATGAGGTAGACAGATGCCCACAATCAACTTGAACAAGACTGTATTCAATGATCTTGTAGGTAAGACCCTCCCTGATGATGAGTTGAGGGAGCGTATACCTATGCTCGGTACTGATCTGGAGAAGGTTGAAGGTGATGAGATAGAAGTGGAGATATTCCCTAACCGTCCTGACATGCTTTCAGAACAGGGACTCGCGAGAGCATTCTCGTCATTCATCGGAGAGAAGACAGGATTACGCAGATATGAGCTCAAGAAAAGTGGGAAGACTGTTGTTGTTGATGGGTCTGTATCAATGAGAGGATACACTGCATGTGCTATAGTAAAAGGTGTGAAGTTTGATGATGAGCGCATCAGGGAGATAATGCAGATACAGGAAAAGCTGGCCAAGACCCATGGAAGAAACAGGAGGGCTTCTGCATATGGCATTTATCCTACAGATAATATTGAATTTCCTATAAGCTACACTGCCAAGGATCCTAAGACAGTCGAGTTCTGGCCTTTGGGTCTGCCACAGCCAATGAGGGCAGATGATGTGGAAGAGCTCCATCCTAAGGGTCGCGAATACAAGTGGATTGCTGAAGACTGGGAGAGATATCCATTCTTCATCGATAATAAAGATAATGTTCTATGCATGCTGCCATACACCAATTCGCATGATACAGGCAAGATTGATGAGAATACTGAAGAGGTATTCATCGAGTGTACAGGAGTTGATTTCAGGAATGTTTCTGTTGCATTGAATATATTTGTCACTATGCTGGCAGATATGGGTGGCACGATATACTCGTTGGACATAAAGTATCCTGACAAGACAGTGACCACTCCCGACCTGGAGCCAAAGCAGATGAAGCTTGACGTCCCGTTCATCAACAAGTGGCTTGGCCTCGACATATCAGAAGAGATGATGGTCCTCCTGCTGGCAAAGATGGGCTACGGTTTCGACACGGGTTTTATCCTTATCCCTGCCTATCGGGCAGACATTCTCCATATAGTCGACATTGCAGAAGACGTAGCGATTGCGTATGGCTATGACAAGTTCGAGGAGGACATTCCTAATGTTGCGACCATAGGTGAAGAATCCCCTTTCGAGATCTTCAAGCGCAGGGTATCAGACATCCTCGTAGGACTTGACCTTCTGGAGACAAACACCTACAATCTCACTAATGATGATGACCAGAACAGGAAGATGAGCACAAGCCTGCAGCTTGTCGAGCTGGAGAGTGCAGTCAACACAGACTACAATGTGCTCAGGGCCTGGATGACACCCTGCCTCCTGAAGGTCCTGCAGGAGAACAAGAACCATGAATACCCGCAGAACATATTTGAGAGTGGTAACTGTTTCAAGATTGATGAGACCACAGAGACAGGTGTAACTGAATTCACCAGATTGGCAGTGGTTCTCTGCGGCCCTGATTCTGATTTCACAAGGATCAAGCAGGTCCTTGACTGCCTGGCATCTGCAATCGATTTCAGATACGAATCAGAAGAAACAGAGCTCAAGTCGTTCATTCCAGGAAGGGTTGCAAGGATTTCTATAGAAGATGACGCAATCGCATACATTGGCGAGCTCCATCCAACAACACTAGAGAATTGGGACATTGATATGCCGACTGCCTGCTTTGAGTTGAACCTGAGTGTGCTTTATAAGGCTTTAAAAGAGCCCCAGGCATAGTTTTTTAAATTTTACTGGATTTCTGAAAGCCCATTGGGGGTAGACATGGCAAAGAGGAAGATGAGGCATAAGCCTCGAACTATCCAGCTGAAAAGCCGCTCAAGAAAGGCGAGGCGTAGGAGTTCTCACAGTTTCGGTTCTATACGATCAGTGAACAGGGCCCTTGACCACACAGTTTCTGTCAGGAGCATCCTGAAATATTCAGGGATAACCTTGGCATTCGTTATTGTCCTCATCTCTGTCTTCATGCTCGGCAGGATATCCCTCTCTTCAGATGACTCTGACACTCTGCCTGCCCAGACCCAGGAACTGTCAGGCGAGACCAAAGCAGTAGCTAAGGAATCCGAAGCAGAAAACAACAGCACAACAGCTGCAGAAGATGATGACAATCCAGAAGAGACCGACTCTGAAGAAGAGGAAGATGATATTCCAGAAGTGGATGTAGTCAACCTCTCAGAATCCGAAGACAACGATACAGATATTGACGACGAGTTTGAAGAGGCTGATTACGAGGAAGTCATAGAGACTGTTGAATCGGAATGCCGCCCTGTCGTCGCTGGTTTCGACTACAATTACAACAATGTCGAGGTCGCAGTTACAGACTTCAAGAGGTTCAAGCGGGGGGACAACTGGGCCTCACTAGAGAGTCTCAAGCTCACGATAACAAACAATGAGAAGTGCACGATAATTAACCCGAACAAGATCAAGATAAAGCTGAACTCTCGCGGCAAGGGTTCCGTCTGGTGGGACGATGATGTCCATCTTCCAGACTCATTCAAGCGGATGCTCCCTGGCGACAGTGTTTCAGAGGTAATATCTGTCCACGTCTCATACTCTGACATCTATTCTGAGAAGGATTTCAAGCTGACTGTCTTTGATGACTACGATATCGCAATCTCAACATTCAAGAAGTATATCACCTTCACATAAGATAAAGATAAAAAAAAATAAGAAATAAAGGTAAAAAAGTTTATTTCTCCTCGGAGCTTATCGCCTTCTCGAGCTTTGTCTCTTCCTTCTCAGGCTGCTCTTCCTTTGCCTCGGCTTTCTTCTCAGCCTTTGCAGGAGCCTTCTCCTTCTTAGGGGCGGGCTTGGGTTTCATCTTCTTCCTTTCTGCAGCCCTAATCTGCGTAGGCCTTGGCTTTGCCTTCCTTGGCTTGCTTTCCTTTAGCTCAATCCCGAGTTTCTTGAACTCCTTGGCAACATCATCATGTGATGCCCCTTTCTTGATATCCATTGTTTCCTGGAGCATCTCAAGGTGCTTCATGTTGCACTTGCGTCTCCTTGTCTCACCATCTACAATTACGAATCGATCATCAACAACCTCGACGATGACGCATTTCTTGCCAGCGTCCCTTCCTGCTATCTTGACACAGAGTCTTCCAACATCGATCATTTTCTTACCTCCGATGAGGACTACAGAATCAGTTATCTGCATCCTCATAATCTTATCCACAACCCGTCGCCGGTGCTGCTTCACTTGCAATTAAAAGAGATGAAAAGTATTATGTTCTTGCTTCAGCCACTATCTTTCGTCTTGAGCAGGCTGAGCACAGCATTCCGCCGTATGGTCTTTCAGGTCTTTTCTTGGTCTTGGGAAGCCTTGACATCTTGTATGGCCTCTCTCTTGGAACACCTGCTAGTTCAGCTCCACACTGGCCGCATTTGGCCTTTGCAGGCTTTCGCGTCCTGTATTGAAGTGTTGTTTTGCTGCCAGGCGTCCTTCTGAAGACCCTTCTCAGCGTTCTTGACCTATGACCGGGTTTTACCATCTAAATCACTGTCTTTCGGGAAGTTTTGGGTAACTTATAAAGGTTTTGCATCATAAGCCTGAAAACAACATTGCTTTAAAACAAAAGGTTTTTAAATAGTATTATCTGGAAATAATACATCATATTTCGGGTAAAACAGCTAAAATGAAGCTATCGAACAAGCTTGTAGAAGACGTCGTGAAGTCTGTAGCAGGAGAAGATGTATTTCCCCTGGTAAAGCTTCTGAAGAACAAGAAGAATGTATCTGAGTTCAAGCTTGCAGAATCCTTGAAACTGGAGATCAATGTCACTAGGAACATGCTCTACAGACTCTATCACGCTAACCTTGTCTCGTTTATCAGAAGAAAAGACAAGAAAAAGGGCTGGTATATCTACTACTGGACCTTCAAGCTGAAGCAGGTCAAGCACCTGGCCCTGACCCTGAAGAAGGATAAGCTTGAGAAGCTTAATGATCGCCTTTCAAGAGAAGAGGAGAGCAGCTTCTTCATGTGTCCGAACACATGCATGCGTCTTGATTTCGAGCAGGCAGTAGGGTTTGAGTTCAAGTGCCCTGAATGCGCAACAATAATGCAGCAGGAATCGAATGAGGATAAGATAAAACAGATACAGGAAGAGATAAAAGAGATTGAAAAAGAGCTCAAATAAGATTACTTCTCGACACCAACAGGATCGCAACTTAATGGTATCTGCTCCAGAGCAGGCTTGAAAACAAAAGCAGATTTCTCATCAAAATACCCGCACCGGAACCGGTCCAGGGAAATCCCTGTCCGTTTGGACAGCATGATTGCATAGAACAGCACCTGGCAGTCTGCATATTTCTCCTTCTCTGCATTGGGTTTGAAATCCCATATCCAGATATTGTCATCCTCGACACGGAGCAGGTCGATATGCCCTGTCAATGGTTCATCACAACCAAAGAGAGATTTATACATATCAAGCTCATGGTGTTGCAGCCATATAGGTACCTCTACCGCGAGCGTATGCGCATCATTCTCAAGCATATACACCTCGACATTAGAGTGCGCTGTCTTGTACCTGCCACTGCCAAGCCCAAGTTCAGCAAGCTTGCAGACCTCATGCCCGTCAAGCCTTGTCAAAGGTGCATCCACGTCAAACCGCAGTGAAGATGACCGCGGTCCCGACTCAAAATAATGGTCAGGGCAGTCAGTCAGCATCTTCCCCATGAACGTGTTCAGGGAACACAGCCCGCCAGCACATAATGTATCGGTCTTGATGCTATGCAACCTATAGTGATAGAACCATCCATGGGCTAGGGAAGTATGTTTGATGCACATTTTAGAAAAAAAGATTGATGAAAGAGAAAAAAAAGGATTTATTTCTTTTTAGCAGCCTTCTTGGCTGGTGCTTTCCTTCTGGTAAGCAGCTTTTCGATCCTGGCCTCTTCTGCCTCGATCTTGTGCTCTTCTGCCTCGATCTTATGAGTTATCTTAAGAAGATTCTCGTCCATCCGGGCAATCCTTCTTTCAAGGAGCACAAGAATTCGTAGCGAGTACACGATTGCTGCCAGAGTTCCTATGATTATTGCGAGTGTAACGCCTTCAAGTCCCAATCCTGCCATTATACATTACCTCCTTTTTGAGCATATTAACATATTTTAACGTATATTGATATGAATCCAGGATTATCTAGTATATAAAGCTTACGAGAAAAACAAGCTAAAACAAGAGAAGATAGGATGACAGTTTTATCAAATAAATAATCAGATTTCAACCTGATAAACAGAAGTATGTTCACAGTAAGCAGATAATGAATTCGAAATCTGGGAAGAGTTCTTTCGGCGAAGCCTTGAGCAAGCCTAGTTCCAGAATATGCGGCCAAATTAAGATCAGTCAAAGCCGCAGCTTAAGGTAAATAGGCTTGACACTGTGAATCGTTAAACGATAGTCAGCTTCGGTATACACTATGCAACCACATCCAATTCAAAGTTAGAATTCAATTACCGAAGCTGAATTATCTTATTGGAATGTGGTCTTACATAGAAATATGAATTATGAAATTAAATATTATTATCCTTTTAATAAATTATCTCTTGACCTCTATTGCCTTCATCTGGCCCCATTGCGTGTTGAACATTGCCTGGAGCGCTGATGCGAAGAATGGTGTATTCACCCACACACCTGAATCATATGTAGGGTGGACCTCTGAATCATCAAGAAGCATGAATATGATCTCCTTGCCGTCAACAACCGTGAACCTTGCATTGACATCTTCGGTATGCTTGATCTCCGCAAGTCCCTTCAGCTCCTTGACCG
>JBHPEY010000024.1:0-25536 GCA_042576705.1 Nanobdellota archaeon | reverse complement strand
CTCTGGAGAGCAGCGACTATGTGAACGGAGTGGCAAAGAAACACGCTGAGGTATCAAGAGCCATGTTCCCTGAATACTCAATCCATTCAATAACAAACGGCGTCCACACAGACACCTGGGTGAGCCCACACATCAAACAGGTCTTCGACAAGTACTCAAGAGACTGGTTCTGGGACCCAGCCTCATTAAGATTCTCAGAGCTCATACCCAACGACGAGCTATGGGCAGCACACGTGAAAGCAAAGCAGGAACTCATAGACTTCGCAAACGAGAGATGCAAAAGCAACCTGAAGACAGAATTCTTTACGATAGGCTACGCAAGAAGAGCCACACCATACAAAAGACTCAAGCTCATGTTCTCAGACATAGACTGGCTGAAGAAGATCAATCACAACGTGGGAAAGATCCAGTTCATCCTCGCAGGAAAGGCCCACGCAAGCGACGGAGAAGGAAAGGACCTGATAAGACAGGTCTTTGAGATAAAAGAGCAACTCAAAGGAGAGATAGAGATAGTCTACCTGGAGAACTACAACATGGAGGTAGCCAAGAAGATGGTAGCCGGCGTAGACATCTGGCTAAACACGCCGCAAAGACCATTGGAAGCATCAGGCACCTCAGGCATGAAAGCCGCACACAACGGCGTCCCCCAGATGAGCACACTAGACGGCTGGTGGATAGAAGGCTGCTTAGAGGGGATGACAGGCTGGTCAATAGGCGGCCAGGGCGCAGACAGCGACGAGACAGCAGACGCAAACGACTTCTACACAAAGCTGGAAAAAGAAGTGGTCCCGTTATACTACCACGACCGCCAGGCCTGGGTGAGGATAATGAAGAACGCCATAGCATTCAACGCGAGTTACTTCAACACGCATAGGATGGTCAAGGAGTATGTCATTCACGCATACTTCGATGAGTACTGATTCTAAATTAGCAAAGTCAAGGCCGCCGCTGCCCTTTGTGAGTCGTCATGAGGTAAATACGACGGCGCGGCGGGGGATGCCCCATCCGGGGTGCCGCGCATTCATAACAGACTACATATTGTTACCGACGAACCTGGCAGCGCACGGAGCTTTTGTGAGCGAAGCGAGCAAAAGCGTAGCAGGCCTTGACTTTGCGTCCCACAGAAGGCTTGCGTTTCCGTAACAGAAACGATATAAGAAAGGGAGGCCTGCGGCCAATTAATTTAGTCAAACAGTCCTAGAACCTGACTTCGTGGTGTGAGCGACTCACTCATATCTCAAAGCATCCACAGGCTTCAGCTTGGACCCCTGCCAGGCAGGTATCACTCCAGCTATCATCCCGACAATGATCGCAACAGCAAGTGAAGCAGCAATAGACTCCCAAGTCACTATCCCTGCACCGCCCATCCCTCTCATGTTCGGCACCATGTAAGGCATCACAGTAGAGAGCATAGCCCCAAAGAAGACGCCGATCAACCCGCCAATAAGACCAATCAATCCAGCATTCAGAAGAAATATCTTGAGTATATCACTATTACGCGCACCAATCGCCTTCATTATCCCAATCTCTTTTGTCTTCTCAAGCACAGAAGTGAACATCGTATTTGCAATCCCGACAGCACCAACCAATAACGAAACAGCAGCAATCGCAGCCAGGAACATTGTCATCGCACCCATGACTTCATTGATCTGCTCACCTATCTGTTTCATGTTTATGACAGAGAAATCCTTTGTCTTTGCAGTGACATGCCTTTTTGTCATAAGCTTTGCCTCAATCTTCTCTGTCATCAGGTCTACATCATTCTCATCCTCGATCTTGACGATCACAGAGTCGTACACATCTCGCTCTTTATCATCCAGCACCTGATATGCCATTGAGATCGGCATGTATATGCTTGTACTCTGGTCATCCAGTATTCCCACGACACGGAAAGCACCACCTTCAATGGTGATCATCTTGTTCACACCGATAGGAGTGTCAAAGTAAGACTCTGCCAGCCTGGCACCTATGACGATTACATTCTGGTCTGCAGGGCCCAAAAGACGGCCATCTTTGATCTCAGAAGTGGTTATCTGCGACCATGTCTTCTGATCAACACCAGTCAAACTGACAGAACCACTTTTAGAAAGATATGACACATCAACCTTGCCACCTATATGGGTGTCAATAGCAATGACTCCAGGCACGCCGCGCAACACCTGCACGTCTGACTTTGCCATTTCAGGGATCTCATCAGAAGCAGTAGCACCGCCTCCTCCTCCACCGCCACCATGGCCGCCCATTCTCATACCTCTGGAAGCGCCTGCAGTCAGGGTTATGATGTCAGCACCCATTCCCCCGAGGCGGTCATTTATCGATACCCGCATCCCTTCGCCGATCGATAATATTGCTATCACAGAAGCCACGCCGATGACGATGCCCAGTATGGTCAGCCAGCTACGCAGCTTGCTGTGTATCACCATATTGAATGCCTGCTTGAGGCATTTTCTTAGTCTCATCTTTTCTTCATGCCTTCACGGACCCTGTACTTCTTGTACCAATGGAACGCGGCAATCACCAGGACAAACACAGCCAATATGTACAGGTATTTCTTCAGCCCATCAAGAGGTGAGCTCCTCTGCATCCCTCTGAACGCGTCCATTGCAGAAGTACCAAGCATCGAGGGATCAAGGTTGACCTCTTTGGTCAGGGTATCCCTGTTTCCCATGGTGTCTGTATAATCGATAGCCACTTTGAGCGTGTCAGCTGTCTGGTTTCCCCGTGTCTTCTGCAATCTCTCACGCATGGCAGCCTGGTCTTCCTTTGACATCTGTGTCCTGTCAACCGCACCATGCTGCGCACTACTATCTCCCGCAGGGGACAGGGTAAAGCTGGCAATCGTATAATCTCCTTTATCCAGGTTCCCGATGATTGAAGAATCAGGGCCTGTTATCTTCCATCCTTTCTGCGCAGGTATCCTCACAGAGACAGAACTGGCAGGATTGCTCCCGATATTCGCCACAGAGAATGACACCTGTCCTTTTGCATTCTCAGAAAAAGATACTGCAAAGTCTGTCTCTCCCCCGACGTATATGCCTGCGTTGTTTGTTATTGTTGTCAGATCTCCTGTAACAGGGTCTTCGTATGTAAGACTCAACTCAAGCTTGTAGAGTCCAGGGTCTGCGTTTGTGTCTGCTATAGCGTCGTATATGATCGTGGTCTTCTCTCCTATCCCAAGATACTTCACATAGCGTGTATCAGAAGAACCGACCGGTAAAACAATATCATCCTCATTCTCCCATGAGAACGACAAGTCCCTCAAAGGAGCAGCCCCGACATTGTTGATTGTGAACTGTATCGGCGTCTGCTGTCCGGGTATCAATTTCACTTTGTCAATATATATCACTTCTGCGCTCTCCCTGTTCTTCAGGTCCACGCTGAGTGTCTTCTTTATGGCAGACTCGGCTTTCTCTCCTGTCTTGTACAGCAGGATATCAAGATCATATGAACCTTCAGTGGCTTCCCGGTCAGACCTCACCTTGAACTTGAGTATCTTCTGGTCATCCTCTGTCTGGAATCCCTGAAGGGTGCCTGTGCTCTTCACATATCTCTCACCAGGAACAACCTGGAACGGATATTCAAGCAGCAGTTCAAGGTCGTAACCTTCTGCTGCAGAGGATCCCCAGTTCTCGACGCCTATCCTGAGCTCGACGACATTTCCTGCGATTGCAGGGTCTGGATTCTGGTTCACCAGGCTTGCTGTCAGGATATCGCTGTCAGATATATATGTCATCTCAGCATGCACCCCTATCAGGGATACAAACAGGACAAACATGATCAAATAGATTGTTTTCTTCATTTTTTGGCACCTTTCATAGGTTTCTTCTGTTTAGGATTCTTTGATATCTTCATTATCTTCCCGTCCTTCAGCTCGATATGCGTGCTCGCATACTGCGCAAGGTGAAGGTCGTGCGTGACCATGATGACTGTCTTGCCTTCCTCTTTCCATAGACGATAAAGCATCTCGATGACCTCGCGCCCGGTCACGCTGTCAAGCGCGCCAGTAGGTTCATCCGCAAGTATGATCTCAGGATTCCCTGCAAGGCTCCGCGCGATAGACACCCTCTGCTGCTGCCCGCCAGACAGTTGCGTAGGCCGATGGTGCGAATAATTAGTCAACCCGACAATGTCAAGCACCTTCCGCGCACGCAGCTCAGCTGTCACATCATCCACATCCTGCAGCTCAAGCGGCAGCACCACATTGTCGTAAGCAGTCATGTTAGGCAGAAGATTGTACAGCTGGAATATGAAACCGATAGTCTTCCCGCGAAGCACTGCAAGGTTGGACTCAGACATGGATGTTATGTCCTTTGACTTGAGGAATATCTTGCCTTTTGTAGGCACATCCAGGCAGCCCACAAGGTTCATCATGGTAGACTTCCCGCTTCCGGAAGCCCCGATGATAGCGACAAACTCGCCTCTCTTGATCTCAACAGTGATGCCCCGCAGTGCAGGTACCTCTACATCCCCCATCTGGTAGACCTTCCAGACATTCTCCAGAACGATAAGAGCCTGCTTGCTATGTCTCATAGGGCACCAACCGCATCCAGCATTTATAAATAATGTGGATTTAGAGTGCATAAAATGGGAATATATTAATGCAACCAATCACGAATCAGGCCACCCCAAACCACGCACTCAGACTCTAAGACTGCCTGACTAAATTGCGGCCGCAGGCCTTTCCCTGTATATCGTTTCTGTTACTGAAGCGCAACCCGCCCATATTCAAATCACCAAAAAACACCCAATATAAATCCTGATTAGGAATATATATTAACAACCTAAAACCCCCCCACGCACATGAGAATCTGGCTAGCCTACAAGTTCCGCGGCGCAGACATGCAGGAACTGAGATCAAACCTGGAAAACATAATCACGCTGCTGTCACATAAAGGCCATGAAATAAAGACAATGATAAAAGACATCCAGGGCTGGGACCCTGACTGCATGCCAAAGACAGAAGCAGTGAAAAGAGCATACACCCTGATGGACACCTGTGACATGGCACTATGCATCTACCACGCACCAGACCCGAGCGAGGGCAGGGGCTGGGACACAGGCTACTTCGCAGGCAGGAACAAACCCACAGTGATGGCGATAAAGAAAGACATCCAGAACCCCTTCACAGAAGCATTGTTCTCACAGAACCCTGCGAACAGACAGGCGGGACTGCCTTCGATAATAAGATATGACGCATTCACCGACATCTATGATTCTATTCCCGCTGACCCTAAAGGCTTATAAACACTAAATCTCCCCAGACAACTGATGTCCGCAGCAATATACGCGATACTGTCTGTACTCCTCGTCTCAGCAATATCCCTGGTAGGCATATTCTTCCTGATGATGAAGAGGTACACCCTGAACAGGACAGTCCTCTTCCTTGTAAGCCTTTCTGCAGGCTCGCTTTTCGGAGGGGCGATACTTCACCTCCTGCCCGAAGTGGTAGAGATAAAAGGCTTCACCCCTCTAGTATCCATGTCAGTCCTCGCAGGCATAATCCTATTCTTCCTCATAGAGAAACTCATACACTGGCGCCACTGCCATGTCCCCACAAGCAAGGACCATCCGCACCACCTGGCACCGATGAACCTGATAGGTGACGGGGTCCATAATTTCATTGATGGTCTTATCATAGCAGCAGGTTATATGGTGAGCATACCTGTGGGCATAGCGACAACGATCGCAGTCATCCTTCACGAGGTTCCGCAGGAGATCGGCGACTTCGGTGTCCTGCTCCACGCAGGCTTCTCAAAGAAGAAAGCACTTCTCTTCAACTTCCTCACAGCACTGACGTCAATAGTTGGCGTGGTGGTTGTGCTCATTATCGGAGCAAAGTCTCAGGACTTCACCATGTGGATACTCCCATTCGCAGCAGGCGGTTTCTTATACATTGCAGGATCGGATCTCATACCTGAGCTCCACAAGGAATGTGGAGGTAAGGACATGCTTCTTCACCTTTCAGCGCTCATCCTGGGCATCGGCCTGATGCTCGCACTGAAACTCTTCAGCATCTGAAAAAATGAAAGCCCTGTCCATAGAAAACCTACACAAGACCTACAAGTCAGGCACCACAGCCCTGAAAGGTGTCTCATTCGACGTAGACAAAGGCGAATTCTTCGGCCTCCTGGGACCGAACGGAGCAGGCAAGACAACAACAATAGGCATAATCACCACTCTCATCAATAAATCAGAAGGGAAAGTGAGCATATTCAACAAAGACTTGGACACTGAACCGGAACAGGCCAAGACTTTCCTCGGAATCGTTCCGCAGGAGTTCAACTTCAACATCTTCGAAAAGGTCATAGATATTGTAGTACAGCAGGCTGGCTACTACGGGATAAGAAGATCTATAGCCCTAAAAAACGCAGAACAGTTCCTGAAACAGCTGGGCCTCTGGGAAAAGCGGAACGCAGTAGCAAACACCCTCTCAGGCGGCATGAAAAGAAAACTCATGATAGTAAGAGCCCTCATCCACAAGCCGAAACTGCTCATCCTAGACGAGCCTACTGCAGGAGTTGACGTGGACACAAGACGCACGATGTGGACCTTCCTGAAAAAGCTAAACAAGAAAGGCCTGACTATAATACTCACGACCCATTATCTCGAAGAAGCAGAACAGCTCTGCAAGCGCATAGCGATAATAGACAACGGAAAACTAGTAGAGAACACAAGTGTCAAATCCCTCCTCAAGAAACTGGACAAGGAGACATTCATACTAGACACAAAACACGCCGTCAAAAAGTTCAAGCCGATAAGAGGTTACACAGCATACCTTGTGGACAGCACGACAATCGAAGCCGACGTGAAGAACGACCAGAACATAAACGACCTAATAGCCGCACTATCAAGACAGAATATTGAGATAATCAGCATGCGCAACAAAGTTAATCGATTGGAAGAGCTCTTTGTGGGCATGACAGGAAAATGAACCGTACCAACAATTTCATATCATTCGCAACCATAGTGCGAAAGGAGATCATAAGATTCACCAGGATCTGGATGCAGACACTGCTCCCTTCAAGCATAACCATGAGCCTTTACTTTGTGATCTTCGGAGCGTTCATAGGATCAAGGATTGGCAATCTCAACGGCGTCCCCTACATGCAGTTCATAGTGCCGGGCCTTGTCATGATGGCGGTCATAACAAACTCATACTCCAACGTAGTCTCATCATTCTTCGGCGCCAAGTTCCAGCGCAGCGTAGAAGAACTCCTCGTCTCCCCGACTCCAAACTGGGTAATAATCCTGGGCCATGTAGTAGGTGGCGTTGCAAGAGGACTATTGGTAGGAATAATTGTCCTGATAGTCTCGCTTCTATTCACAAAGATAGTCATCCACAGCATAGCAGCAATCTTCCTATTCATACTCCTCACATCTATAGTCTTCTCACTTGCTGGCTTCATGAACGCCGTGTTCGCAAAGAAGTTCGATGACGTGAGCATAGTCCCGACATTCGTCCTGACCCCGCTGATATACCTTGGCGGAGTCTTCTACTCGATAAGCGTGCTTCCAGAATTCTGGCAGACAGTCTCAAGGTTCAACCCGATCCTCTACATGGTGAACGGCTTCAGGTACGGCTTCCTGGGAATGTCTGACACGAACGTATATTTTGCCTTCGCGATGCTGGTAGTCTTCACAGCAGTACTCTTCTCAGCAAACCTCTATCTTCTCAAGAAAGGCGTAGGCCTGAAGCACTGAGCTTGTGTCGTCCCAAAACAGTTAATCTTAAATACCTCTTTTAAAAACCCCGTGTTTATGACGCCGGAAGACGTAAGAAACAAGGACCTCTGCGAGGGCTGCGACGGCTGTTGCAAGCACCTTGCCATAGAGCTGGACACCCCCGAGGACAGGGAAGACTACAGCAACATAATGTGGTATCTCTTGCACGAAAACGTAAGGGTATTCATAGACCACGAAGACGAGTGGTACATAGAGTTCCTCACCAAATGCACAGCTTTGAACGAGCACAAGCTCTGCGACGTGTACGACGAAAGACCTGACATCTGCCGTGACTACACCCAGGAAGACTGCGTGAAGAACACCCCTGAAGACGCGGAAAAGGTCTCATTCAGCACAAGGGAAGACTTCATCACCTGGCTGGAACAGGAAGGTATTGATTGGAAGAGCAAGTGATGATGTTATTTTTTCTCAATTCACCCTATTTCTCCACAGATAATTTTATAAAACCCGCCAATTACCTCGCTCAAGAGAGGTGGAGATGGCCTCATATTTCTGAGGTTATTAGGTGTTGATAGAGTAGGTGTTGATATATGTCAAGGATTATTGTACCAAAACACAACTTCCCTGTAAAGCACGTAGCAGTAAGCGCGTGCCAGAACGTCTACGCAAGCCAGGCGAAGATGGACAAGCTGGAAGCAAAAAGCCTGGCTTACTACATCAAGAACAATCTCATGCCCTCGCTCAAGTTCAAGCGCTGCGCAGATTCTATCATGGAAGGCTATGATGAGAACAAGGCAATGTTCCCTGCATACCGTAAAGCACCACTCTTCACGATTCCCACGATAGCAGCACTGGAGTCTGGCATGACTGTCTCAGTGGTGGGCAGCCTGGAGGTCGGTGACGTGGTCACCCTTCTGAAGGAATACTACGCATCTATAGGAAAGGTCAATGTCGCTGCACGTCTCAAGTGGACACCTGAGTATGACGGCATCGATGATGACAACCAGGACGACAAGGAGATAATAGCAGAGAACAGGAAGAAGCTGACACTTACAAACTCCATGGTGCGCCTCCGCAACTCACTCAACCTGGAAGAGAATGATGCGTTCATATTCTGCGCAGGCGACATACTGCATTATGATTTCCCAAGGGTATCGCATGACAAGGACATAATAGACCATTCCCTTGTGATGGACCTGAACGGCAGGGAATCGATCGACCCTCCGATACCAAGGAACTTCTATCACATACTGAAGACCGATGACGGCAAAGAGATAGAGTTCAAGGAGCCGAACATCTGGATCCTCGGCGCAGAGTTCAACCTCAATCACGCCAACAGTACCTACGCAAATGCGCAGAAAGGCGGTTTCGGCGTCGGCGCGTTCATCAGGATGTGCAATGGCAACATGTGGAGGAACCCGACAGAGGTCACTGGAAACAATATCAACTTTCTCGCGCGCACTGCATCCTCAGAAGCAGGCCATTGGATATCCAAGAAGTTCGGTGGAAGCCCCAAACAGCCGGTCATCGACCAGCAGGACCTGGAGAGCGCAGCAAAGTTCCTGTGTATGTCGCCCGTCCGCGTAAAAGCAGAGCATGACGATTACCTGCGGCTCAAGGATGTGGACGCGCTGCACGACTATGTCTTTGTGAGACGCCTCATGGAGCAGCACATCGACGATGTCATGCCCAGCCACATCGCGCAGAGCATAAAGGGCTTTGCAGATTACATCCACAGCTCTGATGTCATCTATAACATACCGACGATAAACGAGCATGCTGACAGGATGAATGAAAAGGTGGACAGGATACAGGCGATACTGGACAAGAAGAAGCGCAACGTCACCCTTGAGAAGGCATTCGACAGTAACGGCCACTTCATCGCACAGACAAGAGAAGACGAACCTCTTGAGGCTGCTGTCCAGCGCTCCATGCGTGACCTTGAGAGATTCTACTGCAGCGTCGACGTCCTGAGATGATCCTGTGTAGCCTACTTTGCATCTGTTGTAGGCACTGAGAAATTCTTTTCCTTTTCCTTGAATGTGAAGTCCTGCCCCTTCACCAGCATCGCCTGGTCTACAGGCTTGTCATCTCCCTTCTGCGCGAACCCAATCTTCTTCAGCTTCTGGGCGATCTCACACACGACAGTCGTATGATAAGAAGGATGCTCAAACATGTTCGTCTCTGCATTCACAGCGATCTTATGATGAGGGTAGTCATCGAACAGCTTGTCATAATTGTCATTGAGCTTCTGCAGGTACTCTGTAGATATCTCCTTCTCTTCCTCGCGCCCGCGCTTGAGTATCCTGTCCTTGAGCACGTTCACGTCACGTATCTTGAGATAGACCAGCAGCGTGGGCGGCTTGAAGTTCTCGCATATCTGCTTGTATGTCTGGTCGTACACATAATACTCCAGCTCGTGCATGTGCCCAAGCTCGTAATTGGTGTCGCCGAACACCTTCTTGTCCTCAAAGATTGTCCTGTCCTCGATAGCGAGCCCGTCGAAATCAGTTATCCTCTTGAGTATACCCAATCGCAGGGTGAAGTAATACATCTGCGAAGCGAATGCCCAGCGCTTCTTGTCATTGTAGAATTCCGTAAGCAGCCTTCTTTCAGGTATCTCCTGGAACGCCTTGACTCCACTGCCTTGCTTGAGAAAACTCATGAGCAGGGACCTGTTCGGTTCCTTGAGTATCTGCGTAGTGAACTCTGTCTTCCCGACACCTATGTTTCCTGCGAATGCGAGATGTACTTCGGCCATTGATCTCCCCTTTTGAATAGGGAGACAGGTTTGTGAGAATTATTTAAGCTTTGTGGAGCGTTTTTAAATGACCAACTCCTCCATTTAAAAGTTTGAGTATACTAGGGAGTTGGTCGACCGGAGAATATAGATTCTCCGAGTATCACAGGACCTGCCCCGCAAAGTGCTTTTTAAAGCGTGATTTTAGGGGGTCTCTTCTTCCCTTCCCTGACCTTCCTGCCAAATATATAGATATACTGCCAGGCAAATCCCTGCTTGCGTATAACATCCACATCAAACCCCTCTGCAGCAAAGACCTTCTTGATGTCCTCGTCCTTGGAGAGCCACTCGATATTCGGTATCACATCATAGAACTTGTCATAGTCAAGGAACACGACCCTGGCACCTTTCCGCAATCTCTTGTTCAGCTGGTACAGTATCCTCTCTTCCATCTCCACACTGCCTATCATGCCTGCTGATACTGCCATGTCGATCTTGGGCACCTTGGGGTGGATCTGGTTAGGCTTGTCCTGGAGCACATGCACGTGGTTGTGCCCCTCTTTTTCTATCCTCTTCTGCGCGATCGCGACCTGGTGCCGCGACTCGTTTGTCGCATACACCTTTCCGTTGGGCTTCACCTCTTCCGCGAGCAGGAGTGTCAATGTTCCCACGCTGCACCCGTACTCGAGGATGCTTTTGTTCTTTGTGTTGCCCAGGAGTGCTATCATCTCCTTCCTTACCTTGTGCGGCAGGGTGAACTTCTCGGTGATGAGCACGAAATAAGCAAATACATCATTGATCCAGATTATTGCCTTCTTGTCATAGTACATCTGGAGCAGCATGTACACTGGGATGCCTACAATTATGAACGATATCCCTATACCGATGAGACGCCCGGCACCATTGGTCTCAATAGCCCATATCACAAGCAGGAAGAGCATGAACAGCACGACAAGTACCGGTCCCACCTTTCCCAGCGGTGCCCTGAACCAGCGTTTCCGGTCAGGCTGCTTGAATCGGAGTATCACAAGGCTCATCAGCACGAATGAATAGAGTATCAGCACCAATGGCACGAGCAGGTGCAGCAGTGTCTGGTAAGACCCGGACCCCATTATCACGAGGATCGTGGTAAGCGCTGCCTGGAACATGATTGCCTTGTACGGCGTGTTGTACTTGGGATGGATCTTGGCGAACTGTGTGAGGAAAAGCCTGTCCTCTGCCATTGACAGCAGCAGCCGCGGCGCGGATACGATCCATGCTGCCACGCTGCCAATTATAGAGATATACACAAGGATGGTGAATATATCAAGCCCGGCCTTTCCGAAATGTGCCCCGCCCAGGTCTGACAGCGGAGATGCAGACTTGCCGAATTCCTGCCAGGGTATTGTGGACAACGAGGTCACCACAAGAAGCAGCGCAAGCACTGCGATGCAGATAGTCCCTATCACAAGAGCCTTTGGCATGACCTTCTCTCCGTCTTTTGTCTCTCCTGCAAGGAAGCACGCTGACTCCCATCCGAAGAATGTCTCAGCGATAAGGAAGATTGTCACGAGTATCGATGACGCAGGAAACACAAAGAATGGTGAGAGGTTGGCAGGACTGAACGATATCACTCCCGCGATGATCAGCACGATAGGTGTAGCGATAGTGATGCAGGCAAAAGTCACGAGCATCACAGCACTGGTCTTCATCCCCTTGAACCCGATATAATTGAAGATAAACACAAACAGGAGTGAAAGCCCTGTCTTGAAGAAAGGCAGCGGTATAGGTAGTAGGTATTGTATCCCGCCAACTATCAGCATAGCGATGGTGATATTCCCTGCCAGGATAGTTATCCAGCCGATCAGGAATGATGGGAACCGTCCATAAGCCTGCTTGCAGAACTCATACACCCCTCCGGCTTTTGGGAACATCGAAGTCAATTCCGCAAAACACATGGAGATATAGATAGCGATAAGCGATATGGCAATCCAAGACAACAGCGAAGCAGGCCCTGCATGCGCAGCTCCTGTAGCTGGTAGGAAGAAGATGCCTGTACCCATTATGGAGCTTATAGTGATGAGTAGGATAGTCCTAAAGCTCAATACCTTCTGCAACTCAGGTTTTCCCATGATACACCTCTTTTCAAATGATTACATCAAGGGGAAATCAAAGGCCGCCGCTGCCCTTCGCGAGCCCCTTCCAATTGATGAAGGTAGCGCGTCGCGGGGGACGCCCCCTACGGGGAGGCAGCGCCTTTTTATTGATGAAGTAGTGGGCGAGCCTGGCAGCGCACGGAGGTTTTGCAAAGCAAAACCGTAGCAGGCCTTTGATTTGCCCGCATATAAGCATTTCAGAATGTTTTATATATAATGAGTATTTAAAGGTTTATGTTAATTAACAATCATAAAAAAGGTGATTACATGAGGAAGCTATTAGCATTGTTCGTAATTCTGGCATTCATCCTGGCAATGGGCTGCGCAAAGGAAGCGCAGGCACCTGCTGACGTCCCTGATGTCACAGCTCCAGCGCAGGCACCACCATCTTCTCCTGAAGTGACTCCTGTTCCTGCAGAAACTCCTGTTCCTGCAGAAACTCCGGCACCTGCTCCAACTCCTGCAGCTGAAGTGAAAGAAGAGGAAGCTGAGGAAGAGCCGACAACAACTATAGGTTCCAGGGCAGAAGGGACAGAAGTCGAGCCCGAGGAAGACATCCTCTCAGAAGAGGTAGAGGAGATAAAGCTCACTGCAGAGAAGACAATGACTGTTGATGACAAGGTCATCACAGAGAAGACAGTGGCAAAAGGCACCACCATGTACTGGAAGAACTATGACTCCTGGCCGCACCTTCTGGCTGTAGAGACTGGCAAGAGCTTTGACACAGTGCGCCACGCCAAGTCCCCGAGGCTTCAGCCGAACGAGGCATGGGACTACACCTTCGATGAGGCTGGCACTTTCCTTGTGAGGGACATATGGTCAGGCAGCATGAGGATGACTGTTACTGTAGAGTGATTTTATTTTTTTCTTTCTTTTAGAAACCCTTAAATAATACTCGCTGATTCTATGCATGTTATATTCTTATCACGGAGGTGTTAAGCATGAGACGTGCTATAGCATTGTTTGTTATTACAGTTCTTTTGGCCAGCTTCGCAGCTGCTGCCGCACCCGACAAGGTCCGTGTTTTCCTGGAAACAAAGGGAAACGTAGATCTTGGAGGCGCAAAGGTGATCCACAACCTTGACATTCTTGACAACGTCAAAGTCATAGAGGTTTCAGAGAACGCTCTCAACAGCATACTCAATAACCCTAATGTAATCGGTTACGAGTTCGATGCGACAGTCACCACAATGGGCAAGCCAGACAAGTGCACACCCTGGCCAGAGTGCAAGGAAGGGGAAGACCCGATACCTGACCCAGACCCTGATCCCACCCCGACACAGGAGCTTCCGTGGGGTGTAGACAGGATCGACGCAGAGCTTGCTTCTACGACAGGACTTGGCGTAAAGGTCTGCATTATAGATACAGGAATTGACAGGAACCATCCAGACCTCGCAGCAAACATTGTGACTGGCATAAACTACGTGGGTAAACGTGTTATTGACCCGAACAAGTGGGAAGATGACAACGGCCACGGCACGCACGTTGCAGGAACCATAGCAGCGATTGACAACGAGCAGGGCGTAGTAGGCGTAGCTCCTGATGCAAGCCTCTATATTGTAAAAGCACTTGACAGGAAAGGCTCAGGTTACATGAGCGATGTAGCAGCAGGCATGGACTGGTGCGTAGCCAATGGCGCAGATGTCATCTCGATGAGCCTCGGCGCAGCTGTTGACGTCTCGTATGTAAAGGACGCAGCAGACGCAGCATATGCAGCAGGCGCTCTTGTGGTCGCCGCAGCAGGCAACGAGTACCCAGCACCTGTGATCTACCCTGCAGCGTATGACTCTGTCATATCAGTCGCAGCAACAGACAGCACAGATGCAAGAGCATACTTCAGCAATGTAGGCCCAGAGAACGAGCTTGCAGCACCTGGTGTGAACATCCTGAGCACAGACAAAGGTGACAGCTACTCTGTAAAGCACGGCACCAGCATGGCGACCCCGCACGTAGCAGGCGTAGCAGCTCTGGTCTACCAGGCAAATATGTCAATAACAAATGTTGGCGTCAGGGGCATGCTTCAGACAAGCGCTCTGGACCTGGGCACGGCTGGCCGCGACAGCCTTTTCGGCTTCGGACTGGTCTCAGCAGGCTGGATTTAAGAAATCTTTTTATATACCTTTTTTCTTTTTCTTTTTACGCGCCGGCGTGGCACAATCTGGTACATGGCGAGCTTTGCGAGGCTCGCTTGCCAAATGCGGTGGTCTCGAACTGTTTGAGGCACGAGCTAACCACTTGGAGCAATCCTATCCCGGTTCAAAACAATGAGAACAAAGGTCTTGTTGTGAAGGTCCGGGCGCCGGCGCTTATATTCAATTTAATGTCCGCAAGCCGGTTCTGTCAGTAACATAGGAATTTAACGAAGGCGATTTGGGAGATCGACGAACAAGCTTACTCATCCACTCTGGGAGTCTGTAATGCCATAATCTGAAATGAGTAGCAAATATCAGATGAGTAAATCTCGTTTTTGACGTTACTCATCTGCATACATAAAGATCGTAGAACTTATATCTTTTAACGCGATTTACTCATTCTGGACGAGTTTTTATGATATGCTGCCGAATACAAAACCTGCCAGAGTTGCGTATACTATCACGAGCCCAACATATACTGCGGTCTTCTTGGTTCCCAGGACTTTTCTCACGACAAGCATGTTAGGCAGGCTCAGGCTCGGGCCTGCTAGCAGAAGTGCCAGTGCAGGTCCTGAATGCATTCCTTTCGCTATTAGTGCCTGTAATATTGGAATTTCTGTCAGTGTTGAGAAGTACATGAATGCGCCAAAAATCGAGGCAACAACATTGCCTGTAAGGGTGTTTTGTCCAACTAAATTTTCAATAAGTGTCTGCGGTAGAAGAGGCATGATAAATCCTGCGATGAACACACCTATAAAGAGCAAGGGAAGAAGCATCTTCGAGAAGTTCCATGTCTCATTTAACCATTTTTGAGCGATATGGTCCCTGAACTTCCAAAGAACCAATCCTACAACACCCAGTGTAAAAGCACCCATCAGAGAATATTTTATGATCTTGCTTATCTGCAGACCATTGACAACGAGGACACCTATCATCAATCCAAAAAATGCCAGCATCACTTTGTTTGATAATCTGGATTCTTCTGTCTCATGTACTGCCAACTTGTCTTTGTCAACCTTCTCCCTGAAGATCAGATGCATGGTCAATCCAACCAGTATGGAAATCAGAATCGCGCAGATTATCCTTGCCAGCCCTATCTTAATACCTAGTACACTCATGGTCAGGAATATCGCAGCTATATTGATTGCAGGCCCTGAAAACAGAAAAGTTATCGCAGGTCCGAGTCCCGCTCCTCTTTTCCTTATCCCTGCAAATAATGGAAGTATGGTGCAGGAACACACCGCAAGTATAGCGCCGGAGACAGAAGCGACACCATAAGAAACATAATTCTTGGCTTCGTGACCAAGATACTTAATCACTTTCTCCTTCTGGATGAAAATCGCTATTGCCCCTGCTATGAACAAAGCAGGCACAAGACAGGTAAGGACGTGCTGCCGGGCATAATCATGCAACAGGTCAAAAGCTGACAGGATAGACGTCCTGAACCAATCACTGCTTGAAGGCACGAAGTATAGGATAGCAAAAACTATAGCAATCCATATTAGCATATGCCAGTCTTTACGTTCCATCTTATACCACCATGATTCCCACATAATACAATCCTGCAAGTATGAATATGCCTGCAACAACCTTCCTCGAGTATTTCTCAAATGTCTGCATCTTTCCCATTATGTTTCCTAACTTTGAGACGCTATAAACAAGAATAAAAGAGAATATTATGACTGGAAGACCTGTAGCAAAAGCGAAGACAGAAGGTATCACCAGACCATCTCCCGCCCTTAATGCGATAGGTATCAGCATCCCGAAGAATAATACTGCGCTGAAAGGGCAGAACGCAAGCGCGAAGATAACGCCTAAAAGGAAACTTCCTATAAAACCTTTTTTTGCGAGTTTCTCTTTGAGATTGTTCAACCAATCATTTGATTTTAGGAACCTGAACTTTATCACGTCCAGCATGACGATGCCAATCAGCAACAAGAGAGGGCCGAGCAGTTTTTCACCAAACCTCTGAAGAAACAAAGCGATTGCCTGAGTATTAAGCCCGAACCACACTATCGCAGAAGCGATCAACACGTATGTTAGCATTCTTCCAAGAGTGTAAAGCACACCAACAATGATTGTGTGCTTACTGTTATCGATCTTTTTGCTTGCATAAGCGATTGCTGTAATATTAGTCGCTAAAGGACAGGGGCTTATCGCAGCCATAAGTCCGATAAAGAAAGCAGCCACTATCCCCACGTCACTTGTTCCCATCATTTCCATGAATGCCATCAATCCCATTTCAATTACCTGCTAGCTTCTGTTCAATGACTCCTTTAAGGTACGCCACATAATCCTGCTTGTCCTTTATCTTGTACCATACATTGACATTCTCTTCTGCCTCAAAACCACTACCTTTGTATGTGCCGATCCGAAGCGAAGAGCCTGTAGCACCATATTTAGTCGCAAGGGCACTGTTCTCCACAAGATCCACATTGATATGCCCAAAAACAATCTTACCAGACTCAAGTTCGTCCTTGAAATATGTATTTATAGTCTCTTCAGCATAAGCACCGACAGTCTTGCAGGAATAGCACTGGTTTGTGCCGTGGAAATGATAGACTTCAAGTTTATCAACCGAAATTTCATAGGCATTTGAAGTTGTATCAAGCACAGCATTGCATGTAGCTCCTGCACAGGACTGCAAATCCTCTGCATCAGCAGCACAACCAGCAAGAAAAGCCAGAAACACCAAGAGCACTATAGTGATCAACACCCTCATTTCACAACCACTCCTTTATCTCTTCAACGTCTGCCACTTTCCCATAGCTCTTGACTTCACCGTCAATCACTATCGCAGGGGTTGACATGACACCATAACTGACAATCTTGTCAATCTCTGTCACCTTGACTATTTCTGCTTTCTTTCCAGTCAATTCCAATGCTTTTCTTGCATTCTCTTCAAGCCGTTTGCATTTCGGGCAGCCAGTCCCTAGTATCTCTATTTTCATTTCTGACAACCCCCCTTCATACAACAATCTTTTTTTAGAATCTTACCTTTTTGATTTCCCAACGCCTTGAACAAATCACAGACCCGATAATCATTGATACTGTAAAATATCTTCTTCCCCTCCCTTCGGGACATGAGGATACCTGATCTCTCAAGCTTGCCTAATTGTATAGAAACCGTAGATTGAGTCCTCTTGACATGGGGAACTATCTCACATACACACTTCTCACCATCAAGAAGGAATTCAACTATCTTAAGACGGGTTTCATCAGACAGGGCCTTGAATATCTTGAGCGAATCAGACATATTGATGGATGTCAATATGTTTAGTATTTAAACATTTCGTTCAGTCACGATGTGGTCGAGAGGGCAGCAGTCTCATCCTCGGCCCAGGGCTCGTAGAGAGGTTCTCAGGTATTTGGCAGCGCATATTTGATGTTTTCTTTTCAGAACAGCCTCAACCCCAACCCAGTAAGATAAGCCAAAGACGCAGTCAACACAATATTTCCAAGAAGCAGCGGCGGAAGCACCTTCCTGAAAGGATATTCCATCACACCCCCTGCAGCAGTCAATAGATTATTAGGGAATGGCGTGAACCCGACATAGAGGAATATCAGTACCTGCACTGCCCAGCTGGGATGGCACTGGATCCACTTGAGCATCCTCTCCGCCTGCTTATGAAATCTCCCAGAGAGCACAGCCCTCCCCCGTCCTCCAAGGAAAAAGTAAAGGCTGTTCCCGATAGTCATCCCTATCCCTGCTATCAATCCTAAAAGAAAGGGATTCAGCCCTCCTGCAGCGAGTGTGATTATCGCAGGATAATAAGACACTGTAGTAAGTGTGGCAGCTGCACTGAACGCTCCAAATAGAAACGATAGCACATACCCATTCCGCAAACCGATTATCTCCACAAGCTCCTGCGGTGTCTTGAAGCTGAGCAGTACGCTCCAGAATATTATGATTCCAAGAAGAGTGAAGAATATCACAAAGTTACGCACTCTTTTTTCCATGACACCAACAGAAGCAGCCGCATTTAAATCTCTTTTCTTTTAAAACCAAATCTTACAATACCCTGCTTCAGACCCTTATTAACCCCCTAAAATCCCTTTTAAACGACTCTGTAGTTTTATATAGGATTATACCCTACCTCTACATAACAAAAGAAGACGTGAGGGCGATATGGTAGGAAAAACAGCTTCCGGAAAGTGGAAGGTATTTCTGATACTTATCATACTAATAATAATCATAGGAGTCCCAACTTTCCTATATCTCTCGGGCAGGACAGAAGCAGCATTCCTTGTTGTGGAGTCAGGCAAAGTAGACGTCCACCGCGGAAACGGCTGGCAGCCCGCAACAAACGGCATGAAACTGTCATTGGGAGATTCAGTCAGGACAGCGGACGGCCGCGCAGCAGTCATACTGCAGGGCAGCATATTCATACAGCTTGATGAGAACACAGAAGTCAAGATATCAGAACTATCAAGACAGAACGTCAAGGTCAGCCAGGAATCAGGCGCGACCTGGAACAAATTTACTTCAATGTTCGGTGTCAACACATTCGAGGTGAAGACCCCGACAACAGTGGCGACTGTAAGGGGCACAGAGTTCCGCGTAAGGATGGATGGCGTAGCTGTCTCAGAAGGCAGGGTCGATGTATTCTCAAAAGGCCAGACAGTGAATGTCAACGCAGGCCAGATAGCGAACACTGCAGGAGACTCACCCACAGTAGGCAGCTGGGATGGCTATAAGGACGAGGCAATAAGACAGAAACTGCGCACCATCGCACTCCTGCGCAACCTGCGGCAGAAGGAGCTCCAGAAGCACATGATCGCGTACGCGACGATAAAGAAGATGCAGGGCTGGACCGATGCAGATGTCCAGAAGTATATCGGGGAGCTTGACCAGGGCATCCATGATGAGGATGCATTGAGGAATAGGGCAAAGGTGCCTGCCAGCTCCATGGACGATTTTGTCAAGCTGACAAAACAGATCAAGATCCTGCTTAAGGAGATTGACGAGCTTGAAGGTGGCGACGCTTCCGAAGCAGCCACAGAGTACATCACTGTTACTGATTCTGCTGCAGACAATCTTGTCGCAGTGGACTGCCCTGCAGGGGCAGTGATCATAAGCGGCGGCTGTCGGGGTGTAGGTGATGAAGGCATCCTTGCTTCGACCATTGTCGGCAACAGCTGGCTGTGCCTGTTCGAGCCGAAGTCTGATCCTGGCAAGAAGACAGCAAGCGCTGTATGTTCTGAGCGTCCTTCAGGTTATGAGACTGTCTCTTATTCTGCGAGCGAGGATTGGGTCTCTGCTGATTGCCCTGATGGCAAGACCCTTCTTGGCGGCGGGTGCAGGGGTGCCGGCGGGGACGCGATAGTCGTGTCAGGGCCGCAGGACAACACATGGGTCTGCAGGTTCCAGCCAAGGACAGATCCCCTGGGAAAGACCGCTTCTGCGATATGCGCATGGCGTCCTGTGGGTTACGAGACAGTGTCTTATTCAGGGAGCGATAACCGGGTTTCTGTTGATTGCCCGGATGGCAAGACACTGGTAGGAGGCGGCTGTCACGGCGTGGGCGGCGACTCCTTATTGGCAGCAGGTCCGCAGGCCACAGCATGGGCGTGCAGGTTCGCGCCCAGGGAATCACCCCTTGAGAAGACCGCGCGCGCATTATGCGCTGTTTGATGATTACCTTTTTTTAAGGGACAAGACAAGCTCCTTCACATCACGCACAAGTTCTTTGGTTATCGATTGAAACACGATCTCATCATCCACATTACCATACTGGTGCGCGAGTATGTTCCGCATGCCTTTTGCTTCTTTGAGTCGAAGAGCCAGCTCTCTACTGATGAGTTTATCTTCTGCCAGGCTGTCGAACACCTCTTTATCATCCTCAGGAATCATCAGACCAGTCTCTTTTACGACAAGAAAAGCCAGGTCGACAACCGCTTCCACAATCTTCTCAAAATATCTCTCGCACGCTGCTTTTGTCTTCTTATCAGAGATATATTCTCGGAAATCATCCGGCACAATTGAAAGAAGTTCCCCAAGATAACCATCGATCTCAGTTATCTTGTCATCTATCCTCATCTGGAAAACAGTATTTTCCCTTTCCTTAATATTTCTTTCCTGATCTTTTCCGGAAGTGTTTCGAACACCTGCACATCAACCCTTGAATGGACCCTGCCGGATATCCTTTTCCTGAACAGTGTAGCTTCCTTCAGGCCAATCCTGCCGAACTGCACTGCGATGTCGATGTCTGATGAAAGAGTAAGCTGATTCTCAACAGCAGAGCCGTAAAGAAATATCTTCTTCACTCTTTTAGAAAACTCATCAGCCAGCACAGCACCCCTTGCATCATCAAAGATCCTTTTGATCTCCGCACCTTTCTTCAGCTTGAACGCGTCCTCGAACCGAGCAACCTTCTGTATGAACTCAAGCTTCCTGCGCACATCCCTGGACAGCCTGTTCTTCTCAGACTGCGTCAGTGCAACACCCATGAGCTGCTTCTCGATTATCTTCAGCTCACGCTGTCCGAATATCTTGCGGGCATCCTTGTTCTCCTTGAGCAGCTTGAGCAGTCCCATATTATATAACCTCTATTAAGGTTATAATAACCATTATTTAGGTTATATTTAAATGTTTCTCTCTTTTGCTTATCTTTCTGCTGTTTTCCCCTTTCTTTCTCAACACCCCGACCCGTGATTGATTCGGTTTTGACGACCATGAAGTGTACTCAAAGTTTTTTATAGTCCGAAATTATCACAATATCAATCTTCGCTAAAGGTGTTGGTATTGGGATATATACAGAAGTTCTACACAAGAGAGACGAGTAGTCCATGCGACCTGTCTGACCTGCTGAGGCTGAGCCTCAATCTTCTCACCCAGCCTGTGAAGGAGATATCAGGATATCACAAGCGCCTGGTCAACAGGCCTTACCTCGACGAGGATGAGCTGGCAGAATGGCTCCCTTACCTCAACAACACACTCCAGGGAATCATGTTCAGGCACTATTTCCGGCCGGAAGCAGTAGGCACAGAGAACATCCCTGACGAGGGCGCGATGCTTGTCTCGAACCATTCAGGCATGTGGGCCTGGGATGGATTTGCAGTGTGCTATTCTGTTTTCAAGAAGACCTGCCGCACAGTGACAGGGATGTCTCACAACATATTCGATGGTTCTGATCTTACTAAGACATTGGGGCTGGTCACAGGCACAAGAAAGAATGCAATAGACCACTTGGAAGATGAGCGCCTGATACTTGTATGCCCTGGCGGCGAGGAAGAGGCAGTGAAGCCCCTGAAAGACCGCTACAGGATAATGCGCACAGGTGGTTTTGCAAGGTATAATTATGGATATCTTCTGGCAGCCCTTGAAGCCAAGAGACCGATAGTCCCGGTGGGTGTGAAGGGCGCTGAAGAGACACACATAATTTTCGGCAACATCAAGCCGCAGCTCAACAACCTGGTGGATAGGGTCTACAGTTCGCTTCCCAAAGGGATGAAGAAAAAGGCAGAGCCATACAAGGAACGCTGGGATTGTGCAAAGGTATTCCCATTGATGCTGAACCTGATTCCATTCCCATCGAAGATACAGGTAAGGATAGGCAGGCCGATAGGTTTGCATAGGTTCTACCCGAATTTCGACACAGCGCAGTACGACGAACTCAATAAAAAAAGAAAAGCGGGACGCCTCACAAGAGACGAGGATGCGCGTTTCATGATGATGGAACGGGTCCTCTACAGCCTGAACGAGGAGGTCATCGGGAATATAGAGGACCTGCTGAAACAGACGCACCCGTGTAGGACAACAGGGAACCTGCATCTCTATACCTGAGAGAATAAGATATCTTTTGTCCTATTTGGTCTTCATGACCCACACGCCGTCCCACTTCTTCCCAGGAGAATTCTTGCTGAAATGCCTGCACCTCTCGATGAACACCTTTGAAGGTGCATCCCCTTCATTCCGCAAAGAGTCAGCTTTCTTGAAATCAGCGATCGCAGGGTTCCACTGCTGCTTGAAATACAACCCAAGCCCTTTCTCGAAATGCCTTGCCGCCGAGAGCAGCGCAGGCTTTGCCCTGTCCTTCTTGCACAGCAGCTCGTAGATAGTGATGGGCTCGTTCTTCCCTTTCACCCGCACCATGTCAAGCTTGCGCACCAGGTAAGGCCTGTTCTTGATCCTGTCGCGTGTGCTTTCGCTGATCAGGATGCGCGTCCCATAGGGCTTGTTCAATCCCTCGAGCCGCGAACCAAGGTTCACTGTATCTCCCATCGCAGTGTAGTCGAACCGTTCATAGCTTCCCATGTTTCCGACGACAGCAGGGCCTGTGTTCAGCCCGATGCCTATCTCAAGCGGCGGGACCCCCTCGGAATTCCATTTCTTCTGCAGCTGCTTCAGCCGCCTTTCCATCATCAGGCATGCCGTGCATGCACTCTCTGCATGCTTAGGCTGGTTCAATGGCGCATTCCAGAACGCCATGATTGCGTCGCCCATGTACTTGTCGACGACGCCGTTTGTCCTCAATATGATGTTTGTCATCTCAGTCAGGTACTCGTTCAGCAGGTGCACTAGCTGTTCAGGGCTCAGCTTCTCGCTTATCGTGGTGAAACCGCGGATGTCTGAGAAGAACACGGTTATCATCCTCTTCTGCCCGCCGAGCTTGAGCTTGTCCGGGTTCTCAAGTATGTGCTGTATCACGTCCTTGGACACGTATTTTCCGAACGCGCCCTGCACCTCCCTGCGTCGCTTCCTCTCGGATATGTAGAAATACACCATTGTCCCTATGTATGTCGTGATGATGGTCACCGGGACATAGACGATGTTGAGTATCCATCCTGAATTGAATGCGAATATGGCGACGAATGCGTAAGCGAAGAATGTTATTACAGACATTATTGCAGATGCCCATATCGGCAGGGAGTGCACGAGCAGCGCGATGCCGATGGCGATCAGGATTATGGTGAGTATGCTCACCCAGCGCGGCGCCACTGTAAGGTCCTTGCCTGTTATCATCTGCTGGAGCAGGTTTGCATGCACCTCCACCCCGGGCATCGCCTTCCCTCCTGATGTCGGGACAAAGTAATCGTCATGCAGGTCAGGCGCTGTCGCGCCGATGAGCACTATCTTGTCCTCGAACTCTTCCGGACTGTGCCTTGCCTCAGCAACATCGAAGAATGAATATGTCTGGAATGTCCCTGGATTTCCGACAAAATTGATCAGGGCCCTTGTCTCCTTCTCGACAGGCTTGCGCATGTACTGCTCTAGTATGGCGTGGGTGAAATGGTCGAACTCTCCCTGTATGTTCGTGTTTGCAGCCCTTGTAACTCCGTCATTGTCAGTTATGACATTTATGTAGCCGAACCCTGCTGCAACCTCTTTCAGCGTGTCGATGGGTTGCATCATCTCCCTTCCATGCACCAGTCTGTCAACGGTCTCGAATCGCGTGTATTCGACAGGCATCACGACATTGCCTGCCCCTGCGACAGCCTCTGCGAACCGGATATCGGATACCCTGTCTGATTCCTCAAAGAATGCGACATCGAATGCGACCACCTTGCTCTGCTCGAGCCTGTCAAGGAGTGTGATGTATTCCCTCCTGTCCCATGGCCACCTGCCTATCTCCTGCAGGCTGTGGTCGTCGATGGCGACTATGACGATATTGTTCAGCGGCTGCCCGCCGCCGTACAGGGAATCAGCGAGCTTGAGCTGTATGTTGGAATAGAACCCGACGAGAAATAGAAATGTGAGCAGTGCGGATACAAGAAGCGCTACCAGCATGCAGTTTACTATCCTTGTTCTCTTCAATTTCTATCCTCTGCTCACCTCTTGTTGTCTGTTGTTATTCCTTTGCCCGCAGCCTTCCAGGCTCTATATTTTCAATGGGTTGACGAGGCTGATTCTCACGCCTGACTTCGATTATCTCTGGTTCAGGTATCTTATCCTCAGGAGTCTTTTCAGGTTCAGTTGCCTTCTGCTCTCCGAGCCTCTTGAGATCTTCGATCTGTTGTTTCTGCTTCTTGATCTCTCGTGTCATCCCGACGAACTTGTCGACAGCCTCTGAAGGCAGTGGTGACTTCTCCCTGATCTTCTCTTCATTGTACCCGCCGTTGTCGAGCTTGTCGAGTTTCGTGGTCACGTCACCATCGTTCCACCTGTAAAGTTTCTTCACCATGGTGACAAGCCCTTTCTTCTTGTCCATCTCTTCCTGCCTGAGATCCTTGAGATGGTTCATCATCTTTTCCTTCTGCAGGACGGCCTTCCTGATCTGTTCTGGTGATATTGATTCCAGCCTGCCTATCTTCTCGCGAAGCACAGCTTTCTTGCCTTTGCCGACATTGAATCGCTTCTCACCCATCTTGACATCGACATCACCCTCCACGACTCCGACACTCTCCATGTCCACCCAGAACTCTGTGCCGCGCACAGTAGCTACAGTGGTAGGGGTCTCAACCTCAAAGTTCTTGATGCCCGCAATAGCGGCGAACTTGTTCCATGTGCTTCCGGATTCCTGCTTGAGCCGAAGGTTGTCCTTGCTGAGTTCGGATATAGATATCTCAGTATCCTCCTCAAGCTGCACGATCACGCTCTCATAGAGCACGAGCACAGCAGTCCCATCAAGCGTCCTGACTTTATCATCCTCAGAAAGCTTCATCCCGTCAGTTGCACGGACCCAGCCATTGCCGACATCCACCTGCACATCGCCTTCTTCGATATTGAGGAACGCGACCCGCGTGCTGCTCCCAAGCACGACAGCGAGGCTGATGATGATGAGCACCAACACGACAGCGATAGGTATCGCTATCTTGAGCGCTTTGCTAGATTTATTCTTTTTACCCACTAGAACCACCCGTTATTATTATTGAAAATAGTGTTGTTTATGGTATTATTTTAATC
>JBHPEY010000023.1:0-29074 GCA_042576705.1 Nanobdellota archaeon | reverse complement strand
TAGAGTCAAAAGGAACAGGCCACCCTGACTCAATCTGCGACGCAGTCTGCGAAACATGCGCAAAAGCCCTCGAACAATTCTACAAAAAAAGATTCAACACAATCCTGCACTACAACATAGACAAGGCACTCCTGATAGCTGGAACATCAACCCCAAAATTCAAAGGAGGAAAGATAACCAACCCAATAAAACTGATGATCGCAGGCAGGGTCACAGACAAGCTAGGCAAGACAACCCTTCCGATAAAGAAGCTGATAAAAGACACAGCGACCAAATACCTGAAACAGTTCAGGCAGGCAAGATTCAAAGTGATCGTCGACGTGAAATCAGCAGCAGCCAACCTCTCAGTGATCTCAAGCACAAAAAGACCCATAGCCAACGACACAAGCTTCGGCTGCTCGCATTACCCTCCATCAAAGACAGAGCAGCTAGTCCTAGACATAAGAAAACACATCAACTCACCAGCATTCCACAAAAGATTCCCTGCAGCAGGCCCTGACACAAAGATAATGGCTGTAAGGCAGAAACAAAAGACAGAGCTGACAATCGCGATAGCATTCATAGGAAAACACGTAAAGGACATGGGCAGCTACATAAGCATCAAGGACAAAATAACTGAAGACCTGATAAAGAAGTTCAAGGTGAACGTCAGCATAAACACCCTGGACAACGTCACAAAAGACGAGGATTCAATCTACCTCACAACCTCAGGCCTGAGCGCAGAGATGGGCGACGATGGCCAGGTCGGAAGGGGCAACCGCTACAACAGCCTAATCACTCCGGGCAGGCCGATGTCGATCGAGGCCCTGAGCGGCAAGAACCCAAGGCATCCTGGACGGTCTTACCAGATTGCAGCATACAACATCGCAAAAGACCTTGTCAAGGCAGGAGCAGAAGAAGCAGAGGTGGAGCTGGTCACCGACATCGGCGCTCCCCTTGAGGAACCGAAAGCAGTCTCATTGAAGACAGGGAAGAAGATAAGCAAAACAACTGCTGAAAAGTTGATCCGGAAGAACATAAGAAAAGCGATAAGATAAAGACTACTTCTCTATTCCATGCGCATCTGCCATCTTCACCTTCCTGAACACCCACAGCTCTTCTGAAGTGAATGTCAGCACAGAGAGCAGCACAGTGACCAGCAGGATAGATATGAAATAATGCGCTCCAAAAGACTCTACCGCGACAAGCACAAGCAGCCAGTTTATTATCGAGCTGGAGAGAGCGATGATCGTGAACCTGCCCAACCTCCGCGGGACATCATCCCTCACCGCAAATGTTATCTTCATGTTGAACACGAAATGCATGGTCCAGGCGATCACCAATGCCATGGCATGCGATATATAATAGACGATGCCGAACAGCTCTGTGAACAGCAATGTAAAGAAGAGCTGCATCGCAAAGGTTGTCGTGCCCACAAATGAGAAACTGACGAACTTCACCGCTTTCTTGTACACCCTCTCTTTCATGAGCACCCCTACTCAATATTTGTATTTAAACCTTCGCAAAAACAGCAGAAAACAGGCTGAAACACCATTTTAAGCCAAAAGTTTTATAAATGAAAAAACCCGTTTCTATCCTATTTTGGGGTATTGTAAATGAGAAAAGAGGTAGTGTTAGTAGTATTCATAGCACTAGCCATTCTTCTCTCGAACTCAGTGTGATCACAGGTCATAGGATCGGACCCAGAGAACTTACGATGCAGAAGAAGAGGTGGAGTATAGACAGGAAAGCTCAGCTGAGCATGTTTTTCCTAATGGGCTTTTTCCTGGTAGGCATATTCGCGTTCATGTGGTATGCGAACCAGCAGACTGCGCAGCAGCAGCTGGAGGCGCCCACTGAAAAGCTCATAACAGATCTTCTCAAGACCGGTGCAATCCCGTACTATGTCATGCTGTGCCTGGAGAACGCGTCGAAAACTGCCCTTAATCTGGTGGGACACCAGGGCGGTGACATATTCCTGTATCAGTACGGGCCCGCGCCGAACCCAACAAATTTCATAAATCTGGATAAGAAGGTGACTTATGGTATCATGAGGCCATACCTCGAGGACGGCACCTCATATCCTAATCCCCCGGGCTACCCTGGCGGAGAAGGGAAGTTTCTGCAGGGGCCATACCTGAATTTCAAGGGGAAGGGCCGTTTCGGCGAGGTCTCGCTAAGGAGACTGTGTGACACCCAGGGCGTCAACTCGCCGTACTCCCAATACATGTTCGGCTACGGAGGCTATGTGATAACCGCTGTGTTCTGCCAGGCGCCGTACATATACTCAGAGACAATGTCCACCCAGTGGCAGATGGAGCAGTTCATCGAGAATACACTTAACAATTGCACAGAGGCCAATTGGGAGAATATAAGCAAGACGACAGGATACGACATCAATCAGACAGGCCCTCCTAACATAACAGTGCGCCTTGGCACCAGCGACGTGAACATAGACGCGTTCATACCGATGGTGATAAAGGTCGGTGGCCGCGAACCGGTCTACACAGTGGCTGATTATCACGCAAGGTTCCCTGTGCGGCTGAAGAAGATAGTTGAGCTTGCCTCCTACATTGCGACGTATGACTCATTCGCGCTGTGGTTCAACATCAGCAGTGACTTCGAGACATTCAAGCACCTGTGGGACTCCAATATACACCTGAAGGTAAGCACTCCTATGAAGTCAGTCGGCCTGTGGGGTTTGTGGGATGATATCATAACGATTGAAGACAGTGCATCAGTGCTGGACGGCAAGAATTACATCTACCGTTTCGTGAGGCAGAACCGCCACCCTGTGCTTGACTATATACATGAGGAAGGAGGGAACCTCAGCCAATATGACGTTGTTGTGATGGAGGACGAGACCATCCGCATAGATCCCAACCCTGACCAGAGCACGATCGATATCAACCCCAACCCGAGCGTGAACGAGAATGTGATACTCATCTACGATCCCGACGAGGATAACCTGACCTATTACTACACAGGATGGAAAGAGACCTGTGATGAGAAGTATGACACAGATTTCAACAGGCTCAGGGTCGCCTGCTCTGCTGCAGAGCCGACCCATCCGAGCAACTATTTCGACTTCCCTAACAATGGTGTCGAGCTGAACAGCACCTGGGAGAGTAATTACTATTCTCAATGGACGTCATCTCCCATCTGGGCCGCGCTCGACCTGGCAGGGGAGATAACATCAAACCCTGACAGCTACCCTTCCCCCGCCCCGATGGAATGGACCAGTTCTGATGCCTACCTGAGCACAGGCAGGAACGCCACGTTCACTCCTCAAAGAGACGACATCGGCCCGCATAACGTGACAGTGTGGGTCTGCGACGAGGGCGGGTTGTGTGATTACCAGATCATCAGGATACTTGTGATCGATTACCCCCGGCTTGTCCTGAACGGTTCGCACCCATACAGGATGTTCGACCCGAACATACCGCCGGAAGCTGCCAGTGTAGAGGATTACTATGAGTTCGATGCAGGCAGTTCCACAGGCCTCATTGTCTTCGAGCTTGGGCTTGTGCAGGGTTACCTTCTTTCAGACCTGAACGAGACCTTCAACATCACCTTCGGCCCTACTGTGATGACTGTGGATCTTCCCCGAGGCGCGCCCTACTATTCCCGAGACATAAGGTACATCTGGAACTTCACGTTCAACAGGACGCGCCACTGCGAATTAGAGGGCTGTTCAGATACGCAGCACATCGTGAACCACACTATCGAGCTGAGCGTGCCGACCCTGACAACACCGCCCAGGGTGATGAACGTCTCTGTCCACCAGTGCCTGCCATTGAGGAACGAAGAGCATCCATACCCCTGGCCCTACAACAACACAGAGGACTCATTCCTGGCAAGCCACACCTGCTGCAGTATAGGACCTGAATACAACATCACGATAGAGGTCGATGCTGACCACATCGTGGACATAACAGATGAGATAACAGGTATGTCTTTCCCCACGATAGAGTACCTGATAAGGAGGGATTATGACTCAGATTATGACGTGCGACTCCGGGACGAGAACGAGAATGACGTCACGAACTGGTTACTGCCACACAGCGTGACTAATGACAGGAGGATAAACATCACATTCGACAACTCTGTTGTTCCTGTGACAAACCTGATAGGCTTGACCCTTAAGATAAATGTCTTCAAGACACCTGCAACAGCAGATTCATACCCTGGCTGGGGAGCATGGCTGCCGGACAGCACCACCTGCTACGGCGGCATCCCAAAGATAGGCCTGGTGACAAGCTTCAATGAGACCATAATCCCCTACGGCCCGCCCGACGTGGGCGAGACAACGACCGAGTACTCAGGCGTCTCACTCAGCTCCTGGGAAGAGCCGACGCATCACTGGACCTGGACAAACGACTTTGTAGTCATGAATTTCAAAAGGTTCTGCTCAGGCGACAGGGGCAATATATGTAATGGATTAGCAGAGAGATATTTCAGGGCGGTGAAGTCATGCCCTGACATGGACAGGGACAACGGCGAGATAGAGAGCTGCAAGGGACCCCCGCCGACCTTCTCTGAGAACCCTGTACAGTTCTCGCCAGACCTGTCAGACCAGTACTGCGATTCACACGGCATGTGCCTCGACCCTCCTGCAAGCAGCGGATACTGCAACTTCGACGAGAACCTGTGCTACAACCTACCTTCAGGAGTGACCCTGGAATGCGATTCCTATCACTTCACCAATCCGAGCAGAGGGTCCTTCGAGGAGGCCTTCGGCCTGAACAGGACAGGCTCCCCTGATGTGCCTGCCGACGGCACCTGCAACGAGAGATCCGCCTGCTCTGTGACTGGAAACATCTACGATTATGATATAAGCGTACCGAGCGGACCGTTCCTGATACGCGGCGCAAGATGCAATCACGGTGAATGCACAATGGGCGGAACCAGGATCAGCTGCAGTGACTACAACGGCAGGGCAAGTGCAGAAGACGCAATACCCAGCGCGAACCCGCCATTCTGCGAGTCTCTGTCAACAGGCCCTGACAACTCATTCGCGAGCATGTTCACCTTGAACTACGAGTGTAGAAAAGACAGCACGACAGAGATAGCAGGATGCAACCATATAACTGAACCATCTGGACAAGCAAACCCTGATAACGATCAGCAAAGCTGCGAAGCCTGCCGCAAAGTGGGCTCAGGGGGTTTTATAGAAAACCCTAGCAGCCCATGGGTAGGAGGGACGGTAAGATGCTGCGGCGACGACGCAGGAGAAGGCGGCTATCCTTATGGCGACCCAGGGGTGTTCCAGAGTGTACATGCAGAGAGAACAAGCGGGAATTCACACGCAGGAAATTACAACTCAGGAACAGAATTCATCTGCGACGACTACCACACCACAAACTTCGTGGACTACTGGATAGACAACGATTGCGACGGAGAAGCGAACTGTATTGATGATGATTGCGCAGGAAATCCAGGACCGAACGGAATCACCTGCTGTAGAATAAACAACCCATCTGACTGCGAATCAACCCTCCATGAATCAGAAACCCTGGGCGGAATAGAATGTGACACTGAAAATGAATGTAATTGTATACAGGCAATGGGGGTGTCAGACTCATCTCTACCATCATCCACAACCAACCTCTACAGGACAGACACACCAACAATAGGACCTGCTGGAGTAAAACTCTGCATCGCATCATACACAGAGACGTATATTGCCAACAGGCACATGAAAGTACGCGTCCCTTCTGACATGAATACAATCTATTTAGAACCTGAAGATGTTGATGGAGGGAGTGAATGCGCTGGTTTGAATGAGGTTCAGCTTAAAGTTTGGGACGCAGCAGGCACAACCCCTATCCCACCATCGTCAGTCAACCCAAACACTGATTACATTGTAGCATTTGAAAACTATGTCGATGAAGACTGTATTGTCACAATAAAAGTAGAAAATAGTGTATAAAAAAATTACATATCGCTCTCGTACCTTACCTGTGCAAAATCCACCGTACAACCAGCATACACATCTGCAACGGTCTTGCCTTCATTGTAATGTGTGTGGGCCTGTTTTTCTGCTGCTATTAATGAATTTACTGCTCCCGGAACGCATGATGCTGCCGCATCTCCAACATAGTCTTGTTCTCCTGCATTGTCTGGTTTGTTGGCAGGGTTGTGACCGGTTACGCAGGCTGTAGCGATGGCATCAATGGTTGTTTCTGGCAGCAGTAAGATATGGTTTGTTCCTCCTGTTGCTGTACTGCATTGCAGTGTGAGCGTCGATTGATGAAGGTCGACAGGTACTGTGAAATCATATGGATCACTGGTATCAGTTCCATTACCACAGGTAACACTGTAATTATGTAGTCCAACATCTGAAGCACTTAAAACTCCGCCAGTTTTAACAATTTGAGCGTGCGTGACATCTGTGTCAAATATCTGCGCCCCTGCCAAAGAGCTAGAGACGCTCCAGTTTCCCATGAGATTTCCTCCTGTTGGATCATTTCCCTCACATTCTATACCAAGACCTGCCCCAGCACTAGCTTTTTTCACATAACAATTCACAACGCTGGGTTTATCTGAGTCTTTCTGGTAGGTTACAGTGCTGGTCGCGCTCCTTTCATAATTCTCACCACCAACCTCAGCACTAGCATTAAAAGTAAACTTCACCTTCTCACCATCCTTCAACTCACCGCCATCATTAGCAGTAGAGAGATCAAGTGAACCCTGAACTGTGGATTCCAAAGAAGCAGTCTCATCAGCGACAGTCTCGCTCCAATCGTCAGCTGTATTGGAAGGTGTCCCATTATCCCCCTCAGCTGTGATCACAACATCGACACTGGAAGGCACTGGACCTGTATATCCAGCCGGAACTCCCGGAACTGTCATCGAGACAGCTAAAGGTGAATCAGCAGATGTAACTGTTGCTCCATCCTGCGGAGCTAAAGTAGTATAATCAACAGGGTCCAAAGGATTCCCTGCAGGTTCTGCATCAACATCAGAATCGCCCTCAGGTAAAGTATCAGCCTCAGGGCCAGAATCAGGCATCGTAACATCAGGCCTGCCAGAGTCCGGCAAAGGATCATTCCCGCCGTTCCCGCCGCAGCCGGTCACACCGCCTAAAGCAATAGTAGAATATAAAGCTGCAACAGCAAGTCCAGCCGCAAACCTCTGCCATAATGGCCTCTTTGCGACAACCGGAGCTTCCTGCCCAACAGTTTTCTCAAGCTCACTAGGAGCTGTACTAGAAACATAATTTGGTATCATTGTTTTCATCAAACATCACCCTCCCTAAAAGTATAACTTTATATCACAGAACAAGCACTGATATATAAATCTTTCGTTTTGTAGTCACTGCTGAGTGGTTATAAAACCCCAAGAATCCCCTTGCGAGCCATCCTGGCAGGCAGCATAACAGGCACATAGATGAATTCAAGACCCCATTTCTCTATGAACTCCCGAAACTCCTCGACAGCACCCAACGGCACAAGGACCACACCATCAGAAAGCTTCACCCCATCAACAGAACTCAAGACCCCCTCAGACCCGCCGCGACCATTCAGCGCATGATAGAACTTTGTCTTCTGGAGCTTGGACCAGTCACCGAAAGAATACTTGAACATCCCCCAGGACACAAACCCATACCTCTCAGCAAGATTCTCGCCAGTGATAAGGCTGCGAGCCTCAAAAAGCACGCTCTCCCGCGCATCAAAAGACGCTTCGACAGCAGTCTTCAATGTCTTTGACACCGTCGAGACATCAGGGAAATGACCCTCAATGATCTTGCGCACCTTGAGCTCGACAGGCTTGTCAACAGACTCGGCGAACAGCACCAGCACGTCGACATCCGACGGCTTCCGCTTGCCGCGCACCACAGAGCCGAACACAAGGACATCCTCCAATCCTGAAGAGGATTCCACCAATCCCGTAAGCTCATCCCTTAATCTCGTATTTGTCAATATCATCTTCAACAATCCTCCGTATCCTGTCACACGTCTCCTTGTCGACAATCTTTGAGTATGTATCCCTATAAGTAGAAAATTCAAGATCGAGTTCAGAATACAGGTCAGGAAACAGCTTTTCAAGCCTCCTGAAACGCTCCTTATGATCCTTAGGTGATTCACCGACCTTGTCCAGCAGCAGAAGATCCTGCACCGCAAACAAGGTCTTGAAATACAGGATAGTCGCAGATGTGTAGTCCTCTAACCCATAAAGACTATCTGCAGAGCGTTTGAAGACCAGTATCTGTTCCTTGGTTATCATGTTATACCATCAAACACAAAGCAAGTATTTAAACCTTTTGGTTATACAAACTAACAAGAAAACACAAAAAAACACTATTAGTTAGACCATCTAACATAAGGCTTCTTCCTCACACCTCACTCCACAGCCCCCTCAAAGAACTCCCTGTGGCCCTCAACACCCGAGGAAAAGCACTTCTCAAACACCCGCACAACCTTCCGGGCTTCAGAAAGGATATCCTTGACACCGACCGCAGGCTGCGCTACCTGATCATCAGCACAGATATCCTTGTGCCTCCCTATCACATCTGCTATCTCAGGCCCAAGCGAAGCCTTGACAGCCGCGATCGAGCTGGATTCATTCCCGCAGGAGACCCCCACCTTATCCAGGAAAGCCCTCATGTAATAACACTCAGCCTGGTACGCTGCCATGGAGGCCCAGGCCAGCCTGCCATCACCAAACACCCGCGCAGCCAGTTCCATTGAGTACTTTGCCTCATCGATATACATCGCAGCAGATTCTGCATCAGGCTCGACAACATCCAGCAGCTTGTTCTCACGATAGCTTTGCAGCAGTGCTGCATATTCAGGGTTTTTCATCGTATCACCAATCAATACATACACGCTCAGGATTAAAGGAGATTGCGCAGCACATTCCAGAAAGATTCCAGAACATCCGGAAACAACAGAGTCTCGACGGGAATTCTTACAGGACGCAAAGAAAAACACAGATGATCTCCGAATCACCCACAATATTTACCGGAATTATTTCTGGAAACAACCTGTTCCCAAAAAGAAACACCCCCTCCCCAGCAGGAAACCAGCGTATATTACCGATAAGCCCCTAATACTGCAAGAGACAACAATCCAGTAAATATTCTTGCAGACAGTGCGCACTGAATATCAACAGGATCCCGCATCCATTTCATAAGACCATAGAAAACATCCAGTGCGCGCAGGCAACGACAACCAGGTGTTATGAGAAGAATCAGCCGAAAGGGTGATTCTTATCATGCCAAAAACGTCTTTGACGTTTTTAAGCATGAGTGAGGGGGCGCAAGCCCCTTCATATTCCACCCCAAAAACCCTTTCTGCGTCAGACTTTAAAGTTTATATAATTTATAAGGCAAACTTATAAATATTTATTACCTCTAAGTAGTTACATAATGACGACAGAGACCAGACAGCTAGCGATCCTGACGGATAGAGCCTCCGAAACAGCCTTTTTCAACCTACTGGCCCGCAACTGCGAGGTCACTGTAAAGGAACTTTCACAGAAGATCCCAAGAAAGATGCTTTACAAATACCTGAGCAATCTCAACAACATACAGGCTCATTCTGGCATGACAATCTTCAAAAAGACCGCCATAATAAACAGGATAACCGGCCAGCCGAACATCGCGATATCGACATTATGCAGGATAGAACTAAAGACCATTTCTAAGCAAAGCGCACTGGTATTGATCCACAACAACTAAGAAAGTTACAGCTATCTACTGTATGATCCCATACCCGATAAGCCTGAACCGAGTCCCAAGACGGCGCGAGATAGTCACGCGCGATCCCTTCTCAGCACAGATAGGCAGTTTCAATAAACAGGAAAACACATCCTTTCCAAGCTCAGTCACGACTCCGACTGTAGCTGCAGAATTGATATTCAACATCAGAGGCTCTTTCAGCTTGATAGGCTCGACCTCAAGGTCCTCCTTGGCACCCACCATCCTCTCAAGAAGATGGGTCTCTAATTTCAGATCAGTATGCACCGGCGGCAGCTTGTCCTTGAAACCTACAACATTACCGGTCAGCTTGTCTGACTTCACGACACCAGGATCAAGGAACGTCATGATCCCTACAGACCCCCCGGGCACTATCTCCTTGACGCTGGCTCCGCCTGTCTTCAGCCCTGTGATCTTCGTGAATATGGATTTCCATTGAGTCCTTCCGCCGAACTCATATTGATAGCCTGGCCGTATCTCAATCTCGTCGCCTTCTTTCAGTTTGCCCTGATAAAGTGCGCCGCCCAATACCCCGCCGACCATCTTGCCTGGCTCTGAACCTGGCTTGTTTATGTCAAAGCTCCTTGCCACAAAGAACATAGAATCCTTCTTGGAGTCGCGGTCAGGAGTGACTATCACTTCCTCGATCGTTGATATGAGCACGTCGATATTGACATTATGCAGCGCAGACACCGGCACGACAGGCACGTCAGCATACTCAGTGCCTTTAAGGAAAGCCTTTATCTGCTTGTAGTTCTCCATGGCCTGCTCTTCCTTGACAAGGTCTATCTTGTTCTGCACCACGATGACGTTCTTGACCCCTGTAATCTGCAGCGCCATGAGATGCTCCCGCGTCTGCGGCTGTGGGCAGGTCTCATTGGCCGCAACTAAAAGCAGAGCCCCATCCATGATGGTCGCGCCTGCGAGCATAGTGGCCATGAGTGACTCGTGACCTGGCGCGTCGACAAAGCTCACCTTCCGCACTGCCTCGCCTTTCTCGCCGCACGAGCATTTCTCCTTGCAGGAAAAAGTCTTGCACTTCTTGCACTTATAGAACATGGTATCAGCATAACCGAGTCTTATGGTTATGCCGCGTTTCAATTCCTCAGAATGAGTGTCTGTCCATTTGCCTGAGAACCGCTCAGTGAGTGTTGTCTTGCCGTGGTCGACATGCCCGACAAGCCCGATGTTGACTGCAGGCTGCACAGAGACAGCGCTCTTTTTCTTAGGCGCAGCCTTCTTCTTAGGCGCAGCCTTCTCGGCAGCATCGTCTTTCTTCTTGGTGGTTTTCTTCTTCGCAGGCATAAGCATCAATTCACTCTTCTTTCTTCTCCTCTTCTGCTTCCTTGCCGACATCCTCAAGCTCTTTCTCGATCTTCTCTATCTCTTCGCTCTCCTTCTCTATCTCTTCCTCGTCCTTCTTGACTTCCTCGTCGAGCTTATCGATCTCCTCAAGGGTCTTCTCTTCCTCAGCAGCATCAGGTTCCTCAGCCTTCTCTTCCTCAGCAGGCTTCTCCTCTTCCTTAGGCTCTTCAGCCTTCTCTTCCTCAGCAGGCTTCTCCTCTTTCTTAGATTCCTCAGCCTTCTCTTCCTCAGCAGGCTTCTCCTCTTCCTTGGATTCCTCAGCCTCGTCATCAGACTTTAGCGGTTCACCGCCTGACAGAGGCACTTCCTCTGCCTCCACAGAAACTTCCTCAACATTCTCTTTCTGTTCGTCTGGTTCCATCTTCTTGTCCTCCTTCTTTTCTTCTTCAGATCCTGATTCACCAGCCACTTCCTGTCCACCTGCAGCAGCAGCATCTGCCTTTGCCTCTTCTACAGGTTTCTCTTCAGCAGCAGGCTTTGCCTCTTCTTTCTTAGGTTCCTCAGCAGGCTTGGCTTCCTCTTTAGGTTTCTCTTCCTTCTTCTCTTCCTGCTTTGTCTCAGCTTTAGGTTTCTCTTCCTGCTTTGCTTCCTCAGCAGGTGCAGCCTCTTCCTTCTTCTCTGCGAACAGGTCTTCCCGACCCATCTTCATGATCTTTACATTGACCTGCGCAGTCTTCTCATGTATGGTATTGCCTGCCACAGTCTTCTTCTGTCTCATCCCTTTCATGGTCCGCCATCCCTTCTTCTTAGGGTTAGGCCTGTGTTTCTTGTTATGGACTCCGACTCCCTTTACCAGGGTGATAGCCTTCCTTGCAGCGCCATCCACATCCTTTCTCATGGGGAATCCTGCACTGTCAGAACCGCCGGTTATCTCAAACTCGTAACCAGCCATGTCAATCTTCTCGCCCTTGAACACCTCGCCCATCTTCATGCCCTTGAGCGCTTTGGCTGTATCGTCCTTGAGCTCTCTCTGTAAGGATTTCCCTGTCTTAGGGTCAGAAATCACTAATTTATACTCTGCCATTGTATCTTCCTCCCGAGGCCAAACCCCCTATAGGGAGACCCGTTCTTGGTGCCTCAGCAAAAGGTCCCTGGAGACCTATATTATATCATGAAGGAACTAGGGGGTGTATTTAAACTTTGTCCTATGCTAAAGGGGGGCAGAGAGCCTTCAAGGGCTCTCGACAGGCCTGCCCGGCCTTTTGTTACCACTTGAGAGTGGCTAAAAACCGAAAGCTTTAAATATAAGTGCTGCAGATTTTCAGCTATTAACGTTGTGAAGTACTGAATCCGTGGCAAGGAGAGATAATATGAACAATTCTACCAGAAGGAACCTTAGAGAGATATTCGAGGCCTTCGATGATGCAAAGATACGTGCTGACCGCTATCTTGACCCTGTATTGATCTACACAGCAGGTAACCTTGGAGCAGTCGCAGCTGTATGCGAGCTGTATCAGGCGATGGACAATGTCCCTGATGGTCTGAAGGTCATCCCGATGATGGCTGCAGGAGCAGGCATGATCCCGCTGAACAAGCACGTCCTGAAACCACTCGCTGACCTTGTAGAGGACCACAGGCAGGGAAGAGAAGACAATTACGAAGGTTCAGGTATTGTCGGATGGGGCAAGAGTGCAACGCTCGCAGCAGCATTGACAGTCTTCACCTGGTTCGCTTACAATGCAGCGACCCACCAGGTCGAACCGGAAAAGTGCAAACCGAATCCTGTGACAATCTCCGAGACCGGACCCGAACAGGTCCCAGGAATATTCGTAGAGTTGGATAAGAGAACCCGCCAGGGCTACAGGTTTTTTGCATACAGAGGCAACAAGGAATCGCATAAAGATATCTCTGATTTCTTCGACGAGTGGGACCATGCAAGAGGTAATCTCTGCAGGAACACAGGCTACAACAACGTCAGGGGAGAGGACGGGAAACTACGCGTGGTCGCGCGCTGCAGGGAAGCAGAAAAGAGACCGAAGGACGAAGAAGGCAAGGTGAAACCACCTAAACCCCCTCAGAATTATACCAAACTGGATTACTCAAACGCAAAGCTCAAGCAGAAGATAAAGCAGGGAAAGTTCGAGAAGGGTTTCCTGGAGAAGCTTGAAGATATGTGTGAAAAGATGGACATGAACTGCATGGGACTCCTGTCTGTGATGGACTATGAGACCGGCGGGACATTCAAGCCGAACAAGAAGAACATGGCAGGAAGTACAGGCGTAGGTCTGATCCAATTCATGGCATACACTGCGAGAACCCTGGGCACATCCAGGGCAGCACTCCTGAAGATGACCCAGCTGGAGCAGCTTGTTTACGTAGAGAAGTACTTCAAGCTGAACGAGAAGGGTGCAGATTACTCTAACCCTCTGGACATCGCGATGACTATCTTCTACCCGAAGGCAGTAGGTCATGGCAAGAACTATGTGATAGGCCAGAGAAAAGTGAAGAGCAGGGCCAAGAGGAACAACTACAGGCAGAACCGCGGACTGGACTACAACAAGGACGGCAAGATAACCTCTGAAGAGTACACAAGACCTTCCTTAAGGAGAGGATATATCCCCGAGTCACAGGGCGCCTGGAAGAGCAGGAAGCAGAAGAAGTCCCGGTTGGCTATGCGCAGATAAATATTTTTCATTCTTTTTTTCCAATACATTTAAATCATACAACCTTATAACCCCCCACATAATCTATCGGGGGCGATACTTTGAAAAGAGCTGCAATACTATCTATACTGTTCATCACGATTATTCTCCTGCTCACAGCAGGCTGCGGAAAACAAGCAGATGACTCAGCACAATCAACAGATGATTCAATCTCAGAAAAGATCTCAAAAAAAGACCTCAAGCAGTTCGATGAAGAGGTCCAGGAACTTCTCACAAGAAACGACAACTACAAACAACCCGCCCCAAGCTCTTTCGCAAACATCCAGAAAGCCCTAGACGCTGGAGACATAACAAAAGAGGAATGGGCGATCCTCACACTAAAAGCCGCGTTCGACAAGGACAACCTCCCTGATGAATACAAAGGAGAAGACCCTGAAGTATTAGGCGACGGCATCCTCATGGAAGTCGAGTGGTGGATGCACGAGAACTGGGACAATTTAGATGAAGACACAAAGGAAGCCCTCGAACCGTTCTACCTCACACCAGACAACCCGAAGAGCTTCTACCATCCCAGCCACACCAAGTCAAAGCGAGCTGAACTGATGAAGAGCCTTGAGTTGATCCCCTCTGTCGAGGCAGTAGAGCTCGAGGCCATCGACTTCATCCTGAGCACGAATCCCAGGAAGGTCGTATTCATCAACTACGACAAGAACAACCCCGCGATGAAGCAGCGCGCGATCTGGGCAAACGAATCCCTGACAAAAGCTTGGCCAATGTTCGAGAACCTGTTCGGCAAGTTCCCTGACCAGAGCATATTCATGTACATCACAAACACCGGCGGCTTCTGGGGCAGCGCAAGCATGCGGCACCTGGCAAACAAGGACAGGTGTTATGTCAAAGTGACTGACAAAGAGAACGAGAAGATAACAAAAGCAACAACTTCACACGAGCTTTTCCACTGCTTCCAGTATTATATTCCCATAAAGTACAGCAAGATCCCAAGGATGTGGATGATGGAAGCCACCGCGACATACTCAGAGCATTGGGTCTGGCCCGAATACAACACTGAGTGGCGCGTGCTTCACGGTTTCTTCAACCTCCTGGACGAGGACATGGTACAATGGGACAGGTTCAGGGAATACACAAGATACACCTGGTACTATTACCTCATGCAGACCACAGGCAACCTCGGCAAGATAAAGAAGGACCTGAATGACGTCAAGACCAAGGACGGCCGCCTCGTAGTCAAGGACACTCCGAACTTCGGTGACCTTTACGCGGATTTCGCAAGATGGAACTGGAACCAGGACCCTGAGTACAGATACTCCGACACCCCGAGTTTCCCGACAGGCTCATACAAAGGAAAGCCGATGTACCCTAACGGCAAATCATACAAGGGGAAGATCATCAATACAAAGCAGGAGCTGAGCCAGGAGGTCCCGACCATGGATCCATTGTCAATGGCATACCGCGCTTACGCTTTCACAGACAACATAGACAAGGTAGTCTTCAAGTTCGATGAGGAAGGCGATGACCTGCACCAGCGTCAGGCACTGATAAAGATCGGTGATGTCTGGCACTGGGAAGACTGGACAGAACTGAAAGAGCGTAAGTTCTGCAGGACAAGGGATGATGAGAAAGTCCTGGCAGTAGTACTCATCGTCTCCAATGCAGACCATGACCAGTCTCACTTCTACAAATTGAAGTACAAGGTAGATTCCAAGAGCAAATGCAATCCAGAATGGCGCGGTTCCACGACATGGATGTGGAGCCATGGTTGGGGCTGGCAGATACTCTACGCATCCCACTCGCTCTCGCAAAGCAGCATGATGACAAGCCATGACACCCTGATCTACGACGAGGATGAGGATGAGTTCTACATAAAGGACCAGATGGTATCATACAGATATTATGACAAGCACAGTGTAGGTTTTGCGCAGAACTGCGGTATGCTGTACGAGTTCAAGAGCTATAAGCTGATAGGCTCCACGCACAAGACATGGGATATCGACCCCGACTACCCAAGCCTGAGCGACGCGCCGACGAGGATGTCTGTTGATTATGACGATCCGATGCTGTACAACATCGACATAAACACGCACCCGTATGACATGGACTGGATAAACACCATCAGCTATGACTCATCACAGAGAAGAGCGTGCCCATTGGAAGGCATCACAACTCCAGGTCCCGGGTCATACATAAAATCAACTTCTTACCCAGGCAGAACATCATCCTTCAAGTACAAGCCAAACGACATCCAGCTCCAGATCTCAGATGACGGGACAAAGATACAAGGCACGAAGACAGAGCAGATGGGCAGCGGCAACGAAAGATGGCAGGCGACCATAATGGTCAATTACCAGTACGGCTGAAAATATTTTTCTTTCTTTTTACCCCCACACCCCACATTATAACCACTCAATAGTGACAAATTATCGAAAGCCTTAAATATGATGACCGCATACAGCTTGATTAGTGATAATTATGCCTAACCAGACAGAACTACCAATGGATAATGGAATGCTACTGGTAAGGCCGCCCTTTATTCTTGCCGTATCTGGTGAAGTCCCGGCTTAGCGCCAGCTGACTTCAACGGTTCTGCGCAACGCTTCAAGATCTCATAAGACAACACTCTATTCTCTGTTGTCAATAAACACACTGAAGCCCGAACCGTTCTCTTAGGCCAAAAAAACCAGAGCAGGCAAAGCTCTGTGGCCAAATTCTGCTGGAGCTAACACAATCATGCTAGACAATGCTATGCGCTGCGCAACAATGCGCTGCCTTCACAACGAAAAAAGACAGCTAAACAAAAGAAAATGAAGGATAAAGAAAAATTAAGGAAGTTGAAGAAGAACCTGAAGCTGTATTACACGTACAGGGTGTTCTGCACCATGAACTTCGTGATGCCGATCTTCATGCTGTTCCTGATAGACAAGGGACTCACGACCTTCCAGGTCTTCGTGACGCAGGCAGCATACACATTGATGGAGATGCTGCTCACAGTTCCATCCGGAGCATTCGCAGATAAGGTAGGAAGGAAGAAGACCCTGATCCTCTCGACAGTGACCTACGCGGCAGCATTCGGGATCTACGGCTTTGCAGACAGTTTCACCCAGGTCCTGCTCGCAGAGATGGTCTTCGCAGTAGCAAGCGCATCGTTCCACGGAACAGGCGAGGCCTTCCTCTACGACACGCTCAGCGAGGCAAAGCAACAGAAGAGATACAAGAAGTCACTCGGTACTGCATACGCGATACAGTCAGTAGTCATGGGACTCTCAGCAGTAGCCGGAGGTTACATGGCAAAGCATGACCTTGCATTGCCGTTCTTCCTGTCAGCGCTCCCTGTCGCGCTCTCCATGATACCGTTGTTTTTCCTGGACGAGCCGAAGCGGACCAATAAGTGTGAGGATTCATACTGGAAGCTGATGAAGGACGCATCGCTCTTCGTAGCAAGGCACAAGCGGCTGAGGAATGTCATGTACTTCATAAGCATAACATCAGTCGCAGGCTTCGTGAGTTGGATGCTGCTGCAGCCGATGCTGACCAAGATGGGCATGGGCCTGGAGTTCCTGGGATTCACCATGATGGCACTGTCAGTCGCGCACGGCATAGGCAACAAGCTCGCTCACAGGTTCGAGCAGGCCTTCAGGAAGTTTGATCTGATGTTTGTATTCGCAGGCGTCAAGTCCCTGCTTTACATGCTGGTCTACCTGGCAAGCAGCTATTACCTGCTGGTCTGGATGCTGATAAGGGACTTCGTGGCAGGGATAGGGTCACCGATAGTCTCAGAGTGGATCAACCGCGACTCAAAGGAAGAGAACAGGGCGACAGTCCTGAGCCTGTCAGGCATGGCAGGCTGCCTGTCATTCTCCCTGTTCTCGCCGCTGGTAGGCCTGTTCGTAGACGCCTACAATGAGCAGCTGGTCTACCTGCTGCTGGCCATGGTCCTCGCGACCTACGCACTCAGGCAGCTGGTCGTCATGCTGATAGCAAGACGATACAGGAGAAGTCAGTGAATACTGGTTAAATCTTTTTTATTTTTTTATCAAGAATCTTAAGCATCATCTGCTGAGTTCAACTCTACCAAAAAACCCACGGCAAACCATCATCTCTGCCCATAGATGAATATCTCTTCCTTGAACAGCTTGCTCCTGCGTTTATACTTTGCTTCGAGCTTTGCCTCGCGAAACATCGCAAGCATCTTATCCCTGTCCTCGACCTCCAGCGCATTGGGTGTCATGTTGATGAAACTGTTCTTGATATAGAAACAGAACCGTCCGTTCCTGCGCAGCACCTGCCTCAGATGCTTCAGGAACGCAGGGATGTCGTCAATATAACCCAAAGAGTTCAATGAGAAGAAGACATCAACACCCTTGATCTTCTTGGGAAGTCTCCATGACTCCCGGAAGTATATGTTTATCTTCCGCCTATACTTGGCAGGCACGTTCTCCTTGAATACCTTGACCTGATGCTCAGCCTTGTCCACTGCATAGACTTTCCTGAACAGGAGACCTTTTCTTATGACATTGCGCGTGAAACCTCCGACTCCGCAGTCATAGTCGAGTATGACTGAATCCTTGTGGGTTGTCCCTACCAGTTTGAGCAGGCGGTTGAACAGGGGTCTCGGAAGGGGCATCTTATGGTAATGGTGCGCTATCCGCGCGTACAGGTTCCTCCTCATATTGATATATTTCTGTTCATAGAATATCTCTATTGCGAAATAGGCAGGGATCCCGAAAGCGATCAATGACATCGACATTTTCAGGAGACCGATTGCGCCATGCGTCTCGCTTATGAACATGTACATGAGGAATGCCATGAATAATATCGTAAGGAACGGTCCCACCTTACCGAGCGGCGCTTTGAATGGTCTTGGAAGATCAGGCCTCTTGTACCTGAGCACGACAACGCTCAGCAGCACTGCAGAGTACAGCACGAGTATGAGCGGTATCAGCAGGTGCAATAGTATCTCGTACGAGCCTGAGCCTACCCACACAAGTATGGCCAGGACAATTATCTGGAAGACTATCGATACATATGGGCTCTTGTGCTTTGGGTGTATCTTTGCGAAATGCACAAAGAACAGCTTGTCCTCAGCAAGCGCCATGAGCAGCCTGGGAGCAGTCACTATCCAGCTTGCTACAGCGCCTATGATGGATGTCGATACCAGCACCGTGAACAGGACGGTTCCGATGCCTCCAAAGTACACAGCACCTAAATCCCGCAAAGGCGCGACTGACTCAGCATAGGACTGCCAGGGTATGGATCCCATTGCAGTGAGTGTAAGGAGCAGTGCGAATCCTGCTATCACCATGGTGCCTATTATCAATGCCTTGGGCATGATCTTCTTGGGGTTCTTTGTCTCAGCAGACAGGAATATTGCGCTTTCCCAGCCGAAGAACGTCTCTGCGATGAAGAATATCGCGAGCATGATGTTTATTGCAGGGAAGGCGAAGAAAGGTGTAAGATTGGCGATGTCAAATGTGAAAAATCCAGGGATGATTATTGCCGTGATGGTTACGAGTGTTATCAATGCGAATCCCACCAGCATGTACGTGCTTGTCTGCATCCCCTTGTATGCTATGTAGTTGAAGAGCAGTATCAGCACAATCGCTATGGGTATGTAGAAGTTGGCATATTTTATAGGTATCATGTACTGTAACGCACCTAATAAGAGCATTGCAATAGTCACCGATCCTGCGATGGATGTAGTCCATCCGATGACAAATGACCAGAACCTGCCATATGTCTGCTTGGCAAATTCATAGACCCCTCCTGCTTTCGGGAACATGGAGGTCAGCTCTGAAAAACACATCGCGATGTACACAGCCACGAGTGAAAGGATTCCCCAGGATATGAGCGAAGCAGGCCCGGCATGTTTTGCTCCTGCTGCAGTGAGGAACCATATTCCAGTGCCCATGATGGAGTTTATAGTGACAAGGAGTATCACCCTGAAGCTCAGCACACCCTTCATCTGTTTTTCATGAGGCTGCACCTCCCTGACCGGGACCTTCTTGAGGTGCTTCCTCATCCGCAGGAACCTTGGACCTCTTGCAACGAACCTGACCAGTCGAAGCAGCTTGCCGTACCGGGCAATGATCCGCACCCCTCTCAGCGCCCGGGTGAACTGGACGTAGTCCATTCCGATGAAGATGAAGTTGAAAGGTATTGTCGCGATGATGTCCAGCCAATGTTTTTTTACATATGGTATAAAGTGGGGTGTGTCTTTCCACCTGTAGTAAAGGTCTATGGCAAATACCGCGATGATGAAGATATCAAAGAAATCAATCAGGATGTAGTATTCTGCAACATCATAGAACACCTCAGTGATGCTTGCGATGAGCAGCAACACAAGTGCTATCGGGATGATATTCTGAATTATTTCATCAAACTTGCTCTGTACGATACTAATCGACCTCTTTTTCCCAGAATCAGGTTTATGGATTTATAAATGTTGCTCGCCTGTCAGGAACAAAACCCGCGTCAGGTGCGTGTAATGATGGTGTGTTCTTGATGTAGACAGGCACTAAAAATGCCCAAAAGAATCACAAGGAGTATAAGTGCTCCGTGGGGGACTTTCGTGAACCCTGCGAACGGAAGAATCGAACGCAGTGAGTTCTTTCGAACCCCCGTCCTCGCCTCGAGAGGGCGAGATGATTGGCCGGGCTACACCAACGGAGCGATTGAAAAGATTATTGCACCTTGATTTCGTGCCGTTGCCGAAGGCAATGGCACCGGGCGGCGCGTGCCAGCCATCAAATGTCCGTAGGACTTTGATGTGCCAACGCAGACCTGCGTTGAGCATGAGCAAGACCAGCTGCCGCGACTACACCAACGGAGCGTACTCCTGAGAAAACCCACCCTCTTTTTAAACATTTTTGTTTTAAACCCCTGTAACAACCATTCTGGGACTCAACAACCCTTAAATAAACCCCCACCCAACACCAAAACATGGAAAACCAATTCCGCTTCGCAGACATAACCGACATAACAGAAGACAGCCTGCCAGAGATCCCCTGGAACAAATACGGCGACATGTTCGGCAATCACAAAAAAGAACGGTTTCTAGGCACACTGGTCTCAGTAGGCGACAAGAGAAGCTGCGTAAGCAGGATGGCAAAAAGGATAACAGCCGACTACAGACAGATCCTAAACCCAGGCGAAGCGATAGTAGCAGTCCCCCTTCTCAACGGCGCAAAGTATTTCGCCACAGACCTCACCTCACAACTATACCTCCCCATGGAACTCGACACCCTGAAAGTAGAGAGCTACGGCAGCGCAAAGGATTCCTCAGGAGAGATAAAGCTCCACAAGGATCTCAGTCGTTCCGTAAAAGACCGCCACGTCCTCATAATAGAAGACATTGTGGACACAGGCTGGACACTGGACTTCGTAGTCAACGGACTTCTCAAACACAAACGACCGAAGTCAATCCGCATAGCCACCTTCCTGGACAAGCACTGCAAAAGACAGGCAGACATCACTCCGGATTACGCAGGCTTCCGCATATCAGACCTGTTCGTGATAGGCTACGGCCTGGACCTCAATCACCAACTGAGAAATCTTCCTTTTGTAGCAGTGTACAGATGATCAATCACCAGACGCTTTCCCGTCAGGTATCGCCTTCTCTTTCCAGCCGAGATCAGGATCACAATAATCTATGTTCTTCCTCTTGATGTATGGGATTATCTCAAAGATCCCGAAATTGCAGAGCTGGTCGACATCAGGCATTCTTGTGGTTGAAAGTATGTTCTGGAAGTAGAAGCATTCCTTGTCAGTCAGCAATGATGTCAGCAGTACAGGATCCACGCCATTGAAGAAAGGCTGGTCTGTGAAGTACTTGACGATCAGCGGTATCATCTGCCCCTGCAGCGCCTCCACTATCCCGTTGAGCCGTGGGTAGACGACATCATACATGAATGTCTTGAGCTCGTCGAACTGCTCGAAGACCTCGCCTTCGCTGAACTGCACGTGCCCTTTCTCCCTGCTCTCATCGAGCAGCGCCTGTATGACCTTCTCTGTCCTCGTGCGCTGGTTGAAGCCGAGCCAGCGTATCGCGTCAGGCAGCTCATGCTCACTGACATCACCATATCTTAAAGCATCATTGACATCAGAGAACATGTATGATATCTTGTCTGCAAACATCACTGCAGCGTATTCCTGCGGCAGGGTGTCATCCACTGTGAGCTCGCCACTACCTCTTGAATGGTTGAGCATGCCCTCGAGGGTCTCGTAAGACAGGTTCAGGCCCTTGCCCTTCCTCTCGATGTGCTGCGCGACGACGACGCTGTTCACATGGTGCTTGAACTTCTTGCGGCCGATTGCAGAGAGGAGCCGCTCGCCCATGTGCCCGTAAGGCGTGTGTCCCAGGTCATGCCCTGCTGCTATCGCAAGGCAGAGGTTGGTGTTCAGCCCGAGGTTCTCGGAGATCATCATCGATGATGCCATGACCTCGCTGGTGTGCATGAGCCTTGTCCTCACATGAGGGTTGTCCGGCAGCGTGAATACCTGCGTCTTGTACGCCAGCCTCCTGTATGACTTGGACTGTATTATCTTGTTGAAGTCGTTCAGGAACGGGTCCTGTATCAGCGTGTCCTCCTTTTCAGGATGGCGCCGACCCACGCTATATGAGCATCTCTCCATGAGACACCCTGCAGACCCTGGCAATTTAAGCTTTTATATCTAGAAAACCATATTTTACCGTCGTCATGTTGTCCCAAGACAATAAAGAAAAAAAATAAAATTCTAAAGCATCAGCGAAAGCACCAACGCAACCACAAACGCAGATATAGTCCCGTTCGTGAAGTCAAGCGCGAGCAGCTTCTGCGGATACGATGTAAGCAATGCCATGTCTGCAAGCCGCGGTATGAGCTTCATGCCGACGATCATCATCCCGAAATACATCGTGTTCAGCGCGACTGTTCCCGGAAGCACTGGCTTCATGACAACATATATCGCCGCGAAGATTAGGCTAGGCACAAAGCACCCGAACAGGTACATCATCACCATCCATTTCCTGCCGTGCTTCATCTTGCTCATCGCAGGAGACTTTGCCTCTTTCTTGTGTATCTTTACTGCCGCAGGGTTCATATACAGCGCTCCGCCTACAATGAACCACACAATAGAAGCGACAAGTCCAGCAAGTAAAAATTCATAACACATAATCATTCACCTCGTTTAGATAAGACAATAAGATGACCGAAAGAAAATCTCTTTATAAATGTTTTGAGAAAAAAGAAAAAAAAGAAAAAAATCATCTAACGCTTCCCATATTCTCTCCGCACAGGTCGCATCCTAAGGTTATCGGTAGGATCGCGTTCCCAGCTCGTATACTGGCGTGGTAGGTAGTTCTCATCACACGGCTCAGTAAACCTGCGCCCTGCAATCATCTCTACCGCTGCATCGATATTTCCGCGGTCTAACTGCTGCTGTATTGCTGTCTTGTATTCCATCATCTCAACCTCCAGTAAATTTACCTTTAGCGCACCCCAAACAAGGGGGGAGAATGGAACTGTTTATAAATCTTAGCATACCCTCCCGGATGGATACGCAAGATGAGCTTCAACCAACTGGCAAAGATAGAGAAAGCAGACTGGTACATAGACCTGGCTTTCCGCAAGGCAAAGAAGGCTGGCTCAGAGGTGAAGAGTCAGAGACGCCCTGGCCCGAACACCATAAAGAGCGCAGAGCTTGCCAAGGTCAAGGCAGTGAAACGTGCGTTGACAAGGCAGTTCAACACAATCATTACCACATTCCCGTCGATAGATTCGCTCGCAGAGTTCTACCAGGAGCTGATCCGCAGCACGCTTGACTACGCGCAGCTGAAGAAGAGCCTGGGCTCTATCCATTGGGCACAGCAGAAGGTCGGGTATTTCTCAGACACATACCATGACAAGATAAAGCGCTGCAGGGATTTCAGGAAGATGACAGAGTACTCGAGGGAGTATTACGGCCGCATAAGCTCTATAGTGAAGCAGATGAAAAAGCATCTTGCATACCTTGAGGAGGCAAGAATGGCCATGCGCGACTTCCCGAGCATAAAGACCAGCCTGTTCACTGTCTGCATTGCAGGATTTCCTAATGTCGGCAAGACCACCCTGCTCGCAAAACTTACCCCATCGACCCCGGAGATTGCAGACTATGCATTCACCACCCGGAAGCTGAACACAGGCTACACCTCGATCAGCAATCAAAAGGTGCAGTTCATAGACACGCCCGGCACGCTCAACCGCTTCGATAAGATGAACAGCATAGAGAAGCAGGCCCACCTTGCGATGAAGTACTGCGCAGATCTCATAATCTTTGTCTTTGACACGAGCGACCAGACCTACGATCCCAAGCAGCAGAAAAAGCTTCTCACAGGCCTGAATAAGCTGGGCAAGGACACCATCATCTATCTCAGCAAGACCGACCTCTCAGGGAGCATCCCGAAAGGCCTCAAAGACACCGCAAATACCCCCCAGGAAATCAGGAAACAGATTGCAGGATTCCTTTGATGCAATGACCATTGGTGACCACACATTTAAAAAGGACTTCTGAAACAGCATTTTTCAGCTATTTGAGCCCCTCTAAAACCCCGCCCAGTTCTCACTATAGAATGGTAAAATTTAAATACGCTCTGGCGTTTCTTATAATATAATAAAAGAAAATTTTTATATCATCTCACAAATCATTAGACAGGCCGAAGCAGGGGGATACTTTGGGGGACGCTAAAGAAGACCTAGAAAGAAGAATACTCGTGATAGACAGCAGTCCGGAAGAAGGCACCCTCTTCAGATTTTTTGAAGAGCAGGGAATAAAAGTTGACATGATAAACAATCCTTCTGAAGAAGATATGCCGCAGGATGCGGATTATAGGTTTATCCTGCTGGGGCAGTTCACCGACTTCAATCTTATTGAACAGCTGAAAGAGGATTTCCCGGACGCAAACTACCTTTGTCTCAACAAGATACCGCCCGACCCTCTGACCTTAAATCTGCTTCATATGATATCCCATCACAGCTACGATCAGGATGAGCTTGATGTTGAACTGCAGATGATAGACGAGATGATCACGCCTGAGAAGATGCATGATGCGAGAGAGGTGGAAAAAGAGCTGGAGAATACGACCATTCCTGACTTCAGGAATCTCGAGCCGCACGTGGATCAGATGCTGGGAGAGTACGCGGCACTGCCCCTCGACGAGCTTAATCAGTTGATCAGGAAATGGGAAAAGGACAAGAGTATCAATCGCGAGATAAAGATGGCCGCCCTGTGCAAGCAGGCATTGATGGGCATACGTAAAAATGCAATGGGTGTCCATGATGCATTGGAGCTCCTTGATATCGCAAAAAAGATGAGTCCTGAGAACAACTACGTGCCAGACCTTATCTGGAGCGCGGTGAGGTCAGAGATAATAAGGATCGATATAAAGGAAGGCCAGCGGGGTTACGAGCGCATCCTGACCAAGGCCACGCTGCCCGAGATAATACTGCCCACACTGATGGCTGTCGAGCAGGATGTGAGGCGGTTCCCTCTTGAAGAAGAGATAAGGCCCTCAAGGAGTAATGTCTCGATCGTCACTGTAGGCAATACAAAGTGCTACAGGAGGGAGGACCCGCAGAAGGAATCCCTTGAGCGGGAGGAGAGCATACTGAAATACTTCAGGAGACTCCAGAACCGCTTGCCTGAGGGAAGCAACCTCGTGAATGTTCCAAAGGTCATGGGTTTTGTCAAAGTACAGGAGCCCAGGGTCAAGGGCCCTACCAAGATGCCTGGCAACAAGAACTGGGCGTTCTACAGGGAGTACGTGACCAGCGGCACAAGGCTTCTCGACGCTGTAAGGCTCCTGCTAAAGGACCTGCATGAGCTGCAGGGAACGACAGAGGGTGACCCGAAAGATATCGGCCTGAAGATAAAGAGGAAAAGGGATGTCCTGACAAAGCTGTTCGTGCACGCTACGCGCCAATGCGCATACATATCAGCATGGGGGCCCACGCATCTCGCAGACAGCATAAAGAACCCGCTGGATTCATATTACGTCCATAGGATCGACGAAAGGGTCGTCGACAGCTTCAACAGCCTCTTCTCTGCAGCAGGTATCGAGGGGATCAGCAGGGATGACAGGAACAACCTCGTGAACTGTTCGATGCAGATACATGAGCACCTGGCAGGGCTGGACAACGCATTCTACAAGGACGCGTGGTACGCGAACTCATTGATCAAGAAAGGCAGGGGTCCTCTTGAGATGTACGCATTTGATTTTGTCAGCGTCAAGCAGCTTCCGGCCGTGATAGACCTTGCCACCCTGGCCTGCTATGGGGGATACGTGAACAAGGTGAGCAAGCGCAGGGACACCCTGGAGCTGAAGATGGTGGAAGAGTTCTTCAACACCCACACAAAGGCGGTGGATCGCTTCAACAGGATGGTCGATCTGTTCGAGCAGGACCCTAACGCGTTCGTCCGCGAGATGATCGGGGAAGACATCAAGGAATATCCTGACGAGTACGTGAGGAAGCTCTACAACTTTGTGGAGTCCATCGACGGTTACACCTTCACCGCGGATCCGCAGTCATACGACAACCTGATCCGGAAAGTGAAAAAGGAAGGGATCGACATCCCTATTGAATACATCAATGACCTGAAGACATTCGTGATGAGCATGACCAAAAGGGAGAACTCCCGCTGCAGGGAGATCAGCGCGGATGATTACGAGGAAAACATTAATGCATTCAGGAATGACTACTATACTGCGCTGTTCCACAGGTCATTGATCCTGTCAGGCACACCCTGCGAATTCATACTGAGAAGGGAACCAAAGCCCAAGAAAAGGGACCTGCTGCTCTCCGACATGATGGGGACCCTGGGCAATGCCAAGAGAGGGGTGATCAGGTCATACGACGCGCTTAAAGGGGAAGGCGGCATGCCTGAAGAGAATAAGGATTATATCCTGTCCCTGATCAGCATGATCTCTGGAAAGATAGCGGCGATATACCGCGACGGGATGCTTCAGAAAGCGGTTCCGAGATAAGAGCCGGTCATGTTGAACACCATCTGCACGACATTCTCGAGATGATGCACTATCTTAGGGTCAGTTGTCCTGCTCGCGAACAGCCTGTTGCTCTCTGCGACCAGTGTCTTCCTCCCCTCTGCTATCTTCTGCACCTTTGCCTGGTCGAACTTATAGAATAGTTCGTAGAATGTGCTGAAGAGGTCGTTGACCTTCTCGAACATCACGATCGTTTCCTTGCTTATCTTGATGTTCTTCTTCTCGAGTATGTAGTTGTTCAGGTACTTGAACTGGTCTGCGACCTTCTCAAGCTCCCACACGATGTTGTAGACGAACGTGGTCTTCTTTGTGTTCTTGTAACCCCTTTTGTTGAGCAGCCTTTCGCAGAAGTTGCAGAATCTGTTTGTGGTCTCCTCAAGTATGAGCGTGTCGCTGAGATGAGAGTATTCCTTTGTCTTGATCGCCTCCAGCGTGTTGTTGGCCATCGTCCGGGTGATGAGGAATATCTTCCGCAGCAGGATGTCGAACTCTGACTCGAGCCCTTTTGAGATGTTCTTGATCACGCAGGTGCTGCCGTGCTGGTCCACGATCTCGTAGCCTGGAAGCATGGCGTTTATCTGACGCGAGAGGTCCTTGAGCGAGGTGTTATCACCTATCCGCATCTCCACCTCATCGTAGCCTGATTTGTATATCGCGCCGAGAAACCTGAACACGAAAAGCTCTGCGTCTGTGACATCGACCTTTATGAGCTCGGGCTTGGAGTCGCTGTCCGCGCTTACGACGACCTTTTCATTCTCCACCTGGAGATCGAGCTCGTCGCCTTTCTTGACGTTCATGCTCTTGATCCAGTCCTTTGGAAGCGAGACAAGACAAGTCGAGCCTGCGATTTGTATGACCTTTCGTTTGATTGTCATGACCCCCGAATAGTATTGTAGATAGAGCTGTTGCTCAAGATTATATAATGACACAACCCCATTTTATGAAATTAAATATAGTTTATAATGTTTATAAAATATAAAGCATAATTATATATAAAACTTACGCTATACTATACCTGTCTAATTTTAAGGTGCGGGGGCGTAATTTTATGAAAAGAATCAGACGTATCTCTAAAAAGATTGATGATGACTTCCTGGATCATGAATTCGATGTCTACTCTGAGCACTTTGATGATGAAGAAGGCCTAGATAGGGGTATGAAACCCCATGAAGTGGCCTTTTTGAAGGGTTTCCAGCGGTTTGATTAAAGATTTCAGAAATTTATATAATTTATAAAGATAAGCATAAATATTAAAACACATTCACAGGTTTTATATTCCTTTTACAGGAAGACATCTCTCAACACCTGGATGCAGTGGCCATTCGCTTCTCCTTGCTCCGGCCACCGCATCCGCTATTTTTATCCTAAGATGATGAGATAGAGGCATATAGGGCGTTTTCTGCGATATCACGAGCAAAGCCAGATAGAGCTAGAGCTATTTCTTTGCCATGATGTCAAGTAGCAAGAAGAAGCAAAACAAGCCACACCGCGCACCTGGTCGCCACAACCACGAAGTATAAGACTAAGACTGCTTGCGTATCTAGATTGGCCGAAGGCCCCTCTCCCAATATCGTTTCTTTACCAGAAAACGCTGCTGCCTTACCGAATACACATAAAGCAGTTGCGCTTTCCCTCACCAGGCTTGTTCCATCCAATACTACCAAACGTTACCTCAGCTTTGGTGTTACTGCTGTTTCTATTGCCGCATCAACATATCAGGCAATCACCAAAGCTGAACTAAGAATTAAAAAAACAAAACTCTTCCCTTACCTACTTCCCCTTCTTCACAAACAAAGTCTGTGTAGGGAACGGAATACCTATCTTCTTCTTCCCTAACAGCTTATAGATAGCACGAGTCGCCTCTTCTTTCTTGGGATAGACCTTCCCGATATCATCGACCCAGAAGAACGCTTTCATAGAGAGTGCAAAATCCGCCATCTCATCAAACCTGACAACAGGTTCAGGACTTTTCAAGATATCCTTGAACTTCTTTATCTCTTCCAATACCAGCTTCTTCACCTTATCAGGATCAGTGCCATACTCGACGGTGAAAGGGATCACCACCCTCGCAGTCATGTCTGGCTGGTTGTAGTTCTTGATCTTCATGTTTGACATGACGCCATTAGGCACTACGAGTATCTCATTGTCATATGTCTTTATCCTTGTCGCCCTTATCGCCACGTCATGCACAACTCCTACAGTGCCATCATCCAGCTTTATCTTGTCCCCCACATTGATTGTCTTGTCAAGGATCATGGAGATACCGCCAAAGATATTAGAGAGTGAATCCTTGACTGCAAATCCGATTGCGAGTCCTGCAATCCCCACTCCCGCCAAGAGCCCTGCGATGTTTACACCCCACAGGTCAAGGACCATTATCGCGATGACTATCAT
>JBHPEY010000022.1:0-30233 GCA_042576705.1 Nanobdellota archaeon | reverse complement strand
AAGAACGATATAGGTCTCAAAAACGCATTTTGTGCGTTTAAGCTGGTAAAAGCCTATTTCTGAAGCCTTTTCGAGAATTAGAGCCCATTAAATGGAAACTCGTACTGAAAAGGCAGCTTTTCAGGCTCGTTTCTTCCAACAACACATTTAAACATCAAATCAGTCGTTTAAACGCTCATTTCAACTTTTAGTATCGGAATCAAGGTTGTTTATAAAGATTTGGATTAAGAATCCTGAACAGTGACATCTTCACTGTTAGCAGGCTTTTCAGCCTTCTCAGCACCCTCAGCCTTCTTCTTCCCCTTCATGTCCTGCTTAGAGGCGTACCGCGCCCTCTTGATAGCATAATTAGCAGGATTCTTTACATATTTACAGAACATGTCAGGCTTGCACACCCCAAAGCTCTTGTAATAAGCATTATTGTCACAATTAGGCGGCAGGACCTTCTTCTTGTGCTGCTTGGCATACCGAAGCTGCCCCAGGTAATACTGATCCCGCAGAGGCTCTGCATTCCGGGAGTTCCACTTCTTGAGCCATTCCTCGATATCATCATACTCCCACCCACAGCTCGATAGGAAGTTGATCAGCAAGAACACAGCCCGCTTACGACCATCCTTGACCCCTTTGGATATCAGTTGTATACATGGAGGGAAAAACGATTCAGGGATGGCTGTCTGCACATCCTCGAACTCGCGCCGCGAGTCCTTGCGCTCAAGCTGTTCCATATCCTCAATATCCCGCAGCCTCCGTTCCTTGCGCCCGGCAAACTCCTCTGCCTGCAGCAAAAGCTTTGCAGCATGACCCCGCACAACACCCTCCCGCAAAAGAAACGTATGCTTGCCGAACTCCACATCATCAGGCTCTGCAGAACTCTTCTCAAAATCAAGGATGGAATCAGGATGGATGGGAACAGAAACAAGCCCGGATTTCTCATGATAAGAATAAGGCGCACGATAGAGGTGCCGCGGAGCGATCAGCACAGTATCAACCTCAACAATAGACAGTGGATCAAATGTAGCAACAGGCGCCGGACGGCTGCAGCACTTCTTTGAAAGATCAACCACAGACCGTTCCATCAGCACCTTGCATTTAGGACATGACTTGTAATCCTCAGACATATCCCCGTCGACAACACCCTCACACTGCGCACACACGAACTGCACTTTCTTCTCATCCATATCATCCTTGGTCTTCTTCCCGCAGTTTGAACAGAACCGTTTCACCAGCTCATGCGTCGCTTTCCCAGTCTTGCTCTCAAGCTCCTGGAGCGTATAAGAGAACTGCTCAGTGAACTGCACCTTGTCTCCCACAACCTTGACATACTTTGTACTGATATGATCCAAAAGAAAAGCCGCAATCTTCCGCGGACCATCAGGAAAATAATCCTTTGTCGAGACATCCTTGAATGTCTCAGGAAACGCCTCAAAAGGAACCCCGATATGGAACCCCTTATTGCCAGAGAACTTCACAGTGACAGCGTCGACACCGAACTCCCGCAGCGCCCGGACAAACAGCCAAGTAGTAAGCTTTGCAAACTCCCAAAAAGGACAGTCAATATCAAGCACAAGATCCCATCCGATCCGCATGTCATCATACTCATGCTTCTTCATGTTTACGGATATCATCTGCGGATTAGACCAAAGCTCCTCAGAGACATGGAACGAAGTGACCCCATTCTTGACCTGCTCCAGCACATCATTAGGAAACACCAACACATCAGGCCTTTTAGCATAACCTTTCCCCCCAAAAGACCCCACAGCCTCCTTGTGCGCCGCAGCAGCAACTATCTCCGACTGCACCTCACGCCTCTTATAGTGATTCAACACCCGACTAAGTGTAACAGGGTCCATGAAACAAAAGAATCCAGAAACATATTTAAAACGTGATGGTCCCATGTTTAAACAATTCAATCGCTTTAAAAGACCAAGCACAAGGCCTCATCAAGCACCCAGTCTCTGCAAACAGTTGGTCATTAGTATGGCCGCAGGCCCCTTTCCTATATCATTTACGCAACTAACGCAACCAACCACAATGGACAACACAAAAGAACTCCAAGAATGGCGAAAACAACTGAAAGCCTCAGAAAAGATAATCATAGTAGAAGGTAAAAACGACAAAAGAGCCCTGGAAAACATAGGCATCCCAAAAGAAAGGATAATCTCCCTCACAAAACCCCTCTACGCAGTAGCAGAAGACATTGCAAAACACCACAGACACGCAATAATCCTGACAGACCTCGACCCAGAAGGCAAACGCATCTACATGGACCTAAAAAGAAACCTCACAAGAATAGGAGTCCAGATAGACAGAAAATACAGAGAAGCCCTGTTCAAACTATCAAAACTGTCCCACATAGAAGGCATCGACACATTCTTCAACAATATACAAAAGTAGAACACTATTACGGCTCTGTCCCAAGCACCTACTCCGCTTTGCTTCGCAAAGCTCCGTCCAGCCCCGCGAGCCACTGCTAAAGCAGCAGCTCGCTCTCGAGGCACGGACGAACTTGGGACAGAGCCTTTTATTCATAAAGCTTATAAACAATCAACAACAGATAATCCTGAGGAGAAACAATAAAATGTCTGCAATTGGAAACCAGATGAAAACATTCGTACTTCTGATAGCTCTAACAGCAGTCCTGCTTTTCGTAGGCCAACTGGTAGGTGGCGCAAGCGGACTCACAATCGCATTCATAATAGTCATGATAATGAATGTAGGATCATATTTCTTCTCACACAAGCTAGTACTGTTCATGTACAAGGCAAAAGAAGCAAAGCAATCAGAATATCCAGAACTACACAGCATGGTAAAAGAAGTTTCCCACCTGGCAAGGATCCCAAAGCCAAAGGTATACATAATCCCAAGCGACTCACCAAACGCCTTCGCAACAGGCAGAAATCCCAAAAACGCAGTAGTGGCATGCACAAACGGCATAATGCATCTCCTCACAAAAGATGAGCTCAAAGGAGTGATTGCCCACGAGATAGCCCACATAAAGAACAGAGACATCCTGATCCAGACCATTGCCACGACAATAGCAGGAGTTATCTCCTACACAGCAATGATGGCAAGATGGGCAGCGATCTTTGGAGGCTTCGGCGGAGACCGCGACAACGACGGAGGCATACTTGGATTCCTAGTACTTGCAATATTAGCACCAATAATCGCCTTAATCATCCAGCTGGCAATCTCAAGATCAAGGGAATACCTGGCAGATGAAACCGGAGCAAGGACAATCCATAACCCACATGCACTGGCAAGCGCATTAGAAAAGTTAGAACATGGAATCAAAAGGAACCCACTAAGATTTGGTAACAAGACAACATCCTCGCTGTTCATAGCAAACCCATTCTCAGCAAGAGGCATGTTTGCCTTATTCAGCACACACCCACCGATGAAGAAACGCATAGCAAAGCTGAACAGCATGCGAATGTAAGAAAACAAAAATCATTTCTTTTCATATTTCTCAGTCAACACCCTCTGTATCTCCCGAGCCTTCTTCTCCCCTATCTTATCCACCAACTTCAGCTCCTCACAGCTCGCATTCAACACCTCTTTCACGCTGCCGAACATCTCAAGCAGCGGCTTTGAAAGCAAAGGCCCCACACCAGGCAGCGCAGAAACGATATACTCCTGCTGCTCATGCAAAGTCATGGGCTTGCGACTCCCATGCGGACTGAACGTTTTCTGCTCAGGATCCTGCTCCCTCTTGGCAATAACAGCCATCAGCGAAGCAGTCTCACTAGCAGTCTTGGTCTGCACCACAGGGATACCATAACTCACCATGATAGTAGATAACATCCCCCGTATTGCATTAGGATGCACATTCCTCTGCGAATAAAGGTCCTCATCACCCTCAACAATAACCATAGGTCTGTCAAAAGAATGCCGAAGGTTCTTTATCTGCTCCAGCAGCCTTCCATCTACGATAGAATCCACAAAGTCAGGCACCTTCTTGTACTCCACGCATACCCTATCAGACAGCATATAGTCCCCGACATCAAGAGTCTTCAGGTTCATGGAGATGCCCATGTCAACAAGATGTTTTATCACTCCCGACGCTTTCTCGCGACAGTCTGCAAACACAGTAAGCGGCATCTCAGGTGCTATGAATTTATCAAGATTAGAATCCTGCTTGCGCGTGAACCCATTGAACTTTGTCCGCAATTTCTCAAGCTCGCGATACATCCTTTTCTCCTTATGGTGTGCGCTCCATTTGTACGCTTCCTCGCGAGTCCCTTTTGTCATGAACGCGACAACCCGTCCAGCATCCTGGCGGCCGGTCCGACCTCGACGCTGGATAGTACGGATCCCCGAAGGCACAGGTTCATAGAACACAACAAGATCCACGCAAGGGATGTCAATCCCTTCCTCTGCAACAGAAGTAGCCACAAGACAGTTGAACTCTCCTCTCTTGAACTCATCAAGCACCTGTTTCTGCTCTTTCTGGGAAAGACCTGTACCGTTCTTCTTTGCCTGGCCGAAAAACATCTTACCTTCGATGCCAAGGCTAGACATCATATCATGTATCTTCTTTGCGCTGTCTCTGAACTGGTTGAATATGATTATCTTCACGTCTGGCTTCACTCGTATCTCTTTCTCAACAAGAGAACGCAGCGCAGCCATCTTGGGATGCTCCACACCTTCCTCGACCATGCGCTTTGCAAGTATGAATGCTGATTTAAAGTTAAGGTCACATGCAAGATTCTTGACAGCCTTCACAGTGCTCGTCTGTGAATCAGAATATATCTTCTCACAATAGCTGAGCAGCGCCCCGACTCCCTGAGTCTCAATAAGCTCTACCCCGTGCTCGACCTTCATAGCCTCAGCCAGCAATGACACAGACTTCAAAAGCTCAAACGACTTATCACCACGAGCGATCTCACCGTGCAGGAATCCCTGCAGCTTGAGTATCTGTGTCTTGCCCGTATACATCTGATCCTTCTTGAGATATCCAAGATTCTTCACCTCAGCAAGCTTGCTCTCATAACAATCCTTGAGGTACTTATGAGTCTTCTTGAAAGCCTCTGGAAATTCAACAGTCACCCATCTTATGTTCATGTCCTGGATGTAAGGCTTGACATCAGGATCGTCGTCCGTACGCAACTCCACCCCTTCAATGAACAGGTTCTGACACACCTCATTTATCTTCTCGGCCTCGCTGCCAGGGCTTGCAGTCAGCGCAAGTATCCGAGGAAACCGCGCCTTGCGGTCATACTGTTTTGCCACGAAGGTATATGCATAATCCCCTGTAGCCCGGTGCGCCTCGTCAAATATCATCAGGCTGACATCAGCCACATCTATCCTGTTTGATATGATATCATTCTCAAGTCCCTGCGGTGTGCTGAAGACAATCTTTGCCTCTTTCCAAAGGGCTGCCCGCTTCGCAGGCGCAACATGCCCGGTAAACACAGCAAGCTCTCCCTCTTCAAGTTCAAAGTGTTTCTTGAATGTCTCCAGGTGCTGCTCTACCAAAGGTTTTGTAGGAGCGAGAAACAGGATCTTGCTGTTAGGGAAGCAGCTCAACCTCTGCGAAGCCAGCATGAGAGCTATCACTGTCTTGCCGAGCCCAGTAGGAAGAACGACCAGGCAGTTCTTGTCCACGCAGGTGGATATCATCGTCTCCTGATACAGCCTTGGTGTTATGTTCTTGAGCATCATCTTGTATCTTGGAATCGTACGAGGCGGAGAGGGCACAGCCTTCTCATCCTTCCAGTCTGTCAGCGTCCGCGTAGTTGATTCTATCATATTATCCCTCTTTTATTATTTACTGTCATCATTGCTTAGAATACGCCAAGACGCTTTAAATAGCTCACGCGTCCGTGTCCAATGGGTCCAGTGAAGGGTCACTCATAATCATGCCCAGGGCAGAATATCTTATACGGAATCTCAACAAGCTTCATCATACTCTCCTTCATCCCTTCAGGCGTAGAAGTAGGAAGGTCAACACGCCCTGTCCTCTTTGTCCCGAACAATGTATCCCCTGTAAAAAGCGCCTGCTCCCCCTCATGCAAAAGACATACACTACCTCGCGTATGCCCTGGAGTAGAGATCACCTTCAGCCCATATATCTCAGCAGGCAAAGGCTTCAATTCAATCTTGGATATCATATCCGCAACAACAGGATCAAGCACAGTCCCCTCCTTATCTAAATTGAAATCATCTATCTCCTGCTGCGAAGCATAGAACTGGGCATTGGGAAACATATCAAAATTCCCGCAATGGTCATGATGAAGATGAGTGAATATCACTGCCTCGACCTTATCAAAATCAACAGCCTTGCCCATGAAAGTCTTAAGAAGATCACAGTCAGTACGACTGCCTGTATCGATAATCACCTTATTCTTCCCATCCAGAAGATACACATTACTCTTGTCTGTCCCTGTAAACTTCCAGATATTCTCCCCGACCTTGCCGAACATAAGAAACACCAAAACTGAATGATTTAAATAATATTCCATTACACAGCAGCGCATGGTAGTAAAACTAATGGGGTTGATGGATCTTCTATGCGCAGTCTGCGCAGTACTGCTGCATTACGATATTTTAGGCTGGCGCATCGGCCTTATCTTCGTGGCATACCTTGTGATAAAAGGCTGGCTCTTCAGGGAAGATATAGCCAGCTTAGTTGACATCCTCTGCGGGCTCTACATGTTTGTTATGCTCTTCGGCTTCACAACATTCGTGACATGGGTAGTAGTGATATATCTTTTCCAGAAAGCTGTTTTCTCCTTGGCCTAAACTACAACTAATAGCGGCAAATCCGAGGCCGCCGTCGCCCTTCGTGAGCCGTCATAAGAAAAATACATAGGCGCGGCAGGGGACATACCCTGCGGGGTGGTTGCAGGTTTCCTGCAACTCTTTCGCCGAAGGCGAATTTATCGCGCATTCATAAAGAACAACAGATAGTTACCAGCGAACCTGGCGACGCACGGAGCTTTTTGCGCAGCAAAAAGCGTAGCAGGCCTCGGATTTGCCGCGTAAGAAGAAGTTCAAGCAGTCCATCTCTTATCAACAAAGATAAAGAACACTGCCAGCACCAACCCGCCAAGCACAAGCGACGATATTATCGACACCAACCCGCTCACATAATGCAGCAGGGCAGCACAACCGACTAAAGAACCAAGCACATAAACATAAACGTAACGAGAACCAAAGAACGTCCGGCTTCCATTGAACGGAGGTATCGGCAGCATGTCAAAAAGCGCTATCCAGATGCTTATCATCATCAGCTTCTCTAGTACACCAATACCTGTCAATGTATATATTATCTTCAACAGCACAGCAAACAGCATGTTCATTATCGGCGCAGCCATCGCTATCCACCCAAGATGATGGTACGAAAGGTCATGAAACCCCTTTCCCAACCTATGGATCTCAAGGTGCGTTATCACCAGCGACCCTGTAGCGATGAAAGGCAGACGACCATTGGAAACAAACGCGACCACAAGCCCGATCACAAGCCCGGTTATCCATGCCTTGTACTGCGTCCTGTATCCCAGCCAGAGCCCGATGACCCTGTGCGAAAGCTCATGCACCAGGAACGCGACACAGACAAGTAATATCGTTATCAGGAAATTCCGGATCCCTGCTGCAGGGTTGAATGTCTCCACACCCCACTCCCTGAAAGAGAAGATGAACGCGAGTATCGGTATGGTTATCAGCAGACCCCTCTTTTCAAAGTTCTCAAGCGGCATGTACCGCTTGCACTTGTCGACAAAGTTCCTCCAGCTGTGCATGATGCTTTATAAAAGAATGAGATTTATAAACCTTTCTCAGTGAAAGCACTATTCAGCCAACAACAGTGGTCGGAGAATACACAACATCAACCTTGCCCTCGACCCTCTTCTTTATCATATCAAGCAATTCCTCCTCATGCCCTGCCCCGACCACAGCAAGTATAGGCTCATCAGGGAACTGCTCCATTAGCTTGGATATGTTATTAGCCATCACAACATTCCTTTCCCGCACCAGCACGTCATACACATTAGGATACCTCTTCTCAAGCTGCTTTATCAGCTTCTGGACAAGCTCTTTCTCAGGCACCTTGGAAAGGTCAAGCTGCTTGGGATCGATGCCCAGCTCCTTCATGGCCTTCTTCCGAAAAAATACAGACTTGAACAGGTCCCCAATAAACCTGAACTTCTCCCTCCAGCTCAGCCGTTTTGAGAATCGCATCAATGTCCTGTCGATGTCCTGGTCAACAAGAGCTATCTTAGCCTTCGATTTCTGCGCAAGCACCACAGCCTCTTTCATGTCAGCCCCAGGCTTCACTCCAACAACACTTCCCAGTTTCCTCTGCAGCCACCCGCCGATAAGCGCAAACAGGTAACCCTTCAACCCGACCTGCCTGATATAGGATATATTCACCTCAGGCTTCTGCTCAGACATCAACCCATGCAGTCTCTTACGATCAAGCTCAACAGCGACCACTGCAGGCTTATGCTGCTGGAAAGCCAGCTCTATCTCCTCGATACTCTGCTTCGCGATGTGCGAAGTTCCCACAATCATCAGGTTCTTGTACTTCATGGTTTTACTTAAAACGTCTCTGTTTTAAATATTATAGTGTTTAGACCACATGTCAATAGTAAAATTTATAAAGCTGTGACAAATAGATTGACCCATCAAAGGAGGGATTATTATGCTGAAGCTAGAGCGGATTTCAGACACGTATGACATGAAGGTCTTCACAGATAACGGCGAGTATTTCGGCGATGTTGAAGAGGGCATAATCACAAAGACCAAGATCCATGGCTGGCGCGTGAAAGCCACCAAGAATTCCTACCTCTCAAAGGTCCTGGGCTCTGCCAGGGGTGTGATCGTTCCTCATCAGCTTGTCAAGTCCATCGGCGATGTGATGATCATCAGCAAGGCCGCTGTCCCGTCATCAGGGCCTGAAGAGACTGCTGAGTAAACATATTTTTCTTTTTGTGGTTGCAGACCACCCACAAGCTTTATATATCTACATTCTACCTGACCCTCTATGAAACAGAAGATACTGGAAGGGCTGGGGCTTACCCCGTCTGAAGCAAAGATATACCTGATACTTCTGGAGCAGGGCGCAAGCCTTGCAGGCGCAATTTCAAGGAACACAGGCATCCACAGGCGCTCTGTATACGACGCCATTGAACGGCTCATCCAGAAAGGTCTCGTTTCCTACATAAAATCAAACAACCGCAAGTACTTTGAGGCAGTCAGCCCTGAAAGGCTGCTTGAGATACTGCATAAACGGGAGGATGACGTGAAAGGGATCATGCCAGAGCTCAAGGCACTGCAGCAGATGAACGAGGGCAAGAACGAGACATTGTTCTTCCGCGGCAAGGCTGCCCTGAAGAGCGCTTTCGATGACCAGCTGGACAATGCAAAGAAGGAGATCTGCATCTGGGGTGCAAGCACCCGCGCAGATGAGGTTCTTCAATACTACTTCCCTCATTTCGACAAGCAGCGTGTCAAGAAAAAGATCAAGATAAGGGTCCTGTTCAACGAGTCGGACCGCGGTCATCCCTACCTTCCGAAGATACCGCTGGCAGACATCCGCTTTGTTCCGGACAAGATAAAGTCAAAGACCGCAGTCAACATCTACGGCAGGAACATCTGCATAGTCGCCTGGAGGCCTGACCCTGTCGCCATCCTGATCAGGGAGGATAACATCTCCGAGGGTTTCAGGAACTACTTTGAATTCATGTGGAGCTTTGCAAAAAAATAACAGCGACAAAGGTGATATTGTGATAAAAGAGCTTTTGACAAACCAGATCTTTATCTCTGTCATGATAACGATATTGATCTGCGAAATCTGGAAATTCATCGACCATTCTATAAGAAACAAGAAAGTTGACTGGGGCGGTCTGGTAGTCACAGGAGGGATGCCCTCTTCACATGCTACATGGATGTGCGCAATAGCAGTCAGTATCGGCCTGCTTGAAGGGTTCACCTCAAGCATATTCTTCCTTGCAGCAGGGATTACAGTGATTGTAGTGAGGGATGCATTCGGTGTGCGGCGTGACGTCGATAAGCTGGCCGAGACAGTCAACAGCATAATCAAACAGAAGAAACTCAGCATCCAGGAAATCCTGAAGATTACAGGCCATTCCCCTGTCCAGGTTGTCGTGGGGATAATACTAGGGATAGCCGGCCCTGTGATAATCCATTTTGTGCATTACGCTGGCTGAATGATAATATAGGTGTATAGCTTGCTCTTGAAAATAATCGCAGTGATGATTCTTTCCATTGTGATAATCATATCGATATTCACTATACTATACAAGTTCTATTTCCTAAGGAAACCAGTGCGCACAATACCATATAGCAGGACAGTGGTCTCGCCTGCCAGCGGAAGGATAGTAAGGATACTGAATATAGGCAACAAGAACAAAGAGACCATCCCAAAAGGCATCCTTGGAAAGGTGAACCTGCTCGTCAAGGACACTGTGAAGAAAGGATATATGATAGTCATAATGATGACTCCTCTTGATGTCCATTTCCAGCGGAGCCCTGTAGAAGGCACCATAGTCAGCACTAAACACTCTAAAGGCAGGTTCCTGAACGCAGTGAAAGACGCCGGCTCCCTCATAGCGCTTCAGAACGAGAAGAACGAAATCATCATCAGGAACGAGGACATAGGGAAGATAAAGATAGTCCAGGTAGCCGGCTTTCTGGCAAGAAGGATACGTTGCTTTGTTAAATCCAAGCAAAAGATACATAAAGGAGCGGAGCTGGGTCTTATCTGTCTTGGTTCTCAGGTCATCCTGATAATGCCTGAACTGAAGCTGTCAGTGGAAGAGGGGCAGAAGGTCATTGATGGCGAGACTGTTATTGCGAGGTTTTGAGAATGAATATCAAAGAGAATTTCAGCATGCTGCGTTTGATCGAGTTTCCTCATATCCTGACCATGCTTAACCTGATGTCAGGCATAATCAGCATACTTTTCGCTCTCTCAAGGGAGTTTGAGATCGCGTGCATCTTCATGCTTATCGCTGTCTTCTTTGATTTCATTGACGGCAGGATAGCGAGGTACATGGACAAGGTCAGCGAGCTTGGCAAGGAGCTGGACTCGCTCTGCGATATTGTATCATTCGGTGTCGCTCCTGCAGTCCTTGCATTCCAGACCACCAAGAACATAGGAGAAGGCTGGATATTTGCAGTGATTATATACGTCGTCTTTGTTGCAGCAGGTGCATTGAGGCTTGCAAGGTTCAATCTCAGGGAGATGAAATATTTTGAAGGCCTGCCGATAACAGCAAACGGTGTGATAGTGCCTCTTTTCTATTTCATAGGCCTGACAAGCTGGTACCCGTTCATACTGCTGGTCTCGACTATACTTATGATAAGCGCGTTCCGCATGAAGAAGTTTATATGATAAGGTGAAGATGATCATCGCAGGATTTTTTATGTTTGTGCTGAAGTGTTTCTACCTGCTACTGCCAGGCGCCTTTGCAAACATGGCACCGGTCCTTTTCAAGAAGGTAAATTTCCTCAATTACCCTGTAGACTTGGGGAAGAAATGGAAAGGAAAACCCTTATTCGGTTCGCATAAGACCTTCAGGGGTTTCTTTTTCGCGATATTGCTGTCAATCATCATTGTATATCTCCAAAAACTGCTCTTCACGAACCACACCTTCTTCAGGAGCATAAGCTTCATAGACTACACAGCATACAACACCATACTTTTAGGATTTTTGGTAGGATTCGGCGTCACATTCGGCGACCTGATAGAGAGCTTCTTCAAGAGACGCGCCAGAATAAAGCCAGGAAGGCCCTGGATCCCGTGGGACCAGCTGGACTGCGTAATAGGTGGCCTGCTGTTCATAGCCATAATCTACATCCCACCTGTAGAAGTGATAGTGTTCCTGGTGATAGTTGTCCCCCTATTGCACATAGCGATAAACCATATCGGCTATTATATGGGAATCAACAGTTCCAAGTGGTGACAAGAACACAGAGATCACTTGGTCAATGACTCGACTTCTTTCGCAGATATAGGCTCGACCATCACATACATTGAATTGAGCCCCTCCTCAAGCGCCTCTGGTGCAGTTACCCTGCTGTGCACAGAAGGCTTGATGATCCATCTCTTCTCCAGCTTTGAGAACGGGTTGATGAAATAGAGCGTAAGATTCTTGACAGCAGCCAGCTTCTTCCACGCAGAAACAACAGCACCAAAATTCTCCTTAGAGTTGTACATCACAACACCGACATGCTCCTCTTTGATGCCTGACACAAGCTCAGAGATATCATCAGGAAACGGATCGATATAATAATGCACAACCGTCCCATCCTTAAGGCACACCACCACGACATTCCCTTCTTCCTTGATCTCAGAGATCTTCCTGAACACAATGTCCCGGTTCCTAGTATACCGTACAAACCATTCCAGCAGATATTTTGTAGGGGGAGTAAGTCCCATTGTCAACCTCTTTTAGTATATTTACAGATGATAATTGGAGTATATTATATTTAAATCTTTAGATGGAAGACGCCAAACCACCACGAATCCAGGATCTAAGAATATCTGACTAAATTGCCGGCCGCAGGCCTCCCGTCCCATATCGTTTATTTTACTAAAGCGCAAGCCCCACAACATTCTCAATATAGGGCCCACATCACACAACATTTATATACTCAAAAACAAGCTAAACACCACAAAAAGAGGAAAATGAGCAAAGAAAAAGAGTTGATGGACAAGCTTGAATGGCTCAACAAGAATGCGCCGAGCCCCCCTTTGCACAAGCACGATGCTAAATTCTATGCAGGCACTACCTTATTCATATCCTTGATGGCCATCTTCCTATTCATAATAGGCTATCACGGCCCAGAATTCACAGGCTTTGTGACATTCAGCGAATCAGTAGTATCAAACGACAACCAAGACCTACAGGTCACAGCAACAGGCACAAGGACAATAACCACAGACCTCAATAACATAAACTCAATAATGCTATCAGGCACTGTATACGGAAACGGCAAGGCCGCAGTTTATGTCCAGAAGCCAGACAGAAGATACCTTGCATACTATTTCGAAGGCAATGCAGCACAAGGCACCACTTTCAAGGACATGTGCTACGACACCTGCCACATGGAAAACCTGGAAAAAGACACAACCCTCCTGTTTGAGCTGGACAACACAAGGATAGACATCGAAAACATCAAATATCTATACAGCAGGATAATAGACTTCGACCTTGAACCAAGGACAGTCACAATCCAGTACAACAATAATCCAGCAAGCATAGTGAACCTAAAACTCACAAACAACGAACAATCAGACTACACAGTCCTCCTCTACATAGACGGCCCCCTGAGCAGCAGTTTCAGCTGGCAGGGATCACTCATACACATGGAAAAAGACATTCCAGAGAAGACAATCCCGATAACAGTAAAGCTCCCCAGCAACCTGCCCAAAGGGGAATACACCCACAAGGTCACTGCAAGATACGTGCCTCCCGGAACCTACGAGTTCATAGGAGAATCACCTGTCGCAGAGACATTCATCACAGTATACAACAACTAACTGAACCGACTCAGATCCGCCGGCTCAAGCGCCTTCTCGACACAACTATCATAGAAACCCTTCAGACTGAACTTATTGAATATAGGATTCTTGACTTTATAATTCTCAAGGAAATCCTTGGTCAATATCTCGACAACTAGCCCATATTTGGAACTCAGATGCAGCAATGTCCCGCACATCGGAGAATCAAGTCCCCGCTCATACTCAAAGTCAGACACCTCAGTAAAAGAAGGAAAAGTCAACAGCACCTTCCCTGCCACTTCCCCCAGGGAGAACTTATGATAATGCCCCTGAATCAATATATCCCAGGGCTTAGCAAGCGGACCGATCTTTGTAACCCACCTCTCCTGCGGCGGTGTAGCAGTGGCAGCATTAGGTCGACCGCCATAGGAATGCATCATGTGCACATTCAATCCCAGCTTGGAAAACGCCCCTATTGAACTGAACAGGGTCCGTTTATTGTCAAGCTTGGCAAACAGGCTGTACATCAGCTTCTGCCGCACAGTGGCTGCATCATGCTCCCGCTCCATGTGCGCCTTGAAATACTGATAGATAGTCTCAGTTGCCATCATCCCGCTGTGTATGAACCCTGAATTGTACTCGTGATTGCCATGCGTCAACACCACATGCTCGATATCATCATCAAGCCGGATCTGACCATCCTTCTCAGTGAAGAAGAACGGCTTCAACAGCTCAAGCGCGCACGCCATCTGCGTCTGAGGTATCACCAGCTTAGTCGCTGCGTTCCGCATCATCGCAGTAGGATAGTTTATCCCCTCGATGATATCCCCATTGAATAAAGCGATTCGTCCCACTTTCTTCATATTAGGCTTCTTCTGCAGCTTAGCAGACTGCTCCTTGACATAATCGAGGTATTTCAGAAGATAATCATAACGATGTACTATAGAACCGACATGCACATCAGTCAGAGTGAATATCAGATACTCCTCTGCCTGTGAGTTCTTGTACTTCTCTATCATGTCAAGCAGTTTCTCATTGATGATCGTAAGCAATATACGACCATCATCAGTAACCTCTACCTTGCACGACGAAAGGAAAGGTATCTTCCCCCTGGTTGATATGGCCTTGTGCATCATGTCCTGCACAGCACTCCGCAACTGCACAGGTATCGAGTCATATTGGGTGGGGGATTCAAGGGAGGGTACACGGAGGTTGAGTGTTTTGTCGCTTTCCATATGGGCCTGGAGCACATTATCATGGGAGCTGACCTTTATTTGGACGTCCTTTTCCTCTTCATGGTCATGGACGGCCAGCACCTGGTTGATAAGTTGCTGTTCTTTGACGCCTACCGACTTGGATAGGCTTCGGCGGAAATACTGTCCAATGCTTATATGCGTTATCCGTACGTTCGCTGTGTCGAAACGGAGGTCCAGAGAGTCACCTATCTTTTCTGACAGGTTTATCTGCCTTTCGACATAATCGTAGTATTCCTTCGCTGCTTCGAACATCGCCTCTACCCGAAGGCTCTTGCGTACATTGTCAGGTATGTGGCTGGTGTTCTTCTCTATCTTATACTGAAATTCCTTCTGGTTGATGAGTTCGCGTTGTTTCTCTTCTATTATGTCCCAGTCGCCATCTGAAGCTACTGAGTATACATCTCCCTTGAATCCCGAGATGAAACGTGATGCCATCTTGCACTGCTCTTCGATGGCAGGCAGTGGTTCGTCTGAAAGGTACTGCAGGAGCGCGAGCTTCCGCTTCTCGCGTGCATGCTCCCCGTCAAGCACGTCCCCGCAGAGCGCGACATGTTGGACCTTGTATCTATTGGCATAGTCCTGCACCTTCTTGAGGAACGCATTTGAGCGTTCATCCAGGTACAGCCTGCCGAAAGGCACATCACCGACGAGAAGCACATTGCAACTCCCATCAGACCTTTTGGTGACGTATGACCTCTTCTTGTAATCATCAGTCAGCATCATGAGCTGCTTGTTGGACAGCTCTCCCTGATGCTTGAACCTGGGCGTGGTGAAGAACCGTTCAGGATCAAGGAAATGCCACACCCTGTGCTTGTCCCCTCTCCTCTGAGGCGGTCGCGTGTCTATCCGGACATCAAAAAGCTCGACGAGCTCTGCGCTTCCCTTGAATTTCTTGACTCCTTTCGGCAGATAAAGCACAGCAGGATCTATCTTTGTCTTCTCTATTATGCTCAGCAGCTGTTTCTTCCCTCTTCTGTTGAGATCTGCCTGCAGGATCTTGATGCGGTTGCGTGCACAGGCATCCCTCACGCAGGCGTACAACTTGTCGTCGATGAGCCAATGGGTAACAGGATTCAGCTGCATGTTCTTTCGCAGCTTTTTGGCCAGCCCGCGGTAGTGAAGGATGCCGTCACGGGTCGTATTGAGTATGTTCACTCCTTTGCGTATGTATTGCCTGAGTGATGGCAGCACATCCGGAAGCTGCTGCTTGAACAGCTGTATGATATAGTCTGCATGGAGCTCTTTTGTTACGCGGTTCCGGGCAGCTTTCTCGACGAGATACGGCACAGTCGCCGTCTTGTCTCCCTGCAGGTAGAAGAACAGGTTCCGGAGATACTCTTCCTTTGTAGGAGACACCTGCGTGAGCCATAATCGGAACGTGAAATAGTCTATCTTATATGGGTTTATGTCAAAGAATATGGAAAAGAAGTTAGGTTTCTCGACGGAGATATTCGCATACGCGCTCAGGACCTCATCAACACCATCGATCGAACCGCAGAACAGCATGTTTTCCCCGTTCTTGCCCGAAATCTTTTCGACTATCTTGAGCAAACAGCCCTCAAACCGGTCAGACGACGTTATCTTGACCTTTTGATGCCTATCCTTGTCGCTATAGCGCTCATTTGTGCTGTATCTCTTAAGGAACAGAAAGAAGTCTGTATCGAGGGCGGATTTAATATTTTTTTCGGGGGGTTTCTTTGAGCGAGGTGATAGCCCTTTCTTCGCCTCTTTTTTCCCCAGTCTCTTCAAGGACCGCATGATCAGGAGCATGAGTCATCGTAATCCCTGCCCCCACTGTTGTCGAAATTTTCACGTCACTGTCACATCTTGGAAATCTTCGCAACTATAGTCTACTATATAACTTTTCGAGAATATAAATCTTTCTGCAGAATCCCGTGATGATTTCCAGAAAAAAATAATGGAAAAAATGAAATAGAATTGAATCAAAAAAAATAGTGAACTTTTTGTGTGCAAAAACCAACTAAAAACACCCCACCAAAACCCGTCCAGAGGTATTACTTGTATATACAGTATTACCTAAAGAAATATTTTTTTATGGAATACTAGTAACACCTGTGGCATTTCTCTGTATGATAAAAAAAACAAACTCACGGTTTTATATTATCACTTGTATATACAGGTAATACCTTTATAAAAGCCCATCCAGGCCTCGCGACAATGGCAAAGATATCAATCCATATTCCCGACGAGACTTTAGAGCGCGTCAGGATGTACAAGGACCAGCTGAATATTTCTAAGATCTGCTCAACTGCGCTGTTAAGAGAAGTCGAGACAATCTCAAATGTCCCGCCCATGGTAGAAGAGACAAGAAAGCTGATAGACAGACTGGCAAAAGAGACCCAGAAGAAGCATATTGAAAGCTTCAACCTGGGAGTGAAGCTGGCACTGGCCCAGATGTCCAAGGTAACATACGAGCAACTGAGGTTCTGGGGCAGCATGGTCTTCTCAGAAAAGCAGAGACTGATCCTGCCGGAAGAGCTGGAGAATTATCTTGAAAAGGTCTCACTGGAAAAGCAGATGAGCCACCCACTCCACAGGCCATCATTCAGCAAAGGTTGGTTGAGCGTGATGAAGAGGACATGGAAGACAGTAAAGGATAAGATTTAAGCGCCAACCAAGAAGTCTGAGTCTCTGCCACCAAGCACCAAGCCGCTGCGGACTCTTTGTCATTAGTTGCGCCGCAGGCCTTTTCCATATATCTTTCCTTTTACTAAAGCGCAACCCCCCATAATCTTTATATAATAACTCCAACAATTCCACAATCATGTTCTGCCCGAAATGCAAATCAATCTTGAAACCATCCAAACAAGAAGACAAAGTAATCTTCACCTGTCCAAACTGCGGAATCACGACAAAACCCGAAACAAACACCATTCTCACAGAAAAGCGAAAACAACCCGAAAAGAAAGGCTCAGGAGTCGCAGACCAAAGAAACATCCTCGCTGTACACAACCACACCTGCACAAAATGCGGACACAATAAAGCCGAACTCATAGAACAAGGCGTATGGTACACCGACGAGGATCATGTAGTATTATACAAATGTGGAAAATGCGGACACACAGAAAGAGCCGATGCAAAAGTTAAATAATCAGGAAAAAACAAAATAATTACTTAATCATTCTCGACTCGCGGCGCCAAAATAAAGCTCAAGAACACCTTATCAACAGACTTATACTCCAGTTTCAGAGGATAATCCTTATTGAACTGGATTGTCACGTCGTCACTGAGCTTCCCGGCAGCCATCATCTTCTTCAGATACTCTATAGAATACTTGGCCTTGATCTTATCAGGTGTATCAGAAACAATGATTGTATCATCCTTGGATGGTATCTCGACACACGCCTTGCTCAGATCACCTTCCGCAAGCACAGTCATCTTCTTTGGCTCCACGATAAGACTCACAGACTCAGCCACAACATCCACGTCGTCGATAGCATCATTCAGGATATCTGTCTTTGTCTTGATTGTGACAGGGAAATGTAGGTCTGGCACCCTCTGTTCCTTTTCCTCAAGGTCTATGATAGGCAAAAAGAATGTCCTTTTGGATGCTCCCTCAAGCGTTATCTTGAGCTTGTCCTCTTCCATCTCCATCGTAAGGCTGTCAGATGACTTTGCCCTACGCAGGATCTGCTTGAGATTGGCAAGATTTATCGAAAGATCTGTCTCCTTCTCAACCTTGTACTCTGTGAAAGCGCTGGATAGAAGCTTGAATATCACCATCGCCACATTGGCCGGATCCATGGCCACAAGCTCCATGCTGTTTGGTTTGATCTTGAAAGAAGCCTCATTGACAAGCTCTGAGATTATGGATACACTGTCTTTTAGGTAGTTCGGTTCTGCTAGAGTAAGCCTCATCTTTATACCCCCTATTTTTATGCTGCTGTTTAACTGCAACTGGTATTTATTTGTTATGGTGGCAGAAAAGCCCTTTTGCTTTTTAAAGCACTCTAGGACAGGTTTTATCATATAAAAGCATTTATATAGACGTGTGTATTAATACATACAAAATACACACAACAGTGGCCGCAACAACACATCCAAAAGAAGAGAATATCCCAACAGCGCCTTTCTTGATAGGTGCGATTCTCATAATAGGTATCCTTTCCTACTTCTCTGGCTTCATAGAGATAACAGGACATGCTGTGATCAACACAACAGACAACCAGACAAATGAGACCGGTCCTGAACAGCCCATAAACATCACAAACAGCTCAACAACCAACCAGACAGTCAATATCCCTGAAGAAAATCTGACCCTGCCCGCCAACACGACAACTAACCTGACCGAAGACACAACAAATTACACAGACACAGCAGATGAGACCTCAAACACCACAGAATTACCTGAAGAACCAGCACCTGAACAACCAATAATCAGGACGCAGTCCAGTCAAAGGATAGAGATTACAGTAGCCAGCACGAATGTCATCCTGAACTCCTCCCGCGGCACCAACTTCACAACAGAAGACCTCTCACTCCACTGGACTATAGAAGACACGAGCAGCCCTGTAAAGAACATCACCAACTGGTACATTAACAGCACCACCATGACCACCCTGAACCTACAGTTCGAAGCGAGCGACACAGGGAATGAAAGCAACTGGACAAGGGATTATGGCAATAACAATCACGGGACAGTCAATTCTATCATATGGAACGCAACAGGGGGCCATGACAGCTTCGGCGCCTATGAGTTCAATGGAAGCAGTCACATTTCAACACCTTATTCTCCATCTACTGGAGATATTTCTGTCGAAGCCTGGATAAAGTGGGACGGCACCGGCGATGCCACACGACAGATTATCGTGGACAACTTCCAGTCCGGCGGGACACGCACATTAGCACTTAATTATGAAAGGGATTCGACAAACAGGATCTCAGTACTATACAGCAATACAACACCCGGCCTGACAGCTGACAGCATAAACCCAGGAGAATGGTATCACATCATAGGCACGTATGATGGGAACAACATCAGCATCTACATGGACGGCGTGCTGAAGAACACCACCACCGCCTCGCCAGCAGGATGGGCAGGAGATTACTACATAGGCAAAGAAGGGAACACCACTACACATTACTGGTCTGGAACAGTAGACACTGTAAGAATCTACAACAGGTCACTCTCCACAGGACAGATAAACCAGTTATACAATGACAGGACAGATATCATCGTGTCTGAGGAGACATCTGCAGGTGATGTATGGCAGGCCTGCATCACCCCAAACAATGGCAGCGGAGACGGCGCTCAGAACTGCAGCAACACATTGACCATCCTCGCATCAGCATGCAATGACAATGACAGCGACGGATTCGGGAATTCCAGCAGCGACCTCTCACTCTGCACATACGACACAGGCTACGACTGCAATGACGACAACGCAAGCATGATTCCCCCTCATGACAATCTCACAATAAGCTCAGATACCTGGCTCTGCAGCGGGACATATCACATAAGCAACAATGCAGGCACAGAAAGCATGATCCGCTTCGCCAATGATGACGCATCTCTTTTCTGCAACAGCACAACCATCATCGGCAACACAACAGGTTACGGGATAAACCTGACAGGCTTTGATCATGCGACAGTATATCGATGCAATGTCTCAGGATATGATATTGGCATCCTCATAGATGACAGCGAAAGCGCAAATATAAGCTCAAATCAGGCGAGCAATTGCACCACAGCAGGCTTCAGGATCTCAGACAGCATGACTGCCACGTTCTACAACAACAACGCAACAGGATCGGGAAACGGATTCTACCTTTTAGACACAGGAGCAGGAACAAGGAACAATTGGTTCGACAACAATCGGGCTTATGACAACACAGATGGCTTCCGGATAGAAGGCAGAAGCAACAACTTCACGTCCAACACAGCAGAGGATAACGACAATGGTCTCTACCTGGACGGAAGCGCCACAAACAACTCGCTCACAGGCAACACAATATACCTGAACAGGCAGAGAGGCGTCTACATCGACGAGGCATACAACAATACATTCACAGGCAACAACATCACAGCCCAGAACGTGACCGACAAGATAGGCATCTTGGTAGAGGGCAACAACAACACCTTCAATGGCAACACCTTTGAAGACAATTATTATGGGTTATATATCGACTCATCAAACAGCAACATCGCCTTCAAAAACACATTTGATGACAACTATTTCGGCATGCGCATAGACTCAGGCACAGCCAATGAGTTCTACAACAACAGCATACTGGACAGCTGGTGGGGCGCACTCATAGACGGCTCAAGCACAGGCAACCTGTTCTACTACAACAACTTCTCAGAAAACCGGTACGGGCACGTGAACGCCCCTGCCGCCGGAAACCATTTCAACACCACCATCGGCGCCACAGCACACGGCAATCATTGGGAGGATATCCTCTCGAGGAACATCTATGACATGGATCGGGACGGCTTCGGTGATTTCGGCACCGAGTATCCTTATAATAACTCCAACAACGGCCACGTCTCAGGATACGTGAACGATTGGGGCCCTTTCACGACACTGATATGCGTGGATGATGACCGGGACGGCCATGGAGTGGAAGGCAGCAACCTGACGAACTGTACCTATCCATACTATGGTGATTGTGCTGACACAAACGCAAGCAGGTTTCCCCCAAGAGACGATCTCAACATCACCTCAGACACCTGGATCTGCAATGGGACATTCTACCTGAACAACACAGCAGAAGATGGGATAATTAACCTCAAGACAGACAACATCACGCTTGCCTGCATAGGCACCGTACTGGTAGGTAACATGACAGGGTATGGTATCCTCGCAGACAACAGGTCAGGGGTCACCACAGAAGACTGCACAATCACCAACTACACCGACGGAATCAGGTTCAGCAACACCACCAACAGCACCATCAAAGAGAACACACTCTATAACAATACCAATGGCGTCTATCTGACCAACTCCACAGGTAACCTTGTGTATTACAATGACATCTACAGCAATCAGGCATACAATGCATTCAGTGACACAGCAGGAAACCAGTTCAACACAACTGTTTCCAGCACACCCCGCGGAAACAACTGGGGAAGCATAGATCATCTGAAGATATTTGACATAGACGGTGATGGCTACGGCGAGATAGGTATTGACTACCCGTATAACAAAGCGAACAGCGGCAATGTCTCAGGGAATGTCACAGATTACGGGCCGGAGACCAACAGGGCGGATTACAGGATCGGCGCACCCATACTCTCCCAACCAGCCGACGAGGAGATAGTCACGGATTCCAGGAACCCTGAGTATGGATGGACAAATCCAGAGCATAAATTATCAGACAGTGTGACCTACGAGATCCAGGTCGACGACAATCCTGACTTCAGCTCGCCAGAGCTCACCCAGGCCAACATCTCGGAAAACACGATAAACACATTGTATTGGAACTCGTCAAGCCTCAATTTCAGCACAGAATACTCCTGGCGCGCACGGGCCGATGACACCCATAACATCAGCATCTGGAGCACGACACGCACGTTCAGGATCCTTCCCACAACCTCCTGCTCACGGATCACTGACGAGATTGATTTCGGCAGCATGTGCATATTTCCTGACCAGGATAAATGCGACTCTTGGGGGCTTGGCTCGCATATCAACGACACCCTTGACAACCACCCACCACCTTATGTTATTGAGAATACAGGCAATCTTCGCTCAAAGGGAAAGATATACTCGACACCGCTTTGGGTGGACAATTCAAAACCACCCATGCCCCACAGGTATTATCAATTCATGATAGGCGTACTGGAACCTGGTTCCTATGATTGGGCCCTGGATTCTGCTTGGGTGAACATGACCAACTCAAGCACATCTCCTATTGAATCATATCATGGTCTGAGATGGGAGAATGCTTCAGACTCCCTCAACCTGCACTTAAATCTGGAGGTTCCGACTGACGAGGGCGCAGGCGGGAAGTACTCCACTACCTATGTCATGTGTGAACAGAATGAGACATACTAATATGATGAAGACTGTATTGTTGTTCCTGTTTGTCTTAGTCAGCGCGCAATCCGTTTATGCGCTTGGACTGGGTACGTTTGAGGATGGACTCAGCTACACAGCTGACCAGACCGCCAGCATAAAATACTACGTGACAAAAGGCCTGAACGACAGTTTTTTCGTCAACTTCGACTTCAACGGGACATTGGCACCCTATGCTACATTCAGGATAGACCATTACTGGTATTCTACAAAGGTTGACACGCTGGATGTGTATCTGGAGCGCGAGTTTGACCTGACAGGGGTAAGTTCTGCGACGCTGAAGTTCTACACAAAGTACAATATAGAATATGGCTGGGATTTCGGTTATGTTGAGGTCTCCACCGATAACAGGAGCACCTGGACCCAGCTTTCTGGCACGAGCACCACCACATTTAGGGATGGAAGCGCCTATGTTGGAGTTCCAGGCGCGCATGCTTACACAGGGACGGTTTCAAGCTGGTCTCTGGAGACAATGGATCTCACTCCCTTCACAGGTAACAATACCCTGCTGAGGTTCAGGTACGTGACTGATGATGCTTATGCTGAAAGGGGGTGGTTTGTCGATGACATATCGATAGAAGAGCTGGGTTTCTCAGACGATGTCGAGTCAGGCAGCAATGGCTGGTCGACAGATAGCTGGCTGCACAACGTGCTTCTTTTGGATGACACCTCAAAGACAGTTCCAGTCTACATTGATTTTGTCATCCCTGACAATTATACCTACGCAGATACAGAAGAGAAGATCATAGTGGCAAACATCCCGGGTGTTGAAGGGGATATAAATCCTGGTCAGAATTCAGTATCATACGTGATTGCCACGCTGCCGCCCGTCACCAAGATAACCACACCTGCCCCAACACCGACGTCAGGAGGTGGCGGAGGTGGAGGCGGAACATCGAGCTACACGACCCAGGGTGATGATGTTGTGAAACACGTCATCCTGCACGCATCAGCCGGTACTATCCAGTCATTCAGTGTCAAGGACCCGGATAATCCTGTAAAGCAGGTCAGTATAGCATTGAACTCGTTCGTGAAGGATGCTGCAGTCCAGATAACCGCTCTTGACAGCAGACCCGCAAGCATCAAACACATCCCTCCAAAGGTATATCGATATTTCGAAGCGAGCACAGTGAACATCTACAACAAGGTAATAGACAAGGCAACGCTGAGGGTTGCTGTGCCAAAGAGCTGGGTCGAAGGCCAGAAGGTTGGACCAGAGGATATTGTAGTGTCCCGTTTCTCTGGAGGCTCCTGGGAAGATCTTGACACCGCGCTTGTTGAGCAGGACACAAATAATTACTATTTCGACACCTCATCACCAGGGTTCTCCACATTTGCTATCAGGGTAAGAGGGCCTATCGGACCGCCGAAGACAATCAAGCCAATCCCTACTGTCAAGCCAGACATCTTATCGGTAAAAGGCATGACAATAGTCACAGGTAACGAGTCTGCAGAGGATGTTATGGAAAGCATCAGGGAAGAGCTGCTTCAGAAGACAAAAACAACAGAAGAATGGGTAGATCCAATCATGCCAGAGGCAGAAAAGCCTGCTGATACAGGTCTGATCTGGTCAAAAGCCATCCCGATTATCTTAATCTTGTTTGTTTTTGTAATAATTCTAATCATGAGTGCAGTAAAGGCATTTGGAAAGAGACCGCCTGTGAAAGACATGCCCGCAGTAGCCCCCAAACCCAAGAAAATAGACACGGGGCCTTCAGATACAGACAAGAAGATCGATGAGATTGACCGGAAACTAGAGGAATTAAAGGAAAATATACGATAAGATGCACAATAAGAAGAACTCAAAGAAAGGACGGTATAATTTCCTCATAGATGAATCAGTATACCAGGAATTCTCGCAGCTCTGCGAAGAACAAGGGCTAGTACGGTCAAAGACCCTGGAAAACCACATGAAAGAACTCATCAAGAGGCATAAAGGATAATACAAGATGGCTCAGAAAAAGTCAAAGACAATGAAAGGAAGGTATAATTTTCTCATAGATGAATCAGTATACCAGGAATTCTCGCAGCTCTGCGAAGAACAAGGGCTTGTACGGTCAAAGACCCTGGAAAACCACATGAAAGAACTCATAAAAAAGAACAAGTAAAAGATTCAACCGAACATCCGCATGAAATCATCGCCCTCGAGATTCTCTTCCTGCTTGACCTTCTCGATTGCCTGCTTGAAGTCCTTCTCAGTCACAACATACCTGTTGCTTCGGATGGCAAAATACCCTGCCTCTGTGCAAGACGCCCGTATCTCTGCCCCAGAGAATTCCTTCATCAGCTTAAACAGGTTATCAGGCTTGAGTTTCTTTTCGAGCTTCATGTTGCGTGTATGTATCTTGAATATCTCCTTGATGCCTTCAGCATCAGGATTTGGTATCTCAATCAGCCGATCAAGCCGCCCAGGCCTTAACACAGCAGGGTCAAGTATGTCTTTCCTGTTTGTACAGCCGACAATCTTGACATTATCAAGCGGCTTGAACCCATCAATCTCTGCAAGCAGCTGCATGAACGTCCTCTGCACCTCCCTCTCTCCCGAGGTGCCAACATCTATACGCCGGGATGCGAGCGCATCCATCTCGTCAATAAATATGATTGCTGGTGCCTTCTCACGCGCCAGCAGAAATATCTCCTTGATGAGCTTCGCCCCTTCCCCGATAAACTTCTGGACGAGCTCTGAACCGACAACCTCTATGAACGTGCTGTTGGTCTCTGCAGCGACTGCTTTTGCAAGCAGGGTCTTTCCTGTTCCCGGAGGGCCATAAAGAAGTATTCCTTTAGGGGGCTGTATTCCCACCTTCTTGAACAGCTCTGGCTTCATCAGCGGCAGCTCGACAACCTCTTGTATCTCGTTCTTCTGCCTTTCAAGCCCGCCCACATCGCTCCATGTTGTATTAGGCTTTTCAACAATCACGAACTTCTCCACATTGAATGACTTTGCGAGTGGTATCTTCCGCAGCACTGTAAGGTTCTTCTGCTCCACAAGCACCGAGTCACCAGGGATCAAGTCTCCGATATCCTTGGCAGCATGCACATAGAACTCATTTCCATTGTTAAGCTTCAACAGCACATTGCCCTCAATAAGGTCCTTGACCTCGGCCACAAGAAGTGGTGGGTGGTGGAACTTCTCAAGCTCCCGTTTCATGTTGTTGACAGTCTCCTTTAGGAGCCTGTTCTCATCCTCAAGCGTCTGTATGTCTGTTGTATACCCTGCGATGACGCTGCCGAGTATCTCTTTCTCATGCCCTTCTACTCGCGTCCCAGCTGCCTGTCTAGAAACCATAATACCCCAAAAAAAGCCACAACCCTATTTAAAGATTTTGTTTTTAAGGTAAGAAGAAGAAACAAGGCAGCGCAATCACTATGTCTAATCCACTGCTACCAGGCACCGGGTCTCTGCAAACTCTTTGTCATTATTTGTTGCCGAAGGCCTCCTTTCTATATAATTTCTTTACCTGAAGCGCCACATCGTGAATTAGAAGCGCATTCAGCGCCTTTATGTGAGGGGGTCGGTTCGAGCTATGCTCGAACTCTTTCGCCGCACGGCGAATTTACCGTAGCAACACTTAGGGCAAATCCGATTTGGATACCGCGCTCTACGAGCACGGCATGCGGATTTGCAACTACTGCTGTTTCTTACTGGCCCACCCGCCTCCCCTAAGAAGGCGACCCCCTCGATAGTGGAAAGGCGCAATACTCTGCAGCAAACCCCACTACAAAATAGACAACAAACTTTATATACACAGCTTCTCTTGATACTGCCACCATGGTCGATGAAAGAATAAAAAAGATGGCAAGCATCCTTGTAGAACATTCCACCAAAGTAAGGAAAGGCGACAAGGTGGTGATCAACGGAGATGTAATAGGCGAACCTCTGATCAAGGAAGTCTACCAACTCTGCCTGAAGAAAGGTGCATACCCTTCAGTACACGCCCACCTGCAGGGCATGAGCCAGATGTACTACAAGCACACATCCCCTGAACAGCTGAGGAAATTCCCAGACGTAGCCCTGTTCGAATCAAAGAGATCCGACGTATTCATAGGCATATGGGGGACCTCAAACACAAGAGAACTCTCAAACATAGACCCAAAGAAGATTGCCATAAGAAGCAAGACAGTGAACCCCATCTCAAAGGTCCGCATGACAAAGAGATGGGTCTGCTGCGACTTCCCGACAAACGCACTGGCGATGGAAGCAGAGATGTCATTGGCAGAATACACAGACTGGTTCTATAATGCCTGCAACATAGACTACAACGCGCTCCACAGGAAGTATGAGAAGCTCAAGAAGATAGTAGACAAAGGCAAGGAAGCACGCATAATAGGCAAGAACACAGACCTCACAATGAGCATAAAGAACATGAACGCCTTGAACATCCAGGGTGACAAGAACATTCCCGACGGCGAGGTCTTCACAGCCCCTGAAAAATACAGCACAGAAGGCCATATAGAATTCTCCTACCCAGCAATAAGAGGCGGCAATGAGGTTGATGGCATCTATCTCGAGTTCAAGAAAGGAAAAGTAGTCAAAGCCACAGCCACAAAGAACGAGAAGTTCCTGAAATCCATGCTGAAGACTGACCAGGGATCATCCTATCTCGGAGAGCTGGGCATCGGTGTAAACTTCAACATAACAAGATACACCAAGAACCTCCTCTTCGACGAGAAGATAGGCGGCACCATCCATCTGGCACTGGGAATGGCCTATCCTGAATGCTGCAAAAAGAACCCGAAACAGCAGAACAAGTCAGCACTGCACTGGGACATTGTCAAGGACCTGAGACCAGTAGGCGGCGGTGGAGAGCTCCGCATAGACGGCAAGGTAGTCCAGAAGAACGGCAGGTTCAGGCTATAGGTCAAAAACAATTTTTTATTCTTTATTCACTACCTTCTTTTCACAATCAACAGGTTCTTCCCAGTCCGGGTCAGCACTTTAGGCCCCTTCTTGGTAACCAGCACATCATCCTCTATCCGTATCCCTGAACGGTTAGGATAATAAAGCCCTGGCTCGATAGTCACCACACTGTTATCAAGCAGCTCTGTAACAGGCCGACGAGGGGTCTTCTTGGGATTTGGATTCTCGTGTATCTCTGTCCCGATCCCGTGCCCGATTAGATGAGTAAAGTACTGCGACCGATCACCGAACAGCTCATGTGCCTTCTCGTGTATACCAATAAAACTCTGCCCTGCCCTGCACATCCCCACAAGCTGCATCTGCACATCAAGCACTGTGTGATAGAGCGATATCTCACGATGCGAAGGCGTCCCGAGATAGATTGTCCGGGTGATATCAGAACAATATCCCTTATACTTTATCCCAAAATCAATCACGCAGAACCCCTTGCGCAGCTTCCGCGCATCAGGCTCATGATGCGCCTCGCAGGCCCCTGCTCCAGACGCCACAATAGGCTTGAAAGCAAGCCCAAGACCCCGTTTATTGACCTCATGGATCATGAAAGCAGACACCTCTGCCTCAGTATAGAACCTCTTGAAGTTCCAGAAAGTCTTGTGCATGATCTCATCAGTTATAGCACAAGCTTTTTTGATGATAGCCACTTCCTGCGCAGTCTTCTTGGCCCGCAACCTAACCAACATATCAGACACATCAACATACCTCGCAGGCAGGTTCTTGCGTATATGTTTATAGAAATTAAGGCTCACTCTATTCTTGTCAATCCCCACACGCTTGAAACGCCCACGCACTGTCTTCTTGATGGTCTCAAGGAACCCCTTCTCTGCAGCAACAACACGCACCTTGCTGGTCCGCTTAGCCCGCACGTATTCTGCCTTAGGCACCACAAGAAACGCCTTGCTCTGCGTGATAACCAGCGCACCAAAACCAGTATACTGTGAAAAATACACCAGATTAGGGTCCACATTATCCCCATCAATGCTGAAGAACAGCGACATCCCGACCCTGTTCTGTCTCATCTCTTTTTGGAACTGTTTGATTTTCATCGTATAATTGACAAGCTTTTAATAGTTTAAATAATTTGTCCCCTGTATGAGAAAATTCAAGCTGAAAAACGGGTTGACAGTCATCCACGAGCCAAGGAAATCCGACGCAGTGGCTATTGAAATCAGTATTGGTACAGGTTCCAACAACGAATCAAAAAGCATAGCAGGGATATCCCATTTCCTTGAACACATGATCTTCGAAGGCAGCAAGACCCGCACGGCAAAGCAGATCAGCGAGACCATTGAGAACGTGGGTGGAGATATGAACGCCGCAACTTCCAATGAACGCACTTTCTTTTACATGAAGCTTCCCAAGAACAAGGCTATGCTCGGCTTTGAGATAATCTCAGACATGGTCAAGAACCCTGCATTCCATCATAAGATATTCGACAAGGAGAAGCGAGTGATCCTCGAAGAGATAAAGATGACCACTGATCAACCCTTACACTACCAGTGGATACTCTTCGAAAGCAGCCTTTTCAAACGACATCCTACCAAGAATCCAGTATATGGAACAATGGCATCAGTAAAAGGCATCACAAGAGCTAAGATGCAGACCTACCACAAGAGATGGTATGTGCCAAATAACATGATACTTTCAGTAGTGGGAGATGTGAAAGACCTGAACAGCATCTCAAAGCGCTTCTTTGGTGACATGAAACAAAACAAGATAACTGCAGTCAAACGGCCCAAAGAACCAAAGGATAAAAAGCCCACGATCAAACGGCAGAAGCGGGACATCAACCAAGCATACACTCTCCTTGGTCACAAGACAGTCCACCGCACCCACAAGGACAGCCCTGTTCTCGACGTCATCAGCGCAGTGTTCTCCAAAGGATTATCAGGCAGGATAAACGAAGAGATACGCGTAAAACGCGGCCTGGCATACTCTGTAGGTACTTATCATGAGAGCAAAAAGGACTATGGTTTCTTTGTATTCTACCTTAACTGTGACAAGAAGAACCTTGCACTGTCCAAACGGATCATACTGGATGAGATAAAGAAGCTGGACAACCTTGGAAACAAGGAACTGGCAGCCGCAAAAGAGAGCATAATCGGAAACAAGCTCATAAGCAAGGAAGATTCCCAGAAGATGGCCGACTCACTCGCCGCTTGGGAGTTCATCAAGGACGCGAAACTGGCAGACAAATATCTTAAAGACATAAGGAAAGTGAAAAAAGCAGATATAATCAGGGCAAGAAACAAGTACCTTGACAAGAATCACACCATGATTGTGATAAGCAAGTAAGAAGAATTAATAAACAAAATATTTCAAAGCTTATTCTGGATAGGCGCTCTTGATCAGCTCTTCCTTATCCGCCATCTTCTGCCGTATAGGCTCAAGAAGCTTGTTGATCTCAGCAGCGAGGGCTGTCTTCAGGTCCATGGGATGCAGTTTCTTCTCGACAAAGTCCTTCTCAAGCTCCTCGTATGTCTTATACACAAGATTACCGCCCCATTTCTCAGGCCTCTCTATCACAAGCTCCTCACCAACATCGCCTTTCA